>NZ_JAKUGD010000015.1:0-100570 GCF_022663775.1 Bacillus cereus group sp. BfR-BA-01350
AGCGTTCATCCTGAGCCAGGATCAAACTCTCCAATAAAGTTAGTTTGTCTAGCATCATAAAATAAAAATTGACGTTTCACGTTGTTTGTTTCGTTCAGTTTTCAAAGAACTAAAAGCGGGTGAAGAGAATCGAACTCTCGACCAGAGCTTGGAAGGCTCTTGTTTTACCACTAAACTACACCCGCGTGGTCGGGAAGACAGGATTTGAACCTGCGACCCCCTGGTCCCAAACCAGGTGCTCTACCAAGCTGAGCCACTTCCCGTAATTGGCGCGCCCGAGAGGAGTCGAACCCCTAACCTCTTGATCCGTAGTCAAACGCTCTATCCAATTGAGCTACGGGCGCTTATTCATGATGTTCTTTCGTCGTTGTATTTTGGCGACTCAATTATCTTATCATACTACATTTTCAAATGCAAGTACTTTTTTAAAAGATTTTTTGATGCGGCCGAGAGGACTTGAACCTCCACGGGGTTTCCCCCACTAGGCCCTCAACCTAGCGCGTCTGCCGTTCCGCCACGACCGCGCGGAA
This sequence comes from Bacillus cereus group sp. BfR-BA-01350, assembly GCF_022663775.1. Taxonomy (NCBI): domain Bacteria; kingdom Bacillati; phylum Bacillota; class Bacilli; order Caryophanales; family Bacillaceae; genus Bacillus; species Bacillus cereus group sp. BfR-BA-01350. Next base: position 531 of record NZ_JAKUGD010000015.1, read on the forward strand.
AAAACAAAAGTGAGCCATGAAGGACTCGAACCTTCGACCCTCTGATTAAAAGTCAGATGCTCTACCAACTGAGCTAATGGCTCGTAAATGGCTGGGCTAGCTGGATTCGAACCAGCGCATGACGGAGTCAAAGTCCGTTGCCTTACCGCTTGGCTATAGCCCATCGAAATACTTATCTTCTTTTCAAAGACAAATGTTATTGTACCATAATGACCAATAAAAAACAACTGCCAATTAGCAGAAGTTAAAATGGCGGTCCCGACCGGGGTCGAACCGGCGATCTCCTGCGTGACAGGCAGGCATGTTAACCACTACACCACGGGACCATTTAATCTTTACATTAATATCATTTTACTTTTCATTATAATATTATGGTGGAGGATGACGGGATCGAACCGCCGACCCCCTGCTTGTAAGGCAGGTGCTCTCCCAGCTGAGCTAATCCTCCGAAGTGGTGACCCGTACGGGATTCGAACCCGTGTTACCGCCGTGAAAGGGCGGTGTCTTAACCACTTGACCAACGGGCCAATATGAATGGCAGAGAAGAAGGGATTCGAACCCTCGCACCGCGTTCGCGATCTACTCCCTTAGCAGGGGAGCCCCTTGAGCCACTTGGGTACTTCTCTGTATGGCTCCGCAGGTAGGACTCGAACCTACGACCGATCGGTTAACAGCCGATAGCTCTACCACTGAGCTACTGCGGAATAATAAAGACAATTTGTATCTTATAAAAATTCTCATCGTAAGTCAAGAGGTTTTTTCACAACATCTTGTACAAACGTGACATGTTTATAATATACTGGATTACGTTTTCACTGTCAAGATGTTTTCTTTATCAGATTTAGTTTACCTTTACACTTTCCGCAGACATATCTTTTCGTATTAATTTGACGTCTTCTTACATATTGAAGCAAACACTCCATACATTCATATACATAAACCCTTTTTTCTTTCTCTGCATTCACCATACGTTTACAAAATCGTGGTGCATCAACTTCCTTTAATAGTTCTCGAAAATCCTTATCCCGATGCTTATACCCTCTTCCTGTAATATGTAAGTGATAATGACAAAGTTCATGTTTAACAATTCCAACTAATTCTTCTTTCCCATACATTTCGTAATATCGATAATTCAGTTCAATATTGTGTGTATTCAATAGATAACGCCCACCAGTTGTGCGCAATCTACTATTAAACATCACCTTATGTAAAAATGGCATTTCGAAATATTGTAGCGATACTTCTTCCACTAGCCGCTGTATTTCTTGCTCATCCATTTTCATTCCTCCTAAACAAAAAAATATTTTTACACTTTTCTCCTCTCTTATACATATATTAAATAGTACATATACCCATCCTCATTCAAGAAGCGTGGTTTCTAAAAACATAGCAAAAATAGAAATCCACTCACCAACCTCTCATCAATAGTACCTTACATTTATGAGAGTAGGATTAAACAAGGAGGGATTCCTATGCCTACATGGCTCAAAAAACAAATGCAACGCGCATATTTTGAAAAAAACCGGTATCAAATTAAATTATTAAATGAATGCTGGTTTTATTATAGCAAAATACATCAAAGTTCCTAATCCATTACACGTTTTGCCCTATAAAAAAAGAGCAGTTTCATCTGCTCTCTTCTCTTACTATTCAATTGGCAACATAGATAATGCAACGCGACCTTTTTTCGTATCAATATCATCTACCCATACTTTGACGATTTGTCCAACAGATACAACATCTAACGGATGCTTCACATATTGTTTGCTTAGTTTAGAAATATGTACTAACCCATCTTGTTTCACACCTACATCAACAAAAGCACCAAAATCAACAACGTTACGTACTGTTCCTTCCAGTTCCATACCACGTTTTAAATCTTCTAATTTCAAAATCCCTTTTTTCAGAAGCGGTTTAGGCAACTCATCCCTCATGTCTCGCTCTGGACTAATGAGTGCATCTATAATATCGACTAATGTTGGCTCTCCAATTCCCGTTTCTTCCGACAACTTAGAAATCTCCACTTCTTCTAAACTCTTTTGTAATTGTGGTTGCCCTACGTCATCTTTTGATAAACCTAGACTCTTTAATAACAATTCAACATTTTTATATTGTTCTGGGTGAATACCTGTACGGTCTAACGGGTTTGCCCCTTCTAATATACGTAAGAAACCTATACATTGTTCATAGGTCTTCGCACCTAGACGTGGTATTTTCTTTAAGTCTGTTCGTTTTGTAAATTTCCCTTCTTCTTCACGCTTTGCTACAATATTTTTCGCAACAGTTTTTGATAAGCCTGAAACATATTGCAACAACGCAACTGAAGCTGTATTTACATTCACACCGACTTGGTTAACTGCTGTCTCTACTACAAACGTTAATGATTCATTTAATCTTTTTTGAGACACATCATGTTGATATTGTCCAACCCCAACTGATTTAGGATCAATCTTTACAAGTTCAGCAAGTGGATCTTGCAGACGTCTACCGATAGAAACCGCACTTCTTTCTTCAACCTGTAAATCTGGGAATTCCTCACGGGCTAAATCAGAAGCCGAATACACACTCGCACCAGCTTCATTCACAATAATATAGAAGACTTCTCGTTTCACATTTTGTAATACATCAACTATAAATTCTTCTGATTCTCTAGAAGCTGTACCATTCCCAATCGCAATCATTTCAACCTGATATTTATCTATAATAGAAAGAACTTTCGCTTTTGCATCTTCATATTTACGCACTGGTGGATGCGGATAAATAACATCAATATATAGAACTTTCCCCGTATCGTCTACGATAGCTAATTTACAACCCGTTCTATATGCAGGGTCTACAGCTAACACAACCTTTCCTTTCATTGGAGGTTGTAATAACAAATTACGTAAGTTCTCAGAGAAAATATGTATTGCTTGTTCCTCAGCTGTTTCTGTTAATTCTTTTCGAATCTCCCTTTCAATAGAGGATTGAATTAATCGTTTATAACCATCCTCAATTGCTAACTTTACATACTGTGCACTTTTTGAATCGTTATTACGAATTACTTTCTTATATAAGAAAGTTACTATCTCATCTACTGGCGGAACAACAGAAACTCTCAATATATCTTCTTTCTCACCGCGATTCATCGCTAATACACGATGCGGCACGACTTTCTGCAACGGTTCTTCATAATCGTAATACATTTCATATATATTTTTTTCATCTTTCTCTTCATCTTTTACAGCCGAAGACATAACACCTTTTCTAAAAGTAACATTCCGAATCCAACTACGATATGCTGCTTCATCTGAAACGATTTCTGCAATAATGTCTTGAGCACCTTGTAATGCTTCTTCTGCAGATTGCACTTCTTTCTCGGCATTTATAAACTCCATTGCCTTCTGATTCGGATCTTCTTTTGTATATAACAATAACCATTCAGCTAATGGCTCTAGTCCTTTTTCTTTTGCAATCGTTGCTTTCGTTCTTCTCTTCTCTTTATATGGACGATATAAATCTTCTACTTCTTGCAACTTTGTAGCTTTCACAATTTGCTGACGTAATTCTCCTGTCAGTTTCCCCTTCTCATCAATAAGACGAAGAACCTCTTCTTTTCTATCTTCAAGCTGCATTATATATTGCCATCTCTCTAAAATCGTACGAATTTGCACTTCATCTAAAGAGCCTGTCCATTCTTTTCGGTAACGAGCAATAAATGGAACTGTGTTACCTTCTTCTGTTAATTGAATAACATGACGAACTTGCTTTTCGGTAAAGCCTAATTCCTTCACTAACATTTTCATTAACGCTTGTCGATTATCTACCATTTCCATATACAACCGTAACCTCCTCTATAATAAAAAAAGTTGCCCTTCAAAGAGAGCAACTTAAACTGCCGATTTAAAAATCTATTAGTCCTAAACTAATTTGTAGCGCTTCATCTACACGAATCATCATCACTTCATCTAAGTGAGTAATTTTGTCCGTTAAGCGCTGCTTATCGATTGTTCGAATCTGCTCAAGTAAAATAACAGAATCTCTCTCAAAACCGTACTTTTTCGCATCAATTTCCACATGAGTGGGTAATTTCGCTTTTTGAATCTGTGCAGTAATAGCCGCTACAATCACCGTTGGACTAAAACGATTTCCGATGTCATTTTGAATGACAAGAACCGGACGAACGCCTCCTTGCTCAGAACCAACAACTGGGGAAAGGTCTGCAAAATACACGTCGCCGCGTTTTACAATCAAAATATTACCCCCCGCTAACTAAGCGTTCTACTGTATGAGCTGCTTCATACTCTGCTAAGAAAGCTTCAGATGCAATACCAAGATTAATTTTTCCCATTTCAATGTACCCACGTCGCATTGATTCATGTTGGTAGCGTTTCTTCGTCTTATGTTGACGCAATAACAGTTGTGTTGCCTGGCAAATTAGTTCATGGCGATTCTTATTCTCTTGTTTTCCAATTCCGTCCAATTCCGTTACCATTTGCTTTGGCAACCGAACCACGATTTCAGTAGTTACACTTGATTCGGACACAAAAATACACCTCCACCGTCAACTACACACCCAAATATATATATGACACCTATTGTAATAATACCATTGTATGGAGCCTGTTGCAAAGACTTCCTTATTCCTTGCTTATGTTTTCCAATTCACAAACAAAACATTCATATTCTTTTATTTTTTATCTCATTACAACAAGAAACGAAAAAGTTTCCGTGCTAAATTCACGTTACATTATGTTAAAAGTAAAGATAAGTAAAAAGCTTCTCGTCAAAAATGAACTTATTCTTAACCAATGAACAGTCCTCTCACATGACAAGAAGCAAATCATACTACCTTCTATATATCGTTCAAATAATTGATTACTTCCACAACTTTACCATTCCGTATAAATATTCTCGGCACACGAAAACTGATCGTTGTAATAATTTCATAATTAATAGTCCCTGAATATTCCGCAACCTCCGTAGCGCTAATATATTCATCTCCTTGCCTTCCAATGAGTGTAACTTTCGTACCAAGAGGCACTTTACAAGGAAGATGAATCATGAATTGATCCATCGTTACTCGCCCTACAATCGGTACCCTTTTACCATTTACAAGCACTTCAAATCCTTGCAATCTTCTAAGCCAGCCATCTGCATAGCCAATTGCAACGGTCGCAATCCATTCTTCCGTCTTCGTTCGATAAGTGACGTTATAACTAATTCCATCCCCTTTAATCACCTGTTTAATATGAGCAACTTTCGTATGCAATGATAGCGCTGGTTCTAATTTAAACGGTAAAAAAGGGCGTATTTCTACAGATGGAGATAACCCATACATCGCAATGCCAATTCGTACTGCATTAAATGTAATCCCTTGAAAACGTAGCGTTGCAGCACTATTAGCTGTATGAACAAACTTAGGATCCACTCCGAATTCTTTCAACCAACTTAACTGCTCCAAAAATGTGTTATATTGCTTATCAAAGTAAGAAGTCTCCACCTCATCTGCCGTTGCAAAATGCGTATAAACTCCTTCCAATTCTAAGAATGGTGCACCTTCTAAGCTTTTTAAAAATCCTTTTAATTCTTTACGTTCACGTATTCCAATTCTCCCCATACCACTATCGAAATTAATATGGTATTTCATCGTAGACGAACCATCCCAAAGTTTGATTGCTTCATCTACCCATTCCTTTTGAAAAACAGTTAATGCTACATCATTTTCAGCAGCTACATTTATATCACGAGGAGGAGAAGGACCTAACACTAAAATCGGCGCAGTAATACCAGCTCTTCGAAGCACTAAAGCTTCATCTAAGAACGCAACTGCTAACCTTGTCGCCCCCGCTTCTAATGCTGTTTTAGCCACCGGTACATAATCGTGCCCATATGCATTCCCTTTAACAACGGCAAAAATTTCTACATCACTCGGGATAAATTCTTTAATATGTGTAACGTTGTTATAAATGGCATCTAAATCCACTTCCACCCAAGTGTCACGGTAAAATGGCGCTTCTTCCATAAACACACTTCCTTATACACGATATGCGAAGCTTATTCTTTTATATGCTTCTTTTATGAAATCCACCCTTCAAACTAAGAAAAGACGTGGTGCACATATATCACCACGTCTAAGAAGTTTACTTCACTTGCTTCTCTGTAACTGAACGAGCAACCATTAACAGCTCCTTCGGCTCTAAACCTTTAGACACGAGCATATATTCTACTCCGTTATGCGACCACGTTAAAGAGTCTTTCGTCAATGCTCCAATTGTAAAACCAAGATCAACCAATTCCCCGCTCACACTTATCGCTGACGAAGCCTCTGCAACTTTTGCCTTTTCTTGTATTAAAGTAAAGGATTTCTTACTTCCAGTGTATGTGAGTATCGCACGCTTGCCACTGTCTGTCTTCAACTCTTTTTCATCTTTCAAAGTCATACCTTGCGGCGTATCACGCGGATACAAAATAGCAAATGGTTTGTCTTCTTTCGCTGTTGTTTGAACATCTACTTGCGCTCTAGACATATTTTGTTTCGTATCAAATGCACCTTTATCAAATTTCGCGCCGAATTTCACTTTAGAGAAATCTACTTTCACAAGAACATTTTGATCATTATCCATTAACTTCACTGAAACTGGCGTTAAATCACTTTTCTTCAACGTAATCTCTTGTCTCGGCAACATGTTTTGATGCTGATAGTTTGTTTTTGTTTTAAAAATATAATGCTTATCTGTTTTTTCAAAAGTAAGGTTTTTCTTATCCTGTAAAATATCTCTCACAAGAGATTCGTATAAATAAGCCTGGCTACTATTTTGCGGCCAATCACTTTGGAAACGGAAACTCTTATTAAGAGCTGGCGTTAATACAAATACTCCTTCTTCATTCCTTAAAATAATTTGGCTTTGATCTTTTTTCGCATTCTGCAAATTCACACGATAAAAAGAAGGTTCCTTATGCCATATTTCTACCTTATACTCCTGAGGCTCATTCCCTGTTTTAATAGATAATTTCGCTTCAGCTTGATAGCTTTTCAACCCTTTTACTTTCGCTTCTAAATCTCTCACAACATCATCTTGTTTCTTTTCCATACAACCGGCCAACACAAAAACGGTTAATAAACCGACAAGAACTAAAAACAGACGCCTTTTCATCACTTCAGCCCCTTTGCCCCTATAAATGAATGGAAGATGTACCTTCCTTATCGCTACCACAAATATATGAGACAAAGATATAAAATATGCAGACTAGCGTGACGAGCTTTCTAAAACAACTTGAGCAACAGCAAATTCCTTACTATGACTAATTGATAAATGAACAATATGTTCTGTACTCGTAATAAGAATCGGCTTCCCTCTATCATCATTTCTCACTTCAATATCTAAAAAACTCACTTCTTTCCCAATACCAGTTCCTACCGCTTTTGAATACGCCTCTTTCGCTGCAAATCTTCCAGCTACAAACTCTGTAAGGCGGCTTCCCTTCAGCCCCTTAGCAACATTACGTTCACTTTCAGTTAAAATACGTTCTATAAATTTAAGCTTTCCATCTAGCATTTTTTCAATTCGATTCAATTCAATAATATCGATTCCAATCCCTACAATCATTTCAAAATCCCCTTCTTCTATTTAGCTTTCTTTTTTCATATTGTAAGAATAACAGAGAATCTTTCTGATGCAAAAGGAGTGATACTCACAATATGCTCATACCATCCGCCCGCATTTCCTTACAACCAATCGTCATCGCTTTACTTCTCTTACAATTAATTATGATTATATTAGGAAATTTTTCCCTATTTCCTATGGCAGCTTCTAATGAATATATCGCTAAAGGAGAATGGTGGCGTCTCATAACTTCCCTACTCGTACATGTAGACTTATCACATTTTCTTTCTAATAGTATTTGTTTATTCGTCCTTGGCTCTTCTATTGAAAAACAACTAGGCCACTTTTCTTTCATCATTATTTTTTTCCTTTCTGGCATTCTCGGAAATATTTTCTCTTATCTTATTATGCCCCATGAATATATTCATGCCGGGGCATCTGGTGGTATCTTCGGATTGCTAGGTGCACAGTTATTTCTAATGTATAGCCGCTATCGTTCTTCCAATCCAAGAGACATCGCTATTTTTTCAATCATGATATGTATATTACTACTATTCACTTTCTTCAATCCCTCTGCCAACCCTATCAGCCATTTAACAGGATTGATCATTGGTGGTATTTGCACCCCTTTATTAATAAAAAAACTCGATGGTGCAGAGCTCATTTAATATAAAAGCTCGCACCATCGATAATTTCCACATCTGTTTGTTTACTTAAATCCCTCATGAGTTGAAATAAAGACCCATCCTTCATCTTCGCTTCAATCATACAATCAATTTGTGGAACACTTCCCTTTATCTTTTTTAAAAAAGATAAAAAAGTATCTACATCAATAAAGTCCGCATGTGCTCTCGGGTCTTTTCCCTCTCTAGGACTAGAAATGTGCATTTTCACTGGTAACAAAGACGATTCCCACGTATGTACGACACGCGCCCAATCTTCATGCCAATCTTCTCGATCATGATTCATCATATGGTGATGTAAATCAAATACAACGGGAATGTCCAATTTTTCTCCTAAATATAATGTGTCCTCGAGCGTAAAAGTTGTATCATCATTTTCTAACATAATCATTTCCTGAATACCTCTTGGGACATTAGACCAATTCTCTATAAAACGCTCTAATGCAAGCTCTTTATCTTTATATCCACCCCCAACATGCATTACACATCGTTGCTTATGTTCAATCCCCATACCTTTTAATAATTTTCTATGCATCTGTAACGTCTTTACAGATTTTTTAAAAATATTCTCCTCAGCTGAATTGAGTACAACAAAATGATCTGGATGAAAATCAATACGCATATTCATTCGAATAGCGTAATCACCTAGCACTTTTAAATTTTCTTTTAAAGGGCGAATATAATTCCAATCTAACAACTCCTCATGATTCGCTAAAGGAATCAGCTTGGAACTAAGTCGAAAGAACGATATGTCATGTCCTTTATTATGCTTTAATAATCGTAAACAGTTTTCCAAATTCGAATTAGCAATTCTTTCAAGTTTACGAATCGCTGCTTCCCGATCATCTATTTTTTGAAACTGCGCGTACGTCATCGTTTGAGATGGAGATGCATTTTTCAAATGTACACTCATCGCGACATAGCCAAGCCTTACAAGCATGCGGCACCTCATTTCTACATAAGTTATTATGTAGTATGTACAATTACAGAAATAAAAAAAAGAGAATGCCGGCAAAGGGCATTCTCTTTTTTCATTATTAAGCTTGTGGCTTACGGCTATGATGTTTTCTTTCGCCGCGTCCGTTTGAAGATCCTGGGCGTCCTTGACCTTCGCCACGACGACCACGGTTACCATCACGGCTACCTTCACGATTGCGATCACGGTTACCGTCACGATTACGACCATCACGATTGCGGTCACGGTTACGACCATCGCCACCGCGTCCATCACGACTACGATTACGGTTACCATCACGGTATCCGCCTCCGTTACCGCCGCGTTTTTTAGAACCGCCACCTCTTGCAACAACTGGTGGTTCTGATGTTAAAGCGATTGGAGTTGTATCCGGCTCTTTTGTCATCATTTTTAAAGCAGCAGCTACTACTGTTACAGAGTCGTTCTCTTCTAACATTTCTTCTGCAATACGCTTGTAGTATGCTAAGTTTTCATTTTCAATTGTGCTTTGAAGTTTTTCAGCGATTAAACGTTGTTGACCTTCTAGTGCCTCGTCAAGTGTCGGTGCATCCATGCGGTCCATTTTACGTTTTGTTGTACGCTCGATATTTTTTAATTGTCCAGATTCACGTGGTGTTACAAATAGCATTGCAATACCTTTTTTACCTGCACGACCAGTACGGCCAATACGGTGAACATATGATTCTGGATCTTGTGGAATATCGAAGTTATATACGTGTGTTACGCCTGAAATATCAAGACCACGTGCAGCAACGTCTGTTGCAACAAGAACTTCAATAGAACCTTCTTTGAATTTACGTAATACAGACATACGTTTCGCCTGAGTTAAATCACCATGGATACCTTCTGCAGCATAACCACGTAAATTTAATGCCTCTGATAATTCATCAACACGACGCTTTGTACGACCGAACACAATCGCAAGCTCTGGAGATTGAATATCTAGTAAGCGTGTTAACACGTCAAACTTTTTCTTTTCTTGCACTTCTAAATAGAACTGCTGAATGTTTGGCATTGTTACTTCTTTTGCTTTTACTTTAATGTGTTGAGGCTCAGTCATGAAACGCTCAGCAATACGACGGATTGGGTCCGGCATTGTCGCTGAGAATAGTAATGTTTGATGTGTTTCTGGCACATCTGTTAAAATTGCTTCAATATCTTCAATGAAGCCCATGTTTAACATTTCATCCGCTTCGTCAAGAACAACTGTCTCTACGTTTTGTAAGCGAAGTGTTTTACGGTTAATATGATCTAAAATACGACCCGGCGTACCAACAATAATGTGTGGGTGTTTTTTTAGAGCACGAATTTGGCGGTTAATATCTTGACCACCGTAAATTGGTAAGATACGAACGCGTTTATGTTTACCAATTTTGTATAGCTCTTCTCCAACTTGAATTGCTAATTCACGCGTTGGCGCGATAACAATACCTTGAACCGATTCTTTATGTGTATCCACTTTATCTAATAGTGGTAATCCGAATGCTGCTGTTTTCCCTGTACCTGTTTGTGCTTGCCCAATAATATCCTTACCTTGCAATGCATGTGGAATTGTTTCAGCTTGAATTGGCGTAGCCTCTTCAAAGCCCATACTTTCAACAGATTGCAGTAAAGAATCACTTAATCCTAATTCTCGAAATGTTGTCAATGTTACTTCTCCTTTTCTATCCTATACTTATCATTTAAAAAAAGGCGTTTTCCGAATTTGCGGAAAAGCCCTTTTCCTGAATGCTCACGTATATAAACGGGCGTATATTCTTCACGAAAATACTTCTAAACGTTATTACACTTTATCAATTATAAGTTTTGTATGTGTAAAAAGCAAACCCAACTGTTACCTTATTTTCATATTAAGAGTTTTTTTCTTCACTTTTATTTTTTTATATTTACTGTAAGCGCTTATTATAAGTTTCTTCTTTTTTCGTTGCTATCATCCCTATTTATATACACCAATTATTTCAACATCGTAATTACTTCTTCCAATTTCATACCGCGAGATGCTTTGACTAATACAACATCTTTTGCATCGACTACTGCTTGCAACTCTTTTACTAACTCTTCTTTATTATCATAAGCCTTCACACGTTCGTTAGGGAAATTAATTTTCGCTCCCTCAGCAATTTGAGCCCCTAATTTACCATATGTGAACACATAGGAGATTTTTGCTGGATCGATTAATTTACCTACCTCATAATGAAACTGTACTTCTTGATCTCCAAGCTCTAACATATCGCCGAGAACAACAATTTTTTTAGAGAATCCATCTAAACCATTCATTAGGTGGAATGCTGCTTCCATAGCTGTTGGACTTGCATTATAAGCATCGTTGATAATTGTTAATCCACTATTTGTTTTTACAATTTCCATACGCATGCCTGTCATTTGAAGCGTTACTAAACCTTCTTTCATCTCTTCCCACGTTACACCAAAGTGTTTCGCAATTGCCATAGAAGCAAGCGTATTATACACATTGTGTTTCCCTAATACTGGTAGATAGAATGAAATGTTTTCTTCTCTATTCATTTTAAAGTGTGTCCCAGTTGCTTGTAACGTTACAGTCGTTGGATAATAATCATTTGCTCTAGCATCACCAAACGTAACTGTTTCAGCTATTAGATTCATTTCAGGAACACGATTTGTTAATAATGGCTCGTCTCCGTTATATACGAACACTCCACCTTCTTGTAATCCTGTCACAATTTCTAATTTCGCTTCAGCAATTGCCTCACGAGAGCCTAAATCCATTAAATGTGCTTCACCAATGTTCGTAATGATAGCTGCATTTGGACGAGCTAACTTAGATAGGAATTCAATTTCCCCGCGGCTTGACATTCCCATTTCTAATACAGCCACTTCTGTATTTTCTTCTAAGTTTAAAATAGTAAGAGGGAGCCCGATATGGTTATTGAAGTTTCCTTCTGTTTTTTGAACTTTGAATTTAGTCGCAAGAAGACTTGTTACAATATCTTTTGTAGATGTTTTACCGTTACTACCTGTCACACCAATCACTTTAACATCCAATTGGTCGCGATAGTTTTTTGCTAACATTTGTAATGCTGATAGCGTGTCTTCTACAAAAATAACCGGAAGATTCTCAGGTGGATTTGCTACATCTTTCATCCATAATGTCGCCACAGCTCCATTTTCAACAGCTTTATCTACAAAAGCATGTCCATCGAAACGTTCACCTTGAATCGGAACATATAAGTTTCCTTTTTCGATTTTTCTCGTATCAATAGACACTCCTTGTATAGTAATTCCCTCATACTGCTCTGCTAATCCCGTACCATTTGTCATTTGTTCTACTTGTTTTAACGTTCGATTTATCATAAAAACACTCCTTACATAGAGGAAGCACTATTCCTTCGAATAGTGCCTCCTCCTTTTTTTGTTAGATTGTATATTTAATTTTTTGTTTTTCTTCGTGACGCTCCATTGCTAAACGAATTAGCTCTTCAATTAATTCCGGATACGGTAATCCAGTATGTTGCCATAGTAGAGGGAACATACTAAACGGCGTAAATCCTGGCATCGTATTCACTTCGTTAATGTATACTTCTCCATCTTTCGTTAAGAAGAAATCAGCTCGCGTTAAGCCAGCACCATCTAACGATTGGAATGCAACAATCGCATCTCGCTTAATAACATTAGACTCTTCTTCTGTCATTTCAGCTGGAATAATTAACGCTGTATCACCATCGATGTATTTCGACTTATAATCATAGAAGTCTTTTTTAGGTACGATTTCACCTACAACTGAACATTTCGGTTCATCATTACCTAGTACACCAACTTCTACTTCACGTCCAACGATATTTTCTTCCACAATAATTTTACGGTCAAATTGGAATGCCTCTTCAAATGCATTCTCAAGTTCTTCACGATTTTTACACTTATTAATCCCAACACTTGAACCAAGGTTTGCTGGTTTTACGAAGCAAGGGTATCCTAATACTGCTTCTACTTTTTCATATGCTGTTTCACGATCTTTTTCCCATCCGCTACGAATGAACGATGCATATTTCGCTTGTTTCAATCCAGCTTCTGCAAAAATGTTTTTCATAACAACTTTATCCATACCAGCAGCAGATGCTAGAACACCATTTCCTACATAAGGAATGTTCATTAATTCTAATAATCCTTGAACCGTTCCATCTTCACCATTTGGTCCATGTAGTAATGGGAAAATAACGTCGATAGCATTTTCCTCAGCATTTGCAGATGGAATGATTTCTGTGCTTAAAGATAACGGAGAAATCGCATTTTCTGCACCGCTCATTTTTAGAACTTCAACATTTGTTACTTCGCCTTCAATACGCTCACCGCGCACCCATTGACCTTGTTCTGTAATATAAATTGGATGAATCTCGAATTTATCTTGATTTAATGCTTTAATAGCAGCAAGAGCCGTTTGTAGCGAAACTTGATGCTCAGCTGATTTTCCACCATATAATAAACCTAATTTAATTTTTGTCACTGAAATCACCCTAACCAATTGTTTTCATTTTTCTATTTTAGCACTTTTTATAAAAATAGGTAGTTCCTATTTGAAATAAAATGCAACTTCCACAAATAATTAAATGACACCACTTATTGGTTCTCTATACTTTTTCCACTTAACTTTCTTGATAAATATATAAAGTGAAACTTTAATCAGTGGGGGGCTTCATCCCCTACTGATTATTAGTTGAACCAATCGGACTTTTATGGGCAGTTGATCCCCCACCTAAATTCCTTACTTTCGCTGAATTTTGAGGTGGGGGTCTTACTGCCCATTAAAGTGGGATAAAATTGCAATCCAACCTAGTTATGTACCTAAAATATGTAGAAATCCCCTTTTTGTGTATGTCATCTAATTATTAAGAAGATTGTTTGGTTAGTGTGCTTTTTTGCCTTTGTTCAACGAGACGGTCTAAAGAAATATATACAATACCTGCAACTACACAACCGAAAGCTAAAATTGTAAATAGAAAGTGGCCAAGTAATCGGTCTAATAAAAAACCTCCAAGAAGTGGACCGAATGCACTTCCTGTAATCCACTGCAAACTTGCAGCTCCCATATAAGTCCCTCTTAAATGCTCAGGAGCCAAATTCGCTACAAACGTCATCTGTACAGGCGACATAATCATCTCACCTAACGTATATATGGCATACACAAACAGTAACGTTATTAAAATAATTGTAGCATTTGTATCAAGTCCTCCAAACCACTTCGGTAACCACCCTATAAAAAATAACCCAATCCCAAACAAACATGCACCATATAACATCGTCTTTCCAACAGGTTTATCCGTGACCCATTTTGAAATTTGAAATTGGAACAACACAACTAATAGTCCATTTAAAGCCATTAAATATGGATATGGATTGTTAGTTCCAAAAATACCTTTCATTTCATTGTCAAAGTGCAGTGGCAACATGCCTTCTGTTTGAGAAAATCCCATCGAAATAATGATACCTGCTAATAAATAAATCATGAGTGCCTTATCTCGCAATACAATTTTCCACACTGCTCCTGATTCTTTTTCTGTATCACCTTCTTTATTCGTACTCTTTGGCATTGTCTCTTGAATAAGGACGAATACAAGTAATGCATAAAATAACATCGTAGATGCGGCAATAATAAACACAAGGTTCTTCGATAACATAACTACTGAAGCCCCCATTATCGGACCAATTGCAGCACCTATATTGTGCCCCATTCGTAATAAACCATATGCTTCTGTTCTTTTTTCTGGCGCCGTTACATCCGCAACCATCGCTGATGCAGCTGGATGAAATAACGAATTACTTAATCCTAAAAAAATAGATAAAATCGCATACGGAATAAATCCTTCTATAAATAAAAAACCGAGCATTAATACTGCATTACTCGCCATCGAAAATATCATAATCGGTTTTCTTCCATATATATCAGCAATCCTTCCTCCTATAATTGCTCCAAAGCTTGCAGCAATTGGAGAAAGCGCCATAATCACTCCAACCTGTAATAAAGAATCCACCTTATCTTTTAAATATAATGCAAAAAACGGCATCAACATCATCATCGCAATTCCATTTAACGTCTCTCCAATAAACCGAATCCATACGTTACGGTCCATCTCCCGTAATTCACGCCACGTATTCTTCATAAATTACCCCCTTAGTTCCCCAACAATTATATTATATATAGAATCAGAAAAATACAAATTTTCAAACTAAAAATTACCACATTAATCTTTGTCGAAATAAGTAGAAATTCTTATGAATACGCATTATCTTGATCATTCTTTCTATATATCTTTCTATAACTTTTTTTGGTATTATTATACATGTCGATTCCATAAAAGAGGCATGCTTCGTTATTGAGCATGCCTCTTTTTATTTATTTCACAGTATATGATCCCTCTTCAATCCAGCTATACATATATTTTTCATCTTCTGTTTCATGTGCTTGTTTTACAATACGAAGCGGACGGAATGTATCTATCATAACAGCTAATTCAAGCGTTTCTTTTTTCCCTATACTCGCCTCTGTTTTCCCAGGATGTGGACCGTGAGGAATGCCGCTCGGATGAAGTGTAATAGACCCTTCCTCCACACCTTTTCGGCTCATAAAGTTACCTTCTACATAGTACAGTACTTCATCACTATTCACGTTACTATGATAATACGGTGCCGGAATAGATTCTGGATGATAGTCATATAAACGTGGTACGAAAGAACAAATAACGAAATTGTGACCCTCGAACGTTTGATGTACTGGAGGTGGCTGATGAATACGACCTGTAATTGGTTCAAAGTCCTCTACATTAAAGACCCACGGATATAAATAGCCATCCCAACCAACAACGTCTAACGGATGATGTCCTAAAACATGTTTATGCATATATCCCCTCGACTTTGTCATTACGACAAACTCACCTTTTTCATCATACGTCTCTAATTTTTCAGGACCACGAATATCTCTCTCACAAAACGGACTATGCTCTAGCAATTGTCCATATTCATTACGATAGCGACGCGGTGTTGTAATTTGACTATTTGCCTCTACAACAAGAAACTTAGTCTCTCCTTCATCCGGAATAACACGATAAATCGTTCCAATTGGAATTGTTACATAATCGCCTTTTCGATAATGAATCGTTCCAAACATCGTTTCAATTTTTCCTGTTCCGTAATGGACAAACAACATTTCATCGCCATCACCATTACGGTAGAAATAGTCCATTTTTTCTGTTGGGCTCACTACTCCGATTAATAAATCCTCATTCCCAAGTATAAAGTTTCTTCCGCTTACTGCATCACCACTTTTTTTATTTTCTTTCGTGCGAAAGTGACGATGAGAAAGAGCAACATCTTCTTCATACTGCAACTGACAAGAATGAGATAATGCCGCATGCCCTACTTCCGTTGGCATATAATGATGATACAAAATAGATTGCGTACCAGAAAAACCTTTTGTTCCCATTACCTGTTCACGATAAAGCGACCCATCTTTTTTACGGAATTGTACATGTCGTTTATGAGGTAGCTCCCCCATGTGACGATAAAACATGCCCATCACCTGCTTCCCTTTCTATTTTGACCGTATTACGTAATGTACCTAAACCAGTAATCGTAAGTTCTACCACATCACCATCTTGTAGCCACTCTTCTGTGCCTAGTTCTAAAATACAACCTGTTCCTACTGTTCCAGAACCAATCACATCGCCTGGATATAACGTAACGTCTTCCGAAGCACGTTCAATCATTTCAGCAAATGTATAGTAAATATCTTGGAAGTTCCCTTTTGATAATAGCTTTCCATTTACATGAGCAGTCATCTCTAACTCATAACGGTCACCATTACGATAAATATCTAGTTCCTCTTTCGTAACAAGGTACGCTCCTAATGAAGTTGCAAAATCTTTTCCTTTCGCTGGACCAAGTCCTACCTTCATTTCTGTTGCTTGTAAGTCCCTTGCACTCCAATCATTCATAATACAATAACCAAAAATATATTCCTCTGCTTGCTCACGAGAAATATTTCTTCCTTCTTTCCCAATTACGCAAGCAATCTCTAACTCATAATCAAGTTTTTTAGATTTCTTCGGACTAATTACAACATCATCTGGACCAATTACAGCACGATGGTTCGTAAAATAAAAAACCGGTATATCGTACCATTCAGGTACAACATCTAACCCTCTTCGGCTACGTGCCGTTTTTACGTGCTGTTCAAATGCATAAAAATCCCTAATACTACTCGGATTAGGAATCGCTGCCGCTAATTGCACTTCCTCTAAAGAATATATGCCCTTTTCCGGATTATTAATATTACGCAACACTTCTACATACTCATCCGCTTTCTCTAAAAAGGCGAACATAGAAGAAGGTAATTTTCCACCACTAGCAAGATTCATATCGATTACTTTGTCACCTTCAAGCCATCCAGCTCGCATTTCTTTTGAAGGAAGACGAAATGTAACAAATTTCATCATGATTCCTCCTTATGAAAATGAAATTTCCACCAGCAAAAGAATGATTGCTGGTGGATATAAATTTTATAAATTCCCGCGACGCTCTTGTTCTCTTTCAATTGATTCGAATAACGCTTTAAAGTTTCCTTCTCCAAATCCACGAGAACCTTTACGCTGAATGATTTCAATAAATAAAGTTGGACGATCTACAATTGGTTTCGTAAAGATTTGTAGTAAGTATCCTTCATCATCGCGATCTACTAAAATCTTTAATTCTTTCAACTTATCAATTTCCTCATCAATTTTTCCAACTCGTGCAGTTAACTCATCATAATAAGTATCTGGTGTATCTAAAAACTCCACACCATTTGCACGTAGCGCTTCTACTGTTTTAACAATGTCATTTGTTAGTAAAGCAAGATGCTGTACACCTGCTCCATTATAAAACTCTAGATATTCTTGAATTTGTGATTTTCTCTTTCCATCTGCTGGCTCGTTAATAGGGAACTTAATACGACTTCCATTTGTCATAACCTTCGACATTAATGCTGAATACTCTGTACTAATATCATCATCATCAAAATGGATCATTTGTTTAAAGCCCATAACGTTCTCGTAATAACTAACCCACTCTTCCATCTTTTCAACATTACCAACTACATGGTCTACAGCAATTAAACCTGACTCTTCAAATGGAATATCAAACTCAGCCTTTTGGAATCCTGGCATAAATGTTCCTTTATAATTTTTACGCTCTACAAGCGTATGAATTGTATCACCATACGTACCAATAACTGCTTTTTTCAATGTACCGTTCTCATCTGTTAACTCTACAGGCGGAGCAATTGCGACGGCACCACGTTTCACCGCTTCTGAGTATGCTTTATCAACATCGTCAACAAGTAATGCCACATCTTTCACGCCATCACCATGAGTCTTTACAAACTCTGCAATACGATTGTCACTATTTAAAGCCCCAGACACAACGAAACGCATATTTTTTTGCACAAGAACATAAGATACTTTTTCACGATTACCAGTTTCTAATCCAGAGTAAGCCACAATTTTGAATCCGAATGCTCTCGCAAGATAATAACTTGATTGCTTTGCATTTCCTACGTAAAATTCCAAATGATCTACATCACGTACCGGAAAAAAGTCCTCCATTTGTGCAGCTAGCGTATCCATAGATTTTTGTTTCATAAAATCCTCATCCCCCTGTAAATAGATTAAATGGTTCATACTTAAAACCAACCGAAAACGCTTCCAACATCAATTAATAGAAATTAGTTAGCAAGCTAACAAATTCTGACCTTTAAAATTTTCTATCTTTTCTGTCAAATTCCTCTTTTTTTCTTACATATAAAATTCGACTTTTTTCTCTTTAAAATATAGAGGGGCTATTCATACTTGAAGGGATATATAGAAGAAAAATAAAAAAGACCCCAACATATTAATTACTTACTAATATGCTAGAGTCTTTATTTTTTTTGAATAATTGTATTTATATGTCTCATACTAATACTTTTGCAAGGAATAGAATAAATGATGTTAATACTACCGCTCCACCTAATGATCCTAATAAATCTGTTTTTGTTACTTGTAACACTTGTTCACTGTTCATATTCCTCATTCTCCTTTCGTTTTATAGGATTTAAAACTTCTATTACACTAATACACTTGATAGAAATACGATTAATGCTGTTAATACTACTGCTCCACTTGCTGATCCTACGAAGTCACCTTTTGTTACTTGTAATACTTGCTCTTTCATATTTTTCATTCTCCCTTCTTTTATTACAAAACTTTTATTATACTAACACGCTTGATAGAAATACGATTAGTGCTGTTAATACTACTGCTCCACTTGCTGATCCTACGAAGTCACCTTTTGTTACTTGTAATACTTGCTCTTTCATATTTTCCATTCTCCCTTCATTTGTTTTTTGTTACAAAACTTCTATTATACTAATACGCTTGATAGGAATACGATTAACGCTGTTAATACTACTGCTCCACTTGCTGATCCTACGAAGTCACCTTTTGTTACTTGTAATACTTGCTCTTTCATATTATGTATCCTCCTTTTTAATAAGTTATCTATATGTAATTTCTAAGAAATGTTTATTTCATAGTTTTTATGTTAGTGTTACATTGAATTTGATAACGTAACGTTTGTAACATTAATGTAACATAACTATTGTTACCTTGCAATATAATTACGTAAATTTTATTACACTTTTTTTACGTTTTTTTATAAACACCCTTAAAAACCTTGTTTTAATGCAGATTCTACTAAGTTTATGTTCGTAATGTTATTGTAACATTACAGTCATATAACGAAATATCGCCATACTCACCTCTACTTTTGTTACAAATTAAAGTACATATTCAAATAAATACGTTAGAATCTATCAAACGATTACTAACAATTCATGCGAGATAAAGTGAAACTTTAATCAGCCCTCACCAATCGGACTTTTACGGGTAGCCCGCCCACCTAACTTCCTTGCTTCCGCTGAATTTTGAGGTGAGGGTCTTACAGCCCGTTAATGCGGGATAAAATACAATCTTTCCAAGATAAGTTTATATGTTTCCTTCATATAACTATGTATAATAAAAGCAAAGAGGTGGTCATTTTGAAATTAATCGCATTAGATATGGATGGTACACTACTATCATCTAATCTTGAAATCTCCAAAGAGAACTTACAAGCTATCCAAACTGCAAAAGAGGCTGGTCATATTGTCATGATTTGTTCTGGCCGTGCAAAAGAGGATGCTTTGAAATTATTGGAAGAATATAAACTATCCCTTCCAGTTGGAGCGAGCAATGGGGCAATTGTTTATGTGGATGGAAAAGTAATTAACTCGCGTTGTTTACAAAACGATAAAGTATACAAGCTTGCAAAATTACTAGAATCTGAGGGTTTTCCTTATAAACTATATACGAATAAAGGAGTTTATTCTCCGTATACATGGCAAGATCAAGTCATGCAAGCGTTCGAAGAAAACAAGCATGCACTAGATGTTACACTTGAGGAACTTGAAAGAATTACAGAAAAACAAAAGAAGTCAAACTTAATTACTGATTTCCAAAAGATTGAAGATGTTGTAAATAATCCAGAATTAGAAATATCTAAATTCTTTATTTTGACATTTAACGCAGGGCATCGCACACAGCTATTAAGTATGTTACAAGAAGATACTGATATTATGGTTACAGCATCTGCTCCTACTAATTTAGAAATTATGGACAAGAATGGACATAAAGGAAATGGACTGAAACAAATGGCAGCCCATTTTAATATACCAATTGAAGATACAGTTGCTATCGGTGACAATTTTAACGATGTACCCATGTTAGAAGCAGCTGGTTTATCAGTTGCAATGGGAAACGCTGAAGAAGATGTAAAAAAACTATGTGATGTTGTAACATTAACAAACAATGAACATGGTGTTGCTCATGCAATCGAGCAATTTGTATTGAAACAAACTTCATCTAGTAAATAAAAAAAGGACTCTTTCTATTTGAAAGAGTCCTTTTTCTTTTATACATGATGACAAGCAACAAAATGCTCCTCACCAACATTACGAAATTCCGGTACCGTTTGTTTACAAATATCTGTTGCAAACGGGCAACGTGTATGAAAACGACACCCCGAAGGTGGATTCGCTGGACTTGGAATGTCACCCTCTAGTATGATTCTCTCTCGCTTCACTGTTGGATCTGGTATTGGCACAGCCGATAACAATGCTTTTGTATACGGATGAAGTGGATTCGTAAATAACTCATCACGCGGCGCTGTCTCCACAATCGTTCCTAAATACATAATCCCGATTTTCGTACATAAATGTTCGACTACACTTAAATCATGTGAAATGAACAAATAAGATAGTCCCTTTTTCTCCTGTAACTCACTAAATAAATTAATGATCTGTGCTTGAATAGATACATCTAGCGCTGCCACAGGTTCGTCAGCTACAATAAATTCTGGGTTTAATACCATAGCTCTTGCGATAACGATACGTTGACGTTGTCCACCAGAAAACTCATGAGGGTATCGGTCAATATGATATGGAGCTAAGCCACATAACTCTAATACTTCTGTCACTTTTTCACGAACATTTTCTTTCGTCGCTAATCCGTGAGCTAACATCGGCTCACCAAGCGCCTCCCCAATTCTCATTCTCGGATTTAATGAGCTAAATGGATCTTGGAAGACAAGTTGCATATTAGGACGATGTTTTCTCAATTCTTCCTTAGATAAAGAGTGAACATCTTGCCCTTTAAACTTCACTTCCCCTTCCGTTTTTTGGACGAGACGTAAAATTGTTTTTCCTATCGTCGTTTTTCCGCTTCCCGATTCACCAACGAGGCCGAATACTTCACCTTTATTAATAGTAAAACTTACTCCATCAACTGCTTTTACATGTCCAACCGTTCTACTAAATATGCCGCCTTTAATTGGAAAATATGTTTTTAAGTTTTTTACTTCTAATAATGGTTCACTCATTGTTCCGCACGCTCCTCATATAACCAGCAAGCTACTTTATGATTCTCATCATGTACATTCAAATTTGGTGCTTCTTCTTTACATATTTCCATACAATGCTCACAACGACCGCTAAAGTAGCAAAACTCATCCAAACCAACTAAATTAGGAACTTGCCCTGGAATAGAATATAGTTTATCTATTCGTTTTCCCATCACTGGTTTTGATTTCAACAATCCTTTCGTATATGGGTGTTTCGGATTTTGAAATATCTCTAGTACCGGGGCTTCTTCAATAACTTTCCCGCCATACATAACGACAACGTAATCCGCCATTTCTGCTACAACACCTAAATCATGTGTAATTAATAAAATGGATGTTTTAAATTCCTTTTTTATTTGCCTTAATAAATCTAATATTTGAGCCTGAATGGTAACATCAAGAGCCGTTGTCGGTTCATCAGCAATTAATAACTTAGGATTACAACTAAGTGCAACAGCAATCATAATACGTTGTAACATACCACCGCTCAGTTCGTGTGGATAAGAATGGACGATTTCATCCGCACGAGCTATACCGACTTTACGAATTAACTCAATTGCCTTCTTATATGCTTCATTTTTACTAAGTAATTCATGCTCCCTTAACGTCTCTACAATTTGTTCCCCTACAGTAAAGACTGGATTTAGCGATGTCATCGGTTCTTGGAAAATCATCGCAATATCATTCCCTCGTAAACTACGAAGCTCTTTCTCTTTCATTCCTAAAAGACTTTTTCCTTCATATAAAATATCTCCACCTACTACACTACCTGATTCAGCAATAAGTCCCATAATAGATAAAGCCGTTACACTTTTCCCGCAACCAGATTCACCTACAACACAAACAGTTTCACCTTCTCGAACAGAAAAACTAACATGATTCACAGCTTTTACTGTTCCTTCTTCTGTCTGAAAGTGTGTTTGTAAATCTTTCAGCTCTACTACCGCTTTACTCATATTCCCTCACCTACCGTCTCATCTTTGGATCTAACGCATCACGAAGTGCATCACCAAGTAAATTAATGGATACAACTGTTATAAAGATTGCAAAACCAGGCGGAATCCATAACCATGGGCGCTTTTGGAAATCAAGTAATGAGTTCGCTGCACTAATCATATTCCCCCATGATGGTGTAGGTGGGACAACGCCGAGACCTAAGTAGCTTAGTGCGGACTCACTTAAAATAGATCCAGCCACGCCCAAAGTTGCTACAACAATAAGTAACGGAAAGACATTAGGAATTAAATGATGAATAATTTTTCGAGAATCCTTTAATCCTAATACATCTGCTGCTTGCATAAAGGCTTGCTCCCGCAATGTTAAAATTTGCCCTCTCACAAGACGAGCAAGCCCTGGCCATCCTACTAAACTTAAAATAATCATTACAACATATAAACGGTATTCTGATGGTAATTTCCATTCTGATAAAATCGCTCCCATTATAATAAGTAGCGGTAATCCCGGAATGGACATTAACACATCTGCAACACGCATAATTAAATGGTCTACAATACCTCGATAAAAACCAGCAATTGCTCCTAATAAAGCACCTAGTATAACGGATAGTAGCATCGACGCTAAACCAATCGTTAATGAAATACGTCCTGCTTGCATAAGTCTAGTTAAAATATCCCGTCCCAATTGG
The DNA here is from genome assembly GCF_022663775.1 of Bacillus cereus group sp. BfR-BA-01350. Lineage (NCBI taxonomy): Bacteria > Bacillati > Bacillota > Bacilli > Caryophanales > Bacillaceae > Bacillus > Bacillus cereus group sp. BfR-BA-01350. The sequence continues at coordinate 24,399 of NZ_JAKUGD010000015.1, forward strand.
TCTGTTCCAAGCCAATGTGATAGGTTAGGTGGTTTATTAATTTGTGTTACTTGTACTTTTCCATCAGCATATGGTGAAAAGATTGGACCGATAAAACTAAATAAAAACATAAATATTAAAACGTATAATCCATATAACGCCATCTTATTTTTCTTAATTTTTTTATACGCTTGGCGCCATGGTGATGATTCATTTTTCTTTTTCCGTTCTTTCTTTTTCTCTATTATTGGTGTAATAGTCTCCATATCTTTCCCCCCTTTACTTCAATCGAATTCTTGGATCAACAAACGCATATACAATATCAGCTAAGAAATTAGCCATAATTGTTAAACAAGAAAGAAACATTGTAAACGCCATTAATACCGTATAATCACGGAAGTTTAATGCCTCTAATTGAATACTCCCAATCCCTGGCCAATTAAAAATCTGTTCAATAATAATAGCTCCTGAAAATAAACCCGGTAATTCAAAAGCGAGTAATGTAATTGCTGGCAAAATTGCATTTTTCAATGCATGTTTATAAATAACGCTTCTTTCTTTTAAGCCTTTTGCACGAGCGGTACGAATATAATCTTGTCTAATAACATCCAACATGCCGGTTCTAAAATATCGTGTTAACGATCCTACACCAAGAAGCGTTAAAATAAATACAGGTAGAATCATATGACGTAATACTTCTAATATGTATGCTATCCCTGTTGAGTTACTCCCAATATCAATCATGCCACCAATAGGTAATAACTTTAAATCAACTGCTAATAATTTAATTAAAAATAGTCCAATAAAGAATGATGGAAATGACATTGCTGCAAAGACACCGATTGTTACCAATCTATCAAACCAAGAGTGCTGCTTTGTTGCAGAAATAACCCCAATAATAAGAGCAATAATCCAAGTGAAAAATAAAGCTGCAACAGCAACGATAAATGTATTCCAAATGAATTTATTAAGTAATGAAGTTACCGGTTCTTGATACTGTAAAGAAAATCCAAAATCACCATGCAAAGCATTCACTAACCAATGAAAATACCTTTCAATAATTGGTTTGTTTAAGCCGTATAATTCCCTTAATTCTTGGGCTCTCTCTGGTGTTAACTTTGGATTTGAATCAATATAATCTCCCGGCAAAAGTGCAAATAAGAAAAAAATAATAATAGATGTGCCAAACAATGTAGGGATCATTTGAAGGAACCTACGAATGATATATGTTTTCACCTTTTGTCTCCCCAATCCTATTTACTTAAAAATAGAAGAACATTTTTTCAAAACAGCTACCATTACCTTGCTGTGTGAAAAAACGTCTTCTATTATTTAGGTCAACCCTTATTGTTCAATAGATAACACTGGTAAGTTGGAACTGATGCTATCGTACTTTTCTGGATCAATTCCTTTTATACGTGCATTATGAGCATAAAGTAGTTTACGATAATTTAATAAAATAACTGGTGGATCATCACTTAACTCTTTATACAGTTCTTTATAAATTGCTTTACGTTTTTCAATATCTGTCGTCCCTATGCCTTTTACGATCAAGTCATCTACTTTCGGATTACTGTAACCCGTATCACTTTTTGGATTAGTCGATAAGTAATCACTTACAACTTCACTTGGATCACTAATTCCTGGTGTTGAAACTGCCGCTAAATCGTAGTCACCTTTCCCTACTTTTGAAAGCATCGTATTAAAGTCCATCAACTCTGGATTTAATTCAACACCTATTTCTTTGTAACTTTCTTTTGCAATTGGAATAAAGATATCATTTGTTTTACCTGTATTTGATGCGTAGTATGTTAATTTTAATTTTTGACCATCTTTTTCACGAACCCCGTCAGAACCTACCTTCCAACCAGCCTCATCTAATAATTTTTTAGCCTTTTCTACGTCGTGTGGATATTTATTAATACCTTCTTCTGTATATGCCCATGAAACTGGCGCAATTGGTACGTTAGCAACAGATCCATATCCTTGTAAAGCTGTATCCACATACTTCTTACGGTCTAATCCATAAGTAAGTGCTTGACGTACCTTTTTATCTTTCAAATACGATTTCTTATTATTTACATAGATATAAGCAATATCACTTGATGATTCAAGATTAATGTTTGCAAACTCTAATCCTTTTAATTGGTCTATATTCTCAGGATTTGCTCTAAATCCACTATAGTCCAGTTCACCGGTTTGGAATAATTGGAATCCAGTATCACCTGATGTGATTTTGTAAATAAAGTTTTGGATTTTTGGTTTACCTGCATAATAATGTTCGTTAGCAACAAAGCGTACTTCTTGACCTGGAACATATTTTTCAAATTTATATGGACCCGCCGCAATTGGTTGCCCATATAATGCTTTTAAATAGTCTAAACTTGTATTTTGTTTATAATCTTTTCCATAATAAGCTTTTGATAGCACTGGACCACCTAAATTAATTAGCGCCTGTGAATTAACTTTTTCAGTTGTAATTTTAATTGTTTGTGGATCAATAACTTGAATTCCTTCAATAGAAGTTGCTTTTCCTTCTTTATATTCTTTTCCACCTTTAACAGCATACTGAGCAATGTCCATTCCACCTTCATACGCTTTATCATGAAGTAGTGTTAATGTAAATGCTACGTCCTCAGCCGTTAAAGGCGAACCATCACTAAATTTTAGATTTTTACGTAAATGGAATGTATATGTTAACTGGTCAGCAGAAATATCCCATTTTTCTGCAAGGTCCGGAATGGGTTTACTTTGTTTGTCTGTTGTTACTAGTGATGCAAAAATTACAGACGTTACATTTCCATCCCAACCATTCTCTTGGAAATATGGAAGAAAAACTCCCCCTGGCTTAGAAATGGCCGTAATAAAAGTATCCTTTCGCTGATTTGCTTTCTCTGGACTTTTCTTTTTATCTGTAGCTGGAATTGATTCAATCTTAGCGTCTTTTAAGTCTTGTTTTTTTACCGGTTCTGTAGAAGCAGTATCTTCCTGTCCCCCACAAGCAGATAACACAAGCGAACTACTCAGTAATACCGAAAATACACCAGCCCATTTTTTTGTCTTTTTCTTCATTGTCCCCACCCTAACTTTTTAATAGTTATACCCTGTGAACTTATTACCTTATGTATGCCTCCCACAGCACATTTATAGCCAATCGGAAAAGTCGGTTTTAATCGTAAAAAAATAGATGTTTTTGAGGGGTAACAATCCTATTCCGACCTTTCCGGTAGACTTTATGGTTATTAGCTTATATCTTCCGTTATATTTTGTCAATTCTTTCTAAATAAATATTTTTAAAATTTTTCAAAAATTATTATTCTATCTTTAATTTAGGTAAACTTAACAAGATACCGTTATAGTTATCTTCTTGTAATCCTTGAATGCGCGCATGATGTGCAGACACAACTTTACTATTATTTAAGAAGATTACAGGCGGATCTTCACTCAACTCCTGGTACAACTTTTTATAAATTTCTTTTCGTTTTTCAATATCTAATGTTTCTAGCGCCTGCTTCGCTAATTCATCTACTTTCGGATTATGGTATCCATCATAGTTTCGTTTACTTGTCGAAACAAACTCCTCAATTGTTCCACTCGGATCATCAATCATTGGCGTAGATACCATTGCTAAATCATAATCACCTTTTATCACTTTTGAAATCATCGTATTAAAGTCCATATATTCTGGGTTAAACTCTACACCAAGCTTTTTATAATTCTCTTTCATCACCGGGATCATTACATCATTTATTTTACTTGCAGAAGAAGCAAAATAACTTACCTTCAATTTTTGGCCATCTTTTTCGCGAATTCCATCTGAACCAGCTCTCCATCCAGCCTCATCCAATAATTTCTTTGCTTTCTCTAAGTTATACTCATATTTATTAATCCCTTCTTCTGTATACGCCCAAGAAACTGGCGTAATCGGTACATTAACGAGTGAAGCATAACCTTGGAAATACGTATCAATAACTTTTTGACGCTCTAATCCGTAAATAAATGCTTGGCGGACACGCTTATCTTTAAAGTATGGTTTCTTATAATTCATTTTAATGTAACCATAAGAGCTTCCTGTATATACATTAATATTGGCAAAACCTAAATCCTTTAACTGTTCAATCGTCTCCGTGTTTGTCGTAAAACCATCATAATCTACTTCCCCGGCTTGAAATTGTTGTAGCTTTGTATCACCTTTTGAAATTTTATAAATAAAGTGCTCAATCTTCGGTTTTCCTTCAAAATAATTTTCATTAGCTACAAATCGAACCTCTTGACCAGGAATATATTTATCTAACTTATAAGCTCCTGCTCCCATCGGTTTTCCATACAACTCTTTTAAATACTCTAGGTGCCCTTGTTTATACTCTTTCCCGTAATAAGCTTTAGATATAACTTCTCCACCGATTAATGATAGTGTTTGAGCATTTACCTTTTCAGTCGTAATCGTAATTGTTTTCGGATCAATGACTTGAATTCCCTCAATAGAGGTTGCCTTTCCTTCTTTATACGCTTGCCCACCCTTTATTGCTGTTTGACTTATATCAGTCGCTCCACTATAAGTTGGATCGTGTAATAGCGTTAATGTAAATGCTACATCATCTGCAGTTAACGGTGAACCATCACTAAACTTTAAATTATCTTTCAAATGGAATGTGTATGTAAGCTGATTCTCTGAAATATCCCACTTCTTCGCCAAAATAGGAATTGATTTCCCTTCCTTATCGAGTCCAACAAGAGGAGCAAAGATAGCTTGCGTTATATTACCATCCCATCCATTCTCCATAAAGTGCGGAAGGAATATCCCTCCAGGACTCGGCATTCCAACTACAAAAGTATCTTTTCTTTCTTTTGCTTTTACGGGACTTTTTGCTTTGTCGCTTGCCTGAATAAATTCATCTTTTACTTTCGGGACGTTCCTGGCCTCGTTTGTACTTGCTTCCTCTTGACCACATCCGGCTAGCAATACTGACACACTAAGACATGTAGCCAGTACTCCTTTAAAAGTTTTTCGCATCATTTTCACCCTTACTTCCTTTCTGAGTATGTAACAACATAAACCTCTCACTGTAACTATTTTTATTTTTCATATAAAAATACTATGAATTAATTTCAAGATTATTCCTTTCCTTTAAACATGTCAATCATTCTCTTTTAATTCGTATAAAAAAACTTAAAAATTCACTTCTATTCGTTCAATATGAAACATAGAATACTAATAACCAATTACCAAAAAGGGGGCGAAAACATGGACAACCTATTCCAATACGTCCTTCACTACGTATTATTAACAATTATGATAGTCGGGGCGCTATTACTATTCCCATTCTTCCCAAAGTTCGTCCTCTTTTTAGCTTTTTTTATGATGCTCGGGATCGCTATTATCATTTCAACAAGAGAAGACAAGACACAAAAAGAAAACAGAGTTCAGCGTGTAAAGCTGTAACTCTGTTTTTTGTTTTCAATCATGCTTTGCCGTTACACATACTTATGTCTCGGGAAATAATTAACCGATCTAAAAAGCTCCTAATACGATTTATGTTTCACAATCTATGCAAGTTACGAAACAAAGATTTATCAAATTTACTGTTTCACGTGAAACACAACTTTTATTTATCTCTTAAAGCAAAACAGCAGTATAAAAAAGCGAATCCCTTCAGTAAAACTGAAAGGGATTCGCTTTTTATTTTTCACTCCACAATATTCTCTAACTCATTATATAACTCCGCTCGTAACAACTCTTTCTTCGTTTTTTCTTCATACAATTGTTCAAGCATTTCAACATCAACTACTTGTTCCATCTTACACTCAAGCGTATATATATCTTCTTCAACATGCATTAACTCGGTTTCAATCTCCTCAATATTCCTAACTTCTTTCTTTTTTACAGGGACTGTTTCAATATTTTTTCTTCCTTGGCGTTGCTGCTTTATTACTTGTGTCTCGAGCTTTTCCTCCCACTTTTGACGCGCCCATGCATAGTTCCCTGCAAACTCAAATAATTTACGCTCATCAATCCAATACGTCTTTTCAAATAACTTATTTAAAAAATAACGATCATGTGAAACAGCTAAAATCGTTCCATTATATTGTTCAAGAGCTTCCTCTAAAACTTCTCTTGATTCAATGTCGAGATGATTTGTCGGCTCATCTAAAATTAAAAAATTGATATCTTGATACATAAGTTGTGCAAGTCTTAACCTCATTTTTTCTCCACCGCTCAGTTGCGTTACTTTCTTAAACACCACTGGACCATAAAATAAAAATTTAGCTAATATATGTCTCGCTTCTCCCTCTGTTACAGCTACACATTCCCTGAAAGCCTCCAATACATTAATCTTCATATTTCCGTACGCATGCTGGGATAGATAACCGATTTTCACACTACTTCCAATTCGAATTTCTCCAGCGTCTGGTTCTATTTCTTCTAATAATAACTTTAATAGCGTTGTCTTTCCTGTACCATTACGACCAACGATAGCTGCACGCTCTTGAAAACGAACATGTAAGTTTGCTTCGTTAAATAAAAGATGTTCCGCAAACCCTTTACTCACTTCTTTCATTACAACAACATCTTTTCCACTTCTCTCTTGCCCTTCAAACTGAAGTCCCATTTGTTTTCGTTCTAAAATAGGTTTCTTTAGTTTTTCCATACGTTCCAGTGCACGTTCCATACTTCTCGCTCTCTTATGCAATCCTTCATTCGGAGGATTCGCCTGATTTGCCCATTCACGTAGTCGCTTAATTGCTTCTTTCATTTTCTTTATTTTCTTTTGCTGTTCTTGATAAGCCTGAAACTCCTGAAGCAACCTTTCTTCCTTCTCTTCAACAAACCGAGAATAGTTTGTATGATACACGTGAATCTCTCCATCTTCTAAATCAAAGATCTTCGTTACAACTTCATCAAGGAAATAGCGATCATGTGAAATAACCATAACTGTTCCGTTGTATTCTTTTAAAAATTGCTCTAACCATTCGACTGCAAATAAATCTAAATGATTGGTTGGTTCATCTAATAAAAGTAAATCTGGTTTCTGCAACAGCATGTATGCAAGGCTTACTTTTGTTTGCTCCCCACCACTTATCTCCACAAATGATCGTGGGAATAGTTCTGTCACCTGTAAACCATTTGCTACCTTCATAATGTTCGCTTCGATTTCATAACCACCAAGAAACGCAAACTTTTCTTGGATGATTCCGTATCTTTCCATTAATTTTTGTAAAACAGAAGATTCCTGTTCTTCCGCCATATCTTTTTCTAAAGTACGCATTTCTCTTTCTAATTCCTTTTCTATTTTAAAAGCGGAACTCAATACTTCATATACAGTCATACTCTCATCAAATTTCGGAATTTGTGCCACATGACCAATACGTATACCTTTCTTCATATGAATGGCCCCTGCATCCAAACTTTCCATTCCAGTTAAAAGCTGAAAGATTGTTGTCTTCCCGCTACCGTTACGACCAACTAATCCAACACGTTCACCATTCTTTATTTCAAGCGATATATTTTCAAATATGATGTTTCCACCAAAAGATTTCGTTACATTATTTACACTACAAATTGTCATTTTCCGTACTCCTTTCAATATAAAAAACCATGGGAAAGAAACATTCCCCATGGTTTTCGGCATAGAAAAAGGAAGCTAAATAGCTCCCTTTTCACACGTTTATTAAAAATGGGTGAAGAGATTTCTATCGTTCTATAGCTACTATGCAATTGTTAAAAAAGGACAGACGTATCCCGTTAACAACTACATCATGAAAAATCGCACGACAAAAATAGATAAAATCTAAAAATTTGGCACGTGCAGCTAAAGAACGTTTCATCTCATTCACCTCTTTCGTACGGAATTTAATACTTACTTCTTTATTATACTTTCCCATTTCATGTTTGAATAGTCATTTTTCTGAAAATAATGAAGATAGACTAAACATTTCAATAAGTGACATCAAATCTTACAAAACTGTTATGTTCACGTAATGGAAAGCGATAGTACGAAAAGATGCCTCCCTATACAATAAAGATGTAAACAAGAGAGACAACAAACGGAGGAAACAATCATGATGAAAGAAATCGTAAAAGCAATCTTTGAGGTATTAGTGAACGGACAAGCAGTTGTAAAAGAACTAAATGAACTATAAAAAGGAGTGAACGAATATGATGAACATGGTAAAAATGATTTTACACGCTCTAGTTGATGCAAAAGCAGTTAGCCAAGAATTAAACCAACAATAAAAAAGGGGTATGTGAATATGAAGAAAGCCATTTTTGTAATCGCAAGTACAGCAATTGCCTTATACACAATAAAAAATAGAAAAAAGAAGCATAATAAAAATGATTTATATTATCCATACACATTATTAAAGAAAAAATAAAAGACAAGGTACCCTATCTTAATGAGGATATCTTGTCTTTTATTTTTTATATTCCCTTTAAAGGATTTTCTTCTCCTTATCCCGAATGTATTAAGCGGGATTTTTACACATATTTTAAAGGGGCATATATACAAATGGATACACAACAACTATACTTTTTAAACGATATTGGCAAACAAAAACCAGAAAGCATCCGGAATAGAAGCGCTGCATGTCCTTTTTGTGACAGAGAAAATTTAACGGATATTTTAGCAATTGAGGGCTCAATTATTTGGCTAAAAAACAAATTTCCTACATTAAAAGATACATTTCAAACGGTGCTAATCGAAACAGATAATTGTGAAGACCATATTGCGACATATACAGAAGAACATATGAAATCGCTAATTCGTTTCTCCATTAAATATTGGTTAGATTTACAGAAAAATAAAGAATTCACATCTGTAATTTTATACAAAAATCATGGTCCATTCTCAGGTGGAAGTTTGCATCATGCACACATGCAGATTATTGGAATGAAATATGTAGACTACCTCAATAACGTAGAACACGACAACTTCCAAGGAGTAATTGTACAAAAGAACGAACACATTGAACTCAATATTTCAGATCGTCCTATTATCGGTTTTACTGAATTTAATATCATCATTGAAGATATTGGATGCATAGATGAACTAGCAACTTATATTCAGCAAACTGTACGTTACATACTGACAGATTTCCATAAAGGATGTAGTAGTTATAACTTATTCTTCTATTACTTAAACGGAAAAATCATTTGTAAAGTTGTTCCTAGGTTTGTCGTTTCACCATTGTATGTAGGATATAAAATACCGCAAGTTTCCACCAAACTAGAAGACGTGAAAATACAACTAGCAGCATATTTCACAAAACAAAACGACGCGATTATCCACAAAAAATAGAGTAGGTATCAAAAACCTACTCTTTAATTACACCTTTATTTCGATAGTACACATCTTCTAATCCGATGTTATACTTCATATTATTATCCGTCCACTCTGGCCCTAAATTCCCTGGCCACCCAGATGTATTTGCTATATATTTTAGTAATGCAAAATCCGTCAAACCTTTTTGCACCCCGCGCTTATATCCTTTCATTAAATGCGGCATTGCAATTTGCGCGTTTGTACGTGGATCTTTTAGCTCATCATCCGTTAAATGATCTGGCGCAAGTCCACCACCGCGATGCAATTGAAACAATCCGAATGAAGTTCCGTTATCTCCAACACTTCTTGGATTTAATCGACTTTCATGTTCGGCAATTGTAAGAGGTATCCATTCTGGAAGATTGACTTTCTTTGCTTCCTCTATAATAATTTGTTTCATCTGTTTTGCTTCTTCTGAGTCAACATAGCTTGTCTCATTTACTAATTTGCCCATTCCTTCAGACTTTCCTTGGAAGTATAAGTACACTCCAAGAACAACTAAAAATCCTACAAAGAATTTCTTCACTACCTCTACCTCTTTCTCCGCTGAAATTTGTCCCCTTTCAGCCTTCTTCCCTTTACAATTACCCACATTCTATCATTCTCTTACTCTTTTATCATAGCAAATAACTATACATATTATCATCATGCTTTAGACCGATTTTGTGAAAAAACAGCTGGTAAATACGTGCAAAAATGTAACTTTCATAGACTGAAACGCATTTTTTGTATATAATTGTAAACTGAATTCTAAATATAAACTAGGAGAATAATAATATGAAAAAATGGTTGCTACTCTTATTTAGTTTACTACTATTAATTCCTGTCCCTATTTCCGCACAAAAAAACGAAAATCCAAAAGTCCTTATTTTATACAGTTCGAGCGATGATCAAATTACAAGTGACACCCAAATACTTAATACACAAGTAGGACATTTTACTAATAACATAACAATAAAAAATATAAAACAGTTAGCTGAAATAACTGATAAATCTTCATATACACATGTTATTTACATAGGTGAAAAACAAGAAGAACTTCCCACTGAAACAAAAGAATTTCTAGAAAATTTCTCAGGACCACTACTCGTTTTAGGTCAAAATATAGAACAATTATCCAAACGTTTTTCATTTATCACACTTAAAAATGAAGATATAAACTCTGATACAATTGAATATCCAACACGTAAACTAAGGAATACATTAGAGGACGAACGATCCATTAAAAACCTTGATACAAATGGAACAATTCTTGCCAATGCTTTAAAAGGAAATACTACTTATCCATTAATTGTACAACAAAATAATTCTTATTATGTTGCAACGCCAAATCTCTTTGACTGGATGTCTCATTACATCGGTGAAGTGTTATTTTCTTACTTCGGACAAAAGCCAACGAACAATAAGGTAGAAGCTTATTTACGTCTTGAAGACGTTCATCCAGCCGCAGATATAAATCAATTAAAAGAAATTGCTGAATTACTAAAAGAGAAAAAGATGCCATACATGATCACTGTTATTCCTGTATATACGGATCCAGAAACAGGTAAAACACTACATTTAAAAGATAAACCCGAACTAGTCGATCTTTTACGCTCTATGCAAGATGATGGTGCAGCAATTATTATGCATGGTTATACTCACCAATTTTATGATAGTGAAACTGGTGAAGGTTTTGAATTTTGGGATGTAAAAACAGACCAACCAATTCGTCAACCGAAGCATGAAAAACCAAAAACAAAAGATGATTTCCCTAACATAGAGGCATATAATACATACGTAAAAAAAGGGGAAGAATTTGAAGAAAAATATACGACTGATCATATTGAAAAAGGCATTCAAGAACTTGTAGATGCCAAATTATATCCTGTCGCATTTGAAGCACCTCATTACACGATGTCTCAAAAAGGATATGAAATATTATCAAGATACTTTTCAACTTATGTGGGACAACTACAGTTAAGTGATACAACTTGGAAATCTATGCACTCTCCGGCATACAGAAGTACACCATCATTTTTACATGGCATGAAATTAATGCCTGAAACAGTTGGATTTATCGAAGAAGATAAACCACACGCTATTGCTAAAATGAAAGCAAATGCTGTATCTGTTGCCAAATTATCCAATGGAGTTATTGGTGCATTCTATCATCCTTACTTAGGTGTAAAACCATTAAAAGAAGTACTAAAGGATCTAGAAAGTATTCCAAATATAGAATGGATTGATTTACAAAAGGAAACAAATGAAGTGAAAATGAAAGATATTCATATCACTACTAATAAAGACGGCATTCACGTTGAAAAACCAACAAGCGCAAGTGACATAATAGATTATATAAAAAAATATGGATTTTTCCTTATACTCGGTTTCCTCGTCATTGTCTTTCTCTTATTATTAAGACGTGCGAAAAAATTAGAATCCTAATACAAAACCACCAAGCAAAATGCTTGGTGGTTTTTTTAACTTAAACCAAAACGTGGCATATTATTAATAACCCATTGATTATGTTCATAAATAAATTCAACTTCTACTGTTTCCGTTACATTATCATAGTCATTATACGTTTCAACCTGCGCTTTTATTTTCCCATCCTTTAACTCAGCAGAAATAATTTTTGTAAATTTAGTTGCTGCTTTTGACCCTGGATCTCCAATAACATAGTGCATTTTTCCATTTAACTCTTTCATATACTTACTCTTCATATACTCTGCCATAAATGATTTTGAGAAGTACGTAGATAGCGTAGTCTCTAAATTATCTTTCTTATTATAAATAGGGTTCACTAATTCCCCGTATAAAAAATCCCCTACTCGTTTTGGGTTTCCTGTTAGTGCAGCCATTTGAACATTAGTAAGTTCCTTCTGTGCATTCCATACCTTCTGTAACATAACGTCATCTGCTAGCTTCTTATCTTTTACTTCATTTGATTTCTTTGTGTCTAGATTCATGATAGTTCCATTATCCGTATAGAGATACATATCTCCTGCTACAAGATATAAATAAGATTTAGTTGGTTCAACCGCTTTATTATAAATTACTTTTTCATTCCCACCATTCATTTTCTTCTTATATACGCCGTCCTTTTTTACATAATAAAAAGTATCCCCTTTCACATTCATCTGCAAGGCATCCTTTACCAATAACTTTTCATTATTTTGTTGAACGTCTATTTCATATATGCCATGCTCAGCTTCATTTGTTTCAAAAGGTAACGAAAAGTCGACGACAGCATATAATTTTTCATCATTATACGTAGCACTAGATATTGTTGCATAATTTTCTTTTGACCAAGTTTTATTATCTTTTGTCACTTGTGTTCCACGATTTTTATTCCAATGTAGAATACTATCATCTATCGTTCGAGACCATCCAGAGTTTTTAAATGCTGCTTCTTCTTCCTGTCCCGTTTTTAAATCCATTTTTACAATCCCTACAATATCAAAACCACCATGCTCAGAATATTTTTTCGGGTAAAATAAAGTTTGATCTTTTATATAAACATAATTTGTATCCGCTTTTAACGTATCTAACTTTTTATTAGATATATCATACTTCATTAGAGAAGATAATCCCGCGTTCTTCTCTTCATCCGTATGAATAAAATATAAAGCTTTGTTTTTTATATTTATGTAAGAAGCATTTACACCTTCCACTACACGTTCCGAAGTCTGAAACTGATCTTTCGTACGATAAATGCCTCCTGTATTTTTATCACCATTTACAGAATAGTAAATCCAACCTTTACTCTCTGCCATCTTTCCTTGGTTAGAGATGTTTCCAACCAAATTCCCGTTTTTCTCATTTTCTTTCATCTGTTTTTCAACTACTGGATCAATTTGTACTTCTTTATTTTCTTGTGTGGCATTTGAATTTATAGTCTTTTTTTCTGTTTCACAACCAAACGCTACAAGTGAAAGGGCACCAACCATAATTGTAATAGCTATTTTTTTATATGCTTTCCCCATTTTCTCCCCTACTTTCTTCATCAAATTAAACACATCATAAATTATAGAAAATATTAGAAAAAATATCCATAATAAAAAGAGATAAGAGAAACTCTCCTATCCCTTCAAATAAAGTGAAATCTTAATCATTTAGGGTCTTAATTTCCGGAAAATAGCGGGGTAAAATTGAATCGTATTTTCATATATCGTTTCTGCAACCTTATCAACAGCTACGTTTTTTATAACACTAATTTCCTTTAATACCTCTCGAATCATTCTCGGATGTGTCATAACACCCTCTTGAAATTCCCACGGTCCATCTGTTTCTACCATCATATATTCAAGAGGATAATACGAAACAATTTTTCTAATCTTCTCCTTATGTAAAACATCTGGTGTAATAGAAATATAATAACCGTTCCTCATCATACGTTTCATTGTTGTTTCACTTCCTTTAAACCAATGAAAATGTGCACGTGAAACTTTATATTTCTCCAATAAATCACATACAATATCAGCATCTTCATATACTGCATGCAATATAATTGGTAAATCATATTTACTAGCTAGTTCAACAAACCGTTGTAACACTGATATATACGAATTGATAGCAAGGCGCTCATCTTCTTTTCTTAAATAATACGGTAAGCCAACTTCACCAATCGCAACTATATCATCTACATGCTCTTCAATTAATTTATAAATTTGCTCACATTCTTCTTTATGAATCGGTTGCTCCGGATGAAAACCTATTGCTGGATGTACAAAAGGATATAGTTTTGCTAAAGATAAAGTTTCTTTACATGATTGATAATTCATAGATACTGCAATAAGCCCCTTTATCTCTTTACTATGCTCCACATCTTTAAGTAATTTACTTTTCTCTTCACCCTTATATTGGTCAACATGTATATGACTATCAATCCACTTCACCTTTATTCCCCCATAAAAAAAACAAGAAAGGATCTCCCTTCTTGTTTTGTCATCTATATTATTTAACAATTAAGTTTGTTATGATATCAAATAATCCAATACATACTACGGCAACAGTAAAGTAGCTACAGAAATCTTTAATTGGAAACTTCACTACTTCTTCTTTACGCATCCCATTCTTCTCCCTTCTTACTATATCCCTAATTATTTTTATCTATTTGTATCTATTATGCAAAAAATATGACAAATTTACTATCGAATTAACTTACGTAAACCTTACAATGTTGTAAGGTTTATAAAAAGGGCCTCATCTCCATACAGATGAGGCTATTAAAAAGTAGTTGGTTTTTCATTCTTCATTCATATTACAAACAGAAAGTAATACAGTGAGACTTTCTAATTACACTATATAAAATTCACTATCTTTTAACCATCGAATTACATTACAGAAGACTTACATGTTTGTAAGCTATGTGTAATGTAATTCGATAGTTTCCCTCACCTACATCTCGTACAATAAAGTTAGCAAGTAGGCCAAATAAGAAGAACACTCACATAACCAAATTACATTGCTAGTAGCTACTCTTCTTATACCTTTCACTCATGCTACTACAATGTACCCCCTTCCCCTTTATATATTAAAAAAAGCCTTAGTCCATATGGAATAAGGCTTTTTTTGCACACATCAAAATACCCCTACCTAGTATTTTTATTTTCGACAAAAAATAGGTGGGGGTATAATTCACTATCTCATCGCTAAAAGTTTACTCTTTGCATTAATGGGAATATTTACAGCTTCAATTTCTTCAATTGACTCGCCGTAGCGTCCTTTTGCGTACACTTTTAATGTTTCATCTCTCTTTAACATATGCTTAACAGTCTTCTTTATTTTTTGTTCTCTTCCACGTTCGTCAAATGCAATAAATTCATATTCATACCACTCATCGCCAATATGCTGACCAATTGTATTCACAACCGTATAGTATTCTTTCGTCTTATAAAATGGATTATATTTATCGATAACCGGTCCAAGGTTCGTAGGTAGTAACATTATTACTATGACTATCATCGCTATTATAGTAGTGATCATTTTTTTCTTCATAATAAACATTCCTCCTCTGCAGGATATATATACATCCATTTTAAAAAGAAGGAATACAATCTACTATTGAATCTCATTACATTACACTTACATTTTTGTAAGAATTAAAAAAGGTGAACGAATTTACTCGTTCACCTTTTAGCTCGCTTTAAAGCCCCCACCAAGTACATCACGTACATCATGGATAACGACGAAAGCATCATCATCTACTCGACTAATAACTTGCTTTAACTTAACAAGCTCTTGTTTATTAATAACAACATATAAAACTTCTTTATTTTTACCAGTATATCCGCCGCGCCCTTCTAATACAGTAACGCCGCGTGTCATGTTTTTCGTAATAGCCTCACGTATTAACTCTGGTTGATTTGAAATAATTGTAACAGCCGTTTTTGTGTCCATTCCTTCTACAATGAAATCAATTACTTTCGCTCCGATGAATACTGCAACAAGTGTGTACATCGCTTTTTCTTGCCCTATTATAAATACGGAACCAGCAATTACAACGATATCAATAATAAGTACACCTTTACCGACGCTCCAACCTAAATATTGATTTGCTAACCGTGCTAAAATTGCCGATCCCCCTGATGTACCTCCAGCTTTGAACATACAGCCTAATCCGATACCGACAAATACACCAGCAAATAGTGCCGCTAATAACGTATCACTATTTACATGATACTCAATATGTTCCGTAACATATAAAAATAAAGATGTTTCTACAATCCCTAAAATTGTATAAACCATCGTTTTCTTATCAAAAAATTTATAACCAACAGCTAGTAAAATTGCATTTATAGCAAAATTCACAATCCCCGGCGACCAATCAAATAAATAGTACGTAACAACCGTTAAACCAATAATTCCACCCTCTGATAGACGGTTTGGAATTGCAAAGTAATTAATACCAATTGCGAATAATAATGAACCAATTGTAATTAGTGTTATTTCCTTTATACGTTGATTAACCATAGTTCATACCCTCCCCCCATTTGACATTGTATCACTATCTCCTAGAGGTTTAGAAGTTGTTTTTATTCAGCATTTTTCCTCATAAAGACCAGGATATTATGTTTAAACAGAGGGGTGATTAATTATTCACATTTCCTCTAACTATACGGACAAATTGCTCCACATTCCCCTTCTGAATATACTTAGCTCGGATGGTTTCATGATTACAAATAAATTCGAAATACGGGCGAAAAACTATGCTATCTATATGCAAATATGAGTACTCTTTAAATGTTGAAGGATAGTATGGAAATTTTCCGTAAAACAGGAGACGTCTAGTAGTCGCAACAAAAATCCCATGTTGATAACATAACGTGAAATGATCCTTCTCAAAAACCCCCACCACAAAGGCTAAAACATTTTCGTCATTCCCTAAAAACTTTTTTATACTTAATAAAAGTTCATTCATGCATTTCCCTCCAAATACTATTTTTGAAAAGAATCCATGGATTGTTACAAACCGGTTTAACTCCTTTATAAAGTATGAAACGCGTTTCCTGTCAAAGATATTTCAAAAAAATAATCCGTTATGCACTTATACACATAACGGATTAAAACTACACTGTAGATCGCTCCACAAGTTCATATGGAATTTCCACCTTTTCTTGTTTAGAGCTCTTGTCACTTATATGCCGGTAAAACATTTCAAAAGCTGTTTTCCCTATCTCCTTCAAATTTTGATCAATGGTTGTAAGTTGCAACACTTGCGAAATAGGTTGGTTATCTAAACCAATAATCGCTAAGTCCTCAGGAACTTGAATACCCAATTTCCCAACTTCCGTCATAACCCCAATCGCAACTTCATCTCCTGCTACTATTAACGCTTCAGGGAGATTCTGCATACCTTTTAACTTATGAGCGACTCTCACACCATCTTCTAATGTAAAACATTCTGTGAAAATCCATTCTTCATTCACTTCTTCATCTATAGATTGCAATTGACGCTTATACACATCAAAACGTTTTTGACTACTCGGTCCTAGCTTTCTTCCCGTGCAATAACCAATTTTTTTATAACCTTTTTCAATCAGGTGATTCATTCCTAGCTGGAAAGCTGCCGAATGATTTGTATATACACTTGAGATATGTGAAATATCATTGTCTTCACAAGCAATGATTGTGCCGTATGAAGCATACGGTTCTATCATTTCCCAATCATTTGCACGTGAACAAATAATAAGGCCATCTAATTGTTTTGTTTTTAACATATGTAAACTTTTCATTTCTTCTTTTTTATTATAATTCGTTTGGCAAAGTAGCACTCTGTAATTATGAGCTAACGCCACCTCCATCATCCCGCCCACCATCGCATCAAAACATGGATGATTAATATACGGTAAAATTACACCAACAATATTCGTTTTCCCTTTTGATAAATGAACAGCATTTGCGTTTTGTGAGTAATTCAACTTCTCAACTATCTCTATAACCGCTTTCCTTTTTTCTTCACTTACATACGGATGATCATTCAATACTCTCGAAACAGTCGTAACTGAAACTCCCGCCATCTTTGCAATATCTTTAATATTAGCCATACACTCACCTCTACTTTTAAATTAATAAATTCCATGAACATATGTCAAACCTTCTCATCATTACACCTTCATTCATTTTTCTTACAAAAGTGTAATTTCCCTGTAAGCTAATTCGATAGTTACTCTCCGCTATTTTTCATACAATTAAGTCAGAAACAGGGCAACCATTATTCGAAAAGGAGCGGATTTATATGATGAACAAAGTGAAATCAAACATTTTTTTAAATACAATGGGCATGGTATTTTCCGCTCTTATCGATGCAAAAGCTGTTGCCTCTACATTAAACAAGTAAGGAGAATATACGATGAATAACATTACTTTTAACAAATTAGATTTTTTAGGACTAGCTAGCGGATCAGTTCTTCTTACTGCTTTTATTTACGCCGCTACGCTTGTATAACTTTTGTGTCCCCTTTCCCCTTTATATAGAAGAAGACGACCGTCTATGCCCGGTCGTCTTTTCTTACTTTTGATTTGATTGCAAAGCTTCCTTTAGCTCCTCAAACCTCTCATTTAATTGATCTGTCATCATTTTCATAGCTGTTTTTCGATCTATTTGTTCTTCAGCATCAATTTGAATTGGGTCTCCAAAAATTAATTGTGCTCTTTTTCCTTTTATTAATTCTTTTACACTTGAGGGACCAATATAAGCTGCCGGTATTAATGGAACGTTAGAACGCATCGCAATTGTCACAGCACCAGCTTTTAACGAAACATCTTCTGTCGATCTCGTTCCACTCGGGAAAATCCCTACCACTTTTCCTTCTTTTAATAAGCGTGATGGAATTTTAAGTGTACTCGGTCCTGGATTTGCACGATCTACAGGGAATGCATTTACATTTTTAAAGAACCAATTTTTGAATTTCCCTTCAAATAATTCTTTTTTGGCCATGTAATGAATCCCTGTTGGGTACATCCCTGTAGCTAACATTAATACATCCATAAAACTTGTATGTGTACACGCAACAACATACGGGCCACCTTCTGGTAGCTTTTCTCTTCCTTGCACTTCTACTTTCCCAGCTGTTTTAAATATATATTTCAACAAAAATGTAATTGGTTTATACATTGGTTTCGTTCCTTTCTGAACATC
This sequence comes from Bacillus cereus group sp. BfR-BA-01350, assembly GCF_022663775.1. Lineage (NCBI taxonomy): Bacteria > Bacillati > Bacillota > Bacilli > Caryophanales > Bacillaceae > Bacillus > Bacillus cereus group sp. BfR-BA-01350. The sequence continues at coordinate 43,326 of NZ_JAKUGD010000015.1, forward strand.
CGAAGTATAGTCATTTTCTTACCTCAATTATAACACTAAGTTATAGGAGTTGGTAATAAAAATGAGTATTAATTGTTAAATTTCAATTCTTACAAAAGTGTAATTTTCTTGTAAGCTAATTCGATAGTTACTTCTTGCGATATTTCATACAATTAAGTCAGAAACAGGGCAACCATTATTCGAAAAGGAGCGGATCAATATGATGAACAAGCTGAAAACGAACAATCTTTTAAATACAATGGGCATGGTATTTTCCGCTCTTATCGATGCAAAAGCTGTTGCTTCTACATTAAATAAGTAAGGAGAATGCATCATGAATAACATCACTTTTAACAAATTAGATTTTTTAGGATTAGCTAGCGGCTCTCTTCTTCTTACTGCTTTTATTTACGCTGCTACGCTTGTATAACTTTGTGTCCCCTTTCCCCTTTATATAGAAGAAGACGACCGTCTATGCCCGGTCGTCTTTTTAAATATTTCTTTCTTTTAACTCTTTTAAAAGCTCTATCATTTCAGCTTGTTGTTTTATCTTCTTACGACCATTTCGATTAATTGCTGCAAGCTCACAAGCAACTCCAACGGCGAAGAAAAACAATAAACTTTCTAACATATGAAATCCTCCAATTGCCTATTAAACAGCTTGACGTAATTGCTCTTCTTGTAACATCTTCTTATTTATATTTTCTTCTTTCCTCTGACAAACATTATTACGAATAAGTGCTGCAATAACAAGTAAAGTCCCTACAATATCAAACATTGTTATTTGATATCCTTGCATCATCATAATAACTAAGGTTGTAATTGGTACAAAATTAATAAATAAAATCCCATTAATGGACGATAAAATTTTCACACCATAGTTCCAAGCTAGTAACGCTACTATTCCCGGTAATGTCATCATAAATAACAAATCATATTTCACGACAGAAATCGTTCCCATACTCGGAACTGAAACATATCCAAGCGACGTAATAAGTACCGTTATAATTCCTGTAACGGTCGTACCGAATACACACGTCAATGTAGAGTAACGTAATGTCGACCAATCGCTACACGTTTGACCACCCATCGTATAAATAACCCAACCTACAACTCCAACAAATATACATGCTAGTGAAAACATGTTATCTTTCAATGTTAAAAAGAAACTCATGTCGCCCTTTGTAATAACAAATACAGCCCCTACAAAAGCGATAATCATGCTCGTTATCATATATTTTTTCGGTTTTATATGCTTATATCCCCATAAAATACAAATAGAAATCATCGGCATAAGTGCTTCCATAATGGAGGCTACCATCACGCCTGATTTTCCCATTAACATTTGACCTAAAAATACAAGTACATTATATACAGTAAACGCCATCGTTCCGAAAAAGACGAGTAACTTTCCTCTTCCTTCTAAACGAAATGCCTGTTTCCCTTCTTTCATTAACAACAATATAATCAGCATTATCGCCACCGCTCCATAGCGAATAAGCGAAAAATAAAACGGATCTATGTATTCTAACGCATGATCAGCAACTGGAAACATCGCTCCCCATGACATACTTGCAATTAAACATGCTAAAGCTCCTATTATCATTTGACCTCTTCTCACCACAATCCCCCGCTTCTTTCTATTTGCACAAAGAGAATTGTAAAAGAAAAAATATATCACGTAAAATGATTCAAAATGATGTTAACTATCATTTATAATGATAGTTAACATCAAGGAGGACAGTATTATGGAATTAAGAGATTTACAAATCTTCCAGAGCGTTGCCGACCAAGGTAGTGTAAGTAGCGCAGCAAAGGAATTAAATTACGTACAATCAAATGTAACAACGCGTATTAAACAACTGGAGAACGAGCTGAAAACACCGCTCTTTTATCGTCATAAACGAGGCATGACTTTAACAGCTGAAGGAAGAAAAATGCTCGTTTATGTTAATAAAATTTTGCAAGATGTTGACGAGTTAAAACAAGTATTTTTAGATAGTGAAACACCCTCTGGCATATTAAAAATCGGTACTGTCGAAACAGTAAGTACATTACCTACCATTTTATCTTCTTACTATAAAAGCTATCCGAACGTCGATTTATCATTACAAGCAGGTCTAACAGAAGAATTAATTAGAGAAGTACTCAATCATCAACTAGATGGCGCTTTTATATCAGGGCCAATAAAACATCCCCTTATTGAACAATATGATGTTAGTACAGAGAAATTAATGCTTGTAACACAAAATAAAGCTTTTCATATAGAAGAATTTACAACAACGCCTCTACTCGTTTTTAACCAAGGTTGTGGATACCGTTCCAAACTAGAACGATGGCTGAAAGACGAAGGTTTGCTACCAAAAAGAATTATGGAATTTAATATATTAGAGACTATATTAAACAGTGTTGCACTCGGCCTTGGAATTACGCTCGTACCACAGTCTGCTGTCCACCATCTTTCTAAAGCAGGGAAAGTACATTGTCATGCAATCCCTGAAAAATACGGCAGTATTTCAACAGTTTTCATACGCCGCAAGGATAGCTATATGACAAATTCAATGCGTAGCTTTTTAAAAACAATCGAAGAGCACCACCACATTAATATGCTTTAAAAGACATTCTTACACGAATGTCTTTTTTTCTTACAAAAGTGTAAGTCTTCCGTAAGCTAATTCGATAGTTGCAGGCGATCATATTTCCTATAATTAAGATATAAAGCAGGGCAACAACAATTCGAAAAGGAGCGAATACGCATGATGAACAAAATGAAATCAAACAAATTTTTAAATACAATGGGCATGGTGCTATCCGCACTTGTCGATGCAAAAGCTGTTACAACTACATTAAACAAATAAGGAGAGATTATAATGAACAACATTACATTTAACAAATCAGACTTTATCGGACTTGCAAGTGGAGCGACTCTTCTTACAGCTTTCATTTACACACTTGCTAAAGGTCTTGTTTAACACTTTGTTTCCCCAAACCCCTTTATATATAGAAAAAGCTGCTCGTCTTATAGACAAGCAGCTTTTTAGTTTGTCCCGCTTTAATGGGCAGTAAGATCCCCACCTCAAAATTCAGCGAAAGCAAAGAAGTTAGGTGGGGTCGGGCTGCCCATTAAAGTCCGATTGGTGAGGGCTGATAATCAGTGGGGGATGAAGCCCCCCACTGATTAAAGTTTCACTTTATTTCATATATAATTTTACCTGTTTTCGTCATATCATATCCGCCAATCGCTTTTAGTTCATTATGAAATTCTTCCGATTGCAGAATGTCTTTTACAACTTCGATCAACTCTTCATTTTCTTTATTCTTCAAAATCACTAAATCATACTGCTCTTTCATGATTGGAATAAAGTCTACATTTACAATTTGCGAAAACTTTTCTGATCCTACTCCCACATCAGCTTTCCCATTCGCGACTTGCGTAGCAACACCAAGATGATTCGATTCTTCCCATTCATATCCACTAATACGTTCTTTATTTAAATTTTGAATGCGCAATTGTTCATCGACTAACACCCTAATACCAGAACCTTTTTCTCGATTTACAAATCGTATAGATGATTGAGATAAATCATCCCATGTTTTTATATTTTTTGGATTTCCCTTTTGCACATAAAACCCAACGTTCCTTGCTAATAAATTAATCATCGTACATGGTTGTCCTACTAAAATACGTTTTACGTAAGGAACATTATATGTACCCGTTTCGCCATCAAACAAATGCAAGCTAACGATACTTCCTTCTCCTTGATACATTTTTACTAGGCTCGTTAAACTACCTTGATATGCCCTTAATATATTTGAACTTGGCAGGCGATTTTCTATACGTTTTGCCAACATGTCTAACGTTAGTTCTTGTCCGCTAATAATACATGTATTCGAGATACTATTACTGTCATTCTTTACAGAAGTAACTTGTACGTTACCTGTTTTCATTTGCTTAATATATTGTTCTAAATCTGCTGCATCAATGCGCATCTGTCTACCAATTCTATAAGAAGGCAGTTCTCCTTTTTTAATTAAATCGTATACAGTTAATTTTGATACTTTTAATCGCTTCGCTACTTCTTCCGTTGTGTAGGAATGATGATCCATAGACGATTCCTCACTTTCTTTCTTCATTGTAACAAAGAAAAGAATATTTCTCCTATATTTTAAAAATAACTACATCGTTCAAATTATATTCAATTATAACTAGTTATATTTAGTTATATTTAGTTATAATTAATTATGTAAAAACGAAAGGGGATTTTTTATGAATAAGTTTACATTACAATCCATCGGGGCACTTATCCTTTCTTTTCTTCTTATATTTAGTGTTGCATGTACAAGCGGAGAGAAGAAAGAGAAATCAACCGCTAAAGAAGGAAAAACAGTTGAACTTACTATATCAGCAGCTGCAAGCTTACAAGATGCGCTAAAAGAAATTGAAACAAAATATAAAGAAAAAGAACCTAATATTAAACTTTCTTTTAACTTCGGCGCTTCTGGTGCACTTCAACAACAAATCGAACAAGGTGCACCTGCTGATTTATTCTTCTCAGCAGCCGAAGATAAATTCCAAACTCTCGTTAAAAAAGGATTCATTAATGAAAAAGAGGGGAAAAATCTCCTTGGAAACGAACTCGTTCTAGTCGTCCCAAAAGATAGTTCTCTTACAAAAATTCAAGATTTAAAAGATGAAAAAATAAAAAAAATCGCACTTGGTACACCTGAATCTGTACCTGCGGGAAAATACGCAAAAGCTTCTCTCACACATGAAAATCTTTGGAATGACATTCAAAATAAAGTCGTATTTACAAAAGATGTTCGCCAAGTGTTAACATATGTAGAAACAGGTAATGTTGATGCTGGTATTGTATACAAAACAGATGCTCTTATTTCAAACAAAGTAAAAGTTGGTGAGACAGCAGCGGATACTTCTCATGAGCCAATTCACTATCCTTTAGGTGTTATAAAAGAATCTAAACACAAGAAAGAGGCGACTTCATTTTATGAGTATTTGCAGTCAAAAGATGCACAATCTATCTTTAAAAAATACGGATTTACAGTCCTATCATAATTGCCATGAGCTTTGATACTATTTTATCACCAATCTTTCTATCTTTACGAGTAGCTGCATGTGCCACCATTATCGTTACCATTTTAGGAACGATAATCGGACGAGCGCTAGCACGCTCCTCATGGAGATATAAAGTAATATTAGAAACTATTTTCTTACTACCAATGGTACTTCCGCCAACTGTAATCGGCTTTTTTCTCATTATCATTTTTGGAAATAACAGTCCCATTGGAATGTGGATAGAATCAATATTTCAGCAATCTATTATGTTCACATCTACTGCTGCTATCATTGCTTCTACAGTTGTTGCATTTCCACTTATGTATCAATCAGCAAAAACAGGATTTTCTATCGCGAATGTACAAATTGAAGAAAGTGCTCGTGACCTTGGTGCAAGTGAATATCAAGTTTTTCTACACGTCACACTTCCGCTTGCATTTCCTGCCTTACTAAGTGGAATGATTTTGAGCTTTGTTCGTGCGCTTGGTGAGTTTGGTGCTACGCTCATGTTTGCCGGAAACATTCCTGGTAAAACACAAACTATCCCAACTGCCATTTACATGGCGATTGATGCAAGTAATATGCAGCTCGCCTGGACACTAGTAGTTATCACTATTAGTATGTCCCTCCTATTTTTGCTATGTATTCAGCTTATTAATAAAAGAATTACTAACTCTTAAGGCAGCTCTTTTTGAAGCTGCTTTTTTATTTCTTAGGAAATAAAAATATACCACCGGGAAATAACTGAATTTTAATTTTTATTTAAATATACATTCTATTTGAATTTACTTTCTAAAATAGGCAATTTCCTGTTATTATATGGAGGTGTTTGAAAAAATGAAGAAATGAAAACGCATTTATATCGTGAATTCTTCATCCTGTTTTAGCGATCGGTAATCTTCTACTCTAGTAGTGGGGCATTACCGATCGTTAGAACGATATGTAATTATATTGGTATAGCAAAACGAAGGGAGTCTTGTAATGGACATTTTATTAGCGCTTCTTCCTGCAATTGCATGGGGAAACATCTTATTAGTAAGCGTAAAAATGGGCGGTGGTGCATATAGCCAAACGGTAGGTATGACAATCGGTGCTCTATTCTTCGCAACAATTATGTATGTATTTACTCAACCAACTTTAACAATGACAATCTTGATTGTTGGTTTTATTTCAGGTTTATTCTGGGCTTTAGGACAAGTAAACCAATTAAAAACAGTTGAAAAACTAGGCGTTTCAACTACTGTAACAATTTCCACTGGTATGCAACTTGTTGCAACTTCTATCTTTGGGGTTATCGCTTTTCGTGAGTGGACTACTACTACAACGATCATTCTGGGAACGATTGCAATCCTATTAATCGTAGTTGGTGTTGTATTCACATCATTAGATGATAAAGAAAATGCTCAGCCACCAGGACAATTGAAAAAGGGCCTTCTTACTTTAATTGTTTCTACTTTTGGCTATCTTGTATATGTAATTATTATTCGTTGGTATAACATCGATGGTTGGTCTGCTATTTTACCACAAGCAGTTGGTATGTTTGTTGGTGCGGTTGTACTGACATCTAAACATAAACCATTTAACAAATATGCAATCCGTAACGCTTTATCTGGTTTACTATGGGGAACTGGAAACTTATTCTTACTTCTTTCATTACCACGTGTCGGAGTAGCAACAAGCTTCCCATTATCTCAAACTGGAATCGTTATCTCAACATTTGGTGCGATTGTCTTCTTAGGCGAAAAGAAAACGAAACGTCAATTGATCTTTATTGCGCTAGGTAGTGTTTTAATTATCGGCGGCGCTGTATTACTTGGTATGACAAAAGCATAAACTTATAATCTATTAGTAAACCCCTGAGGCACATATGCTTCAGGGGTTTTTTAATTCTAATTATTTTCTAGATATAATTATTTGTATGTTTTTGGCCCTTATAATTATTCTTCCACTCTAGCAAACCCGCTACACATATAAAGAGATTAATAACAGCTAATATTAGCATAACGTATAACCCAGTGGAGATATAAATTGAAATACTAACTACATTATATAAAATCCATAAATGCCAGTTTTCTAAGATTTTTCGACTTAGCATAAATTGAGCTACTAATCCTAGTACAGCATTTAAAGCGTCTAAATATGGACTTGTTGATTCTAAGTAATGGACTTGATAATACCCCCAACCAATCCATGCAACTAAAATAAAGATTATATAAAAAATACAACCTTTCAAATCTAAACGAACTGTTGCTTTTACCTCTTCCTCCCCACTACGTGCAATCCAATGATACCAACCATATACATTAAATATAAATTGAAAACCTGCCAATACTGCCATTGCATATAAACCTTGTGTAATAAAAATATACAGAAATACCGCAACGGTAATCATACCGAATAAAAAGTTGGATACTTTTTCTCTTGCTAATAGCCAAACATTAATAATTCCCATGACCGATGCAAAGATTTCAATATAGCTCGATTGAATATACAATCCAACCAATACACAAATAATACTAGTAATGAGTAAAAAGAGCGGACTTCTAATCATAATCATCTCTCCCCAGATGTGTAATAAATTCCCTATCACCAGTATAAGGAATCACTCTCCCTTTCACCATTAATTCCCTACTTTTCATTATCTATTCCATCTACAATAAGCCTTTTCTTTTTACAAAATTCTCTTAAAAATGGTATCGTTTTTTATAACATATCTCCACTAGAAAGGAATAGAGGATATGCTAACTAAACATCGAATTCTATTTATTGGTGCTGGTCGTATGGCAGAAGCTATATTTTCCGGATTACTTAAAACAAGCAAAGAATACATCGAAGAGATTATCGTTTCTAACCGAAGTAACGTAGAAAAGCTAGATCAATTACGAGCGCGATATAATGTGTCTACTACCACAGATTGGAAGCATCATGTTACATCTGTTGATACGATTGTTTTAGCAATGCCGCCTTCTGCACATGAAGAATTATTAGCAGAGTTATCTCCGTTACTATCGAATCAACTTGTCGTAACGGTAGCTGCCGGCATCGGCCCATCTTATTTAGAAGAAAGACTTCCTAAAGGAACGCCTGTTGCTTGGATTATGCCAAATACAGCTGCTGAAATTGGTAAGTCTATCTCCTTATACACGATGGGACAATTCGTAAACGAGACTGATCAAGAAACCCTGCAATTGCTTTTAGGGGGCATTGGTACTTCGCAACTTTGTACCGAGGAAGAAGTTCATCAACTTACTGCAGTTACTGGAAGTGCACCAGCCTTCCTTTATTACTTTGCTGAAAGTTTAATTGAAGCAACAAAAAGTTATGGAGTCGATGAAGCAACCGCAAAACACCTTGTCATTCAAATGATTTCTGGCTCTGCTTCTATGCTTGAACAAACACAAGATCCAGCTAACCTCCGTGAACAAGTAACAACGCCAGGTGGTTCCACAGCTGAAGGTCTCAAAGCTTTATATGAATATAATTTTTCAGAGGCAATTCAAAAAGCAGTAGAAGCGACAAACAAAAAAGCTAGGGGGAAATAATATGAGTTTAACAAGTTTAAAAGACTATACAACATTACATAACGGTGTAAAAATGCCTTGGTTCGGCTTAGGTGTTTTTAAAGTAGAAGATGGTTCAGAAGTAATCGAGTCTGTGAAAGCAGCAATTAAAAATGGCTACCGCAGTATAGATACTGCAGCAATTTATCAAAATGAAGAAGGCGTTGGCCAAGCAATCCGTGAATCAGGTGTTTCACGTGAAGAATTATTTATTACATCAAAAGTATGGAATAGCGATCAAGGGTATGAAACAACACTTCAAGCATTTGAAACTACATTAGAAAAATTAGGACTAGAGTATTTAGATTTATATTTAGTACATTGGCCTGTAAAAGGGAAATATACTGAATCATGGAAAGCGTTAGAAAAACTTTATAAAGACGGCCGTGTTCGTGCAATTGGGGTGAGTAATTTCCATATTCACCACTTACAAGACGTATTTGAAATTGCTGAAATTAAGCCAATGGTCAATCAAGTGGAATACCACCCACGTCTAGCACAAGAAGAGTTGCACGCTTTCTGTAAAGAACATAATATCCAGCTTGAAGCTTGGTCACCGTTAATGCAAGGACAACTACTAGATAATCCAACGTTGCAAGAAATTGCGACAAAATATAATAAATCAACTGCGCAAATTATTTTACGCTGGGATTTACAAAACGAAGTTGTAACAATTCCTAAATCAATTAAAGAACATCGTATTATTGAAAATGCAAACATCTTCGACTTTGAATTAAGTGCTGATGATATGAAAGCAATTCAAGCTTTAAATGAAGATCGTCGCGTTGGTCCAGATCCAGATAACTTTAACTTCTAGTAGAAAAACCACTGCCATATGCAGTGGTTTTTCATTTAAGAAAACTGAAAATTTAAACTATATTTCATTCAGTTGACACTTCATCATCCAAGGTGTAAGATTTTGAATTATCAAAGAAACACAAAAATTAATAAAGTTTATTCGTTTACTCATTGTATCAAGAGAGGTGGAGGGACTGGCCCTTTGAAACCTCGGCAGCAGGTTCATTTTTGAATACTGTGCCACTTCCTGCAAGCTTTATAGCTTGAAAGATAGAATGAGGGACTTCGTTTATATACGGGTGCATAACTTGTACGTAAAAATCCCTCTTTCTCAATACGAAAAGAGGGATTTTTTATTTTTCATTTCCCTCATCATCATCCAAACTTAATTATTTAGGAGGAAAATCAAATGAAAAAGAAGTTTGTACCCGGTATTGCATCAGTTGTAGGAGTAAGTATTTTATTAACTGGTTGCGGTAGTTATAAAAACGAAGCAAGCGGAGCAAATGCAAAAGACGAGGCGCCTAGTAAACAAGTTTTAAACTTATCTTCACCTACTGAAATACGAACAATGGATACAGCTCGTGCTACAGATACTGATTCTGGTCAAGTAATGAGAAACGTATTTGAAGGTTTGTATAACCTTGGTGAAGGTAATAAACCTGTCCCTGGTGTTGCAAAATCTCATGAAGTAAGTGGTGATAAAACGAAATACACATTCCACCTGCGAGATTCAAAATGGTCAAACGGTACTCCTGTTACAGCGAAAGATTTTGTCTTCGCTTGGCAAAGAGCTGTCGATCCAGCAACAGCCTCTGAATATGCATTTCTATTCTTTGATATTAAAAATGCAACAAAAATTAACAACAAAGAACTTCCAGCCGACCAACTTGGTGTAAAAGCAGTTGATGACCATACATTTGAGGTAGAATTAGAACGCCCTGTTCCATATTTTATTAGCTTAACAGCGTTCCCAACATTTCTACCAATTAACGAGGAATTCTTTAAAAAACAAGGTGATAAGTACGCTTTAGAAGACAATACAATCTTGTACAACGGCGCTTTTACACTAAGCGATTGGAAGCATGAACAAAGCTTTAAATTCAAGAAAAACCCTACCTATTGGGATAAAGATACTGTCAAACTAGAGGAAATCAATTTTAACGTCGTAAAAGAAAAATCAACAGAAGTAAACCTATTCGAATCAAAACAATTAGACCGTATAAAATTAACATCCGACTTCGTTGATAAATATAAAAAAGATGCGAACTTTAAAGAACGCCCGAACGTAGGCGTACAATTTTTACGTATGAACCAACAAAACAAAGTACTACAAAACGTGTCTGCACGCCAAGCAATCGATCAAACAATTGATCGAAAATCCTTTGTAAATACGTTATTAAATGATGGCTCTACACCAACCTTTGGTCTCGTTCCAAAAAACTTTGCAAAAGGGCCTGATGGAAAAGACTTCCGTACTATAAACGGGGATTTAACCAAAGTTGATACAAAATCTGCACAAGAGTTATGGAAAAAGGCGAAACAAGAGCTTGGTTCTGAAAAGATAACATTAGAATTATTAACAAGTGATGCTGACCTTGATAAGAAAACTGGTGAGTTCTTAAAAGGACAACTAGAAAAGAATTTAGATGGATTAACAGTAAATGTGAAACCACAACCACGTAAACAACAAGTTTCACTTTTATTAAAAGGTGACTATGAAATCGGTATTGATGGCTGGAGCCCTGACTTTGCTGACCCAATTACATTCCTTGAATTGTTTACAACGAATAACCCTTACAACTTAGATCATTACTCTAATAAGGAATTCGATGAAACAATTGAAAAAGTGAAAACGACTTTAGCTGGTGATGAAAAAGCTCGCTGGGAAGCATTACTAGCATCTGAAAAAATATTATTTAAAGACTCTGTTATCGCTCCCCTTTACCAAAAAGGCGAATCTTATTTAGAACGTTCTTATGTGAAAGGAATTGTGCAAGTAGACTTTGCAGGTCAATTAAACTTCAAATGGGCACAAATTGAAAAATAAAGTGAAACTTTAATCAGCCCCAACCAATCGGGCTTTTACGGGCAGTTGATCTCCCACCTAACTTCTTTGCTTCCGCTAAATTTTGAGGTGAGGGTCTTACTGCCCGTTAATGCGGGATAAAAGGCAAGCTGAATCGATGTTTTTCTATCTACAGTAATTATTTTATTGAAAAAATGTATTAAAAGCGGATTCTCAATAAGAGGAAATCCGCTTTTTTAATATATTATTTTAAAAAATTAATGCTCAACTTTTTATTATTGACATATAGTTCTCTCCAGTGTTAATATTCTAAATAATCAAAGAAACGAAATATTTCACCATCATAATATAACGTCTACTACGTCGAAGCATATAATGATAAATTATAGTTCAACATGTATATACATATAGAACACCTGATTACCTACATGTACATATTTATAATAGGTTTTCTCTTCTTCTATAAATACAATTCAAGACATGGACATTATGACGTTACGAACAACACATTTAGGGAGGAACGAACAATGAAGAAAAAAGTTGTACCTGTTGTTGCATCTGTTTTAGGGGCAAGTCTATTACTAACTGCTTGCGGGGGAAATAAAGATAACGCAAGCGGAGCGAAAGCAAATGATAAAGCACCTGATAAACAGGCAATTAACTTATCATTTGCTTCAGAAATTCCAACAATGGATGTTGCAAAAGCAACGGATGGGGAATCCATGAACGTAATGCGTAATGTTTTTGAAGGGTTATATGCAATGGGAGAAGATAATAAACCGATTCCTGGTGTCGCTGAGTCGGTTGACGTTAGTCCCGATAAAACGAAATATACATTCCATCTGCGTGATTCAAAATGGTCAAACGGTACTCCTGTTACAGCAAAAGACTTTGTCTTCGCTTGGCAACGTGCCGTAAACCCTGATACAGCAGCTGAATATGCATTCTTATTCTTCGATATAAAGAATGCGAAACAAATAAACCAAAAACAATTGCCGATTGATCAACTAGGGGTCAAAGCTATTGATGACAAAACATTAGAAGTACAACTAGATCGTCCTGTTCCCTACTTCTTAAGTTTAACGACATTCTCAACATTCTTACCAATTAATGAAGAGTACTTAAAGTCTCAAGGCGATAAATACGGTTTAGAAACAAATCATTTAATTTACAACGGTGCCTTCACATTAGATAACTGGAAACACGAGCAAAGCTTCCAACTGAAGAAGAATCCTAACTATTGGGATGCTAAAACGGTGAAATTAGAAGAAATCAACTTCAATGTCGTTAAAGATAAGTCTACAGAAGTGAACTTATATGATTCAGGACAAATTGATCGCGTTGCTTTAACTGCGGAGTTTGTTGATAAATATAAAGGCGATCCAAACTTCAAAGAACGCGCTGAAGTTGGCATTCAATTTTTACGACTCAATCAAAAAAATGAAACATTAAAAAATCAACATGCGCGCCTTGCTATTAACGGAGCAATGAATAAGAAAGCATACGTAGAAACAATTTTAAATAACGGCGCTGTTGCAGCTGAAGGAATGGTTCCTGCGAAATTCGCAAAAAGTCCTGATGGCAACGACTTCCGTAAAGAAAATGGAAATCTAGTGAAAGATGATGTGAAAACAGCGAAAGAAAACTGGAAAAAAGCGAAGCAAGAACTTGGTACTGACAAAGTAACAATTGAACTCCTAACAAGTGATAATGCTTTAGCTAAAAAGACTGGTGAATATTTAAAAGGTGAACTAGAAAAGAACTTAGATGGATTAACAGTGAATTTAAAACCACAACCACGTAAACAACAGTTAAAACTACTGTTAAGTGGTGACTATGAAATCGGTATTGATGGCTGGGGCCCTGACTTCGCTGATCCAATTACATTCTTAGATTTATTTACAACAGATAGTGCTTACAACTTCGATAAATACTCTAACAAAGAGTACGATGAGCTAATTCATAAAGTAAAAACAGATTTAGCTGGTGATGAAAAAGCTCGCTGGGAAGCAATGAAGCAAGCTGAAAAAATTCTATTACAAGACGGTGCTGTCGCTCCTTTATACCAACAAGGTCGTTCTTACTTACAACGCGGATTTATTAAAGGACTTGTAACAACTGACTTCGGTGGTGAGTTTAACTACAAGTGGACAGAAGTTGCAAAATAATAAGTGCTAATAAAAAGGTATCCCACCGAGGATACCTTTTTATTTTATGCTTCTTTAACTACAGAGCTTCTTCTTCCCTTTACCATCCCTTTTATAGCTAAAGTCATCACTGCTACTGATTGTGTAACCAATACAACAACTAATAATGAAATAATATTTCTCTCTAAACTAACTCCTCCAAATATTATTGTATAATAGCCATTCGCTGCATATGTTGCGGGAAATAACTCGCCAATTGTTTGATATGTTTTATAAAGCATCTCATGTGGGACAATTACACCGGAACTTACAAGTTGTAACGATAGTGAGATAATATTAAAAATCATACCTGCGTTTCCAAACACAGTTAGAAACATTTGTGTTAATGAAAGAAATGCAAAGAAAACTATTGTCAACAATCCTCTTCCCCTTCTTTTTGCATTGAACTAAAACTCATCATAAATATAAACAAAAACATTAAATACGTTCTCCATGTCAAAGAAGGTATATGCCCTGACCAAAGATAGCTAACTAAATAATTAATTCCCATAATACAAGACGATATTACTAAACTAATACTTATTAGTTTTGCATATTTGAGCATATCTTTTCTCCTTGTTTTTTATTTTTCTAATTCTTCAAATTGTAGATTCATTGGTTCTTCTAAGAGTGTTTCATAAAAGTTCTCTGCCAAATCTGTTGTAGGAATTTTTTCATCTACTTCATCAAATCGAATACTATCTAGCCACACACAACCTTCTCCTGATAATAAAACACCAAATGCAATACCAAGCGCTCCTTCTTTTATATCTAATACAACCGAGTACGATTGCCAATTATTCGTATTTTTAATGGGACGATTTTGCATATTATCCATAGCAAGCGGTTCTGTCTCTTTTCCGTCTACTCGCATCCACAACCCTGCCCAATCTCTTACATTTTCACTCTTAACAAATGCTGTAAAACGTAATCTCTTCCCTACATATTTATCTGCTCGGAACATTTGCATTAATGTTGAAAATCCTCCGTGCGTAACATTCTCTTTTGCTTTTATGTATGCAGATACTTTCCCTTGATGGACAACTTCATAATCTAAACCCATCTCATATTCAGCAGGATGACTTCCACTTAAGATCCATCCTTTCGGTATACCTTTTTGCATTGAAACACCCTCTCTTTCTATATAAAATGACTGGAAGTACTTTCGATATTTCTTTGGTGGCAATTGAAACATTCTTTTAAAAGCTCTCGTAAATGCCTCTTGTGAGGAAAAACCATATTGCATTGCAATATCAATAACTGCTCTTTCAGTCGATACTAAAGTCTGCGCAGCATGAGTTAACCTTCTCTTTCGAATATAATCCGTTACACTCATCCCAACATATCTTTGAAAGATACGATGAAAATGGTACATCGATACTGCACTGTGAGATGCCACTCTTTCTGTTGTAAGCTCCTCATGTAAGTGATTCTCTATATATTCAATTGATTTTTTTATTATCTCTTTATACTCTTCATGCATTTTAGTCCCTCCCTCACAACTTCAATTTACCATATACATACAAATCTTTTTTGATTTAAATTGCGGATTAGCCCTTGTGACTACAGAATAATAATTTATTTTCAACACATACATAATTACATGTTTTTGGGAAAAACTTGTATAGAACGAATTTACATAAGGAGGAATTTATAATGAGAATTCTACTATCAGTTTTATTAGTTCTTATGCTAGTACCTGCATTAACAGGATGTAAAGCTCCTGCAAAAGAAGATACAACTTCTAATAAAAAGACGACTGAAGAAGCAAAAAACGAGGCTCCTGCAGATTTAAAACTAAACTTCAATGAATTCGATTTAAAGGCAGACTACCAAGATACAAAGAAAGACTACGAAGCAGACTATAAAAATGTAGCAGCTGATAAGAAAATGGAAGCAAAAATTGAAGATCATAAAGCAGATGTAAAATTAACAGGAGACGAGGCTATCACAAAATTAAGCCCACTTCTACAAGAATTAAAATTTGATAAAGATACTGCCGACCAAGAAGTAATCGATCAAGTAGTGAACGTGTTCAAACTTGATAAAGACTACCAAAAATTCGATTTAGAAGTTGTCTTCTCTGATGGAACGAAAAAAGAATATAAAAGAGAAATAAAATAAAGAAGTAGGCAGTCGCCTACTTCTTTATTTTTGCATATCTTAAATCTGGTTTAGATCCAACATAATATTGAAGTCCAGATACCGTTTGTTTTTGTAAATAGGAATCCGACGGGAATATAATTGGAATTAATGGTGAATCTGTAAACATAATATCTTCCGCTTTATGCAATAAGTCAAAACGCTTATCTTCATTTTGTTCAACTTCTGCTTCCTTCACTAAAGCATCAAATTCTTTATTATGCCATTTTGCATAATTGTTTGGACCATCACCTGCATATAAATCTAATTTAGTAATTGGGTCTAATAGAGAACCGCCCCATCCCATATAAGCTAATTGGAAATCACTTTGCTTATATGTGTCGATGTAACTCTTCCACTCTTTATTTTCTAATTTAATATCTACGCCAAGATTTTTCTTAAACATTTCTTGCATTGCTTCTGCTACTTTTTTATGTTGTGTATCTGTAGTGAACTTTAATGTTACTTCAGGTAATGTAGACCAGCCTTGTTCTTTCATGCCTTCTTCTAATAATTTTTTCGCTTCTGCTGGATCAAATTTAACGTAACCACCTTTTTCTTTACGGAAATCACGCCCACTTTGTGTTTTTGCTCCTTCTGGAACGAATGCATTTGCTTCTTGTGCATTGTTTTTATACAGTTTTTCAACAATAAACTTACGATCAACTGCTAACGAGAATGCTTTACGTACCTTTGCATTTGTGAACGGCTCTTTTTCTACGTTAAACGAATAAATATAAGATGAGAATCCTGCAACACGCTTGTATTCTTTATTTCCTTTTTCTTTCTCAATCATCTCTTGTGGTAAACCACTTAGCACATCTAATTCTTTTGATTTGTATAATTGGTACGCTGTTTTAGAATCTGGAATAATACGAAACTCAATTTCTTTTAATGTTACCTTTTTATCATAGTATTCTTTATTTTTTTGTACTGTAATAGCCTGATTATGCTTCCATTCTTTTAATGTGAATGGTCCGTTCGTAATTAACTCTTTTGGATCTGTTTTTAATTTATTATTATCATCAATTGATTTTTTAGATAATGGAATGAATAATGAGCTTGCTAACTTTTGTTTAATAGAAGACACTGGGTGCTCAAGTGTTACCTTTAATGTTTGAGGATCAATGACTTGAATGCCAACTTGTCCTTCTTCACCTTTTCCAGTATTGTATGCCTCTGCCCCTTTAATAAAATACATTTCTGTCGCATTCATAGAACCCGTTTTCGGATTTAATAATCGCTTCCATGCAAATTCAAAATCATTTGCTGTAATAGCAGAACCATCTGACCATTTAATATCTTTCTTTAAATGAATTGTATACTCAGTTCCATCAGCATTTACTTCTTCTTTCTCTGCTAATTCATTTTGATATTTCCCATCACTATCTTGCGTATATAAGCTTGAGAATAAATGTCCAATTACATAACCTGAAGTACTATCTGTCGCGATAGCGGAATCAAGTGTATATGGATCGCTACCAATATTCGTTACTAATCGATCTCCTTCTCCCTTACCAGCACTCGCCTTTTGCGTCTCTTTCTTACCGCAAGCGACAGAAGTAATTGCTAAAACAGTCATAATGACAAACAGTAAAAACTTCTTCATCCTACATTCTCCTTTAACCTGAAATTTTTGGTGTTGATGCTAATAATGTTTTTGTATAAGAATGTTGTGGATTACGGAATACTTCGTCCGTATTTCCAAATTCAACAAGTTCTCCTTTGTATAAGACAGCTACTTTTTCACATAAATAGTGAACCATCGGTAAATCATGCGCGATAAATAAATATGTATAACCTTGTTCTTTTTGGATTTTTTGCAGCAGATGTACAATTTGAATTTGCAATGAAACATCTAATGCTGAAATTGGTTCATCAAGAATTAATACTTCTGGCTCACATAATAAAGCTCTTGCAATAGCAATTCGTTGACGTTGTCCTCCGCTAAATTCGTGCGGATAGCGATCGATATATCGTCTATCTAATCCCACACGTTCTAGCGCATCACCTGCTACTTTATCCTTTAATCCTTTATCACCTAAACCGAATGAAATATAACCTTCCGTTACGCTATCGCGTACTTTCCAGCGCGGATTTAATGCTGCTGTGGAATCTTGAAAAATAAACTGTACTTTCTGTAAGAAATCACGTTTATGAGCTGCATTCAACTTTTGAACGACTTGACCGTTATAATCAATTTCACCAGACGTTGGGCTCTCAATCCCAGCTATGAGCTTACCAAGTGTTGTTTTTCCTGAACCACTTTCTCCAATAATGCCAAGCGTTGTGCCTTTCGAGATCGTAAGTGATATGTCTTTTAACGCTGCGATTTCTTTATTTTTACTTCCATACGTTTTCGTTACTTGCTTTACAGTAATTAAATCTGTCGTCATGAGGCATTCACCTTCTCTTTTGATTTCGCTTTATTATGCTCCAGAACATGTTGCCAGCAATGTGAACTATGCTCCTTGGAATATGTTGTTCTCTCTGGGAAACGATGAATACATTCTTTTATCGCTACTGGACAACGATTTACAAAAGGACAACCAAAGCTATTTAACGTCTCAATGGAAGGTGTCGTCCCTTCTATTGCACGTAATACTTTTTCGGAATCATCCATATTGGGAATTGCTTGTAATAAGCTTTTTGTGTATGGATGTTTAGGAGAACCTATCACTTCCTCTATCGTTCCTTTTTCAACAACACGTCCTCCATACATCACAACTACTCGATCCGCTACTTCACGTACAAGTGCTAAATCGTGCGTAATTAGTAAAATACTCGTATTTTGCTTTTCCTTTCTTTCCTTTAATAACTCCATAATTTGCTTTTGAATTGTTACATCTAATGCTGTCGTAGGTTCATCCGCAATAACGAGTTTTGGGTGGCAAGCAAATGCGATTGCTAAACAAATACGTTGCCTCATACCTCCGCTTAATTGATGTGGGTACTGTTCAAAGCGTTTCTCTGCTTCATGTATCCCTAAATCATTTAATAAGTTAATCGCAATTTCTTTTGCTTCTTTTTTCGATTTCTTTTCGTGTTGCAAAATCACCTCTGTAATTTGCCTTCCCACCTTCATCGTCGGATTTAAAGATGAAAGTGGATCTTGAAAGATAAAAGAAATATCTTTCCCACGAATTTGATTCCATTCTGATTCTTGTAGATTCGTTAATGCCTTTGATTCGAAAGATATATTTCCATCATCAATTTGAATTGATTCTTGATTTAAGCCGATAATAGATTGTGCTGTAACACTTTTCCCTGAGCCACTTTCTCCTACAAGTGCAACTATTTCACCTTCGCTAACAGAAAAGGAAACATGCTTCACAATTGCTTGTTTACTATTCTCTTTTTCAACGGCTAACGTTACGTTTTCTAAAGATAAGAGCTGTCCCATGTTTTTTCTCCTTTCGATTCTGTTTTACGATTTTTGGATCAATTGCATCTTGTAAACCATCACCAATCGCATTAAATGCGAACATAATGAGCGCAATCATGATTGCTGGGAAGAATAGCTGCCACCATTCCCCGCTTAGTAATGTCCCAAGTGCATCATTCGTCATCGTCCCCCAGCTTGCTGCCGGTGATTGCACTCCTAGTCCGATAAAGCTTAAAAATGATTCTGAGAAAATAGCTGCTGGAATTGTAAATGATAAATTTACGATAATAATGCCTGTTAAGTTCGGAATTAAGTGCCCGTATATAATTTTCATATGTGATGTACCTAATCGCTCCGCTGCAATAACAAACTCTCTTTGTTTTAAAGATAAGACTTGCGCCCTAACGAGACGTGCCATACCAATCCATCCTGTTAATGCAAGGGCGATGATAATGGTAAAAAGACCTGGTTTCATAACAATTAATAGTAAAATAACAATTAATAAATACGGGATACCGTATAACACTTCGATTCCTCGTATAATCCACTCATCAATTAATGTCCCAAGGCGATTGCGCCCTCTCACATATCCACTAAATCCTCCAATTAGCACACCAAGTCCTATATCAAGAGCAGCTGCCACTAATCCAACTGTTAATGAAATTTTCCCGCCAGCCCAAGTACGTGCCCATATATCTCTTCCCAAATCATCTGTTCCGAACCAATGCTCACTACTAGGTGGTAAGTTTGTTGCCTCTTTTACTTGTTCACTCGCAGTAAATGGCGTTAAACTTTCACCAACAAGTGAAAAAACAATAATGAGTAATAACGTCACTGATCCTAAAACTGCGATTGGATTCGATACAAACTTACGAAACACTTCTTTCTTTCGGCTAATCTTTTGCTGATCTTTATTTATTGTTAATTCTTTTTTCTCTTCATTTGTTAATAACTGGTCATTAATTTCATAAGCCCCCATCTAAACATCTCCCTCCTTACGTAATAGAACGAATACGTGGATCAACAATACGATGAATAATATCTGTAATAAAAATACATACAATTAAAAGTGCACTATAAAAAATGGTTGTTCCCATAATCACTGGATAATCTCGATTAAAAATACTATCTACAAAATATTTTCCGAGACCAGGAATTGAAAAAATCTTTTCAATAACGAAAGTACCTGTTAAAAGTCCCGCCATTAATGGTCCAACAAATGTAAGTACCGGAACAATTGCATTTCGAAGAGCATGTCTTATAATAATCTTCTTAATCGGTATACCTTTCGCTCTCGCTAACTTAATATAATCACTCTGCAAAACTTCAATCATATTAGAGCGAACAAATCTTGTAATCACTGCGATTGGTCCTAACGCTAATGCAAAGGATGGCAATACCGTATGTTCAAATGTACCCCAAGAGGCTACTGGTAAGAGCTCGAATTGAATAGCGAATACTTGTATAAATAGTGGTGCTAAAATAAAACTCGGAATAGAAATACCGAGGATGGCAAGTAAACTTACACCGTAATCAATTACCTTCCCATGATAGAGAGCAGCAAATGTACCTGCAGCAATTCCGACTAGCAATGAAATAATAAGTGCTTGTAAACCAATAATTGCTGATGGACCAAAACCAGTTGTTATAATTTCTGATACACCTTGCCCGGTTGATTGAACAGATTCACCAAAATCAAAATGAACTACGCCGTCTAAATAAGCAACATATTGATTCCATAACGGTTCATCAAGGTGATACTTCGCTCTCATGTTTTGGATCACTTCTTCAGGAAAGATTTTTGCATCTGATGAAAATGGATCCCCCGGAATAATATGCATAATTAGAAATGTCACCGTCGTAATAACCCATATCGTGAACACCATAACTGATAATTTTTTAATTACATACACTTCAATAACCCCCTAAACACATATATTTACTTAGTTTTATGAACGTACTTTTTCCATTACTCCCTTTTCTCTTTTTTAGAATACAAAAAGCCTTGATCTTAAAAAATAAGATCAAGGCTTAATAAACAAAGGCCCATCACTTATCTTTCAAGACTTGCTTGCTGGAATTAGCACGGTGTTCCTATTACAGAACCCGCTGCTGAGGTGTCATAGGGCCAGTCCCTCTACCTCTCTGGATAAGTAAATTGCTATATTATTATTTGGTTCAAATTGTATATTTCGAATTATAATTCTGAAAAAATGAAAAGTCAATCAAATTGGATATATTTAGAAAAATCAGTTTTTAATAGTGTATTTATCTAAATTACAGTTTTTCGCCTATAATAAAAAAACGATATGAAAGGAGTTATATGATGGATCCCTTACTTCTAGCAACTATAGGATTACCATTAACAATCGTTATACTTGTTATCATTGGATTTTATAAACTTTTCATTAAAAAGAAAAGCATTACCTCTTTTTACACCCCCTTTGATAATATTACCGGGCAAACTATTTCCGAATTTCACGAAGAACAGAAGGTATTAGTATCCGAGGATGAAGACGGCGATCGTAAGAAGAAAAAATAACCTTGCACAGGCAAGGTTATTTTTTCGTTTCTGCTTGAAAACGTTTATAGTATGTCGATGCTGTTGCAAAATTAATTTCTATATCACGAATCAACGATGAATCTTCTTCTTTAGCTAATTTCTGTAATTTTTTCATTGCTTGTTCCGATTCATTCAAGAAACCGACATATACCTCATGTTCTTGCTCTTTCGACTTCGGAACACGAATTTCTTTTCGTATATGATCAATATCTTCTAACATGCTCGTTGTTACCTTTTGCACATCTTCTTTATATGTAGCAGTCGTTATTTCCTTACCGCCCTTTTCTTTTGCTACTTCAAATAACTGCAGTGCGTTATTAATTTCTTTATTCATTTTCAAATCGTATTTTTCATGTACTGCACGGTATTCTTTCATTTCTTCTGTTTGTTCTGTAGATTGCTCTACCTTTTCTTTCGGTTCTTTCGTATCCTTATTTCCATTACATCCTGCTAGAAGGATCATACTTCCCATTACAGCAATACCCAAAGCCTTCTTCATCTCTTCTTCTCCTTTTATCTACAGCTACTACTCATTATAGTTTCTTTTATCTCTACTTGTTATTATACCGAGAACATCCTACTTTTTACACTTAAGACGACATCGTAATATATATACCAACATGTTTGTCACAGTATCGTCACTTTATACAAATAACTTTTGCACTGCTTTACTACAGCACCTTACAAAACTGTAAGCACACATAAAGAACAAACCATGCTAGACTTACATATGCATAACGCAAACATATGTAAGTTTTTAAGGAGAATCATCTATGTACAATACAATGCCTTTTATGGGAGAAGATATTCGTGTCCTTATTCGCGAAAAATCACTTCATATCGAAAATACAGAGAGCCTTCGCCGCGTATTAAAAAAGAAGCATGCTCCATTTAAGTTAGCCCAATATTTAAAACAACAACATACAAATCAATTTCATACATTGCTAAATATATCAGATAAATCATTAACAATCGAAATCATCGGTCATGTCTACATTGGAAACTTCGCAGATATCTTAAAAGAAATCCCACGTATACCGAAAATTGCTCCTATTGTCGTTAAAAAAGCGTATAAAATTACCGACCATACCGATATTATCGACTGCGGGGAAAAAGAAGTTGATAGTAATCGCTGGGTGTGGGATAAACTTGCTGTTTTATATGATACGATCATGAATAATATGTATGAGGTATTTGAAAGAAATAAAAAAAAGAACTGATTCAAATATTCCCTTTGAATCAGTTCTTTTTTGTTAAGCCTCTAAATTTTGTCTTGCTTGCAGTTCAAACTGCTTTTCACTTCTTCTAGCCATAAATAAATAGCATAGTACCGCACCAATTTCACAAAGAGCTATTACAACACCCATCGGTAATGCGGTATTACTTCCACCAATACCTACTAGCGGTGCAACAAGCGCTCCTGAAATGAACTGTAATAAGCCTAATAAAGCTGATGCTGTTCCTGCAGCTTGTTTTTGATTTCTCATCGCTAATGAAAACCCAGTTGTTGAGACAACCCCAACACTTGATACGACAAGGAATAACGAGCATAAAACACCAATTAACCCTATCCCTAGTAAGATTGTCAGTAATAAAGATAAACCACCAACAGCTGCAATAATGATACCAGAGACAAATAATGTCTTCTCATTCACTTTCCCCGCTAAACGACCCGTAACCTGACTAGCAATAATAATACCGATACCGTTGATTGCAAAGAATAAACTAAATTGCTGTGGTGATGCTCCGTATATGTTCTGCAACACAAATGGTGAGCCCGAAATGTATGCAAACATTGCCGCCGTTACTAATCCTTGTGACAATGCATATCCCATAAACAAACGGTCCTTTAACAGTTTTCCGTATGTCGCTAACGTCCCTGACAAACCGCCTGTTTCTCTTTCTTCAGGAGGTAATGTTTCACGTAATACGAAAGTAGCTGATATTAACATAAATACACTTATTGCTCCGAGAACGATAAAGACACCGCGCCACGTTGTAAACTGTAATAATTGTCCCCCAATAATCGGTGCCAAAATAGGTGCTGCTCCGTTTACTAACATAAGCAGTGAGAAGAACTTCGTCATTTCAGAACCTGAATACATGTCACGTACCATTGCACGTGATATAACAATCCCGGCTGATCCTGAAGCTCCTTGTAGGAAGCGTAATAACACTAAAGTCCAAATAGATGGCGCAACAGCACAAAGTAAAGAAGAAGCAACATAAATAATGAGAGCAATAATAAGAGGTTTGCGTCTTCCGTAAATATCACTAATTGAGCCAACAAATAATTGTCCTACTGAAAGCCCAAGCAAACAAGCTGTTAATGTAAGCTGGGCTAGGGATGCACCTGTTTGCAAGTCATCCGTTAATTTCGGTAATGAAGGCAAATACATATCAATAGATAATGGCCCAATCGCCGTAAGTGTTCCTAATACAAGAATCATCCATAACCTGTTCATCTTTACAGGCTTATATATTTCCTGATTAACTTCATTCACTTTTTCCGTTCACCCTTTCCTATACATACTAAATCGTAACAATTATAGTTACAACATACACATACGTCAAGTATAGCGTATTTTCCTGTTTAATTTTGTAAAAAAAGCGATAGAATCTCTATCGCTTTACTTGTTCAAATTACTATTTGTAAATTTAGATACGGAAGACATCGCCTCTCCTGTATCTAAATATGTGATTTGAATTGGATCTCCCACTTCTGTAAACATAGCATATGGGAACTTTTTCGCAGGTATCATAAACACTTTTTGTTCGTTCTCCAACAGTACATAAACAATTGTATTTTCACCTGATTTTTCTTTATATACACGTTGTACAACGCCTTCTTTTTGTGCCTCTTTACCACTTGAAGTTGGTCTAAATGAATCTCCACTTCCGCTCAGCGCATTTTTATAATTCTCAAGCGCTTCTTTTTGCGTCGAACCTGTTGCAAATATTTTCGCATTAGAAGCATAGATAACCGTATGGGCACGTACTAACCCTCCATCATCAATAACAGGTACAATCCAAGAAGGTTTACCGTACACGTTATAAATAACCGGCATTGTCCCATGCCATTTCTCTCTCTTAAAGGAATTATCCACGACTTCCGAAGCAGCTGAACCATCCATAATTCCCTTTACTTCTTTTCCGTTATAGTAATACAACTTACCTGTACGTGCATCAATGAGTGAGTAACCTAACGCAGAATCTACTCCTTCTTTCGGAGAAGTAAAATCAGTAAAGTAATATAGTGTTCCATCCTTACCGAAAATCGGTGTAACTCCTTCTTTCGTTCCCCACTCAGTCGGAATCTTCATATCAGTTTGCGAGAACTTTGTATTCCAAAATCCGTGAATATATTTACCGAAGTACGTATTTAACGTAGATGCAGTCTCGTGATTTAATACACCATCAACAAATTTAGGTGCCTTTCCTTTATCGTATCTTTTCACTTCGCCTGTTTGTGCATCTACTACTACAACGCCCTCTACCTCAAATCCAGATCTTCCTGAAATAAATTCACCGTACGTCATTGTATAATACGGTTTCCCTTTATCATCCACTTCAAATTTCGGTTTTCCTTTAAAGATTAAATTTGGTTCTGCTTGCCTTACCACACGCTCTAAATGATTTCCGAAAAACATGCTTGGCACGTATTTCATTTTATAACCAAGGTGTAGCTTTGCTTCTGCATCAGGATTCGTACCTGACATCGTGACGTACCCTGGAATTGTCTCAGCTTTACGTGCTTTAAAAAATCCTGAAACTTCAATCGGTGCTACATATAAAGCCTCGCCATTTACCATTTGTGGCGTTAATTCTCCTAGCTCAAAATAAGCTACTTTCGGAATATCCCCAAATACTTTTTTCATCTTATTCTCCGCTGTCTTTGGCGGCACTGTAAATGGCTGATCATTTTCAGTAAATGGCTCTGAAATATCTTTCTCTACCTTTACAACAGAATCATATTTCTTTTGCGAGATTACTATATCGTGCAAATAACCAAAGTAGCCGTAACTTGCAAGTAAAACAAGCATTAGAAGTCCTTTTAACGTGCCTTCTAATTTACCTATTTGATCTTGGGAAAATAAAACAAGCCCAATTAAAATCGCTACTGCAACAGAATAATGAGTAAGAATTGAATCTGCTCGATCATCAATTAGCCAAAAATATTCATAGATTGCAATACCTATCCAAAATAAAACTGGAATAACTAAAATAGATGATTTCTTACCCTTTACAACCTTCTCATCCCCTTTCTTATCCACTGCTCGAAGTTTACTACCGCTTCTTCTTGTCCATGGAATCAAAAACAAAGTGAGAATAGCTAAAATTAAAAATTTCATCAAAGGCAATGTCCCCTTTTCTTTTGTCTTCCCCTTTAGTATAACAAATAAAGGTTATTCAGGTAAAAATGGGAATTGTTATATTTTTTTACTACTTAATACAACTCCGCTCACTACATATAAGATAGATGCAATATAAAAAATCGTGCCGATCGTAAAGAAATCTACTAAATATCCTGTTGCAATAATTGCTACTGCTCCTCCAATCGATGTCCACACATGATATTTTCCAATCTCATAACCAGCATTTTCTTGTACAACTTTTCGTGCTAACGACGTCTTCTCCGTATTACGCTGCACAGCCCCTAAAATACCCATTAAAATTTGAAGAATGTATACATGCCATACTTCTGTTGCAATAGGAAAACAAAGCATTAATATCGCCATGGACCAGGCGTATATAATTAATAACTTTCTATCACCTACTCTATCAGAGATTCTTCCAACTAACGGATATACTAGAGCTGAAGTTAAGGCAAATAAGCCATATGCCCAGCCAAACTGTGAGAAGCTATTTCCAACATTCCGAAGCAATAGAATGTAAAAAGGAAATACCATACTTCCAGCCATCATAATGATGCTTTGTGAAGCTACAAATCTTCTATATGTCATTTCGTATACTCCCTATAAAATAAATTCACAAATCTCTCTTTTAGATCCGCTTCTTTTTTCTTCTGAAGAAACTCTTCTATACGAGGATATGCTCTCTTTAACTGCTCTTTCGTTGGATAAGAATAATACGGTAAATAATAACTACCGTTATGCTTTAACGTAACATCAATCATCTTCTGAATAACATCCTCTGTTTTCTTTATCTCATTTTCAGAACGCCCTTGATTAATTAAAAGAACCAGTGCAAACATATCATCTTTCGCATAGGATAAAACTGCATTTTCATTCTTTTCCACGTAACGAATCGTAATATTAAGCAAATTAAACTCTTCTTCATTTAATACGTTACGTAAATCATCTATGTATTCCGTAAAAGAATCTATAGGCACAAAATATTCTTGTAACACCTCTGTCCTATTCGGATTTTCATATTCCATAAAGGCACTATCTGACCTCATAACATTATTTCGCGTCTCATACTTTCCATCTGTACGTTCGAAATAACTTCTTTGTATATCCCAAAACGTATTCTTTCCCCAATCACTATAGCGTGATAATCCAAGTAAAAATTTCGGCGCTGCTATAATAGTTTCTTCTTTTAATTCACTATACTCTTCCCTCATATTTTGATTTTGTGCCAATGTATAATCTGTCACATACATTTCTCTTAAGAATGAATTTGGAGCAACAGAAATACGAGCTAAGTGCATACGAACATTAGCATCTTTTTTCACTTTTTCTTTGAAATAAGACGTGTATTCTTTATAATCTAGCATTTTCGTATGCGTTTCATATAATTCATCATTTGTTAACTTTAAAGTCACATCTAAAATGACACCAAATAACCCATAACCGCCAATGACGTAAGGAAATAAATCCGCATTCTCTTCTCTACTTACATTACGTACAGTGCCATCTGCCATTAGTAATCGAAATGATTCGACTGTATCAATCAATGCCTCATGACGAATATCACGACCATGTACATTTACACTTAATGAACCACCAACCGTAAAAATATTTTGCGATTGCATCACCTGAACAGCAAGACCATATGGATTTACTTTCTTCTGAATATCATTCCACGTGACGCCGCTTTGAACTGTAATGCGCTTCTTCTCTGGATCAAATTCTAATATTTTATTATACCCTTTCATATCAAGCATCGTACCATGTGGATAGTATGTCTGTCCGCCTTGGCTATGTTGCATACCAGCAATAGAAATTTTCTCTCCAGAAACATTTGCATCTTGCACTAATTTTATTAACGATTGCTCATCAGTAGCACTTTCAACACGTTTTATTTTTGTCGGAAGCAATTTACCTACATCACTCATAATAGGATGATCGAGTTGTTTTTTATATGTATGTACAGACGTTGCAAGCAACACTGTATATGCTACAATGACCACCGCTATCTTTCCTTTTTTCAAATGACACTCTCCTCTTCTACATCTTTTCCTCTTTATATTGTACCTATTTTCCTATGAAGAAAGAATACAAAAAAGAGGGACCTTATTTTAGGTCCCTCCTTATCAAAACTGTTACTTTGCTGCTGGCAATTGTATTGGGTCAAACTTTTCATACGACGTATATTTTGCGTTCGTAATAATGTGTGCTTTATCCTTGCCATTACTACTCATAATCATGTCTATCTTTGCTGATTCATATTTAAAATCTTTTGTAATGATATATTCTGCATCCACTTCTTCTATCTTCGCGTTTTGTGCTTGTAACATTTTCTTCTGCGTTTCATCCATGCTAGTTAACATACTTTCTGTTTCTTGCCCTTTTAATGTAAATTTCAGTTTATATTTATCTCCGCTTTTCTCCAGCTTCATTTTATCTAAAACTACTTCCGGTACTTCTAATTTATCTATAATATCTTGAGTCGCTTTCATTCCACCAGCGTTTAATTGCTCCTCTGGTACGGTTATAACTTCTCCTGTATTAGGGTTTTTTACCTCACCAGCAACTTTACCATCCACAGTATACACTACAACATCTGTACCGGAAATATTCATTTCAGAACGAGAATTCTTTGTCTTTGGCTCTAATTGCATCTTAGCCTTTAATATATCCATCTCTGTTCCCTCAGCTTTTACCCCTACACCATATGTCATCGTTACATGTTCTTCATTTTTAAAAGCTTCATTCGTTTTCTTGAAAACATCTTTCGCCGTTAATTCCTTTTCTTTTTGAACGGATTCTTTTTTCGGCTCATCCGTCTTTGCTGTTTTCTCATTACTACATCCTACCCCTAGACTGATTGCAAGCACTAAACTTGAAATAAAAATAATTTTTTTCATAATTCCGCCCCCCTTTCCCAAAATAATATCATCTCTTTTCCTATGAAATCTATATAAATTTCAATCTATATTCGCTATATAGCGACATGTTTAATGAAGAGTTTAAATATGATGTAAATAACGACAACTCATTTCAGGAGGTCATTATGAAGGCGATCATTTGCACACAGTATGGACCACCTAACGTTCTTCAGCTTCAAAATATAGAGAAACCTATACCTAAAAAGAACGAAGTATTAGTTAAGATCCACGCAACGAGTGTAACGACTGGAGATTGTAGAATACGTGGGTTTAATAGCCCTCTCTTATTTTGGATTCCTATGCGAATCATATTAGGTTTTAGAAAACCGAGAAAGCCTATACTCGGTGTAGAGTTATCCGGCGAAATCGAAGAAATAGGAACAGATGTAACTCAATTTAAAAAAGGAGATCAAATTTTTGCATTAACAGAGCTTAATGTCGGTGGTTATGCAGAATATACATGTGTACATGAAAGTGGATTAGTAGCATTAAAACCTACCAATGTAACGTATGAGGAAGCAGCAGTTATTCCCTTTGGCGCAACTTCGGCACTACACTTCCTAAGAAAGGCCCGTATAAAAAGGGGGCAACAAGTACTCATATATGGCGCATCTGGATCAGTAGGAACAGCTGCCGTACAACTTGCTAAATATTTCGGCGCAACCGTTACAGCTGTTTGTAGTCATTCAAATTTTGAACTCGTGCAATCTTTAGGGGCTGACAAAGTAATCGATTATACGAAAGAAGATTTTACTAAGCAGGGGGAATACTATGATGTTATATTTGATGCAGTTGGAAAATATAAAAAATCCCTTTGTAAACAAGTATTAACACCTAATGGAATATATGTATCTGTTAATGGAATGATGGCAAAGGTAAGTAAAGAAGATATGTTTCTACTAAAAAAACTAACTGAAACAGAAAATTTAAAGCCTGTTATTGATAGAACTTACCGATTAGAAGAAATTGCTGAAGCTCATATATATGTAGAAAAAGGGCATAAAAAGGGGAACGTTTCGATTACCTTAAAATAAAATATATTCAGAAAATAACGTTGACAATTCTTTTTGTAAGATTTACTATTAGTACCATATTAAAAAAACTACATACACATACTCTTATCAAGAGTGGCGGAGGGACTGGCCCGATGATGCCCGGCAACCGAGCTTATAACGTATAAGCTAAGGTGCTAATTCCTGCAAAACGAGTTCTCGTTTTGGAAGATAAGAGAGGAATCTATTTTGTCTATTCGGCACCTCTCTTATTTTTGAGAGGTGCTTTTTATTTTGGAACGTATATTTAAGGGGGAATTATAGATGAAGAAAGTATTATTAAGCATTGTAAGTGGGGCTGTATTATTATTAAGCGCATGTAGCGGGAGTTCAGATAAAGAAGTAAAAGCGTTAGATGAGAAAAAGATTACTGTCGGTGTAACAGGAGGGCCACATGAACAAATTTTTGAAAAGGTAAAAGAAGTAGCAGCGAAAGACGGTCTCGAAATTGATATAAAAGTATTTAATGATTATGTAGCACCGAACGTATCCCTCGATGAAAAAAGCCTTGATGTAAATAGCTATCAAACGAAATCATATTTAGACGTATTTAAAGCTGAACGTAATATGAAATTAACTGAAGTATTTTCAACAGTAACATTCCCTATGGGCGTATATTCAAAAAGCTTAAAGGATGTAAAAGAATTAAAAGAGGGCGATGCAATTGCTGTACCGAATGATCCAACGAATGAACTTCGAGCTTTAAAACTATTTGAAAAAGCAGGTGTTTTAAAAGTTGATCCAAAAGCGACAGAAAAAGCGACTGCAAAAGATGTAATTGAAAATCCAAAAAATTTAAAGATCGTTGAATTAGAGGCATCTCAATTACCAACACAACTAAGTGAAGTAAAAGCAGCTGCCATTAATACAAACTTTGCATTAGGTGCAAAATTAAGCCCTGCGAAAGATTCTATCTTCCGTGAAGGAAAAGATTCACCATATGTAAACTGGGTCGTTGTTCGTACTGAAAATAAAGATGATGCTGTTGTAAATAAATTAAAGAAAGCTTATCAATCTAAAGAAGTAAAAGAATTTATCGAGAAAAAATTTGATGGTTCTGTTTTACCGTCTTGGTAGGAGCTGACGATAATGATTGAATTAAAAAATGTATCCAAAGTATTTACAACAAAAAAGGGGAATGTGGAAGCTCTTAAGTCTACTTCCCTCCAAGTAAAAAAGGGCGAAGTATTTGGAATCATTGGATATAGTGGCGCTGGCAAAAGTACATTAATTCGCTGTGTAAATTTATTAGAAAAACCAACAACAGGAAATATTATTGTAAACGAGCAAGATTTAACAACACTGTCTACAAAAGAACTAGCAAAAGCGAGACAAAAAATCGGGATGATTTTTCAAGGGTTCAATTTACTTAAAACCGTTACCGTCTATGAAAATATCGCACTACCTTTACGCCTTGCTGGCATTCCAAAAGTAGAAATTGAAAAAAGGGTAGAAAAGTATTTACGTATTGTCGATCTCTTTAATCGAAAAGACGCCTATCCAAGTGAACTTTCTGGTGGCCAGAAACAACGTGTAGCCATCGCGCGTGCACTATCACATGAACCGGAAGTGTTATTAAGTGATGAAGCAACGAGCGCTTTAGATCCAGAAACAACTGATTCTATTCTTGACCTATTATTAAAGATTAATGAGGAAATCGGGATTACAATTTTATTAATTACACATGAAATGAATGTCATCCAGCGTATATGCGACCGAGTTGCTGTTATGGAACATGGAGCAGTAGTTGAAAGCGGGACTGTGAAAGATATTTTTACAAACCCACAACATGTAACAACGAAGAAATTTGTAAATAGTGCATTTGCAGCAAAAATTCCAGAAGATGTACAAAAAGAACTTCAAACTACTGGTGAAATTGTAACTCTTTCTTTTATAGGAAATTCTTCAGGAGAACCAGCATTAGCTGTCGCTACAAAACGATTCCAAGTATATCCGAATATTTTATCCGGTAATATTACTCAATTAAAACATGAAGCATACGGGAAACTTATCATTCATATGCAAGGGGAACAAAATGAAATCAACCGTGCTTTATCATTTTTACAAGAACAGGGAATCATCGTAGAAGGAGGTAGAACAGGCCATGGAAAACAAGTCCTTTTTGGATGAATGGGGTAAAGTTATATGGGAGGCGACCATACAAACTTTTCAAATGACATCTATTTCATTACTCATCTCGATCCTTATTGCACTGCCACTTGGTGTCACACTTGTTTTAACGAGACCTGGTGGACAGCGAGAAAACAAAATCATTTATCCAATTCTTAATACAATTATTAATATCATTCGCTCTCTTCCATTTATCATTCTATTATTCTTCATTCTACCTTTTACAAAATTTCTAATGGGAACATCCATTGGTGTGCAAGGTGTTATCGTACCGCTTGTCGTCTTCACTGCTCCCTATATCGCAAGATTGATGGAGACCGCATTATTAGAAGTAGATCGTGGTGTGATTGAAGCCTATCAAGCGATGGGCGTTTCTACTATAAAAATTATTTGGCACGTTATGGTGAAAGAAGCTCGTCCCTCCCTTGTACTTGGATTAACAATTGCAACGATTGGCTTAATCGGCGCAACAGCAATGGCTGGCCTTGTAGGTGCTGGTGGACTAGGGGACTTAGCATATCGCTTCGGACATTTACGCTATGAACCTGAAGTAATGTATGCAACTGTCTTTATTTTAATTATCCTCGTTCAAGGATTACAGTCTTTAGGGAATGGTATTGCACGAAGGTTGAAGAAAGATTAAAAAAGAAGGTATCTCACCAGGGTGAGATACCTTCTTCTTATCTTTTAAATCCACCTTCTGAATGAATAACTTGTCCCGTAATCCACTCTGCTTCTTCACTTACTAAAAACTTAATGAGTCTTGCTGCATCCTTTGGCTCACCAATTCTGCCAAAAGGAAACATTGGTTTTAATCCTTGCTTTATCTCTTCAGTCATCCAGCCTGTACTAGTTGGACCTGGGTTAATTGCATTCACTGTTATTCCTAAATGAGCTACTTCTGCTGACAACGTACTAGTTAGAGCATCAATAGCCCCCTTCGTTGTTGCATACGCCAGTTCTCCAACCATAGGCCCTTGAAATTGCCCCGAAGTCATATTCACAATTCTACCACCAGATTTCTTATCAAATCCTCGGGCAAATTGACTACTTAATAATGTAGTCGCACGAATATTGACCATGTAGTGCTTATCTAATTCTTCAGCAGTCAAATTAGAGAAATCATTATTCGTAGAATACGCTGCATTATTAATTAATATATGAGGGTAGCCTAGTTGTTCAGTAACTTTATTTATAAGCTCTTTCGGTGCATCATTCTGAGTTAAATCTAACTCCATACTCGATACTTTCACACCGTTTTTTAGTAACTCTTCTTGTAATTGTATTTGTTCACTTTGATCAACGCCCCAAGGCATCTCTTTATCATACTCTGTCCAATACGTAAAAAATATATTGTATCCAGCCTCAGCTAATTCTTTACAAATTGCTGCGCCTATACCATCTAAACGACTTACACCTGTAACAACTGCTACTTTATCTTTTAATTGATTCATCATATACTCCTCCAATTTTAAAGGACGCATATTTTATATAAGAGATATGAATTTCCCCACATAAGTATCTATCCTTACAAAGGGGACGCACAAGCCAAATATGCAGTCCTTGCATGATTTACAGATAGCCAAATAACCCCTCACTTATGAGAGAAAAATTCATCTATCTAATTTCTAATCATTACAAGTTCATCCACATATTGAGTCCTTGTCTCCTTTCCATATACCTCTATTTCTATCATAACAATATGGTGTAATATTTCAAATGATAAAAAAATAAAAACCAATATTCCATTCCAAACTTCTATCAAATTTATTATATTATAATATTTAAATAATGGAAATAATTAGAAAAAACACTGGTAAATATTGACTAGCCTTCTTATAATAAAACGTGGGGCTAATGTGAGAGTTTAGTTTTAAACAAATAGGGGGAAGAAACATGTCAAAAAAATTACTTTCTTTATTTTCTGCAGTAATCGTAGCAGCTTTTGTAATAACCGGCTGTGGTCAAAGCGATACGACAAATAAAGAACAAAAAGAAAATGCAGCCAAAGAAAACAAAACAGAAAAAACGGATACAACAAAAGAAAATAAACCTGAAGAAAAAAAATCCGAAGACAAGAAAACTGAAGATAAAAAGACGGAAAATACCGCTACTAGCTCCAGCGATTATTCTAAACTTATTTCCTACATGGAAAAAGAAACAGGCGGAAAAACAAAAGTTCTTTTTGAAAATAAGGAACCACAAGTCTATAAATCTGAAGATATTTCAGTATCGATGAACAGTTATACATTAGTTGAATTAAATGGATTCCATACGGACTTTAACATTCCATTTAACCGTCAAACAGAGGGCGGAGTCATTCTTGTGAACTATAGCGTAAAAAATAGTTCAGCTAAAGATATTTATTATATGCCAGCATTGGACATATCGTTTACTGGTGCGCAGAAAGTATATAGTAACTATAAAGATTTAATTCCAAAAGAAGATCAACTGCCAACTAAGCTTGCTCCAACGAATGATTACTTAGTAAAAGCAGGAGAAACTATTTCTGGTTATATCGCGTATCCATTTGGAAAAGATGATCTAACAAAAATTTCAAGTCTCTCAACAGTCTCAGTCACAGTCCCAACTGCACAAGCTAATAAAGGAAAATTCGATGCTCCAATCGGCAGTCCCGGAAGCTTTTCATTAAGTTTAAACAAACAAGGTGCTGAAAAGGTTGCAACAGATAAAGCTTTCTACCAAGATAAAGCTATAGCTAATAACATGGGCGATAAAAAAATGTTAAAAGAGAAATCAAGTATTAATAACAGCCAAGAATTAGGCGCTGTTAATGTTACATTAGATGGATACCAATTTACTCAATTCACACCAAATTCCGTCGAAGCACCGCGCTTTGCAAATTTCAAAAACGGTATTGTTCTATTAACGGTGAAATTCAAGCTTGATAACAAAGATACTCAAGACGTTTCACTATCTCCTATAAGCTCTACATTGAGAGTAAATGATGGTACACAATATACGATTAATGAAGGTATGCTACTAAATTACGACTATAACGCTTCAGTCAAAACGGGAACATCTGGAGAGTTACTGCAAGTATTTATTTTAGATCAAGAGCAGTATGAGAAGATTTGGAAAGATAAAAGCTTTGAGATTGAGTTAGGACCTATGAGAAATAAAGAAGCTAAAGATATTTCACAAGGTAAAAAAGCTAAGTTTACATTACCTAAATAAATTACTAAATATATAATAGAAAAGGCATATAACATATGATTGTTATATGCCTTTTCTATTTGTATCAAGAACAAAACTTTCATTTAAGTGTATACATTTATGATTACCTATCCGTTGTATAAGTATAGGGGGGAAAAATGATGGGAAAAGAAAATATATTGACCTCCTATCTTATCAATTTAGGGGAGGAAGTGTTCAAACTATTACTAGCGAAAGGGGCTATAAAAGAAGACGCAGAAGACATCATCCAAAATACTTTCTATAAAGTATATACGTTGCTAGATGACCTAACAGAGAATAACATACGTCCATGGTTTTTTAGGGTTGCATTAAACGAATACATTGACTTGAAGAGAAAAAAAGAGCAGCAAAATATCTATTTAACTGAAGAGATTTATTCAAAACTACAATATACAGACCGAGAATTAGATGCTGTTTTAAATAAAGATGAGATTTTCTATCTATTAAAAGATATAAAACTAGAATATAAAGAAGCCTTCTTTTTAAAATATTATTATGATTTTTCATATGAAGAAATCGCCTTAATACTAGATATTCAAGTGAACAGTGTTAAACAAAAATTACATCGTGCACGTAAAACAATTCATTCTACAGTAGGAGGAAAAACTTAATGGATACTTCTTTAAAAGATGCATTAAAAAAAGCTAAAAGGAAACAGTTACTTAAAATCATTATTACTTCTATTATCGTTGTAGTCATGCTGATTCCTATAATGTACAAGGTTGGCAATTACTTCGCAGCGAAAAGTTCTACGAAGCTGCACGAACATCTCTTTTTACATAACGCAATTGCAGAACCGAATGTGCAAATTGATTCTCAAGTAACGAGTAATTCTTCTATGTTTGGCGGCAATATCGTATCTAATCGCTCTAAAAACATTAACGGTTACGTAGTACGATGGAATACACTGACAAGCTCTTACGATTGGTTTCGCTCTAATATCGATTACAACGAGTTAATACCAGGATCTTATTGGTCTAGCTCTAGTAAAGAGGCTTATAATTATGATAAACAAACGAAAAATAAAGTTGCTACATTTTATAATCCGGCTATCAAAGAATATCATAA
Source organism: Bacillus cereus group sp. BfR-BA-01350 (assembly GCF_022663775.1). Taxonomy (NCBI): domain Bacteria; kingdom Bacillati; phylum Bacillota; class Bacilli; order Caryophanales; family Bacillaceae; genus Bacillus; species Bacillus cereus group sp. BfR-BA-01350. Next base: position 79,805 of record NZ_JAKUGD010000015.1, read on the forward strand.
TGGAGTCAAAAATGAATTAAGTGCCGTTTCAACAATGAAAAACTATGTAGCGGAAGTTGCTATCTCTTTCAATCAACCTTATACATTAAAAGAAATTCAAACAAAAATACCAGACAACTTAAATATCGTATGGCTATATATGGTCTCACCTATTAAAGACGAAAGCAAAGGTCCTGCCGGTATGCAAGTTTACGGATTTGATCCAGAAAAAGAGCCTGAAGAAGCGTACAAAAGGTTCTTTGACTCCCTTAAACAATACGATGACGATGGATATGACGAAGATATCCAGAAGTTTTTAAAAGCAAACAAGAACAAACCATTTGATCAAGTGAAAATCTTAGGGGTTATGCTAACTGGGAAAACGGAAAACTTTAAGGTATTAGAAAACCAAGACTTTGTTCGCGGTGCTTCTGTAGGGGTTACTGCACAAGTTGTTCCTTATATAAAACCGGAGAAATAATAAGGAACGCCCAGATGAACTTAAAGAACACACATAAAACTGTTTACTACGGGAGCTATCCGCTACAATAGATAGCTCCCATCTCTCATTTATTGCTTAATTTTCAAAAATAAACTTCATAATATTTTAGGTGCAATTTTATAAATAAAAAATCATATATTTGTTCACATTATATCCATTGTGAATCTTTTCACAATGGATATATAATAAACTTGTAAATACAATATTGGAGGGATTTCAATGGTTATCAATTTTTTAAGAAATGATAAACGTGCTGCTTTCATATTATTATTTTTACGACTTTACATAGGGTATACATGGCTCGCTGCTGGAATAGGCAAAGTCTTTGGACAATCTTTTGACGCAAGTGGTTTTCTAAAGGGTGCTATCGCTCAAGCATCAGGTGACCATCCTGCAGTGCAAAGTTGGTGGGCAAATTTTCTTCAACATTTTGTTCTTCCAAACGCAGACCTATTTAGCTTTTTAGTTCAATGGGGAGAAATTTTAGTAGGTCTAGGTTTGATTTTAGGCGGATTAACAAAAACAGCTGCATTTTTCGGAATCATAATGAATCTTGCGTTTTTATTAAGCGGAACTGTTAGTGTAAACCCAAACCTGCTTATTTTAACTATGTTCATTTTAGTTGCAGGACAGAACGCCGGACGTATTGGATTAGATGGCTATGTTTTCCCAAAACTTTTCCGTAAAAACAGCCACGGAACATATAAATTAAGCAAAACTGCGTAGTAACGGTTTACTCTTAAAATATAAATAAGAAAAAGAGCCTGCGTATAGGCTCTTTTTTGTTTACTCCAAATTTAAACTCTTAACGAGCCACGAAAACCTCTGGCAGCATAATAAGAATCTGCCCCATTGTGATACACGAAAACATGCCCGAAGCGATAATCGCAAAATAGCGCACCACCGAGTTCTCGAATATCTGAAGGTGTTTGTACCCAACTTGATGATTTCATGTCAAAATCTCCAAGTTTTTGCAATTCCCGATATTGTTCTTCTGTTAATAGTTCAATACCCATAGCATTTGCAACATCAATAACATTATTTTCTGGCTTATGTTTTTTTCTTGATTCTAACGCTTTCAGATCATAACAGAGACTTCTGCGCCCTTTAGGACTCTCCTTTGAACAATCATAGAAAGTATACTCGTCCTTCTCTTCATCATAACCAACAACATCCGGCTCACCGCCTGTTACTTCCATTTCATTAAGTGACCACAATTTTTCATTATTAGTAGCCAGCTTCGCTTCAACTTTAGCCCATTCAAGGCCTTCATGGCGGTTCATATTTTTCTCAAAACGGGCTTGTAATACTTTTAATAGTTCTTCACGTTGTTCTACAGATAACTCATTTTTATTCTCTGTCATATTCGTCCTCCGAATTAAGCTTCCTTATAACCACTTAAATCTTCTCAATAATGGTTTACTTGCAGTTTACAACAATCTGGCCCGATTGCACAACGAATAATCCCTGTGCGGATATCCATTATATAGTACTAAAACCCTCCATACTTTCTCCAAGAATATAATGTGAAAACCACATCAAGTTCTGCTTCATAATAGCCACATGAACTCCTGGTTGGTCAGAACTATATGCCATTCCTTTAAATATAATTAATTCTGTATCAACTTCCATATCCTTTAACCCTTGATGTAGCTCATATGCATTTGTAATTGGTATTCTTACATCCATTTCCCCATGTTGAATTAAGGTAGGTGTACATGCTGATTTAATATATGTCATTGGTGATGTTCTCTTATATATATTTGGATCATTCCATGGAGTATTTCCTAAATACATTCTAATAAAGTAAGGGATATCTGTATTTACATAATGGGTACTCCAGTTCGTAATTCCTCCCCCAACTGAAATAGCTTTAAATCTACTACTAAATGTAGAACAGAAAGCTGATATATATCCTCCGTTACTCCATCCCATAACTCCTACTCTATCTTTATCTACCATCCCTTTTTCAATTAGTTCATCCACTCCAGATATAACATCATCGTAATCAGCAAATCCTTGTTTTCTATAGTTTGCTTTTAAAAATTCATTACCATAACCAGAACTTCCTCTATAGTTTGGCTCTAAAACGATAAAGCCCTTTTCAACAAACTGTTCAATTGGATATTTCTCATTGAAGCAGTCTGAAAATATCGGAAAGGATGCCCAAGCCGGACCACCGTGAATTACTACTAATAAAGGATACTTTTTATTTGCGTCAAACTCTACTGGCGTTGATAAAACACCCTCTATTTCAAGACCATCACTACTTTGCCATGAGATGATTTCCCTGTTGCTTTTAAGCTTCCCTTCGAAAAAGCTATTTTCATTCGTTATTTTTTTATCATCCAAATAGATTTCAAAGGTTTCATTTGTTATAGCCTTATTATAGGTTATATGATTTCCATCTCTTGTTATAGAGGCATCCATTATAAAGCCATCTACTTTTTCGCTTAATGTTTCCACAGTGCCATCTTCAGCTAGCAAACCAATAAGGTAATTTGTTTTATCCTGCCATCTAATTAAAATTCCTTTAGCTGTCCACTGTAATGGCATAACCGTACTATCAAAGTTTGTTAGAGGCTGAAGTACCTCCCCAGTATTCATATCATATATCTCTAATGTACTTTCTTGTATATGGTTTCTATAATACTCCTTCTCTCTTATGCTTGCTGAGTAACATATTTTGCTGCCCTCAGGAGAAAAGCAAACGCTCCCGCCCAACAACCTATCTACATTCATCTTTTGCAGTTCCCCAGCTTCAACATCTAATATGTATAGGTCACCATTCATATGATCGTTTAGGCTTGGGGTAGCCATACATACAATATTTTTCCCATCATTTGAAATATCAAATCCATGGATATAAAAATCCTTACCACCAGTTAATTGATAAACACCGTTAATCTCTCGTTCCTCTTTATCATTTTGTATCACCTTTTCTATTTCAATGTAGCATAAACAATTATTCTGATGTTCCTTACCTACATGTTGAAAATCTCCATATAGGTCCTTACGTTTCTTTATTTCCTCACATTCTTTTGACTGTGCAATATAATAAAAACCTTTACCGGTAGGATCCCATTTGAATGTACTGATCCCTTCTTCCTCATTAGTAATTTGCACCCCACCATAACTATCTAATGACTTAACAAAGATTTGATTTCCCTCATTACCAACAGGGCTAAGATATGCAATATCCCTAGAATTTGGAGACCATAACGGGCATGTACTATCTATATCCCCATTTGTTAATGGATAACTCTGCCCTTTACCTTTTTCATATATCCATACATGATTTCTATATGTATTGTCTTTCCAGTTAACTGTCCTCTTAACAAATGCTACATTTTTGCCATCATCGCTTATATTGGTACTTGATAAGGTTGGTAATGAAATAATCTCTTCTATACTTAAATATGTTTTTTCACTCACTTTCATCCATATGCCCCCTTGTAATGTCCATAAATCTCTCGTCTCTTTTTGTCATAATAAAGGAAATTGTTCACAGATACTTAAAATGATAACGGAAAATTCAGATAAATAAAAGTGAAATTCCATCAGTGGGAGTCTTATAGCCTACGAATTGTGGAATGAAAAATGGACTAAGAATTTAATCTTAGTCCATTTATTATTTTATATCCATTTTGTATGGAATGTACCTTCTTTATCTACTCGTTTATACGTATGCGCTCCAAAATAATCGCGCTGCGCTTGCAACAAGTTTGCAGGTAGTTTGGCAGTACGATAGCTGTCATAATAAGAAATTGCTGCTGAAAATGCAGGTATCGGAATGCCCTGTTGTACCGCCATTGAGATAATTTGGCGTAATCCACCTTGATATGACTCTACAATTTCTTTAAAGTATGGATCAAGTAAAAGGTTCGGTAGGTCAGTGTTAGTCTCATAAGCCTCTTTAATGTTCTGTAAAAAGGCAGCACGGATAATACATCCGCCTCTCCAAAGCATAGAAATGCTACCGAAATCAAGGTTCCAATCATATTCCTCAGAAGCTGCCTTCAATTGCGTGAATCCTTGTGCATAAGAACAAATTTTACTCATATATAAAGCTTGGCGCACCGCTTCAATTAATTCGGCTTTTTCAACTCCAATTGCTGTTTTATCTTTAGGGCCAGATAAAACTTTGCTTGCGTTCACACGCTCTTCTTTTAAAGCAGAAATGCAACGTGCAAATACAGATTCCGTGATAATAGGCAGAGAGATACCTAAATCAAGTGCGCTTTGACTTGTCCATTTCCCTGTACCCTTTTGTCCTGCAGTATCAAGAATAACATCCACTAATGGCTTACCAGTTTCTTCATCTTTCTTCTTGAAAATATCGGCTGTAATCTCAATTAGATAGCTGTTCAGTTCACCTTTATTCCATTCAGCAAATATTTCATGGAACTCTTCTGCAGTCAAATCTAGTGTTTGTTTCAAGAAGAAATATGCTTCACAAATTAATTGCATATCTCCATACTCAATACCATTGTGAACCATCTTTACATAGTGTCCTGCCCCATTAGGTCCGATATAAGAACAGCAAGGCTCGTTATTCACTTTTGCAGAGATGTTTTCAAGCATATCCTTTACTTTTTCGTATGCATCCTTCTGTCCGCCTGGCATAATAGATGGTCCCTTCAATGCACCCTCTTCGCCACCTGACACACCTGCCCCGATGAAATTGATTCCTTCTTCGGCAAGACGTTTGTTTCGGCGAATTGTATCGACAAAGTATGTATTACCACCGTCAATTAAAATATCACCTTTATCGAGGTGAGGGACTAGAGAATCAATCGCTTTATCTGTAATTTCCCCCGCATTAACCATTAATAAAATCTTTCTAGGTGATTCAAGTGAGTTAACAAACTCTTCAACTATATGAGTACCAACTAAGTTTTTACCACGGTTTTCCTCAATGGTTTCATCAACTTTTTCCTTTGAAATATCATATAGGGCAACAGAATACCCTTTGCTCTCAAAGTTAAGTGCGAGGCTTTTTCCCATAACGCCCACACCAACAACTCCAATTTGTAACTTTTCCATATTCTATCGTTCCTTTCCATGTATGTTACTCTGTATTATAGTATATATACTTAAAATAACACTTTAATCAAATAATCCAACTTTTTCATTTCAATAGGCTCTGCCAGTATTCGTGCAAAAGGTTAAAGGGACACGGCACATCACTATCAAGTTAAAAAATAAAGAGAAATTTTCATCCTTATTAATCAATCATGAAAAATAACTGGTTAATTATGAAAAATCACATTAAACAGCTTCCGTATCCCTTTTACTGTTTAGAAAGATCTATACAAATAAACTTAATAATAAAGTAAACCCTAATCCGGCTACAGAAACGATAGTCTCAAGTAAAGTCCATGTTGCAAATGTTTCTTTCATGCTTAAACCAAAGTACTCTTTGAACATCCAGAAACCAGCATCGTTCACGTGTGAAGCAATTAAACTACCAGCCCCTGTTGCAAGGACAACTAAAGCAAGGTTAACATCAGATTGCCCTAACATCGGAATCACTAAACCGACAGTTGTTAATGCAGCAACCGTAGCAGACCCCAATGAAATACGTAAGATGGCAGCGATAATCCATGCGAGCAAGATTGGTGATAATGAAGTTCCTTTGAATAATTCGGCTACATAGTTACCAACGCCGCCATCAATTAATACTTGTTTGAAAGCGCCGCCTCCACCAATAATTAAGAGCATCATCCCAATATTCGAGATCGCTGTTGTACAAGATTCCATCACGTTTTTGATTGGAATATTTCTTGCCAATCCCATTGTATAGATCGCAACTAGTAAGGATATCAACATGGCAGTATCCGCATTCCCAATAAACTCGATCGTTGCTAGTAAACTATTATCTTTGAATCCCATTGTTTTTTGCAACAAAGTAATAATTGTAGCGACTGCCATTAAAAGAACAGGCAGTAAAGCGGTAAAAACACTGATTCCAAAACCAGGAGTTTCTTCAAGTTTAAATACTTTCTGCTCACCTAATGATTGGATATTACCGGTTTTTGTGAACGCCTCAGGTACTAGTTTTTTTGCAAGTTTAGTAAATACAGGTCCAGCTAACACAACCGTTGGAACCGCTATCATAAAACCGTAAAGTAATACTTCACCGATGTTTGCATGCAATTCACCAGCGATAGCAGTTGGTCCTGGGTGTGGTGGTAAAAATCCGTGTGTTACAGATAAAGCAGCTGCCATCGAAATACCGAGATATAAGATAGAAACTTTTAATTCTCTTGAAATTGCAAATACAATCGGAATTAATAATACTAATCCTACTTCAAAAAATAATGCAATCCCTATAATAAATGAGGCAGTCACAACAGCCCATTGAATGTTCTTTTCACCAAATTTTTTCACAAGGGTCATGGCAATGCGTTGTGCACCCCCAGAATCTGAAAGCAACTTACCTAACATCGCACCAAGTCCAAAAACGAGTGCTAAGTGCCCAAGCGTTCCGCCTAATCCCGCTTCAATGGTTTTAAAAATCTTTTCTGGTAGCATTCCAAGTGCTAACGCAACCCCGACGGATACAATGATTAATGAAATAAAGGTATTTAATTTAAAGCGCATAATCAGTAAAAGTAATGCTAAAATCCCAATTGCTACAATGACTAATGGCATCGTAGTTCCCCCCTAATCTTAGCTGTATTTGTATTGATCCCGCTATTCGTGGGCAGTAAGGCCCCCCACCTCGAGATTTAGATAGAAGCGAGGCATGGGGGATTACTGATGAAAGTTTTACTTTATTAAATTTCTTTGATAATTTGCAATTCGTGTATAATCGTCTTCTAGCGCCCTTGATAGGTTAATAAATATAGGCAATAATTGTCTGTATTCTTTTGTTGCTTCTTCTTTCGGTGTATGTTTGTAGGTACTGCCAACCATTTCGGAAACGATTTCAAAAGAATCAATTTTTCCTGTGGCATAGAGACCTAATATACCTGCACCTAGACAAGAGCTTTCGTAGCTCTTTGGAACAACGACTTCAGATGCGAAAATATCGGACATCATCTGTCGCCAAACGTCAGACCTTGCGAAGCCGCCTGTTGCTTGAATACGAGTTACAGGACCATCCATGCATTCTGTTAATGCTAAAAATACAGTGTATAAATTATATATAACGCCTTCTAAAGCTGCACGAATCATATGTTCCTTCTTATGTGACATCGTTAAACCGAAGAAGGAGCCACGTACATCTGGATTCCATAATGGTGCACGTTCCCCTGCGAGGTATGGATGGAATAATAATCCGTCTGCACCAGGTCTCACGCGTTCAGCTATTTTAGTTAATACATCGTATGGATCAATTCCTAGTCTTTTCGCAGTTTCTACTTCTGATGAAGCAAGTTCATCACGAATCCAACGAAGGACCATTCCTCCATTGTTTACCGGTCCACCAATTACCCAATGCTTTTCCGTTAAGGCATAACAAAATATTCTTCCTTTTTTATCTGTTTGTGGTTTATCAATGATGGTCCGAATAGCACCACTGGTTCCAATTGTGACAGCTATCTCCCCTTTCCGAATTGCATTCACACCTAGATTAGAAAGCACCCCATCACTGGCACCAATGACAAACGGTGTTTGGGAATCGATACCAATCTTTTGGGCTAAATCTGGATTGCAGTTGCTAAATATTTGGGTAGTTGGTACGAGTTCGGATAATTGAGCTGATGTTATACCAGCAATTTTTAAAGCTTCCTCATCCCAATCTAGTTTTTTTAAGTTCATCATACCCATGCACGAGGCGATGGAATGATCAACAACATATTGATCAAAGAATTGTTTGAAGATATATTCTTTAATTCCAATATATTTCTTCGTTCTAATAGCAATTTCCGGATGATCATTCACAATCCATGTAATTTTACTTAATGGTGACATTGGGTGAATAGGTGTTCCTGTTCGTCTATAAACTTCATGGCCATTCAGTTCATCTTTGATTTTATGTGCCCATGCCTCACTACGATTATCTGCCCAAGTAATACAAGGTGTCAGCGGCTGATCATTTTCATCCATGGCAATAACACTATGCATAGCACTGCTAAATGAAATAAACGATGGTTTTTTATCTGAATGCTGTTTCGTTATATTTGATATCGCTTGTAAAACAGCTTGAAAAATCTCTTCTGGATCTTGTTCCGCTGTGGATATATCCGGTGTGCGAAGTGGATAACCAATATTCTCGGTTTGGATGACTTCGCCTTTCTCAGTAAATAAAACTGCTTTCGTACTTGTTGTACCAATATCTATACCTAACATATAGCTACTCATGTCCTTGCTCAACTCCTTTAGATAACATTTGTTGTGACATCCAGAGGTCTTCGACTTTCCCTTGAACATCATCGAAGTTTTGATGTAAGGCCTCAATCATGAGGGCTCGATCTTTTGATTCGATTGCTTTTATATAAAGCTCATGATTTTTAATAATCCGTTCAAAGTCTTCGTACTTTTCCTTGAAACGAGTACGCATTGATAAAAGGATTAAGCTTTCCATAACAGGCTTTAAATTATTCCAAATCATTAGGATGTAGGAATGCTCAATGGTTCGAATAATCGTTTCATGGAATAAGAGATCTTGATAAGAAAATTCATCAGAATCATGATATTTAATGGCGATTTTCATCATTTCCATTATTTTATTTAGTTCTCTTACTAAATCATTTGTGTCTATCTTTCCAAGTCGCTCAAAAATAAACGTTTCTATAAGTAAACGAACATCATATATTTCTTCGATTTCTTTCTCGGTTAAACCAATGACAACTGCGCCCATTCTTTCTAAGCGAATAATATTTTCAGAAGCTAGTAATTTTAATGCTTCACGAACGGGTGACCGACTTACAGAAAAATCGGCAGCTATTTTATTTTCTGACAGAATGGTATCGCTTTCAATTACGCCTGCAATAATGCGCATTCTCAATTCGCTCGCAACACGATCGCCTGTAGAAGCTTTTGAAAGCCATTTTTCAGGATAAAGAAATTCCGTTGATTTCGTCATAAATCCACCTCGTGTTAATCAAGTATACTTGTATACAAGTATTATAACTCGGATTTTTAATTATGCAAGCGCTTTTATTGTTTGCTTTGGTCCTATTAGTGGAAAGCCCCATAATTATTAAGCTCACAAATCAAGTCACCCCTAAACTATTATTGTTGATAAAGAAGATTTAGGGAATGGAAAACTAAACAAGTGGTATGAAAGACAAATAATTATAGAATCTATGTAAAAAGAAGCAGCTACCTTTAAATGGAGAGGTGGCTGCTTTTTTTATTTGTTCATATTCTACTGATGCTTTGAAATCAATTTAGACATATAGACAAAATCCTAAATTACGTATTGTCTTGTAACTCCATGAATATCTATTCGCGCTATTGTGTTTATACACTGCTCATTGATAGTTTCCCGATTAATTCTCAATAATATCATGTAACCTCTCAGCAAACTCTTTATGATACACTGTGTTATAACCCACATGATGTCCTGGAAACTCTGCGAATTCTGTTCCGAGGTGTTCTGCTAAGTTGAATGCGCAATGATAAGGAAAAGATTCTCGTGAAATACTTCCACCGGCTGGACGTACCTGTATCGATGCAGGTTTTAATAGGGACTTTAATGCATCGATATTTAAAGTATAGCTGAGGATTCCCGGGATTTCATACTCAGTGAAATACATCGAATTGCCGAGTAGTCGCTCTGTTAGCATATCCTTCGATGGTTCGGAATTACTATCATCAATATTTGACAATAACTTCATGACCTCACTTTGATGATTCCCTTTAAGGTCTTCCAGGAAATTTATAGCCTGCTTCAACTCATTTTCAGATAAAAGTTGTAATAAAACCGGTTCGTGTGGAATTAGTAACTGTACCTGCTCAGGATGACGTATGCACAAATCAAGTCCGATAACAGCACCAGAACTACTTCCGAATACATAAGCCGGTTCTTTGGTCAGATTAGCTAGCAACCGATGAGCATCTTCGCTATGCGTGTGCACATGGTAATCCTCATTTTTATTGACGAGATTGCTACGGGAATGACCACGACGATCGTAAGTAACAACGGTATACCATTTAGCAAGATGGTCGGCGATATTATGGAACTTGTCGGCATCACCACCCCCACCATGAATCAAAAGAAGAATTGGACCCGAGCCACGCACCTCATAATAGATGCTTGCTCCAATTACTTGCAATGTTCCGTTTTTTACTATACTCATTTGTACATTCTTCCTTTCTTTTGTCATCTCCCTTAACATTACATGATTGGTGAACGATATAAAATGCAGGAAATAACTAAGAAACAAATTCACCATAAGAAAAAGCAATGTGTGGCTTTAAAATAAAGTTTGATTAAAAATATTGTGTTAAACCGTATTCTATGATGAATAAAAAGAAACCATTTTGAAAAAGTCTAATCAAAATGGTTTCTTATCCAACAGGTTTATGTTTATGTTTTATAAAAAGGTTTGATCATAGCTTATTTACAATTCTTTGATTAAAGAGATAAAGCATCGCACCTTTTTAATAAACGTCTTAACTTTATTTCAAAACTACACTATATTTACTAACCTACTAATCTCCTACTCAACCGTAACAGACTTAGCTAAGTTACGTGGCTTATCAACGTCACACTCGCGGTGAAGTGCTGCGTAGTATGAGATAAGTTGTAATGGAATAACTGCTACTAACGGTGCTAGTGCTTCATGTACAGCTGGTAATACGAAGCTGTCACCTTCCATTTCTAAGCCTTTCATTGAGATGATACATGGGTTAGCTCCGCGTGCTACTACTTCTTTCACGTTACCACGAATTCCAAGGTTTACGTGTTCTTGTGTAGCAAGTGCGATAACTGGTGTACCGTTTTCGATTAAGGCGATTGTACCGTGTTTTAACTCTCCTCCAGCAAATCCTTCTGCTTGGATGTAAGAGATTTCTTTTAGCTTTAACGCTCCTTCTAATCCTACGTAGAAGTCTACGCTACGTCCGATGAAGAAACAGTTACGAGTTGTTGCTAAAAATTGTTTTGCTAATGCGTCCATTTCTTCTTTTTGATCACAAAGTTGTACCATTGCATTTGCTACAAGTCCTAATTCGTGTGTTAAATCGAAATCAAGAACTTCACCTTTTGCTTTAGCAATATCTGCAGCTAAAATTGAAAGTACTGCAAGCTGTGCTGTGTAAGCTTTCGTTGATGCAACGGCGATTTCTGGTCCCGCGTATAACGGAAGTGTATAATCCGCTTCACGAGAAAGTGTAGAACCAGGTACGTTTGTAATTGTTAATGCTTTATGACCCATTTCATTTGTTTGTACAAGTACTGCACGGCTATCAGCTGTTTCACCACTTTGTGAAATGTAAATGAAGAATGGTCTTTCTGTTAATAATGGCATGTTATAAGAGAATTCACTTGCTACATGCACTTCAACTGGCATTTTTGCAAACTTCTCGATAAATTGTTTTCCAACAAGACCTGCATGATAACTTGTTCCACATGCAATGATGTAAATACGATCGCTATCTAAAATCGCATTACGGATGTCTTGATCTAATTCAATCTCGCCATTTTCATCTTGGTACTTTTGAATTATATTACGGATAACAAGTGGTTGCTCATCGATTTCTTTGAGCATGAAATGAGGGTATGTTCCTTTTTCAATATCACTTGCGTCTAATTCCGCTGTAAACGGTGCACGTTCAATCGTTTCACCTTGTAAGTTTTTAATTGTAATACTTTCTTTCGTTACAATTACAATTTCTTTATCCATTAATTCAATAAATTGATCTGTAACTTGTAACATCGCCATAGCGTCGCTCGCCACAACATTAAAGTTGTCACCAACACCTACTAATAGCGGGCTTTTGTTTTTAGCAACATAAATCATGTTTGGATTTTCAGCATCAAGTAATCCGATTGCATAAGAGCCATGTAAAAGGGATAGCGTATTACGGAACGCTTCTTCTACACTTAGTCCTGTGCTCACTTGTTGTTCCATAAGCTGTACGATAACCTCTGTATCCGTTTCACTTACGAACGTTACATCTTGTAAATATTCCTTCTTCACTAACTCATAGTTTTCAATTACACCGTTATGAACTAGTGTAAAACGCTTTGATGTACTTTGATGCGGATGCGCGTTTACTTTGCTCGGAACACCATGTGTAGCCCAGCGTGTGTGACCGATCCCCACGCTTGTTGCTACGTTCTCATCTACGATTTCGCGAAGTTTTGCAATACGGCCTTTTTCTTTGTATACAACAACACCGTTCTCTGCTTGTACTGCAATACCTGCTGAATCATATCCACGATATTCTAGCTTTTCTAAACCTTTTAATAAAATTTCCTTTGCATCTTGCTCTCCAATAAATCCTACGATTCCACACATGTTTAGTCGCCGTTACAAATGCTTACACTGCTCTGCGAACATGTAACGACATAGTCCGATACCATTTTTATTTATACTAAAAAACGGATTACATATTGCTAGCCCTGTAAGCTTGTAACGGCTTTCACCTTCCTCTCGATTGGGTTTAAGTCCGTATATACTTATACAGCTAGTTTGTATCCGTTCCTTTTCTCTCATCACACTTTCACCTTTGTCCACTAAGTCACCTTAATGATTTAAGTAAAAGCTTGCGGTTGTGATGAACAACCGGGAGCCATCCGCCGAAATCTCGATAAACCCCACCTCGTCAACTACACTACTTGTAGTTCTGGCGCTTCTATAATTTACAATATTTCCTTTGAGAAAAAGAACAAGACCATCTTATAACAAACATGGATAAAACGTCAATGAAAATTTTTTCACCGTCTATAAAACATATGAAAAAGGAGCACTTATTGTGCTCCTTTTCAATAAATTTATTAAATTATTCAGCGCCAACTTCCGCTTTCACAACTTCTACAATGCGATGTACATATGCATCACAAACTTCTTGTGTTGGTGCTTCTGCCATTACACGAATAAGTGGTTCTGTTCCAGATGGACGAACAAGAATGCGGCCATCACCGTTCATTTCTTCCTCTACAACACGAATAATTTCTTTAATTTTTTCGTTTTCTAGTGCTAGTTTTTTATCTGTTACACGAACGTTTACTAGTAATTGCGGGAATTTTGTCATTTCTCCTGCAAGCTCAGATAATGGTTTTTTCGTCATTTTCATAATGTTTACAAGTTGAAGTGCACTTAACATTCCATCACCAGTTGTAATGTAATCAAGTAAGATAATATGGCCTGATTGTTCTCCACCTAAGTTGTAACCTCCGCGCTTCATTTCTTCCATTACGTAGCGGTCACCAACTGCTGTTTTATCACTTGTAATACCGTTAGCTTCAAGTGCTTTGTAGAAACCTAAGTTACTCATAACTGTTGAAACAACTGTATTATGCTTTAGTTGACCAGTTTCTTTCATGTACTTTGCACAAATAAACATAATTTGATCGCCATCAACAATGTTTCCTTTTTCATCTACAGCGATTAAACGGTCACCATCACCATCGAAAGCAAGACCAATATCAGCACCTTTTTCTTTTACTAATTCAGCTAATACTTCTGGATGCGTAGAACCTACTCCATCGTTAATGTTCATACCGTTTGGTGAAGTTCCCATTGTTGAAATATCAGCTTCTAAATCAGCAAATAAGTACGGAGCTAAAGAAGACGTAGCACCATGCGCACAATCTAAAGCGATATGTAAACCTGAGAAATCTTCCTCTACAGTTTGTTTAATGTATTGTAAATACTTTTGTCCACCTTCAAAATAATCACTCACTTGCCCAAGGTTCGTACCTGTTGGACGTGGTAATTCATCCACTTCTTTGTCTAATAAAGCTTCGATTTCTGCTTCTTGCTCATCTGTTAATTTAAAACCGTCTGAACCGAAGAATTTAATTCCGTTATCTTGTACTGGATTATGAGATGCAGAAATCATAACACCAGCTTGTGCATCTAACGCTTTCGTTAAATAAGCAACACCTGGTGTAGAAATAACACCAAGACGCATTACTTCTGCTCCAGTTGATAATAGACCTGCTACTAAAGCTCCTTCTAACATATGTCCTGATATACGTGTATCACGGCCGATAATTACTTTTGGACGGTCTGTATCTTTTGTTAATACATAACCACCAAAACGTCCAATTTTGAACGCTAATTCAGGTGTTAACTCCTTATTCGCAACCCCGCGTACTCCATCTGTACCAAAATATTTACCCATTATGATTCGCTCCTTTTTCTGGCTCTTTTTGATTATCTACTGTTGGCTCTTGGCTAGTTTCTTTATCTTTATTTTGTTCCGGTTCCGATTCCTTCTCCTTTTCCTTTTCCTTTTCTGGATCAGGCTTAGGTTCAGGTTCAGGATTTTTTGGTTTTTCAGTTTGATTATCTTTATTATTATTTGAATTTGGTTGCTCACCGTTACCCTGTACTTCTTTATCGGGATTTTCTTTCTTCACAATTGTAACTTTAGCACTTTTTTGTTTTGGCTCTATTGAAATATTAACAGGGCCACTCACTTGAATAGCAACATCCTTCGTCCCAGGAGACACATTTTGTAGATTAATCACTGCTGTTATTTGAGCAGCTGTTATTTTATCTACTATACTTGTTTCTCCTGAAATATCAACGCTTATCTTCCCATCTTGCGGCGAAAGTAACTGGGCCGTAACGTCTTTAGAAAGTCCATTTTTTTGAATTGATATACCATCAATCGTTCTTGTTTTCGTTTGTTTTGTTTTTTGTACGCCTACTGAAACCTTTACTTGATTTGGCTTCGCACTTGTTACACCCTTTGGTAATAAAACAGAGGTATCGAATGTTGTAGACTCTGTCAATTGACTAAGATCTACTTCGACCCCCTCTATCGATTGTATATTATCCAATATATCTTTTGGACCTGCTATCGTTACTTCTCTCGGCTCAACGCTAATATTTGTAACGGCCAATCCTTCCGGTAAACTCCCCTTTTTCGCATATGTTATAGGAACAGTTTTTTCAGTATTATTGGCCGTAGCTTGCGTCGCCACATTCAACGTTACACTAATTTTAGATGGACTTGTTCTTACATTTAAACGTTTTCCTTCTTTATTGTACAATGTAACTTCGGCTGTTTTTGTAACAGTTTTATTAACACCTTTTAAATCAACATACGCCTTAGCAGATGAAATACTTTCAATTTCTTCTTTCGTCCCAACTACCTCAACCGTATCAGGTTTAATGTTTGATTTTTCGAGAGTAGCACCAGCTGGCATTTGATCCTCATTTGATAATTTCAAGTCTACATGAACATATTTTCTCGCTTTTTCATGAAGAGTAATTTTAATTGTTGATGGCTGAACTGTTCCTTTCACATCATCTGGAAGTCCATTCGTTTTCAAAGAAACTTCATACGTTCCTTTTTCGCTACCTCTCAAATCAACTGGTATATCAAATTGTTTTTTCGCTTTTGCCGTAGCAACTGCTGCTTTTGGACCCTCTAACTTCACCTTAACGCCCTCTGCGGGAATACCACTTACAATATATTTCTCTTCATCATACTTAACGTTAATAGCATAATTAGTTAATGTTTCTTTCGCATCATTTGCAAAAGGTAGTATTCCCGATGTCGTATTTTTTTCAGTTAAAGTCGCTGACATAAAAAGCATACACGCCAATAGTAATGAGATCCCCTTTAAAAACCAATGATTCTCCATTAACTTATCCATGACGCTTTCTCCTCCAATTCCATAAAGACGAAGAAGTCGTTTTTTCGTTCGCACTAAATTCAGCTAACAACATATCTTTCAGTTGTTCTGTCTTCAAATCACGATGCAACTTACCATTTTTCGTTAAAGAAATTTGGCCCGTTTCTTCCGACACAACTACTGTAATACTATCAGTAACCTCACTAACTCCCATTGCAGCGCGATGCCTAGTTCCTAACTCTTTAGAAATAAATGGACTTTCTGATAACGGAAGATAACAAGCCGCTGCTTTAATCGTACTGCCTTGCATAATTACTGCTCCATCGTGAAGCGGTGTATTTGGAATGAAAATATTAATGAGTAATTCCGACGATACGTTTGCATTTAGCGGAATACCCGTTTCTACATAATCACCCATACCGGTCTCTTTTGATAAAGTAATTAATGCACCAATTCTACGTTTTCCCATATATTCCGTTGCTTTCGCTATCGCTGTTGCAACCATTTCAGGCTCATCATCCTCATGAGTTCCAGTACGCGAAAATAAACTCCCGCGTCCTAGCTGCTCAAGTGCTCTTCGCAATTCTGGCTGGAAAATAATAATAACGGCTAAAAATCCCCACGTTAATACTTGTTCAGTTAGCCAATATAGCGTTCGCAATTCAAGGAAAATACTGATCATCCGAACGACAATAATAACTGTAATCCCTTTTAAAAGTTGAACAGCTTTCGTCCCTCGGATTATGAGAATTAGCTTATATATAATAAACCATACAACGGCAATATCTAATGCCGTACTAAGATATTTCAAAATGGTCGTATCTTCAAAAGGCATGCTAACCCTTCCTCCTACTTACGAGCAATTCTATCCATATATTGAAATATTGTTTTATGCTCTATCTGTATGTATTTCCAACAACTAGTTAATTATACCATACATGAAACAAACGACAATTACAAACAACCCCCTTTAGTCTAAATTGGTAAGATGTCAAACATTCTTATCGTACAGTATAATATAAATCATTATTATACGCCTATTTTCAAATAAAAAAAGCAACTTCTCAGTTGCTTTTCTTACATTTATTTTAGTTTTTCACCGAATAAAGAACCCATTAAAGCAACCGCTGTTGTTGCCGTTCTATTTCGCTCATCTAAAATCGTATTTACCTCAACAAACTCCGCAGATGTAACAATATCAGCTTCCGCTAACATCTCCATTGCTAAATGGCTCTCACGATAAGATAGGCCACCAATTACAGGTGTTCCAACTCCTGGTGCATCATGAGGATCAAGACCATCTAAATCTAATGATAAATGCACACCGTCAGTATGAGATAAATATGCAATTGTTTCTTCCATAACAGCCGTCATACCCATACGATCAATCTCGTGCATTGTGAATACTTTAATACCTTCATTGCGAATAAAGTCTTTTTCTCCTTCATCTAATGCACGTGCACCGATAATGACAACATTCTCTTTTTTCACCTTTGGATATGCCCCATATAAATCTACAAGCGTGGGATGTCCATACCCTAAACTTGCTGCAAGTGACATACCGTGAATATTCCCAGATGGTGAAGTTTCTTCTGTATTTAAATCACCATGTGCATCGTACCAAATAACACCTAGGTTTTTATAATGTTTCGCCACACCAGCTAATGTACCAATAGCGATACTATGATCGCCACCTAATACAAGTGGAAAACGCCCTTCTTCTATAATATGATCTACCTTACTTGCTAATTCGTTACATACAGTTGCAACTTGTGTAAGGTTTCTTAAGCTTGTATTTACATCTACTTCTTTTTCTCTCTCTATACATATATCTCCCATATCTTTAACGTCATATCCAATTTCCTCAATTCTTTCAATTACACCTGCATAACGGATTGCGCTCGGTCCCATATCAACTCCACGACGCATCTGCCCTAAATCCATTGGAACTCCAATAACCGAAATTTCTTTTTTCATAGATAGTATCCCCCTTCTGTGCCTTCACTAAATATTTTAAATCTTTTATATAGTCTGACTCAACTCGACATTTTTCTGTATGGATATACAAATTATTCACTTATATCCGCTTAAAAATCCAAATGTTAAGACTATTCTATGTATAAAGTTAACTTAATGAAGCAACTACCATCATTATTATTAAATAATAATAAAAAACACTCCCCCATTTAGAAGTGTTTTTCTGATGCTATTTTCCACACTGCTGCAATATTCTTCGCTGTCATTTCGATATTCTCCTCTGCTACTTTATATGCCTCCTCTAGTGTCATCGGACTTGTTGTACTACTAAATACTGCGGCAATTCCTTTTTCATGAACAGCGGTGTAATTCGGAGATACAGATCCTCCAATAGCAATGACTGGAATATGAAAATGCTTTGCACGCTCCGCAACACCTACTGGGGCCTTTCCATATGCTGTTTGTTCATCTATTCTCCCTTCGCCAGTTATAATTAAATCTGCACCTTCTATATGCTTATCAAAATTTGTATAATCTAATACAATTTCAATTCCTCTCCGCAAGTTTCCCTTTAACACTGCAATAACAGCTGCTCCCATACCTCCTGCAGCTCCTGCACCAGGTATTTTAGATACGTCGCAAGATAGGTATTGTTTAAGGATATGCGCATAATGCTTTAAATTCTCATCCAGCTCTTCCATCATCTCTTCATCCGCACCCTTTTGTCGCCCAAATACGAAAGATGCTCCTCTTATTCCAACTAACGGATTATCTACATCACATGCTGCTTCTATCTTTATATGCTTTAAACGTGAATCCATTTGTGAAAAATCAATAGAGACAATCGAATGTAACGTTCCACCAGATGGCTCTATTACTTCTCCTTTTCCATTTATGAACTTGACTCCTAAAGCTGACAACATACCCGCTCCTCCATCATTTGTAGCACTTCCTCCAAGTCCTAAAATGATATGCTCAGCTCCTTCGTCTAGCGCATGTAGTATAAGTTCTCCTGTTCCTTTCGTCGTCGTAATAAGTGGGTTTCGC
Source organism: Bacillus cereus group sp. BfR-BA-01350 (assembly GCF_022663775.1). Classification (NCBI taxonomy): domain Bacteria; kingdom Bacillati; phylum Bacillota; class Bacilli; order Caryophanales; family Bacillaceae; genus Bacillus; species Bacillus cereus group sp. BfR-BA-01350. The sequence goes on from NZ_JAKUGD010000015.1 coordinate 99,025, forward strand.
TTTTTAGCCGGAACGTGTTGTAAACCTGATGCTGCTGCCATTTCAATAAACGCTATCTTTTTATCTTTAGACATACCGTAAAAGGCTTGTACGCTCTCTCTAAGCGGTCCTGTCACATGAAATGATATAATCCTCCCGCTTGTAGCATCAACAAGGGAATCGACCGTTCCTTCCCCTCCATCTCCAATTGGTATTTTTACGTACTCTGCTTTAGGAAAAATTGCTCCAAAACCTCTTTCAATAGCTTCACATACTTCTATAGCTGTTAAGCTTTCTTTATATGAATCAGATGCAATAACAACTTTCATAATTATCCCCATCCTTTATTTTCACGTTTTCTCCATTTTAAATGACAAGTATGAAAGTTGTCTTTTTAAACACAAAAAAAGCTTACATCATATGATGTAAGCTTTCTCTATTAGATGGAGCCTAGCGGGATCGAACCGCTGACCTCCTGCGTGCAAGGCAGGCGCTCTCCCAGCTGAGCTAAGGCCCCTTAGTAATTAAGCGGAAGACGGGATTCGAACCCGCGACCCCAACCTTGGCAAGGTTGTATTCTACCACTGAACTACTTCCGCGAAAATGGTGAGCCATGAAGGACTCGAACCTTCGACCCTCTGATTAAAAGTCAGATGCTCTACCAACTGAGCTAATGGCTCGTAAATGGCTGGGCTAGCTGGATTCGAACCAGCGCATGACGGAGTCAAAGTCCGTTGCCTTACCGCTTGGCTATAGCCCATTAATATTTACTAGTATGGTTATCTTTTCAAAAAAATAAACCCTCTCAGGTTATTTTAAAGAAAATGGTGGAGGGGGGCAGATTCGAACTGCCGAACCCGAAGGAGCGGATTTACAGTCCGCCGCGTTTAGCCACTTCGCTACCCCTCCGACATTTAAAATATATATGGTGGAGGATGACGGGATCGAACCGCCGACCCCCTGCTTGTAAGGCAGGTGCTCTCCCAGCTGAGCTAATCCTCCAAAAGTGGTGACCCGTACGGGATTCGAACCCGTGTTACCGCCGTGAAAGGGCGGTGTCTTAACCACTTGACCAACGGGCCAAAAAAGTTTTAAACCTATTCCCAAGCTTCCAACCGGGCTTGAACCGGTGACCTCTTCCTTACCATGGAAGTGCTCTACCAGCTGAGCTATGGAAGCATAATGGCTCCGCAGGTAGGACTCGAACCTACGACCGATCGGTTAACAGCCGATAGCTCTACCACTGAGCTACTGCGGAATAATATTAGCCTGGCAACGTCCTACTCTCACAGGGACAAGGTCCCAACTACCATCGGCGCTAGAGAGCTTAACTTCCGTGTTCGGTATGGGAACGGGTGTGACCTCTCTGCCATCATTACCAGACTTTTATCATTATAAACATTTCTTCCGAAATGTCAAGAAGAAAATTATATATTCCTTCAAAACTAGATAACATTTGCTACATATTATATGGTTAAGTCCTCGATCTATTAGTATTCGTCAGCTCCACATGTCACCATGCTTCCACCTCGAACCTATCAACCTGATCATCTTTCAGGGATCTTAC
>NZ_JAKUGD010000016.1:0-72012 GCF_022663775.1 Bacillus cereus group sp. BfR-BA-01350
TTCAAATCCTGTCTTCCCGATATTCCCAAAAACATGGGGCCTTAGCTCAGCTGGGAGAGCGCCTGCCTTGCACGCAGGAGGTCAGCGGTTCGATCCCGCTAGGCTCCACTTATTTCAATATCATTTATGGCGGTGTAGCTCAGCTGGCTAGAGCGTACGGTTCATACCCGTGAGGTCGGGGGTTCGATCCCCTCCGCCGCTACCATAAAGGACCTTTAGCTCAGCTGGTTAGAGCAGACGGCTCATAACCGTCCGGTCGTAGGTTCGAGTCCTACAAGGTCCACCATTAGAAGTTTATATCTCGGAGGTATACCCAAGTTCGGCTGAAGGGATCGGTCTTGAAAACCGACAGGCGGCGAGAGTCGCGCGGGGGTTCGAATCCCTCTACCTCCTCCATTTTTTCTAAATTAAATATTTTATCGTCGCGGGGTGGAGCAGTCTGGTAGCTCGTCGGGCTCATAACCCGAAGGTCGCAGGTTCAAATCCTGTCCCCGCAACCAAGGTCCCGTGGTGTAGTGGTTAACATGCCTGCCTGTCACGCAGGAGATCGCCGGTTCGACCCCGGTCGGGACCGCCATTTTTACATAAAGGCTCGGTAGCTCAGTCGGTAGAGCAGAGGACTGAAAATCCTCGTGTCGGCGGTTCGATTCCGTCCCGAGCCACCATTTTGAAGTCGCAAGCCGGCTTAGCTCAATTGGTAGAGCAACTGACTTGTAATCAGTAGGTTGGGGGTTCAAGTCCTCTAGCCGGCACCACTTTCAAAATGAGCCATTAGCTCAGTTGGTAGAGCATCTGACTTTTAATCAGAGGGTCGAAGGTTCGAGTCCTTCATGGCTCACCATTTACAATTTAATGCGGGTGTAGTTTAGTGGTAAAACAAGAGCCTTCCAAGCTCTGGTCGAGAGTTCGATTCTCTTCACCCGCTTTTCAATTATGGGCCTATAGCTCAGCTGGTTAGAGCGCACGCCTGATAAGCGTGAGGTCGATGGTTCGAGTCCATTTAGGCCCACCATAATTGTTCCGCAGTAGCTCAGTGGTAGAGCTATCGGCTGTTAACCGATCGGTCGTAGGTTCGAGTCCTACCTGCGGAGCCATATTTATAGAGAAGTACCCAAGTGGCTCAAGGGGCTCCCCTGCTAAGGGAGTAGATCGCGAACGCGGTGCGAGGGTTCGAATCCCTTCTTCTCTGCCAGAACTGGCCCGTTGGTCAAGTGGTTAAGACACCGCCCTTTCACGGCGGTAACACGGGTTCGAATCCCGTACGGGTCATACTAAAAGAGATAGCATAATCTGCTATCTCTTTTTTGTTGTGTAAAAGTGGACTTTGGATAGTCTGCTTTTTTATGTTGTCATTATTGTCGAGTCTTGTCGATAAGTCGATATTCCTTGTCGAATCGCCGATATAATTTGATTTACGGTCGATATATTATAAAAATCGTTGATATATTTAAATAATCGTCGATATAATTTCACTTACCAATAAAAATGGAACTATTTCACGTTCACAATCTAAAGAAAACGCCTCCGTTGAAATGGATTCCATACCTGATCCAATAACTTTACACTCTATGTGAAAAAGTTCACAAATAGGTCATAATTTGTGAATTAATTCACAATAATACGTGCTACAATATGAGTGTAAAGAAGTTAAACAACATTAAATTAGTATTTTAATTAATTACTTAAACAATCATAAAAAAATAGATGTGAACAATAGAGAGGGGAAATTACCATGAAAAAAGGTATCAATCGTGTAGTATTAGTAGGAACAGGAGCTGTAGGTTGTAGTTATGCTTACTCAATGATCAACCAAGGTGTAGCTGAAGAATTCGTATTAGTAGATGTTAATGAAGCAAAAGCAGAAGGGGAAGCAATGGACTTAAGCCATGCGGTACCATTCTCTCCATCACCAACAAAAGTTTGGAGCGGTAGCTATGCAGATTGTAAAGATGCAGATTTAGTAGTTATCACTGCTGGATTACCACAAAAGCCAGGTGAGACTCGCTTAGACTTAGTTGAGAAAAATACAAAGATCTTTAAACAAATCGTTCGCGGTATTATGGATAGCGGATTTGATGGAATCTTCTTAATCGCAACTAACCCAGTTGATATTTTAACTTACGTAACTTGGAAAGAATCTGGTCTACCAAAAGAGCGTGTAATCGGTTCTGGTACTACTTTAGACTCTGCTCGTTTCCGTTACATGTTAGGTGACTACTTAAATGTAGATCCACGTAACGTTCATGCTTACATCGTTGGTGAACACGGTGACACTGAACTTCCAGTATGGAGCCACGCTACTATCGGTGTACAAAAACTAGAAACAATCTTAGCTAACAACGAACAGTACAAACAAGAAGACTTAGACAAAATCTTCGAAAACGTACGTGATGCAGCTTACCATATTATCGAGCGTAAAGGTGCAACTTACTACGGAATCGGTATGTCACTACTTCGTGTAACTAAAGCAATCTTAAGCAATGAGAACAGCGTATTAACTGTATCTGCATACCTTGAAGGACAATACGGTGAGAAAGATGCTTTCGTAGGTGTTCCAGCTGTTATTAACCGCGATGGTGTACGTGAAATCGTAGAACTTGAGCTAAATGAAGATGAAAAAGCGAAATTCGCTCATTCTGTAAAAGTATTAAAAGAAACAATGGCACCAGTACTATAATAATTGTTAAATCATTCAGGGGCGGGATACTGCTTCCTACCTCTGAATTTATATAATTTCATATAAATTCCTTTTCCGGTTTTCCTTGTATATCCCCAATATACCCCTTTTGCTGGATCAGGGTCGTTTATAGAAAAGAGCACTCTACTTTATATAGAGTGCTCTTTATTATTATTTTTTAGGCGTTAATCCTAATTTCTTTAAAATATCTGCCAGTGTACCGCTTTTTGATTTTTCAGCAGCTGTTTGTGATTTAGATGCATCGGGACCTTTTTTCAAGAAGTTCTTTTCAACGAAGCGAATATCTTTTTCGTCAACAATACCATCTTTGTTTAGGTCACCGTCTTTCACAGATACTCCTTTTTTACCATAGTTGCTAGCGATAATTTCAGCATCTTTTATATCAATTACTTTATCTCCATTTACATCACCGGCAAGGTTTTCATCAAGGCGTGCATAATAATATTGGCCAAGCAGCTTACCATCTTTTTCAGTACCTAATTTTGTTGTTAGGCGACTTGTTAAATGCCCTGGTACTTCTACAAATAAGTTATAGTCACGTTTATTAACAGGAAGTCCATTTAGTTTGAAGTATCCGTATTTGTCTAGTGAGCCTTCAAACTTATGACGGTAAGAATCAGTTGCATATACTTTTACGCCAAGCTTTGTATAATCGAATTTCTCATCTAAATAGCCACGTTCATTTAAGAATGCACCAGGTTTAATATTTCCTTCTACTAGTGAGTTTAAAGACATAACTGAGAATGTTTGATCTTGAAGGACACGCATTCTATTTGGCTCTGTTTCTCCTGGTTTCCAGTATACAAACACTGGTGACTCTAATTGAGCATTTGCCTCATAAAACTCATCATTTTCTACTTTGAATGTTACATCAATGAATGGGAAATCACCATCTAATCCAGCGAAGTTTTTGTCATCAATAGTACCGCCTACTGTAACAGAACCTTCTTCTAGTTTCGGTTCATTTACTTTTGCTGTTACCCCTTTTTCAGAAAGGAGTTTTTCAAAAGCAGGATTCAATTTCGCATTTGTAAATTTGAAGTTCTTCTCTAGGAATTTTACGTTAAATTCCCCAGCAACGAATTGTTTTACGTGTTTCGCGTTTAGGGTTACTGTGAACTCGTCCCCTTTATATAATTCTTTTTTATCATAATTAGCCTTTGCATATTGAGCTCCTTGCTGGATAAACCAATAATTATTTACACCGCTTGGATAGTCAGGACCTGCAGTTGCATAATCGAAAATATACACGCCTGTGTTCATTGGACCTTCCACTTTAAAGGATTCAGGAGTAATGCCAACTTTAAAGTCACCATTTGCATTAATAGGTAAAAACTTATGCAAGTATGGAGAATAGTCATAATACATAACTCCGTTTGCTTCTTGCGTAATGTTTACCCCTTTTCCTTTTAAGTAGTCAACGTTTGAATCATACACATTTCCTTTAATCCAGAGTGCTTTTTTACCATCTTCTACTGTATAATTTTCTTCATTTAACTCGTAAATACCAGGTTTTAATCCAGTTAATTTCACTTCTGGCGGTGTGTTATCGATGATGACATAATCACCTTTCACACGTGCTTTCCCATCTTTATCATAGCCAACAAATTCAATTGTGTAATCGCCTTCTGGTAAATCAATTTTCTCATCACCGATTGGTTTTGCAGGATCATTTGTAAAAGGATATACTTTTCCGCTAAAGAATGCATCTAAGTAGTAATAAACATCCGTTTGCAGTCCACTCGTGTTTAACGTCCCAAGGAAGCCAAGCGCTTTATTTGTTTTTGAATCTTTCACGATAAGGTCTAACGTTTCCAGATTGCTGTTTAATTGGAATGCCCCGTGCACGTATGATTCGCGGTAAGGATTAAATTTAGTTGTATCCGTTGAAATAGATTTTCTAGATAGAACAGCGTCTTCAATACCAGGTTCTGATACACGAATAGAGAACGGAATTTGGTACGTTTCTTCTTTATTTTTCGTATTTGTAATATGAATATATCCTTCATATCGGCCTTGTTTTACACCGGCTGGAACATTAATTTTTGCTTCAATTTCACCTGATTTGCCAGCATCAAGTGTAATTGTTTCTGGAACAGAAACTTTTACACCGTTTGCGGTAGCATCGTTAATAGAAGAAGATGCTGGTGTATAAGAAATTTCTGTTTTAAATTCTTTTTTCTCTTGTTTATTATGGTTTTCCACTTTTATATTTCGTTTTTGTTCAAGAGCTTCACCGTCTTTTTGATAGAACTTTCCGAATGCAATGGATCCAGTTTCTTCAGGGACTTCAATTACTTCATCATTTACAACTGTTTTTGTTGTATCTAGCACTTTAAAACTAGTTTCCGTATGAACGGCGTTGTACGCATCTACTCGTCCAGCTCCAACTTCATATACGGAATACTTTTCTTTTAAATCATCAGCTGTGTTCATAAGAGATGCCTTTACATCGAATGGAGAGTATTCTGGGTGTTCTTGTAAAATAAGAGCAGCAACGCCCGCGATATGAGGAGAAGCCATAGATGTTCCTTGCATACGCTCGTAGGAAACGTCATAGTTTTCGCCCTCTTGTGGGTCGTTAATATATTCAGGTACTGTTGAAAGTACAGCAACACCAGGAGCTGTAATGTCAGGTTTAATATCATCATTTGATGTAACAGGGCCGCGTGAGCTAAAGTCTGCAAGATGATCGCCTTCTGTTTGAATATAACTAAGTTCGTCAAAAGTAAAGGATGTATTACCTTGTTCGATTTGAGCTTTTAGTTTTTCACCGTCTTCTTTCGTTAGGCGGAATGCGGGAATGTATTTTGTACTTTCGCCAACATAGAAAGGAATCTCTCCATCCACATTGTTATAAATAATAACGGCTTTTGCACCAGCTTGTTTTGCATTTGCGATTTTTTCATCAAATGAGAGTGTACCGCGTGCAACGAGAGCGATTTTTCCTTTTACATCTTTTTTACTAAATTCATCAGGCGTACCGATTCCTACCGATTCGATAGATAACGTTTGTCCCTTGAAATCTTCTATTTTATCAGTGAAGTTTTTGCCAAATAAAATCAAGTTAGGGAATTGTACTTGTCCAGCATGACTTGATAGTTTCGGTAAGGAAATAGAGCTATCACTAGCTCCAACCGTAATCGCAAAGGGAGAAGCACCTGGTGATCCGAGTGTCGCTGGATTTGGTCCAGAGTTACCAGCGGCAACGACTGTAACGACACCAGAAAGCATTGCGTTGTTAACAGCGATAGATGTTGGATCAAGCGGATTGTTGCTCTCATCACCTAACGATAAGTTAATGACGTTCATACCGTCAGAAATAGATTTATCGATTGCAGCAATAATACCTGAACTAGCTCCACTTCCGTATGGACCGAGTACACGATAGTTATATAGTTCAATGTCAGGTGCAACACCTTTTACTGCGGAATCTGATGTGTTTTTCTTTTGCGCAGAAACGATACCTGCTACGTGAGTACCATGCGCGGTGTAGAAGGAAGAGCCACGATCATCAAATTCAGGAGCGCCAGATTGTTGCCATTCTGTATAAGTTGTTTCCATCGGATCTGCGTCGTTATTAATAAAGTCCCAACCTTTTACGGAGTTTGGATCTATCTTGCTAGAATCTTCGCCAGGTTTTGCGCGATAGCCTTTATACACGTCTTTTAAGTCAGGATGATTGTAATCAATACCTGTATCTAATACACCAACTTTAATTCCTTTTCCGGTAATACCTTCGCTATGTAACTTATCGACCCCAATTTGCGGAATGCTATCTGTTAGTTTTTGAGGTGCTTTTTGCTCAGAGTGTTTTGGTAAATTTAATTTCACTTCGTAATCTTTCCAAATACGTTTTACAACACCAATCCGCAACAATTCTTCTACTGTATTTGCAGGTAATGTCAGCGCAACCCCATTTATCGCATGTTTATAAGAACGTTTAATTTGTACAGACTGGAAATTCCCTGACTTTACTGATGGGCTGAAATGATAAAGACGTTTTAGTCCTTTTTGAAATTCCTCATGTTCTTGATCAATACGTGCTTTTATATTTTCAGGAGCAGCTTGTAACCCTTTTTCTTTTTGTTTTAATTCATTAATCTTTACTGGAGCTGTTTGAAATTCTACAATGATATTTACAGGTTCAGAACTACTCGTATTAATATCTGGCGAGATAGTAAAACCAGGGTTGGCATCTAACGTTTGTAATGCCTGACGCTGTTCTTTAGAAAGTTTTGATAGTAAAGACTGGGCGTTTGAAGAGTCAATTTGGTTAATAGGATTTTCAGCAAGTACATTGAACGGAAGGGCAGTTGAAAATAGAACGCCAGCCGTTACAATTCCGGTAACAAAACGATTTTTCTTTTTCATGTATAAGCCTCCGATAATTTATATTTTAAAATTTATTTCTCCGTGCCTGGTGTTTGCTTTGCATGGAATGTCCAGTTTAGCTGTAAGGAATCACCCTGGAATTTATTTTGATCTTGTTCGTTGTCTTCAAAGGAGAAGAGCACGTGTAAATAATCTGTTTCACCAGATTTAATACCGTCTATTAAGTTATGACGTTCTAGAGAAGTAGCCACATCCTCAGGTTTCATAGTTTTTAATTGTGATAGTTTTGTTTCCCACAAAATTTCATGATCATCGTTTGGATTAGATGGCTTTCCATCATTCACTAAAAATTTGACGATGATGTAATCGCCTAAATCTTCACCATCATTATTTTTCTTTGCATCTGTAACTTCATAGGATGTTTCAAGTGCTACTTTTGCAATATCCAATGTTCCTTTATTTTCAAGCGTGAAATTCTTTTCAATAAAGTCACCTGGTTTTAAATCTTTCACATCAACGATTACACTTGGATTAATAGAAAGATCTAGTGTTCCAGCTTGAAATGAGTTACTAGATGTTTCAGAATCACTGAAGTAGGCGAATACACCGCCGAATGTAAGGGATAAGCCAAGCGTTGCTGTGACAACTCCCATTCCAACCTTTTGTTTTAATGACATAAGAAAGCCCCCTAATTAAATTTTTATAGCGACTGTTCGTAACAAGGATAAATAAGTAAACATAGTAGTCCGCTATGAATTATAGTTACGAAAAGTTACTGTTCTTTATTGAGAACAAGTATATGCTTATCAATTTTCCATTTCAATACAATTGTGACGAAAAATGTTGAGAAACATTTTTTATGGTAGATTATTTTGTTACGATTTTAAGTGGAAAATAGCGTGAAAAAGGGGATAAAGCGAATAAAATAGAGGTTGAGAAATAAATAGTAAGATGAAAGCCTAGTAAAAAATGAAGCGTTTTCAATGAATATTCGTCAAAATTCGATATTTTATATAGAAATGTGAAAAAAATTAAACATTTTTAAGAAAAAAACGTATATTTTTTATAAATTAACAAGGATATTTCAGTTTTTCGCAGAATTGATAAAGTATAAAAAATTCTGTCATCTTAGTGAGGTGAGCATATTGAGTGTAATAAATTGTGAAGAAGTGAAACGAGATGAGTTTCATACCGAAAAGTACTATGAAAGTTATAACATCTTTGGCGCACATATTGTGACGGAAGATGAGATGCGAGGTGTACGATTTACAGTATGGGCTCCTCATGCGAAAGCAATGAGTGTTGTTGGAGATTTTAATGAATGGGATTATGAGCAACATAAGATGCTGCAAGTGACAGAAGAGGGAATTTGGTCCCTATTTATACCGCATATAGAAGAAAGAGAAATATATAAATATGCGATTGAAACGATGGCTGGTGATGTCATTCTCAAGGCAGATCCGTATGCTGTGTATGCAGAAGTAAGACCGAATACGGCATCTGTAGTTTTTGATATAAAGGGATACGAATGGAATGATAAAAACTGGAGCCGTAAGAAAAAGAAAAAGTCGGTTTATAAAGAAGCGATGACAGTTTATGAATTACATTTCGGTTCTTGGAAAAAGAAAGAAGATGGAACACTGTACTCTTACAGGGAAATGGCAGAAGAACTCATTCCTTATGTGGTGGAACATCAATTTACACATATTGAAATTATGCCGCTTGTTGAGCATCCATATGATCGTTCTTGGGGATATCAAGGAACGGGATATTATGCAGCAACGAGTAGATTCGGCACGCCATATGATTTGATGCATTTTGTCGATGAATGTCATAAATATGGAATCGGTGTCATTTTAGATTGGGTGCCGGGGCATTTTTGTAAAGATGCTCACGGTTTATATTTGTTTGATGGGACACCGACTTATGAATATAAAGATAAAGATGTGCAAGAAAATCCAGTATGGGGAACTGTCAACTTTGATTTAGGAAAGAGGGAAGTACGTAATTTCTTAATTTCAAATGCGTTATTTTGGATGAGATATTTCCATATTGATGGTTTCAGGGTGGATGCAGTTGCGAACATGCTGTACTGGAATAAAGAAGGACAAGAGCAAAGTAATGAGCACGCTGTTTCATTTTTACGAGAGTTAAATGAAGCGGTGTTTGCAGAGGATGAAGATTTTCTTATGACAGCAGAGGATTCAACAGCTTGGCCACTTGTAACAGCTCCAACATATGAAGGTGGGCTTGGATTCAATTACAAATGGAATATGGGCTGGATGAATGACGTGCTGAAATATATGGAATGTGCGCCAGAGTACAGAAAATATATTCATGATAAAATGACGTTCTCTTTACTATATGCTTACTCTGAAAATTTCATATTACCGCTTTCTCATGATGAAGTCGTTCATGGGAAAAAGTCGTTATTAAATAAAATGCCAGGAGACTACTGGGATAAGTTTGCTCAACTTCGTTTATTATATGGATATTTCTTTACTCACCCAGGAAAGAAATTACTTTTCATGGGAGGAGAATTCGGGCAGTTTGATGAGTGGAAAGACCTTGAAGATTTAGATTGGAATTTACATGATTTTGAAATGCATCGTTATATGCATGATTACTTTAAAGAGCTCATAGCATTGTATAAGCGCTCTAAACCACTTTGGCAGCTTGATCATTCGCCTGAAGGTTTTCAGTGGATTGATGCTAATAATAATGAGCAAAGTATTTTCTCTTTTATCCGCCAAGGGGATAAACAAGAAGATGCGTTAGTTGTCGTATGTAATTTTACGAAAGCTACATATGAAAACTATAAAGTAGGTGTACCAGATTTCGAGTATTATAACGAGATTTTAAACAGTGATGCTGAGCAATATGGCGGATCAGGGCAAGTAAATAAGAAACGTCTGAAGGCGATTCAAGAACCGTATCATAATCAAGCAGCACATGTAGAAATTACAATTCCACCATTTGGCGTATCCATATTACGACCAGTGAAGACGAGAAAGGGGAGCAAAAAACAAGATGGCTCAAAAACAAAAGTGCGTAGCAATGTTACTAGCAGGGGGAAAAGGTAGTCGATTAAGTGCATTAACAAAAAATTTAGCCAAGCCAGCTGTTCCATTTGGTGGTAAATATCGCATTATTGATTTTACGCTAAGTAACTGCGCGAATTCTGGTATTGAAACGGTTGGGATTTTAACGCAATATCAACCACTAGAACTTCATAATTATATCGGAATTGGCAATGCGTGGGATTTAGACCGAGTAAGCGGTGGAGTCACAGTATTACCTCCTTATGCGGAGTCTTCAGGTGTGAAGTGGTACACAGGTACGGCAAGTGCCATTTATCAAAACTTAAACTATTTAAGTCAATATGAGCCAGAGTATGTTCTCATTTTATCAGGTGACCATATTTATAAAATGGATTACAGTAAAATGCTAGATTACCATATTGAGAAAGAAGCGGACGTTTCGATTTCTGTTATTGAAGTGCCTTGGGATGAAGCGAGTCGCTTTGGCATTATGAATACGAACGAAGAGATGGAGATTGTTGAATTTGAGGAGAAACCGCAATTTCCAAGAAGTAATCTTGCATCAATGGGAATTTATATTTTTAACTGGGCAATTTTAAAAGAGTATTTAGAAATGGATGCAAGAAACCCTGAATCTAGTAATGATTTCGGAAAAGATGTACTTCCGCTTTTATTAGATGAAGGGAAGAAGCTAATGGCGTATCCGTTTGAAGGATATTGGAAAGATGTTGGTACAGTGAAGAGCTTATGGGAAGCCAATATGGATTTACTGCGCGATGAAACATCACTGAATTTAAACGACCGTGACTGGCGTATTTATTCTGTTAATCCAAACGAACCGCCTCAATATATTGCTGAAAAGGCAAAAGTAGAAGAATCACTTATTAACGAAGGATGCGTCATCGAAGGGGACGTGAAGCATTCTGTATTATTCCAAGGGGTGACGGTGGAAGAAGGTAGTATGGTTATTGATTCTGTCGTTATGCCAGGAGCGAAGATTGGCAAAAATGTTGTGATTGAAAGGGCAATTGTTGGATCGGAAATGGTTATTGAAGATGGAACAATTATTCGTCCGGAAAAGAATGTTGACGATGTAGTACTCATTGCTGAAGGGAAATAGAAAAGGGGGATGAAATGAATGGGAGAAAAAATGTTAGGAATTATTAATGCAACGGGAAGTTTTCCTTCCTTAAAGAAAGTAACAGGGCATCGTTCACTAGCGGCGTTACCGTTTGGGGGCCGTTATCGACTCATTGATTTCATGCTTTCAAATATGGTGAATTCTAATATTCATAGTGTGGCAGTTTTTACAAGCCATAAAAACCGTTCACTAATGGATCACGTTGGTTCAGGCAAACAGTGGGATTTAGATAGAAAACGAGACGGACTGTTTTTATTCCCGCCAAATTGCCAATGTGATCAAGATGAATTTGGATCTTTTGCACATTTTAGAAGACATATTGATTATTTTCTAAGAAGCAGAGAAGAGTACGTCGTGATTACGAATAGCCATCTCGTAACAGCATTAAATTTTCAAGCAGTGTTAGAGCGACATATACATACGGCAGCTGATATTACGGAAGTTTGCCATGAAGGGGTTTCGCTTCAAACATACGTGTTAAAGAAACAATTATTGTTAGACTTATTTGAGGCATATAAAGATATGGAGCAATATAGCTTATTCGATGTAGTGAGAGAAAAGCGCGGGAAATCACTGCATATTGCTACGTATGAGCATACAGGATATGTAGCTATTATTGATTCCATTGAAAGTTACTATAAACATAGCTTAGAAATTTTACAGCCTGCTATTTGGAAGCAACTATTTAAGAAAGAAGCACCAATCTTTACGAAAGTAAAAGATGAACCACCAACTCGTTATGTAAAAGGTGCAGCTGTGAAAAATACAATGATTGCAAACGGCAGTATTATCGAAGGTGAAGTAGAAAATAGTGTTGTCTCCCGTTCTGTTAAAATTGGGAAAGGTTCAATTGTTCGTAATAGCATTATTATGCAAAAGAGCCAAATTGGAGATAATTGTATAATAGACGGTGTTATTATTGATAAAGACGTGAAAATTGGTGACGGTGTTGTCTTAAAAGGAAACGCCGATGAGCCATACGTTGTAGAAAAAGGAAGCGTTCAAAACAGTACGATTAATAGTTATTCTTAAGAAATCAGTGGGGGTCTTTCCTCCACTGATTAAAGTTTTAATTTAAATGAAAACTCGAAGGGAGGAAGCTGCAAGGGAAGTAGTATAAGCTTTTCGTGCAGTGGGACAACAAGTGAATATTTTATTTGCAGTATCAGAATGTGTACCATTTGTGAAATCGGGAGGATTAGCTGATGTAGCAGGTGCGCTCCCAAAAGAGCTAAAAAAATTAGGTGTGGAAGTTCGCATTATACTCCCGAATTATAGTCTTATTCCGCAAAAATTAAGGGACGGATGTACGCTACATAAAGTAATTAACGTCCCGCTTGGCTGGAGAAATCAATATTGTGGAATTTTAAAAGGTGAGCAAGACGGGATTACGTATTACTTAATAGATAATGAATATTATTTTAAGAGGGATTCTCTGTATGGTCATTATGATGATGGAGAGCGTTTTTCTTATTTCTCGAAAGCAGTATTAGAGTGTATTCCGCATCTTGATTTCGAAGTGGATGTTCTTCATAGCCACGATTGGCATACAGCCATGGTGAATTTTTTACTGCGTGAAAAGTATCAAGATAACCCGTTATATGAGCATATTAAAACGGTATATACGATTCATAACTTGCAGTTCCAAGGTGTATTTCCTCCTGAAGTGATGTACGACTTGTTAGAACTTGGTGATGAATATTTTCATAGTGAGCAGTTAGAGTTTTATGGAAATGTGAACTTTATGAAGGGCGGTATTATCGCTTCTGATCAAATTACAGCGGTTAGCCCGACATATAAAGAAGAAATTCAATATGAATTTTTCGGTGAGAAGTTAGATGGATTGTTGCGAAAATATAACGGTAAGCTTAGTGGCATTGTAAATGGAATTGATACGAGCGTATATAATCCAGAAACGGATTCGTATATTACTGCTCAGTACGATGCAGAGTCACTATATGAAAAAAGTGAAAATAAACGCGCATTGCAGCGTTATTTTGGTTTGCCAGAAAAAGAAGATACACCAATTATTTCAATGGTAACGAGATTAACGAAGCAAAAAGGTCTTGATTTAGTACGTACTGTATTCCGAGAAATAATGGAAGAAGATGTACAATGTATTATTTTAGGATCAGGTGATTCTGAATATGAACAATTCTTTGAGTGGATGGCATATGAGTATCCTGAGAAGGTAAAAGTGTATATCGGCTTTAATGAGGAGTTAGCGCACCAAGTGTATGCGGGAAGTGATTTATTTTTAATGCCATCACTGTTTGAGCCGTGTGGCCTTGGACAACTTATCGCATTAGCGTATGGTACGATTCCAATTGTAAGGGAAACAGGCGGATTAAATGATACGGTACAATCTTATGATGAAGAAACTGGAGAAGGAAATGGTTTCAGTTTCACGAACTTTAATGCACATGATATGTTGCACACGGTTCTTCGTGCAATTGAATTTTATCATGATAAACCGGTATGGGATCAGCTTGTAAAACAAGCGATGACTGAAGATTATAGCTGGGAGAAATCAGCTCTTGCTTATAAGAAATTGTATAAAAGTCTCATGGAATAACATGTAGGTGGTGAAGAAATGTTTACTCATGTTGAAAGTTTCAAATCAGCTTTTCTAGAAAAGTTAGAGACGATGTATGGTAAAAGTTTCAAAGACTCTACAACTCGTGATCAATACAATACGCTTGGGTACATGGTACGTGAGTATATGAATAGTCAATGGATTGCAACGAACGAAAGTTATCGATCTGGAGAGCGAAAGCAAATGTATTACTTATCCATTGAGTTTTTACTTGGACGTTTGCTTGGAAGTAACATATTAAATTTAGGTATCAGGGATGTATGTGAGCAGGGACTTTCTGAGCTTGGTATTTCTTTGCAACAGTTAGAAGAGGTGGAAGCAGATGCGGGTCTTGGAAATGGTGGACTTGGACGATTAGCAGCCTGTTTCCTTGATTCACTTGCATCTTTAAACTTACCAGGTCATGGCTGTGGAATTCGTTACAAACACGGCTTATTCGATCAAAAAATTGTGGATGGTTATCAAGTTGAGTTTCCAGAACAGTGGCTTCTTCATGAAAACGTATGGGAAGTAAGAAGGCATGATCAAGCTGTAGAGGTAAGTTATTTCGGCAATGTTGAACCACTCTATATTGATGGACGTTTAGAATTCAGGCATACGAATGCAGAAGTAATTATGGCAGTACCATATGACGTTCCAGTAGTAGGTTATGAGACGAGTACTGTAAATACACTTAGACTTTGGAATGCGGAACCAGTTCCTTTCCCGCAAAATTGCAAAGATATTTTGAAATATAAGCGTGAAACAGAGGCGGTATCGGAGTTTTTATATCCAGATGATACGCATGATGAGGGGAAAATACTTCGTTTGAAACAACAGTATTTCCTCGTATCAGCAAGCTTGCAAAATATCGTTCGTATGCATAGAGAAAGATATGGTGACCTTCGTCAATTACATGAGAAAATTGCGATTCATATTAACGATACACATCCAGTTTTGGCGATTCCAGAACTAATGCGTATTTTATTAGATGAGGAAAAACTAGCATGGGAAGAAGCTTGGCACATAACGACGCAAACGATTTCTTATACGAATCATACGACGTTATCAGAAGCGCTTGAGAAGTGGCCAATTCACATTTTTAAACCGTTATTACCGAGAATTTATATGATTATTGAAGAGATTAATGAACGTTTCTGTCATGAACTTTGGGAACGTTATCCGTATGAATGGCATCGTATTGAAGAGATGGCGATTATTGCGCATGATCTTGTGAAAATGGCTCATTTGGCAATTGTCGGTAGCCATAGTGTAAACGGTGTAGCAAAAATTCATACGGAAATTTTAAAACAACGTGAAATGCGATTGTTTTATGAGTTTTATCCAGATAAGTTTAATAATAAAACGAATGGAATCGCTCATAGACGCTGGTTAATGAAGGCGAATCCGCAGCTGACAAATCTTATTTCAGAGGCGATTGGAACAGAGTGGAAGAAAGCACCGATTAAGCTTCAAGAGCTACAATTAGTTCAATACGATGCGAGTTTCCAAGAGAAATTTGCAGAGGTAAAACGAGAGCGTAAAGAGATTTTAGCGGAGCGTATTCATAATACAATGGGGATTACAATTGATCCTAATTCTATTTTTGATGTGCAAGTAAAAAGACTACATGCTTACAAACGACAATTGTTAAACGTTCTTCATATTTTATATTTGTATAACCGTTTGAAAGAGGATGCTAGTTTTACATTTTATCCGCGTACTTTTATCTTTGGAGCGAAAGCATCACCTGGCTATTACTATGCGAAAAAGATTATTAAATTAATTAATGAACTCGCAAGAAAAGTGAATAATGATCCGTATGTAAGCCAGTATATGAAAGTTATCTTTCTAGAAAACTATCGAGTGTCTTTAGCGGAAGATATATTCCCAGCGGCCGATGTCAGTGAACAAATTTCAACAGCGAGTAAAGAAGCATCCGGAACAGGGAATATGAAATTTATGATGAATGGTGCGATTACGCTCGGCACGTTAGACGGAGCGAATATTGAAATAAAAGATAGAGTCGGTGAGGATAACTGTTTCATTTTCGGTTTAACGGCCGAAGAAGTTCTTCATTACTATCAAAATGGTGGATATCGTGCAAGTGATTATTATCACCACAATGGGCACATTAAAAAGGTAGTAGATCAGTTAACGAATGGTTTCTTTGCACAGTCGGGAGCTGAATTTGAAGCAATTTACGATTCTCTCGTTATTCAAAATGATGAATATTTCGTTCTGCGAGATTTTGGCCCATATGCGGAAAAGCAAGAAGCTGTTGGTAGAGCTTATGAGAACCGAACGGAGTGGCTCGAAATGTCGATTTTAAATATTGCACAATCTGGTCATTTTGCGAGCGATCGAACGATTTTACAGTATAGTAATGAGATTTGGGGTATTGGTAATACAGTTACGCAAATTTAAAGAGATTGCTAGGCCGGAAAAGGCTATATGAAATTTATATCGGCGATTTTTAAGATATACCGATTTACCGAAAAAAATTGAAATTAATAAATAAACCGAGCTTAATCTCATTAAGCTCGGTTTTCTTTTTTTGCTTAAGAAAGAAATGGGATAGCAGTATATATGATACCTGTTCCATCATATTCTCCTGTCGCAAAGTATGAAAATGTAAAGAAACCCGTCAACGAAAAAATTACAATGAGAAAAAGTGCAAAGATAAATTTTAGCATGTAAGGTCCCCTCATCCAAAAATAACTTCATATATTATTATAGTATAAGGATATTTAATTTCCAATTGTTTACTGGTTAAAAATGAGAGGTCAGACATGTTTTGTATGTTGTCATAGCATGATTATTTGTAATAGATTTTGTGTTTTTTGTAAAAGTCATGTTGTGATGAACGTGTGCATATTCCCAGTCTTGGTCATTAAAATTTATGTTTCGAGGAGGAAGAAGTGGAACGACATCAAATAAATTGACGAAACGAAAGCTACTAGCTACTTGCAGTTTATAATAATTCCGAAAGGCGATATCTCCCACTTTTGGGGAGGCAAATGTATACAGACCGTACTGTGCAAAGGCAGTGTTGATACGCGCATCGAGTATATGTAGTGTAGCGAGCGCGCCGCCTAAACTATGACCTGTTGCAAGAAGTTTCTTATGGGCTGGTAATGATACGAGCATATCCATAATAGAATCTCGGCAAGATTCATAAATGGAAAGAAAGCCGTTATGGACATTTCCGCTATTTAAAGCATATGGGTATGGTTTTTGGTTAACGAGTGAATCGATAATCCAGTCTGTATCTGTTTGTGTCCCGCGAAAAGCTACAATAACGGTATCCTCAGATTCTAGTATGAATCCGAACCATTCTGTCGTTTGAATGGTTTTTCCTTGAAAGCCTTGTACATATTGAAAACCATCTGGTATTTCGAAAATCCCATTTTGTTTATATTGTTCATATGTTAACTCACAACAAGAAGCTAACAGTATGGCAGTATCTTTATCAAAGGATAAAGGAGTACGCATTAAGGGAGCCTCCTTAAGAAAAGGTATAGTTCAATATATGCAGTGAGGGACTTGATTCATTCTTTTGGAGAGTTTTGAAAATGAGGCGTATACATTCAGTTACGTGATGGAAAAGAGTAAAAGTATAGTTTACCAAAATAAAAAGCGCCCCATAAGGGCACTTTTTACTCTTTTCCATCTAATAAACGACCAAGTCCACCTAAAACGCTACCTTCACCACTGCCTTGAGCAGCTGGGCTTGTCAGGCGTGCTGATAAGCGGCTAAGTGTTAAGGACTGGATCCAAACTGTTCCAGGGCCTTCTAACGTTGCGAAGAATAAACCTTCGCCGCCAAATAGAGCTGTTTTTACTTTTCCAACGAACTCGACATCGTAATTAACGTCTTTTGTCATGGCAACGAGACAACCTGTATCAATGCGAAGTTTTTCGCCAGGCTTTAATTCACGTTTGTATACAGTTCCGCCTGCGTGCATGAAAGCAAGTCCATCACCTTCAAGTTTTTGCATGATGAAACCTTCACCACCGAAGAAACCAGTTCCTATTTTTTTCGTAAACTCAATGCCGATAGAAACGCCTTTTGCGGCACAAAGAAACGCATCTTTTTGACAAACTACTTTCCCTTGATATTCTGTTAAATCTACAGGAATAATTTTACCCGGATAAGGAGCAGCAAAGGATACGTGACGCTTGCCGTGACCTGTATTTGTAAATACAGTCATAAACATGCTTTCACCTGTAACGAGACGCTTACCAGCGCCCATTAACTTTCCGAATAAACCTCCAGATGGTCCAGAACCATCCCCGAAGATTGTTTCCATTTCGATGTAATCTTCCATCATCATCATTGCGCCAGCTTCTGCGATAACGCTTTCTTCTGGGTCTAACTCAATTTCAACAAACTGCATATCATCGCCGTATAATTTATACTCGATTTCATGTGCTTGCATTTTTTTCACCTCATAAATATGTAGTAATTATATTGTACAGAAATTATTAGAATTAGAACACTATAGTTTTGTTAATTTTCCAATAAAATATGAATATGGAAATTCAACATTATATTAAAATTATAAAAAAATGATGGAATGAAAGTGTTCTCATTTGACGTTTTTGATATAGCGTGATATAGTGAAGTCACTATTGAGCTACATAATGTGGTACGGAAATAAAGCACGTTGAATTAAAGGCTGTAAGCTTGTTATACATTCATGTCCTTTATATCCACCTTTTCATGTGGATTCATAGTTTCATTTTTATTTAGGAGGTACATGACATGCAAACAGGTAAAGTTAAATGGTTCAACAGCGAAAAAGGTTTCGGTTTCATCGAAGTTGAAGGTGGAGACGATGTATTCGTTCACTTCTCAGCTATCCAAGGTGACGGATTCAAAACTTTAGAAGAAGGTCAAGAAGTTTCTTTCGAAATCGTTGAAGGTAACCGTGGACCACAAGCTGCTAACGTTACAAAAAACTAATTAGCTAGCGATAAAAAGCATTCCGATTTTCGGAATGCTTTTTTTTATTCTTTAGGACTCGATTCATTTGAAGATAATTCGCCCTTAAAGGTGCGGTCTTCAAAGTCATCAAGCATTTGCTCATATTCTTCATGTTCTTCCGTAGCGAAAACTTGCGGATTTTTTCCATACATATCTGTACCGATAAAGTTTTCGAAATCCTCTACGTAGCCTACGTTTTCTTCGCTATTTACGTACATGCCATTATAGTTTTTCGAATCTTGTCTTTCTAAATCAGATGGTGTTTCAGATGTTCCGTAATTGGCAACATCTTGCCATGCATCTTCTGCATCGTATTCAACAGAACGATCTTCATCATGTTTGTGGAAAGAAGGAGACAGCACTTCTTCTTCAACTGGTCGCGTATTCATATTTAACTTATTTGTCGCGTGCTGGATGCATGTTGTAGCGGTTGGCATTGCTTCTAATCTTTCAAATGGAATTTCTTCGCCAGACACTTCGCAAATGCCGTACGTACCCGCTTCTATTTTCTGCAAGGCATGTTTCGTATCCTCTAGCTGTTTATGCCAAAGTTCAATAAGCCCGAAGTCTTTTTCACGCTCATATAGCTCTGTTGCCATATCAGCCGGATGGTTATCGTAGCTAGATAATTCTCCAACAGATTCACGTTCAGATGCACGATCTTCATTTTCGTGTGTTTGTATCGTTTGCTCTAGTTCTTGTTTTTGTTTTTCTAAAACGGATTTAAATTGATTTATTTGTTGTGGAGTTAACATAGTCGTCCACCTTCCTACAATTCAGTTTCTTTACATAGTATGAGCGTTGCGAGTAGGAATTATGAGCTGAAATTGGTATATAAAAAGGAGCCGCATTAGCAGCTCCTTTTAAAGGAAATATCCAAGCAATAATCCGATTCCCATGAGGAGACCGAAGATTGTATTTGTTTTTGCTGTTGCTATCATCGCAGGTACCATTTCCATTGGAATGCTTTTGCCGATAAAGCCTTTCGTCGCTTTAAATGCTTTCGGTGCACTTAAAAATACGATAAGCATCCATGGTGATACGATGCCCACGATAATTAAAGCAATTGTCCAAATGTAGGAAACGATGAACATAGAAGCAAGTACACCAACCGCTCGCTCGCGTCCAACAAGAATGGCTAACGTTTTACGACCGTTTTCTTTATCACCATCTAAGTCACGGATGTTATTAGCTAGTAAAATGGCACCAATTAAAATCGAGCTTGGAATAGATAGTAAAACGACTTCTGATGTTACAGTTCCAGTTTGGATAAAGAATGAAATCCCAATAATAATGACACCCATAAATAATCCGGCTGTTAACTCTCCAAATGGTGTATAGGCAATTGGAAGTGGACCGCCTGTATAAAGATAAGCAACGGCCATACAAACAAGACCGATTGCAGCAAGCCACCAGCTAGAATTCATACAAATATAAACACCTAATAGTATTGCGATGCCGAAAAATCCAAATGCTAAGTTAAGTACTGTTTTTGGCTGAATGCCATCGCGAACGATAGCGCCGCCGATACCGACTGAACCTTCGTGATCAAGTCCTCTTTTATAATCAAAGTATTCATTAAACATGTTTGTTGCTGCCTGAATGAGAAGACAAGCAAGAAGCATTATAAGGAAAAGAGGGAGATGTATTTGATTTATACCTCCGACCTGCATTGCATAGGCTGTTCCGATGAAAACAGGAACGAAAGCTGCTGTTAATGTATGGGGACGTAGTAAACTCCACCAAATGCGCCAGCCTGTTTGCTTGCTTGGCTTTGGCGCCGTAGGAGAGGAATTCGTTTCGACGTTCATTTCCATGTTGAATCCTCCTTTGGTCACATATTGTACACAACTAAGTGTAGAAAAAGCATCATTTAGTGTCAACGTTTATTTTCTAGGAAGAGAAGGTGAATTTCTCAGAAATGCTAAACGTTGACAGGCCTTTCGTTTGAGGTGTATCTTAAAATCAAGCGTAATTATGACTATTTTTCGCCCATAGGGGGGAGACAATTGTGATTCAAACGAAACAAATAGGCTTGCAAGAAGTTCTAAGTGCGGCCATTAAGCGTGCAACTGATGAAAAAATATTGGTGAGCTTCGTAAAACAAATAGACTGGATGGATCCGCTTCTGTTTTATGCAGCAGGAAAAAGGATTGCATTCGAAAATAGATGTTATTTTGCAGACCCAGCGCAGCATGTAATATTTGCTGGAATTGGCTCTGTTTTCACTATAGCAACTGCTTCTCACAAACGCTTTCAAACTGCTCGTGACGAGTGGGATAAAGTAAAAGAGAAAGCATTTGTACAAAGGGAAAAATACGAGTTTGGAACAGGTCCTCTTTTATTTGGTGGATTTTCATTTGACCAAGAAAAAGAGAAAACAGATTTATGGAAAGAATTTGATGATACGACATTTTCACTACCAGCATTTTTATTAACGGTAAAAAATGAAAAAGCATGGTTAACAATGAATACATTCGTTTCAGCAACAGATTGTGCAGAAACTCTTTATAACGAAATTGTTTCTTTAGAAGAGAAAATTTTTGAGGAGAGTAAATGTGCACTAGAAGGATCAAAATTAACAGTTACTTCTAAAGTAGAAGTGGATCCGAAAGGCTGGATGAAGGCCATTGAGAAAGTGCAAGATGAGATGAAGCAGGGGAACGTGCAGAAGGTTGTATTAGCGAGGGAGCTAAAAGTAGAGATGGATCATCATATTGATTCTGCTCTTGTTTTAGAAGCACTTCGCATTGGGCAACCAGATTGTTACGTATTTTCTTTTGATTATAAAGGAGCATGCTTCTTAGGGGCGACGCCAGAGAGATTAATTCGCAAAGAAGATGAGAAGTTTACTTCGATGTGTCTTGCTGGTTCAACTGGTCATGGTCAATCTATAGAAGAAAGTAAGCGAAATAGTAATGCGCTTCTTCATGATGAAAAGAATTTAGCTGAACACGGTTATGTTGTGAATATGATCAGGTCGGTATTAAATGAGCACTGCAAATACGTTAATATTCCGGAAAGTCCAGGTCTATTAACAACGAAAAACTTAATTCATTTATATACGCCTGTAGAGGCAAAAGGCGACGCGAGTCTTTTAACGATGGTAGAAGAATTACATCCAACACCAGCTCTTGGCGGAACACCTCGTTTAGAAGCGATGAAACTAATTCGTGATGTTGAATTGTTAGACAGAGGATTATATGGTGCACCGATTGGCTGGATAGATGATGAAGGAAATGGTGAATTTGCGGTTGCACTTCGCTGCGGATTATTAAATGGCGAGAAAGCATCCTTATTTGCCGGTTGCGGGATTGTAATTGATTCAGTACCGCAACTTGAATATGAAGAAACAAGTTTGAAGTTTAGACCGATGCTTGGTGCTTTGGAGGAATTAATGAAATGAACAATCATATAGAAGCATTATCATATTATTTAGGCGCGTTCGTGGATGAACTGACGCGTCTAAATGTATGTGATGTTGTCATTAGTCCAGGCTCACGGTCAACGCCGATTGCTCTACTAATGGAACAACACGAAGGAATGAACACATATTTACATGTAGATGAAAGATCTGCAGGATTTTTTGCGCTCGGTATCGCAAAAGCGAAAAAACGTCCAGTTGCATTATTATGTACGTCAGGAACGGCAGCAGCGAACTACTATCCAGCTGTATGTGAAGCTTTCCATTCACGAGTACCGCTTATCGTCTTAACGGCAGATAGACCGCATGAATTAAGAGATGTCGGTGCACCACAAGCGATGAATCAATTTAATTTATACGGTACGTTTGTGAAGCAATTTACAGAGATGGCACTTCCAGAAGCGAGTGAAGCGATGTACCACTATGCTCGCATGACAACGCAGCGCATGATAGCAAGTGCTTGTTTAGCGCCGCAAGGACCTGTTCATCTTAATTTTCCGGTTCGCGAACCGCTTATCCCGGACTTCTCATTAGAAAGTTTATGGGATAAAGGACGCGGAGAATATACAGGAGTAGTTCAGCGAGGGAACGCGGTGATGCCGAGTGAATATGTAGATTCTCTTGTAGGGCGCCTTTCACATATGGAAAAGGGGCTTATTATTTGTGGAGATGATAGTCATTCAGAAATCGCAACGTTTGCAACGCAACTAGCTGAAAAAACGGGATATCCAATATTAGCGGATCCACTTTCTAACATTCGTAGCGGACACCATGATAAAACGATGGTAATCGACTGTTACGATACATTTTTACGCAATGAATTGTTAAAAGAAACGTGGAAGCCGGACGTTTTAATTCGCTTCGGTGGTATGCCTGTTTCAAAAGCATTAACGCAGTTCATCAAAAAACAAACGAAAGCTGTTCATATCGTAGTTGACGAATCTGGACAATGGAGAGATCCAGCTCTCGTTGCAACAGAAGTTGTCCAAGCGAGTGATATTGCATTTTGCAGTGCACTAATAGAAAAAATGCCAGTTATGAAAAAGAATGATTGGTCCCAAATGTGGCAACATATAAACGAAAAAACGAAGGAAGCACTTCGTGAAATGGAAACATATGATACGGCATTTGAAGGAAGAGTCATTACAGATATTGTCCGCGTATTACCAGAAGGGGCAACGTTATTTGCAAGTAATAGTATGCCAATTCGTGATACAGATTCTTTCTTCTTCACATCGGATAAAGACATTCAAGTAATGGCAAATCGCGGTGTAAATGGGATTGATGGGATCATTTCGACAGCTTTAGGAGCGAGCATGATTTGCGATCCGCTCGTATTAGTAATCGGTGATTTATCATTCTATCACGATTTAAATGGACTACTAGCCGCAAAATTACATGAATTAAATATAACAATTGTCGTTGTAAATAATGACGGTGGTGGTATTTTCTCATTCTTACCGCAATATGAGAAAAAGGAGCACTTCGAATCATTATTCGGAACTCCAATTGGGCTTGATTATGAGCATGTTGTTACAATGTATGGCGGTTCATTTAGCCGTGTAAATGGTTGGGAGCAATTCCGTGAAGAAGTACAAAAGGGAGCAACGACAGAAGGTTTACACGTTGTGGAAATTTGTACGAACCGTGATGAAAACTTAACATTGCACCGTACGTTATGGGCAAAAACACAGGACGTAATTACTACATCGTTGCAAGGTGAATCAAAATGAACGTAACGCTGCAAGGTGTATCGTATGAATATGAAGTAGTCGGAAGCGGAGAACCACTTCTACTTCTTCATGGTTTTACGGGAAGCATGGAAACGTGGCGTTCATTCGTTCCTTCTTGGAGCGAGCAATTTCAAGTTATTTTAGTAGACATTGTTGGGCACGGAAAAACAGAAAGCCCTGAAGATGTGACGCATTATGATATTCGAAATGCAGCATTGCAAATGAAAGAACTACTAGATTTCCTTCATATTGAAAAAGCGCACATACTCGGCTATTCAATGGGCGGTAGACTGGCGATTACGATGGCATGTCTATATCCAGAATATGTACGTTCTCTTTTATTAGAAAATTGTACAGCTGGTCTTGAAAGTGAAGATGAGCGGGAAGAACGTCGTGAAAAAGACGAGCGACTTGCCGATAAAATCGAGCGAGAAGGCATCGAAAGTTTTGTATCGATGTGGGAAAATATTCCGCTGTTTGAAACGCAAAAAAGTTTAGCACAAAACGTACAAGAAGCAGTGCGAAAAGAACGACTTGCTAACAATTCAAAAGGACTTGCAAATAGCTTGCGCGGCATGGGAACAGGGGCTCAGCCTTCATGGTGGAATGAGCTGCAAAACTTAAAAATGCCTGTTCTTTTAATGAACGGTGAGCATGATGAAAAGTTCTTTCGCATATTAAAAAATATCGAAAAATGCGTCTCTGACGCGAAATTTGTCAAAATTGATGGTGCTGGCCATGCAATTCATGTGGAACAACCGGAAAAGTTTGATACAATAGTAAAGGGATTTCTAAAAACTATGCAGTGATGCTTTTTTCAATTAAGAATGAAGTTACACTTATAGAGGAGATCAGAAATATACAAGGAGGTAGTTGTAATGGCTATTGAATGGGTAAAAGAAGGCAATTACGAAGATATTATTTATTCAACATACAATGGTATCGCAAAGATTTCGATTAACCGCCCTGAAGTACATAACGCATTCCGTCCTAAAACGGTAATGGAGTTAATCGACGCTTTTGCACATGCTCGTGATGATGCAAATGTTGGCGTTATCATTTTAACAGGTGAAGGTGGACGTGCATTCTGTTCTGGCGGCGACCAAAAAGTTCGCGGTCATGGTGGATATGTAGGTGACGACCAAATCCCACGTCTAAACGTATTAGACTTACAACGTCTAATTCGCGCAATTCCTAAACCAGTTATCGCAATGGTAGCAGGTTATGCAATTGGTGGAGGACACGTACTTCATATCGTATGTGACTTAACAATCGCTGCAGACAACGCTGTATTCGGACAAACAGGTCCTAAAGTAGGAAGCTTTGACGGTGGATACGGAGCTGGTTACTTAGCTCGTATGGTAGGCCACAAGAAAGCTCGCGAAATTTGGTACCTATGCCGTCAATACAGTGCTCAAGAAGCGCTTGATATGGGCTTAGTAAACACAGTAGTACCATTAGAAGAACTTGAAGCAGAAACAGTACAATGGGCACAAGAAATTTTAGCAAACAGCCCAATGGCACTTCGTTTCCTAAAAGCTGCATTCAACGCAGACACAGACGGTCTAGCTGGTATTCAACAACTAGCTGGAGATGCAACGTTATTGTACTACACAACTGACGAAGCAAAAGAAGGTCGCGACGCGTTCAAAGAAAAACGCCGTCCGGACTTCGGTCAATTCCCTCGTTTCCCGTGATCAAACCAAAAGCGGAGCCGACTGTTTAGCCTCGTAGGAAGGCGTGAAACGACCGACTGTTCTAGCCGCTGTAGCTGGATGAAACCAAAAGCGAAAGCGGTTCGTCCAGAGTGTGAGATGGAAACAAAACAACTAAGAGACTTGATGTCATATCAAGTCTCTTTCTTTCATGAAAGGAGAATGAGTGATGGAGACGATGCCAAATTGGTTAATGCAACGTGCATTTTTAACACCAGATCGCACTGCAATTGAAATAGAGGAAGAGAAAGTTACTTTTATGCTGCTACATGAAAAAGTAGTATCTGTTTGTGAACACCTCACACATATAGGAGTGAAGCGGGGGCAAAAGGTGGCTGTTCTGATGAAAAATGGTATGGAGATGATTACAGTTATTCACGCCCTATCTTACGTAGGTGCAGTAGCTGTGCTTTTAAATACGCGTCTTTCAAGAGAAGAGCTACTTTGGCAAATGGATGATGCTGAAGTTATTTGTTTAGTGACGGATCAAGATTTTGATGCTAAAGATGTTCCTGTATATTCATTCGTAGAGGTGATGAATGGACCGAAGGCGGAGGCCTCTATACAAGAAGAGTTCTCTTTAGAAGAAGCGATGACGATTATTTATACGTCTGGGACGACAGGCAAACCGAAAGGCGTTATTTTAACGTACGGCAATCATTGGGCAAGCGCGGTTGGTTCTTCGCTTAATTTAGGGCTTCGTGATGATGATTGTTGGTTAGCTTGTATGCCGATGTTCCACGTTGGCGGGCTATCTCTTTTAATGAAAAATATTATGTACGGCATGCGCATTTTACTCGTTCCGAAATATGATGCTGATTTTATTCATAAAGCACTTCAAACGAGAGGGGTAACAATTATCTCTGTCGTTTCTAAAATGTTAACTGATTTATTAGAGAGACTTGGGGCAGAGACATATCCACCTTCTTTAAGATGCATGTTACTTGGCGGAGGACCAGCGCCGAAACCGTTATTAGAAACGTGTGTTGATAAAGGGATTCCTGTATATCAAACGTACGGTATGACAGAAACGTCTTCGCAAATTTGTACGTTATCCGCAGATTATATGTTAACGAAAGTAGGGTCAGCTGGAAAACCACTATTCCAGTGCCAACTGCGTATTGAAAAAGATGGCGTAGTAGTGCCGGCGTTTACAGAAGGCGAGATCGTAGTAAAAGGACCGAACGTAACAGGGGGTTACTTTAACCGTGAAGATGCGACGCGCGAAACAATTCAAAACGGATGGCTTCATACTGGTGACCTCGGTTATTTAGATGAAGAAGGATTTTTATACGTATTAGATCGCCGCAGTGATTTAATTATTTCTGGCGGAGAGAATATATATCCGGCTCAAATTGAAGAAGTGTTGCTTTCTCATCCGGCGGTAGCGGAAGCTGGTGTTGTCGGTATGACTGATGATAAATGGGGACAAGTACCCGCTGCTTTTGTTGTAAAAAGTGGAGAGGTAACAGAAGAAGAAATTCTTCACTTTTGCGAAGAGAAATTAGCGAAATATAAAGTGCCGAAAAAAGCTTGTTTCTTAGAGGAATTACCACGAAATGCTTCGAAAAAATTGTTAAGACGAGAGTTAAGACAATTAGTGGAGGAGATGTAAGTGGAGATAAAAAAAGCGACACTTCATATAACGGAAATGCCACTCGTCATCCCGTTTGCTGCAAGCTACGGAACGTATGAAAAGCGTGAAAGTATCGTCATTGAATTAGAAGATGAGGACGGGTACATTGGATTTGGCGAAGTCGTTGCATTTTCTGAACCTTGGTATACGGAAGAAACAGTGAAGACGGCGCTACATGTACTGCAAGACTTTTTATTACCAGATTTATTAAAGGCTGAAATTTCTCATCCGAATGAAGTGCCGAGTTTGTTCCAGCATATAAAAAGAAACCGAATGGCAAAGGCAGGAATTGAAGGGGCTGTTTGGAATTTATATGCGAAGCGTCAAAACAAATCGCTAGCGACAGTGCTTGGCGGAATGAAGGCTGAAATTGAAGTTGGTGTTGTAATTGGGCTTAATACGATTCCAGTTATGCTAAAACAAATCGAGAAGTACGCGGAAGAAGGATACGAGCGTTTTAAAGTGAAAATAAAGCCAGAGCATGATTATGAGTTATTGAAAGAAATTCGTAAAGAGTTTCCGCATATCCCGTTAATGGCTGATGCAAATTCAGCGTATACATTAGCGGATACAGAGAGTCTAAAACGACTAGATGAATTCCAATTGATGATGATTGAGCAACCGCTAGCGGATTACGATTTTCTTGATCATGCACAGTTGCAAAAGAAAATAGAAACGCCAATTTGTTTGGACGAAAGTATCCATAGTTTAGAAGATGCGCGTGTTGCGATTACACTTGGCAGTTGCCAAATCGTTAACATTAAACCAGGGCGAGTAGGCGGATTAACAGAATCAATCCAAATCCATAATTATTGTATGGAGCATAACATACCAGTTTGGTGCGGCGGTATGGTAGAGATGGGGATTTCACGAGCACAAAATGTTGCCCTCGCCTCATTGCCGAACTTTACGATTCCAGGCGATATATCCGCTTCTAGTAGACATTGGGAGAAGGATATTATTTCGCCGGAAGTGATGCTTGAGGGAGGGAAAGTGATGGTGCCGCAAAGCGTTGATACTGAGTATGAGGTAGATCGCGGAAGGCTGGCGGAAATCACGAAGCAGCGGATTGTTTTTGAGCGGTAGGTTGAGTCTTTAAAATAGTGGGCGAATTTCGTCGTTAATTGTCGGTAAGTCGATATTCCTTGTCGAAACGTCGATATATTAAAAAAATCGTCGATATAATTCAAGTTGTGTTCGATATATTTGGAAAATCGTCGATATAATTTCATTTACTAAGGTTACTCCCGCGAGTAACCTTTTCGCATTGTACAAATTGCATAGACTAGTTTACAATCGAGCGTATAAAGGGGGAGTAAAATGAAGCGCATTTCCATTTTAATAGCGGATGATGAGGCAGAAATTGCTGATTTAATTGAGATACATTTAGAAAAAGAAGGGTACCACGTCGTAAAGGCAGCGGACGGGGAAGAGGCAGTTCATATTATTGAAACGCAGCCAATCGACTTAGTGGTTTTAGATATTATGATGCCGAAAATGGATGGGTATGAAGTGACGCGTCAAATTCGCGCGAAGCACCATATGCCAATCATTTTCTTAAGTGCGAAAACGTCTGATTTTGATAAGGTGACAGGTCTTGTATTAGGTGCAGATGATTATATGACGAAACCTTTTACACCGATTGAATTAGTTGCACGTGTAAATGCACAATTACGTAGGTTTCTTACGTTAAATCAGCCGAAAGTAGCGGAGAATAAATCTGCTTTAGCGATAGGCGGGGTCGTGATTGATCCTGAGCGAAGAACAGTAAATGTGTACGGAGAACAAGTTGAATTAACACCGAAAGAGTTTGATATTTTATATTTATTAGCGAGTCACCCGAAGAAAGTATACAATGTGGAAAATATTTTTCAGCAAGTATGGGCAGATGATTATTATGAAGGCGGAAATACAGTTATGGTACATATTCGTACGTTGCGGAAAAAACTTGGGGAAGATAAAAGAAAAGATAAGCTAATAAAAACAGTGTGGGGAGTAGGGTATACTTTCAATGGATAACATGATGAAAAGCTTTCGATTTAAAATGATTGCCTTATTTGCGTTAAGTATGGTGCTCGCTGCAACTGTAACTTATATAATTTATAAAGGATTGCAGTTGTATTATAAAACGATGGTTCGCTATGAAGAGCCTTTAGCACAATTTAGGTCAATCGTAAGGGAATTTGGAGATATTAACTTCTTTTTAATTTTCTTTATCCCGTTGTCTATTATCTTTTTCTTCTTTTTGACAAAACCGTATTTAAAGTATTTTAGTGAGATTTCTAACGGGATTCATCATCTTGCGAACGGTAACTTTACGAATAGAGTTCAAGTTTCATCAAATGATGAATTTGGAGACATCGCACGTGAAATAAATGTTGCGAGTGAAAAGTTAAAAGAAGCGGTGGAAAGAGGAGACTTTGCGGAAAGTAGTAAAGACCAGCTTATTGTTAACTTAGCTCACGATTTAAGAACGCCGTTAACATCTGTTTTAGGTTATTTAGATTTAATTCTTAAAGATGAGAATTTAACAAAAGAACAAATTAAACATTTCTCCACAATTGCATATACGAAATCACAAAGGCTTGAAAGCTTAATTGATGAATTATTTGAAATTACACGTATGAATTATGGCATGTTACAACTAAATAAAAAGCCGATTGATATAAGTGAGCTGCTTATACAGCTAGATGAGGAATTGTATCCGTTACTAGAAAAACACCATTTAGAAGCTAGATTGAATGTTGATCCTCATTTGCCGATTAACGGTGATGGAAAATTGTTAGCTAGAGTATTTGAAAACTTGTTAACAAATGCTGTTCGATACGGATATGATGGGCAATTTGTTGATCTGAATGGGTATATCGATAATGGAGAAGTTGTCGTACAAGTTATGAATTACGGAGATAGCATTCCAGAAGAAGACCTACCGTATCTTTTTGATATGTTTTATACAGGTGATAAAGCGAGGTCAGAGAACCGTGGCGGGACGGGCCTTGGGCTATTTATTGCAAAAAATATTATCGAGCAGCATAACGGTACGATTTCTGCTGAAAGTAATGTAGTTAGAACAATGTTTGAAGTGCGATTGCCAAAAGACGAAAACGTAACAATTTAATAAAAATTTAAACTTTACCCCACTTTTTATTTTAATAGTTTTTTCTATTCTATACGTAAGTTACGTTAAGGAGGAACTAGAAATGAAAAAGTGGGTATTTATTTCTTTTTTTATAGCGTGCACAGTATGTGTAGGCGTTTATATATCACCGTTATTTCAAAAGGAAATCGACGTTAAAATTGTCGAGAAAGATGAGCTAGTAAAGGCAGCAAATACCGAGGAGAAAGAGATTACGAAGGAACAAGTTTATAAGGGCGATTTATTATTAGTTAACAGGGATTATCCAGTTAAAAAAGATAGTATTAGGTCTGATATTATAAATGTAAATCATAATAGTGAATTAGTGAGAGGCTACGTAATATTTGATAGAAACCTTCGTTTATCAAAAAATGTTGTAAAAAAGTTTTTGAACGTTGTCGATGCAGCTGGAAAAGATGGCGTACAACATTTCTTAATGAATAGCGGCTATCGAGATTTCCAAGAGCAAAGACAGCTATATGAAAAAATGGGATCTGATTATGCACTCCCAGCAGGATATAGTGAACATAATTTAGGGTTATCACTGGACGTTGGTTCAACGCAAAAGAAAATGGAAAAAGCGCCTGAAGGAAAATGGATTGAAGAGAACGTATGGAAGCACGGCTTTGTTTTACGCTATCCGAAAAATAAAAGTAACATTACAGGCATTCAATATGAGCCGTGGCACATCCGTTATGTCGGCCTACCTCATAGTGCAATTATGCAAAAAAAGAAAATTACATTAGAGGAATACTTAGATTTCTTAAAAGAGCAAAAAGAAATCACAACCGATGTGGAAGGTAAGGAATATACGGTTTCTTATTATAAAGTTTCCGGAAACATGAAAGTGAATGTTCCGGTGAATAAGCAGTATGAAATTTCGGGAAACAATATGGATGGGGTTATTGTGACGGTTCAGGAATAGAAAAAGAGGTTGTTCCGCTTTGGAGCGACCTTTTCGTATATAAGAAAGGGATCGATATTTCTTGTAGAATCGTTGATATATTGTGAGTTACGATAGATATATTCGAAAAATCGTTGATATAATTTCCTGTACTATCAGCCTTTTGGGGAGTATTTTACTCTTAAACATTATAACGTTATATTTACTTCTGCCTTTTTTTGTGTTACGCTAAACGTGTGAAAGAGATATAAAAAATGAAATTTTAATGTAAGCGTATTCTTATGGCTTCTTATAGAAAAGGGTGGAAGTACAATGACAGAACGATTCGTACTACGTAATGTGAAACGTGTGAACGGGGAAGAGATTGACATTGTAATTGAAAATAATAAAATCGCACAGGTGACGAAAGCTGGTGCTGGCGAGGGTGGAAAGATTCTTGATTACTCAGGTACTTACGTATCGAGTGGTTGGATTGATTTACATGTTCATGCTTTTCCAGAGTTTGATCCGTATGGCGATGAGGTGGATGAAATTGGCGTTAAGCAAGGGGTAACGACAATTGTTGATGCGGGTAGCTGCGGAGCTGATCGTATTGCAGATTTAGTAAAAAGTAGAGAGCAGGCGAAAACGAATTTATTTGCCTTTTTAAATATTTCTCGCATCGGTTTGAAACGAATTGATGAATTATCCAATATGGAATGGATCGATAAAGAGAAAGTAATAGAAGCAGTAGAAAAGTATAAAGATGTAATCGTTGGGTTAAAGGCGAGAATGAGTAAAAGCGTCGTTTGTGATAGTGGAATTGAACCGCTGCATGTAGCGCGCTCTTTATCCCGTGAAACATCATTACCGATTATGGTACATATCGGTTCAGCTCCTCCTCGCATTGAGGAAGTTGTACCTCTTTTAGAAAAAGATGATGTTATTACACATTACTTAAACGGGAAAGAAAATAATTTATTTGATGAAGAAGGCAAACCGTTACCTGTGTTACTAGATGCAGTGAATCGCGGTGTTCATTTAGATGTTGGGCATGGTAATGCTAGTTTTTCTTTTAAAGTAGCAGAGGCAGCAAAGCGTCACGATATTGCCTTTAATACAATTAGTACAGATATTTACCGGAAGAATCGTGTGCACGGTCCCGTGTATAGTATGGCTCACGTTCTTTCGAAATTCCTTTACTTAGGTTATCCGCTAGAAGAAGTGATTGATGCGGTTACGAAACATGCGGCAGAATGGCTTAAGAAACCTGAACTTGGCCGCATTCAAGAAGGAGATATTGCAAATTTAACTTTATTTACGGTGAAAGATGAGAAGATTACGTTAATTGATTCAGAAGGGGATCAGCGCGTTGCTGAAAGAAGGATTGATACGAAAGGGGTTGTAATCAATGGGTCATTCATTGAATGCTAAGTACGGATTAAAAAGAGTGATTAATGCGAGCGGTAGAATGAGTATTTTAGGTGTATCCGCTCCGACAGATACAGTTATGGATGCAATGAAACATGGGGGACAAAATTATGTGGAAATTGCTGATTTAGTAGATAAAGCAGGAGACCATATTGCGAGAATTCTAGATGCAGAGGCAGCGGTTGTTGTGAATTCAGCATCGAGCGGAATTGCGCTTTCTATCGCAGCAATTGTGACAGAAGGAAATCGTCGTAAAAGTGAAAGACTTCATCAAGAGGTCATCGCGAAAAACGAAGTAATTATGTTAAAAGGTCATAACGTTCAGTATGGTGCTCCTGTTGAAACGATGATTTACTTAGGCGGAGGAAAACTTGTAGAAGTTGGCTACGCAAATGAAGGGAAAGCAGAGCATATTGAAGATGCAATTGGTGAAAATACAGCAGCCATTCTTTATGTAAAATCACATCATGCCGTGCAAAAAAATATGATTTCTGTTGAAGAAGCATGGGAAGTTGCGCAGCGAAATAATGTACCACTTATCGTCGATGCGGCAGCTGAAGAAGATATTCAAAAATATGTGAAGTATTCAGACCTTGCCATTTATAGCGGTTCAAAAGCAATTGAAGGACCTACTTCTGGTATTGTTGGCGGGAAACGAAAATATATTGAGTGGCTGAAAGTGCAATTACATTGCATCGGAAGAAGTATGAAAGTTGGGAAAGAAACAACATTTGGTTTACTTCAAGCGCTTGATGAGTACGGAGTAAAAGAAGATAAGAGCGAGCAAGAAAAAGAGTTGTTACAAGTACTTATGCCGCTAAAAGAATTAAACGGTGTAAATGTAACGATCGTTCAAGATGAAGCGGGAAGAGCAATCTTTAGAGCACGTATTCATATTAACGAAAAAGAGTTAAATAAATCGGCAAAAGACGTTGTGGCGGCATTACGCGACGGGGAAATCGCGATTTATACACGTGATTACGGAGTAAGACAAGGATTCTTTGATATTGATCCACGTCCACTTCAAGGTGATGACATACATGTGATCGAAGAAAAATTGAGAGAAATTGTAGGGGGAAACTAAAATGACAAACATTCAAAAGCGTTTTTATAAAGGCCGCGTAGCATTAAATGTATTAGCGAACAATATCGAAAATGCAAAAGATATTTTTGAAGCAGCAGAAGGTTATGTAGTAGTAGGCGTATTATCAAAAGATTATCCAACAGTAGAAGAAGCAGTTACAGCGATGAAAGCATACGGAAAAGAAATTGATGACGCTGTATCGATCGGACTAGGAGCAGGAGATAATCGCCAAGCAGCAGTTGTAGCTGAAATTGCGAAACATTATTCTGGTAGCCATATTAACCAAGTGTTCCCTTCAGTTGGAGCGACACGTGCAAATCTTGGCGGAAAAGATAGCTGGATTAATAGTTTAGTATCGCCAACAGGAAAAGTAGGGTACGTAAATATTTCTACTGGTCCAATTAGTGCAGCTGGAGAAGAAAAAGCAATCGTTCCAATTAAAACAGCGATCGCACTTGTACGTGATATGGGCGGAAATTCATTGAAATACTTCCCAATGAAAGGGCTAGCCCATGAAGAAGAATATCGTGCAGTTGCGAAAGCTTGTGCAGAAGAAGGATTCGCATTAGAACCAACGGGCGGAATCGATAAAGAAAACTTTGAAACAATTTTACGTATTGCGCTTGAAGCTAACGTGGAGCAAGTGATCCCGCACGTGTACTCTTCTATTATTGATAAAGAAACTGGTAACACGAAAGTAGAAGATGTGCGTGAATTATTAGCAGTCGTGAAGAAGTTAGTTGATCAATATGCGTAAGAAAATTGCAGCATTCGGCGAAGTAATGATGCGCCTGCAAGTACCAGGATATGAATTGTTATCGCAAGCTAATACATTAAAATACTCATTTTCTGGTACAGGTGTGAACGTTGCTGCAGCACTTTCTCATCTCGGGCATGAAGGGCTTCTTATTTCAACTTTACCGGAAAATTCGGTTGGAGATGCTGCATTATCTTACATTCAAAAATTAGGCGTGCAAACCTCGCTTGTTTCAAGAGGCGGTAAATATGTCGGCATGTACTTTTTAGAAAATGGATTTGGCGCACGTGCAAGCCGCGTTACATATTCGAATCGATTAGAAAGTAGCTTTAATACGGCATGTGAAGAAATGTATCAATTTGAAGAAATCGCGAAGGAAATTGATATTGTTCATTTTTGTGGGATTACACTTGCGATGAATGACACGGTGCGCCATCATATGAAATCTTTAGCGAAAGCTGTTAAAGAAAACGGAGGCACTGTCGTTTTTGATTGTAACTATCGTCCATCTCTTTGGGGAGAAGACGGATATGAACAGGCGAAACCGCATTATGAAGAAATGCTGGCTCTTGCTGATATCGTTATGATGAACGAAAAAGATGCGATGTTCGTTCTTGGGATGAAAACAGAAGAGACAGAGCGAGAGGAGCAACTTGTGGACCTTATTCCACAAGTTGCTGAAACGTATCATATCGCTACAATTGCTGGTACACATCGCTCTATTAATAGCGATAATACACACTCGCTTCGCGGATTTATATGTAAAGATGGTACGTTCACTTTTGCAAAAACACTTACGTTTTCTGTATATGATAGAATAGGTGCTGGAGATGCTTATACGAGCGGGATTATTCATGGCGAGATAGAAGAGTTTGCACCAGAGAAAGCTGTTTCATTTGCGTCAGCAGCTGGAATGCTTGCACATACAATCGTCGGTGATACGCCAATGTCATCAGAGAAGGATATACTTCGGGCAATGACGGCATCAGTAGGTGATGTAGAAAGGTAGTGGGTGTAACGGTGAACGTAACGAGGAAAAAAGG
The DNA here is from genome assembly GCF_022663775.1 of Bacillus cereus group sp. BfR-BA-01350. Classification (NCBI taxonomy): domain Bacteria; kingdom Bacillati; phylum Bacillota; class Bacilli; order Caryophanales; family Bacillaceae; genus Bacillus; species Bacillus cereus group sp. BfR-BA-01350. Next base: position 35,623 of record NZ_JAKUGD010000016.1, read on the forward strand.
ACCATTATATTTACAAATAAAAAACATTATTCGTGATCGAATATTGCATGGTGTATATGCAATTCATACAAATATTCCTTCCGAACCACAGTTAGAAGAAGAGTTCAAAGTGAGCAAAATTACAGTACGAAATGCGATTAAAGAACTCGCTCAAGAAGGATATTTGGAAAAGAAAAGCGGTAAAGGAACGAAAGTTATCCGTAACACTTCTGCGACAAAACTGTCAAAGGGTAAGAAATTTACTGAAGTGTTAGTGGAAGAAGGATATAAAGTACAAAAGAAATTGCTAACAGCAGAAATCGTTCAGAATGAAGAAGGAACAGTGCCATTTCGATTATTCGGTAAAGAGAGTTTTCGTATTGAACGTTTATATACGTTAAATGATGCACCGTACATTCATTATACGCACTATTTCTCAGCACACATGGCAAGTACAGATTTATCGGATTTTGATTTGCAATCGCTTTACGATTTAGTCGAGGACCGGGGCATTCATTTAGAAAACTTCAGAGATGAATTTGCTGTTGGCCTTGCGCCTAGTTTCGTTGCCGAAGCGTTAGGTGAAAAAGAGGGGAGAGCGCTATTAAAACGTATGCGCTATTCTTACGATGAAGTTGGCGAAGTAATTGAATATAGCGAGGGCTACTACAATACAGAAATGCAGCATTATGTAGTGAATTATGACGTATAAAAAGAGGGTATTCGCCCTCTTTTTTTATAAAGTAAGGGGAATGAAAAATGGATATATACTTATTAATCGTCACGTTACTTGCAATTGCGATTGTTATTTTAGGGGTATCATGGTGGAAATGGCATGCATTTATTAGTTTAACAGTTGCGAGTTTATTTTTAGCTATTATGTCTGGACTGAACTTAACGAAGATAGTAACTGCCTATGAAACTGGTGTTGGTAGTGTACTAGGGCATTTAGTTGGTATTTTAGCTCTCGGTACAATTTTAGGAAAAATGATGTCCGATTCAGGGGCCGGCATGCAAGTGGCAGATTTCTTTATTCGATTTTTCGGCGTAAAAAAATTACCTTGGGCTATGTTATTTGCAGGGTTTGTTATAGGAATTCCCGTCTTTTTTGAAGTAGGGATTGTCATTTTATTACCACTTGTTATTTCAATTCGAAAAACAACGAAACAAAACATATTATTAATTGCTTTACCTGTCATTGCTGGGTTATCTATTGTTCACGGGCTCGTGCCACCACATCCAGGGGCGATGACAGCAATCGGTATTTATAACGCGAACTTAGGAAAAGTACTTTTATATTCATTACTTATCGCGTTACCAACAGCTATTATCGCAGGACCGATATTTGCAAAGTGGGTACATAAAAGGGTTATACCTGAAAATGAACCAGAGCTTATTCGAGTTACGACTGTCTCAACTGATTTACCGAGTCGTAAAGTTTCATTCTTTATTATTTTATTACCAGTTGTATTGATGATTTTATCGGTCGTTGCACCATATATTTCATTACCGAAAAAGATGACTGAATTTTTTGTATTTATCGGAAGTCCAGTAATTGCTTTACTTATTTCATGTTTCGCAGCATTTTATTTACTTGGAATAAGACAAGGAATTAATAAAAAGATGATTAAAAAATTAACAGACGAAAGTTTATTACCGGTCGGTTCCATTATTTTAATTATCGGTGCAGGCGGTGGATTTAAACAAATATTAATTGAAAGCGGTGTTGGAACGGCGATCGCGCAAATGGCAGAACATATATCGTTATCACCAATCGTATTAGCTTTCATGGTAGCTGGATTAATTCGAATTGCAACAGGTTCAGCGACAGTAGCATTAACGACAGCAGCAGGAATTGTTTCACCAGTTATTCAGCACATGTCTGGTGTGAATTTAGAATTGCTCGTTATAGCAACTGGAGCAGGTTCATTAATGTTTTCTCACGTAAATGATGCAGGATTCTGGCTTGTAAAAGAGTATTTAGGTTTGACGGTGAAGGAAACGTTTAAAACGTGGACGGTACTGGAGACATTGTTATCATTTATCGCATTTGGTTTTGCGCTTTTATTGAATATGTTTCTTTAGGAGATACCTTAACTGGTATCTTTTTTTTGATCAAGCTCAATTCCTAAAACAAGCCCGTTTTTAAGTAAGCCAAGCTTCCTATTCGCCCTGAAAACATACTATAAATGGAATCCCCTCATTTAGAGCAAGGTGAACTTGTTATGAATGATACTAAAGGAGGAATAGAGTAATGAGCGAAAAGTGTGAACACAGACATGATGATTGTAACCGCAGACATGGGTGCGGAGGCGGTTTTGCGCTTCTAATCGTATTGTTTATTTTATTAATTATCATCGGTGCTAGCTGCTTCGGTGGAGGCGGCGGTTGTGGTTATGGTGGTTACGGCGGTTATGGCGGCGGCTACGGCGGATATTGCTGCTAATTAAAAACTATTGAAAATGGCCTTGTGCAATACGCACAAGGCCATTTTATTCATATTTTGATATGCTGTGATAACTTATTAATGTACAGAGAACGGATTAAGAAGAAGAAAATGATCTCGATAATCCCGAAAAAGGTGAGTACAATTAATAACTCTTTTAGTAAAGAAAAAGCGAACATGCTTTGTAAAAATTTAACCGCAAATAATGTGTGAATACCAGCAACGATGTAAGGAACGAAAAATAAAATTCCTAATTGAATCGTTGCGGAGCGAAACATTTCTGATTCTGTTAAACCAAGCTTTGTAATGGTAATGTATTTTTGTTTTTCATTTGTTAAGTCGTTATACATACGGAAGTATAAAACACTAGCTGCACCGATAAAGAAAATAAAACCGAGAAATGCCCAAATAAAGAAAGTAGCAATTGAATTTCCTTTGCTGTATTTTAGGTCATCGGCCGCTGTGTAAATATTAAATGGGGGGTGAAAATCAGCTTCCGCATCTTTGTGTGCCTCATAGAAGTTATCTGTATCATTTCTAATATGTTTTAATATATTTTTCGTAGGAGCAATCGTATTTTCCCAGTTTTCAACGAAGTAATTATACACTATGGTTGTTTCAATATGAGGAATCATATTATTGAATACATCATCTTGTACAATTATTAAATAAGGGAATACGAAGGCTGGTTCAATTGATTTATTAATAAATCCTTTAATATGAAATTCTTTTTTATTAGATCCGATTGTAATTGTATTTTGTTTTGCAAATGGATTTGATACAAGATTTAAGAGCTCTGGTGAGTAACGAGAAATAATATAAACTTGTGTAGAATCAAGATGTATTTCTGGTCTTCTTAATTGTTTCGCAAGCGTGTTATAATCACTCATTTTCATAAGAGCAATGTCTTCTTTTAAAGCGGTATCTTTTAACAATGTAGACTTATGTTTGTTGTATTGAAAATTAGCATTTGTAAGCTCCGTTTCAATTGTAGCAATATGTTTTTGTTCAAGTGAATTTTCCCCTGTAGACGTATATGTGAAGGGGAAAGGACGGCGTTCTAATATCATTGCTTTCGTATTATTATTAGTAGCAAATAATCCGATAATAATCGTAAATGCAAGTGCAGATAGCATAGAAACGATAAAGAGTACATTAATATTACTACGAGTACGGTTAGCTAAATCTGAGATCCATAACATATTTATTTGCTTCATATAAAACTTTCTCCGCTTTTTCAAAATAAAGATAAAGAGAAGAAACGTTTGTGAAAAGAATAAATATGTTCCCACCACTACGAGCGGTAAAATAGATAGCATAATTAAGAATACAGATCCATTTTGTGCATTTTTTTCTGTTATATAGCCTTGCGGATAACCAGCTATATAATAGCATAGTGCTAAACAAATTAAAGCAAATAATGAGATGAGTATAGACGGTCTTTTTTCGTTTTTTTCTTTTTTATTATTTTTAATTAATCGAGTTGTTTTCCGAGTACGAATGAACATCGGTGTAAACGTAGATACGATAAGAAATAAAATAATAAAAGTTATTGTTGTTACGATAATAGCTTCTGTTGGCCAATATAAATAGAGGCCTTTTGCGTTTGTTAATTTAGAAGTAACGAGTAAGAAAAAGTTAGAAAAAACAAGACCGCCTTGAATACCAGCAAAGATAGCAAGCATTCCAATGATCATATTTTCAGTAAACAAAAGACGTTTTAATTGTTTTTGAGATATACCGAGAACAGTTAAAACGCCAAATTGTTGCTTCCGTACATTTAAAAATGTCCCAATAGAATATAAGAGAAAGAAGAACGAGAACAAAACGATAACAAACTGTGCCATGCCGGCTAAGTTCATCAATGGATCTTGTTCCTGTAATTTATTCATAATTTGTAAGCGCGGATGATACGCGTATACAGTAAACGAAAAGAAAACCATGATAGAAAACGCGCTACTCACAAAATAAGCGAAATATGCTTTCGAATTACGCGAGACATTTTTAAATGCGAATTGCCAAAATGTCATCCACGTCTTCCTCCTAGTAATGCTAAAACATCTAATATTTCTTGATAAAATTTCTCACGGTACAATCCGCGGTGTAGTTCATTGTAAAGTTCGCCATCTTTAATGAAAATGACGCGGTTACAATAACTTGCTGCGAATGGATCGTGTGTAACCATTAAAATTGTTGCATCTTCTTCTTTGTTCAATTTCGTAAATAGTTCCATCACGTCAATTGCCGCTTTTGAATCTAAATTTCCTGTCGGTTCATCGGCAAGTAAAAGTGACGGATGATGAATAACAGCACGTGCTACTGCGGTACGCTGTGCTTGTCCTCCTGACACTTCAAAGATACGCTTGTCTAAAATATGATCAATTCCAAGTTTCTTTGAAATGTTATCAAGCTTTTCATCCATTTCTTTTAAAGGAACATTATCTAATGTTAAAGGTAGTACGATATTTTCACCGATTGTTAGTGTATCTAGTAGGTTAAAGTTTTGGAAAACAAATCCTAGCTCTTGGCGGCGGAAAATAGCTAACTTCTCTCTACGAAATGTGTGTGGTTTTTTTCCATTAATCACGACATCACCAGCAGTCGGAGAATCAATGGTAGAAATAACGTTTAAAAATGTAGATTTACCGCTACCAGATGGTCCCATAATCGCAACGAATTCACCTTTATCTACATGTAAATTTATATTTTTTAAAGCAGTATGAGGGACCTTTCCTTCATACACTTTTGAGACATTTTTAATGTGTAATACTTCTTCCATAATAATCACCTTTCTATCCTTTAAAACTTAATATGGTGTGATAATTTTTGCATATAGAAGGAACGAATTAAAAGGAAAAATAAAACTTCAACTGTTCCAAAAATCATCAGTACGACTGTAATCTCAGCGAAGAACGAGAGATGTAAAACTTCTTGCAGCATCTTTGTCGCAAACATCGTATGAATTGATGCCATAATGTACGGGACAAAGAATAGAATCGCAAGTTGAATTGTAGCAGATCGTTTCATTTCGGCTTCTGTTAAACCAATTTTTGTAATCGTTACATACTTTTCTTGTTCATTTGTTAAATCTGTATGCATCCTGAAGTAAAGAACACTGCCAGCACCAATAAAGAAAATAACACCTAAGAAAGTACCAATTAAGAAGAACGAAGCGACATTTTGTTTTGTTGTGTATAGAGAATCGCTCGCTTCACTTGCATGGAAAGGAGGGTGCTCTGCTTGAATGTTGTTCCCGTCGGTATTAATTTTGTCTATGAATACCGCGCCGATGTTATTAGCTTTTTCCCAGTTCTTAACTTTAAAGCTATATACACTCATCTGTTTTGAAACAGTGGATAATGCTTCTACATTTTCATCAGATAGTATGAGTAATTGGTATATTAAGCGATTTGGGAATGGATTATAACTTTTATATTCTTTCACTTGTAGTTGTAAATTGTTTTGCGTAAGTGTAAGAGTATTTTTCTTGTCTTTATTGTGAAGTGTTCCAATAACTTGATCATCTAAGTCTTTCATAAGAATATAAGATTCATTCTTATTTACCGTGAGTGTCTCCCAATTTAAAGCCTTAGCAAGTACATTATAGTCACTTTGTTTAATGGCATAATAGAGCTGCGTATTATTTTCAGCTGAAGATACTTCATATATATCCGTTTTAAATTTTGTATAAGTAAAGTGCTCTTCATTAAATTTTTGTTCTAACCAGTTTAAATGTTCATCCGCCAACGTATTTTCAGTATGTGATAAATATGTAAAAGGAAAAGGATTTTCTCTTACTGTATCGAACTTCATAAATTTACCAAATCCATATAAGAATGTAATCATAGTAAAAGCAAGTGTTGATAGCATCGCTACAATAAAGAGCATGTTAATGTTTGTCCGAATGCGCGCTGCTAAATCAGAAATCCAAAGCATATTAATTCGCTTCATATAAAATGTTCTTCGCGTTTTTAATATACGAATGAGTAAAAAACTAATTTGTGAAAAGAAAAAGTATGTTCCAGCTGTAACAAGTGACGGAATGAGAAATATACTGGTGGCGGCGTACAAAAGCCCAACTACGTCGCCGAGCGACATGAAATATAGCGGATTGGCTGCTAGTACGTATCCAGATATTAAACATATCGCACCAAATAGAGAGATGAGCACAGATGCTTTTCTTTCTTTTTGTTTTGTTCCTTCTTTTAAAAGACGTACAGCCTTTCTCGTCCGAATGAGCATCGGCGTAAACGATGAGACGAGAATGAAGAGTCCTAGAAAAATGATCATAGTTAAAATAATGGCAGCTGTTGGCCAATATAAATATAAACCAGGAACATGTGTAATCTTGGCGGTAACTAATAAAAAGAACTGCGAGAAAACAAGTCCAAGTTGAATGCCAAAAAAGATGGAAAGAACACCAATTAGCATGTTTTCTAGAAATACGAGTCTCTTTAATTGTTTTTGGGATATGCCAAGTACTGTTAAAATCCCAAATTGCTTTTTTCGTACTTTTAAGAAAGTACCGATTGAATATAGTAAAAAGAAAAACGAAAAGAATACGATGACAATTTCTGAAATTGTCATTAATATGTTCAGAGCAACATTTACATCTGTCATATGCAATTTAGGATGAAATAAGTAAACTGCAAACGAGAAAAAAATTGCAATAGAAAACGCGCTGCTTACAAAATAGGCGAAATAAGCTCTGGCGTTCCGTGTGACGTTTTTAAATGCAAACTGCCAAAATGTCATTCACCTAAACCTCCTAATATAATGGGCATGAAAAAGGAGGGAAGAGATCACACCTTTTTCATGTAATAACCTTTTTAATGTGTATTAGTATATTGTGATAGCTTTTGCATATAAAGTGAACGAATGAATAAGAAAAATACGATTTCAACGAATCCAAAAATAATAAGAACGGCTGAAACTTCTTTGAACAAAGATAAGCCAATTACATCTTGTAGCATTTTCGTTGCGAACATTGTATGAATGGATGCCATAATGTACGGAACGAAAAATAAAATACTAAGTTGAATGGTTGCAGATCGTTTCATCTCTGCACCTGTTATACCGATTTTAGAAATCGTTATATATTTCTCTTGTTCGTTCGTCAAATCGGTATACATTCTAAAGTAAAGAACGCTACCGGCTCCAATGAAGAAAATAACTCCTAAAAATGTTCCAATTAGGAAGTATGCAGCACTACCAGATGTTATTCTGTATAATGATCCTGCTGATTCAAAGGAGCGAATAAGAGGTTCTTCATACTGAGATTTATTTCGATTTTTTTGCACTTTTTCTATAAAAGTATTAGCAATTTCATATGTCTGTTCCCAGTTCTGGATTTTGTAATTATATGCCGATATATGCTTTACCGTGTTAGGTAAGTTGTTCACGATAATATCAGGCAAAACTATCGTTTGATATGAAAAATTAGATGGAATTGCATGGATCTGTTCATAGCCTTTTACTTTTAATTTCGTATTTGTACTAGAGAGTGTAATGTAATCTCTTTTGTAGCTTTGCTCAAATTCATTAAATATAGTGATATAAGACGTCCCCGTTAAAACATATGCCTCGTTATCATTCATAAATAGTTGTTTCATTCGTAAAGAATCCGCAAGTTTGTTATAGTCACTTTGCTTAATTGTGTATACGTCATTATAAATAGCTATACCTTTATCTTCTTCTAGCGGTGTTTCATATATATCAGCTGTTATTTTCTCATAAGGAAAATGCTCTTTTTGTAATTGTTGCTCAAGCCAATTTAAATGCTCTGTAACAAAAGGATTCGCATCATAAGAAAAATAAGAAATTGGGAAAGGTGAAGTTCGATTAACGTCTAGCTTAATAAATTTTCCGAACCCATATAGGAACGTAATCATTGTGAAAGCGATAGTAGATAGCATTGCTACAATAAAAAGCATATTAATATTCGTTCGAATACGGTTTGCTAAATCAGAAATCCAAAGCATATTAATCTGTTTCATATAAAACTTTCTTCTTTTCTTTAAAATATAAATAAGTAAGAAACTAATTTGTGAAAAGAAGAAATATGTACCGATTGTAACAAGCGCTGGAATGACGAAAATACTTGAAACCATATATATAACACCAATTTGTGGGCTTACTGATACGAAATATTTAGGATTTCCAGCTAACGCATAGCCACCAAATAAACAAATCGCACCAAATAAAGAAATAAGTATGGACGGTTTTCTTTCTTTTCGTTTTTTACTATTTGTTTTTAAAAGGTGTACCGCTTTTTTTGTACGAATGAGCATCGGTGTCAATGTAGATACAACGATAAAAAGACTAAGGAAGACGATTGTCGTTAAAATAAATGCGTTAATAGGTAAGTATAAATATATGCCCGGTACGTGCGTAATTTTTGCTGTCACTAATAAGAAAAATTGCGAGAAGACAAGTCCAAACTGCATACCGAAAAAGATAGATAAAATACCGATTAACATATTCTCCATAAAAACAAGACGATGTAATTGTTTTCTAGATATTCCTAAAACGGTCAAAACGCCGAATTGTTTTTTTCTAACTTTTAAAAAAGTGCCAATGGAATATAGTAAAAAGAAGAAAGAGAAAAATACAATTACTACTTCTGAAAATATCATTAATCCTGAAATTTCAGAGACCATGCCAAATTTTTGTAATTTCGGATGGAATAAGTAAACAGCAAATGAAAAGAAAACGGCAATCGAAAAAGAACTACTTACAAAGTAAGCAAAATAAGCTCTAGAATTACGTGTTACATTTTTAAAGGCAAACTGCCAAAAGGTCATAAATTATACCTCCGGTTAGAAGATATAGAAGTAGTTTTATTGCAAAAAATGTATGAGAGTGAGTTCTCATACATTTTGCTTGCATATGTCACGATCATGCTTCGGTCACCTTCTCCGTTTGTTCTGATTGATTATTTGCAGCGTTATGGAAGATGATTTTAATCGTCGTTCCTTTACCAACTTCAGAATCTAGTTTGACAGAGTGACCTAAATAATCACAAATTTTACTTACGATATAAAGTCCCATACCAGTTGATTCTCCGAATGTACGACCATTTTTCCCAGTGTAAAACGGTTCGAATACTCGTCGAATATCTTCTTGCGGAATACCAACACCTTCATCACGAACTTCTAAAATAATATCTTTTCCGTTTCGATAAGCGGATAAGAATACTTTCTTTCCGCGCTCACCAGAGTAACGAACGGCATTTGTCATTAACTGATAGATGATAAATTTTAGCCATTTCGCATCAGAAGCAACTTTTAAATCAGAATGAACTTCTAAAACAGGGAAGACTCCGTTTCGGATAAATAGTTCTTTTAATCCATTAATATTTTTCGTTACCGTATCTTTTAATGAAATCGTCTCAACATGGAAGTCTTCATGGAAGTTATTTAACCTTGCCATGTATAAAGCCATATCAAGCCCTTGGTTTAGACGTTCTAATTCTTTTTTGAATTTCGGAATTAAATGTTCATCTTCCATTTCAAGCACCATAAGTTGCATAACAGAAACGGGCGTTTTCATTTGATGCACCCAGTGGTTAATGAATAATTGATGTTCTTGTTGTTTTACTTCATACGATTGTAGTTCTTTTTGGAAGAGACGATACTGCGTGCGCACGAGTTCATTTACACCGTGAGGCATCGGAGCAGTTGCTCTTTCAATAAACGCATCTTCCATTTTTTCTGGTTGTTCACTTAATCTATGGTACATTCTACGATTGCGAACGTAACGATAAGCGAGGAAACAAATAAATAAGTATAAACTTAAAACGACGAAGTAAAATTTATTATTTTGGAATCCATCTACTGCATCATAGAGAACGAAGATGATACCGAAGTTTAATATGTACAGTAGAAAAAATGCAAAATGATCACGTAAAAATAGCTTCATGCTTATTCACTCCAAGTTGCGTTAAAACGATACCCAAGTCCGCGCACTGTTTCAATAGCATTTTCAATACCAAGCTCATTGAACTTTTTACGAAGACGCGTAATGTTTACGTTTAATGTGTTTTCTTCAACGAAGCTCTCGTCATCCCAAAGAGCAGCTAATAAATCTTCACGGCTCGCTGTACGAGGGAATTTAGATAATAACATTTCTGCTAAAATAGCCTCTTTCTTCGTTAAAAGAACTTGTTCAGATCCAAAATGAATTTCTGGACGTTCTGGGAATAGTTTTAAGCCTTCTACTTCAACGATACGTTCAGAAATATTTGGCGCATAATCACCGTAAATACGGCGTAATTGACCTTTAATTTTTGCCATTACAACGTCATAGTGGAACGGTTTTGTAATATAATCATCCGCACCGCTTTCAATCGCCATAATTTGCTCCATCTCACCAGCACGAGCTGAAATGAAAATAATAGGGCAAGTAGATTCATGACGAATTTGGCGGCACCAGTAGAACCCATCGAATTTCGGTAAGTTTACATCAAGTAAAACAAGATGTGGTTTCACAGCGTTAAACGATTCCATAATATCATCGAAATTCTCTGCAACAACAGCTTCATAGCCATATTTTTGAATGTGAGATTGTAGTAATGATGAAATATTTGGATCGTCTTCAACGATTAAAATTTTATACATATGTATATTCCTCCTAAAAAACAATTGTAGATATAGTGTATCATGTGTTTCAAGTCTTTTCATTATGTTGAAAGATAAGCTAATAAACAGTATAGGGCAAAAGCGTAAAAAGTAAAAAGGGTGCTGGATATAATTGACAAATGATAGTAATTGTTTTAACATTTAGATAAATATCTAAATGTCTAATTAGTGAAAGGAAGAAAGACATTGAATCAAGCATTCAAAGCATTAGCAGATCCAACAAGGAGAAAAATTTTGGACTTATTAAAAGAAGGTGATCTAACCGCTGGTGAGATCGCTGAACATTTCAATATGACAAAACCAAGTATTTCACATCACTTAAACGCACTTAAAAATGCTGAACTTATTCAAGATGAAAAGAAAGGGCAATTCGTTTTGTACTCTTTAAACACAACGGTCTTTCAAGATTTGTTGACTTGGGTGTTTACATTTACGAATAAGGGGGAAGAGGGGAAATGAGAAAGCATGTATTTCCGTTATTATTAATTGCTTTAACGATTATTGCATGGTGCGCTGCATGGCCGTATTTACCGGGAGAGGTTCCGAGTCATTGGAACATTGATGGTGAAGTAAATGGACATATGTCAAAAATGGGAATGTTGATTTTTGATGTAGCAATTATGATTTTTATATATGTATTAGTAACTGTATTGCCTAAGATAGATCCAAAGTATGAGAACTATAAAAAATTTCCTAAAGCACTTGGAAGGATTAATGGAGCAATTTTATTTTTCTTATTTACTATTAATATGATGACACTAGCAAATGCTTTAGGGTATAACGTTCCAATTGGAATTTTTGTGAACGTAATGGTCGGTATCCTTTTTGTTGTACTCGGCAATTATATGCAACAATGTAAACCAAATTTCTTCATAGGTATTAAAACGCCGTGGACGTTAAGTAATGAGGAAGTGTGGAGAAAAACACATCGGTTAGGATCAAAGATTATGATGATTGGTGGTATTGTAATTATGATTTCGGCGTTTCTACCGGGAATGTGGAAAGTGATTAGTTTGTTAAGTGTTGTTGCTGTATTGGTTGTTGGTACGATGGTGTATTCCTATGTTACTTATAAGAAAGAGATAGGGACTTAATAAAAAATATGGGGGAGAGAGGATGAGAAGACACGTATTACCATGGAGTTTAATAATTGGAGTTGCAATTGGGTGGTATATTGTATGGCCGTATTTACCAGAACAAATTCCACGCCATTATAATGCAGCAGGAGTAGTAGATGGATATTTTTCTAAAATAGAAGCAAGTTCATTCTCGATAGGTAGTATGGTAGTGCTCTATATAATATGGCTAGTTTTTGGATTCATAAAAGATAAGTCTATACAGCAATCCAAAGTTCTTTCAGCGATTAATTATGCTATTCTCTTTATCGGATTTGGATGTAACATATTTGCACTATTAGCAGTATCTAATTATATTGCATCGGGCTCCATTGCATTTAATTTTGGACTTGGAACATTGTTTCTTGTATTAGGTAATTACATGCAACAAACGAAGCCGAACGGGTTAGTAGGTATTCGAATGGACTGGACATTAGAAAATCCTATAGTTTGGAGAAAAACACACCGATTTGCTTCGAGGGTATTTGTAATAGGTTCACTTTGTATATATGCCGGGGCTTTGCTTCCAGATCCGTTTAATATTTTTATGGGGATTGGAATGATATTAATATGCATTATCGTATCAACAATAAAGTCATATAGCATTTATAAAGAAGAGTTGAAAATGTAAATAAAGCAGCTTTTCCTTTTAAGGAAGAGCTGCTTTATTTTGTATCATTTCTTCAAAACCGGTATCCAAATTTCACTTTTAAAGTTTGGAGAAGATATATCTTTCTGTTCATTCCATAATATTTCTGGTCCTTCCGCTAGTTCATAGTTTGAGGAAGGAAACCATTCGGAATAAATGCGTCCCCATACATTTTGTAATGTTTCAGGAAATGGACCGACAGCTTCAAATACAGCCCACGTTGAAGTTGCAACTTCAAGCTGTTTAAACTGCTCTGGACAATCCTTTGTTGTGGCTACGCCAATATAGTGATCCAGTTCTCCTTTTTCCTCCATTCTTCCTTCAGAAAAGTTAGTAGAAGCACTAATGATTCCAGTAGGTTCCATGTTTGAAAGGGACTTTAATGTTTGAATAGCCTCTGGATTTAAACTTTTCCACATAGAAGCAATTTCTTCATTTACACCGCTAAATACAATCGGTACGCGTTTTGTAATACCTATAATTCGAAATGGCTCTTTTTCTTCAATTCGATAATTCATTTCATTTCCTCCTTGGATGGATAATTGGAAGGTCATGGGTGAATAGGCTTTTAAAGAATGGCTACTATTTCGGGCCTCTGAAGGTGTTATGCCGTGCAAGTTTTGAAAGGCACGAGAGAATGAATCGGGTGAATTGTAGCCATATTTTATAGCGACATCAATAACTTTTGCATCGCTATTTTTTAGTTCAAAAGCAGCGAGAGTAAGACGTCTACAGCGAATATATTCTGATAGTGATATGCCAGCTAGGAAAGAAAACATTCTTTTGAAATGATACTCGGAGCAGTAAGCTATTTTTGCGACTTCCTTAAAATCAATTTCATGTGTAAGGTTTTCTTCAATATACTGCATTGCTTCATTCATGTTTTTAAGTGAATCCATAACCATAACCTCCTTGTTAAATAGAATAGCAGGAAAAAAATAGCTCCATCCGACATTTCATGCACAACTTTGTAGGGTATATTTTTAACCTTACAAAATTGTAATGTTCCTGTAAGGAGAATGAATGGATGGCATGATATCCCAATGTTATAGTAACAAAGTACTTTGATTCATTAGGTTAAATTTTGATTTCTTTGCTTACCGGCCTTACATAACTGTCATGTTTGTGTAAGAAACATCGATAGTGGAAAAAGTAGAGAATGTATATAGTGAAAATAGAGAATAGATGAAATGAGGGATGTCGAGATGAAAACAGTATTAGAAGCAAAAAATATTGAAAAAGTGTATGACACGGGTGGTAATAAATTTGCAGCGTTAAAAGGTATTAACTTACAAGTAAAAGAAGGTGAGTTCGTTGGAATTATGGGACCTTCTGGTTCGGGTAAGACGACTTTACTAAACGTTCTTTCTACAATTGATAATGCGACGAACGGTGAGATTTTAATTGATGGAAAAGATATCGTAAAAATGAATGATGATAAGTTAGCGTTATTCCGCCGCGATCATTTAGGTTTCATTTTCCAAGATTATAACTTATTAGATACGTTAACGGTAAAAGAGAACATTGCGTTACCTCTTGCGTTATCGAAAGTAAAGGCAAATGAAATTGATCGCCGCGTTCTTGAAATCTCGAAAAAGTTCGGTATTGATCATATTTTAAGTCAGTTCCCATATCAAGTATCTGGTGGACAGAAGCAAAGATGTGCGGCATCACGTGCAATCGTTACAAATCCAAGTATGATTTTCGGGGACGAGCCAACGGGAGCACTTGATTCTAAATCAGCGACAGATTTACTTGAAAGTATGAAGTCGCTAAATGAGTATGATAACTCAACAATCTTAATGGTAACGCACGATGCATTTGCAGCAAGTTACTGTAAGCGAGTTATTTTCATTAAAGATGGTGAGTTATATAAAGAATTGCACCGCGGCGAGTTAACGCGTAAACAGTTCTTCCAACAAGTCGTTGATGTAATGTCTTCTATTTCCGGAGGTATGGCTGATGACCTTATCTAGCATTGCCCTCCGCAACATACAGCGGAACTTTAAAGACTACTTTGTATATTTTGCATCTATGATTTTTAGTATCGTTATTTACTTTACATTTAAAGCACTGCAATATAATTCACAAATGGAAAAAGCAGCGGAAGCTTCTAAAAAAATTAGTGGGGCATTCCAAGTTTCCAGTGTGATGCTTATTATTTTCGTAGCGGTGTTTATTATATATTCGAACGGTTTCTTTACAAGAAAACGTAAAAAAGAAGTTGGGTTATATTCTTTATTAGGTATTCGTAAAAGACAGATTGGTAAAATGCTCTTTTATGAAAATATGTTAATGGGATTAATGTCATTAGTAATCGGGATTGCGATTGGTAGTGTCCTTTCAAAATTATTCCTTGAGTTATTAGTAAATATGATGGGATTAAATTTAAATGTTCATTTTGAAGTACCGATGGCTGCCATTATTGATACAGCAATTATTTTCTTTGTGATTATTTTATATACATCACTTCAAGGATATCGTCTAATTTATCGATTCAAGCTAATTGAACTTTTCCGTGCAGAACGTGAAGGAGAAGCAATGCCGAAGGGCTCTGTTATTATGGCATTAATTTCAGTTTTCTTAATCGGTTCAGGTTATTTCTTAGCGTTAATGTACATGAAAGCAGTTATGTATGCAGACTTTATGGTCGTTGCATTATACATTTTATTAGCGACAGTAGCAGGAACTTATTTATTGTTCATGTTCTTCACAGTATTTATATTGAAACGTGCGAGAAATAATAAATCAGCGTTTTATAACGGTATGAATATGGTAACGACATCGCAGTTACTATATCGTATTAAAGGAAATGCGAAATCACTTGCGACAATTGCGATTTTAAGTGCAGTAACATTAACGGCGGTTGGTACGTCAGTTACGATGTATTACAATACATTTACGCAATCAAAAGTTGCTGCGCCGTATAGTTATTCATATGAGAAAAAAGACGAAGCATTAGATAAAAAAGTAAATGAAATACTTGCTGGAGAAAAGAATAATCATCCAGTGACATATGAATCAGAATTTGAAATGATTCCTGTGAAAGGAACATTTAAAGGTGAAAGAGCGGATCAAGTTCTGAACACACACTATAATGTGACGAAGCAGTACCAGCTTATTTCTCAATCAAATTTTAATACAATCGCGAAACATTTAGATATAGAACCTGTAAATTTAAATGCGAATGAAGCTTTTGTATATGATAGCCTATATATTGAAACACTTGATTTTGGTCCTCTTTACACAGGAAATACAGCTGTATTCCCTGTTGGAAATGAATCGAAAGAGTTAAAGATTAAAGGTGTAAATAGTAGAAGTGTTACAAACTTAAATGAACTATTTGTAATCGTTCCAGATCAAACATATGAGCAGGCGAAACAAGTAAACGAAACGCGCATTGTAAAAAATATTGATGTAAAAGGTGAGCGAAATAGTAAAGAGTTAACAGCGAAATTGGCAAGCGTTATGCCAGCTGGTGAATCAGAAATTTTAAAACCATTTCATGATTTCTATACAGGATTCCAAACGGGACTTGAAACGACAGGTTTAATGATGTTCATCGGACTATTTTTAGGATTAGTATTCCTATTAGCGACAGGTTCAATCATTTACTTCAAGCAGCTTACAGAAGCAAGTGCTGACCGTGATCGTTACGTCGTTCTTCATAAAGTCGGTGTAACGAAGCAAGAGATGAAGAAAGCTATCGCAAAACAAGTAAGCTTTATCTTTGCGATCCCGTTAGTAATCGGAATCTTGCACAGCTTGTTTGCACTAAAAGGTTTAGGGAACATATTACCGTATGAAATCATGATCCCACTCCTAATTAGTATTGGAGTATACGGCGCTATTTATATCGGATATTACTTCTTAACAGTTCGCTCTTATTATAAGATTGTGAGTGCGAAATAATAAGTGAAGCTGTGAGGAAGGAAAAAGCCATTTACCTAATTTTTATGAGGTGAGTGGCTTTTTTGTGTAGCAATAATTAACGCGCATCGATTATGTCTATAAAACTAAAAGTATGTTTACGGCCAAAGGTATCTATACATATTAAAGAACGTTTCAAAGGGTTTAATTCAATTACAGTCATATAACTTGTAGGGAAATAACTATCTTTATAATAAGTGATTAATATTTCTTTTTCTGAAATGAATGAGCGTAATAAAGTGTCTTCAATTCTTTCTCTATCATCGTATGGTGATACTTTTCGCGATTCTTTCATGTGAGCAGATTGTTTAGACATAATAGTCAATTGAACTGATTTTGATATATTTGTACTACTCATGCTTTCTATTCTCCTAACAATATATTTTCTATATAGGAAGGTTAATCACTATGGAAGTAACTACTGCTGATCATTCCGAAGTACCTTGTGTTAGTTTTATTATGTCTGATTTGGAGCTGAATTTGCTTAGTACTAAAAAATTATCAAATTCATTCACTTATTTATAGTAATTTATTTGTCATTCTTGTACTTTTTTGAAGAGGATTAAAACTTTATTTTGGATGAAGGAGAGGAAATCAAATCGAGGAAGGTGAGCAAGTATGGCAACTATCTCACCCTCTATTAAGAAAGCGTTTTTATATAACAGTATGATTTTCACGATAGTGTCTAGGAGTCATGTTAGTGATTTTTTTGAAAACTCTCGTGAAATAGCTTTGATCATTAAAGTTGAGCCAGGCACAAATATCTGATAGTGGATAAGTCGTTAATGTTAATAATTTTTTTGCTTCTTCTACTCGTTCCCTCTGGATATATTCACTTAAAGGAATTCCCACTTCTTTTTTAAATAATTTTGATAAATAAGTAGGGGAAATATGTAAAAGGTTAGCAAGGTCATTAAGAGTTATTTCATCGTAAATATGTTTGTGAATATGATTTAAGCATGTAGTAATGGCATTAGAATATGCTTGATTATTATATTCTTTTACACGTTCTGCAAAAGTACATAATGCATCTTCAATTAATCTATTTACGGAATACATGTTGTCTAGCTTTTCAATGGTTTGGATATATAAAGTGCCGAGTGAAAAAGCAATATGTGATGGGAGATTACCATCTATCGCATATCGAGTAGCTAGTGTAATGGCGATAATACCGTTATTTTTTTGGTTTCTCAGTTGATCTCCTTTAGATGAAATTGCTGCGTCTTCTTGTGGGAAGGAATAGGCATATTGTATGACCTTTTCTTTATTGCCTTCTTTAATGGCTGAAAAAAATTTACGTTCCAATGATATGTCATAATTTTGCGGGTCATGCCGGCGACGTTTTGAAATGTATAAATCAGGATTTACGATTTTATAAGAAACATCTTCGAGCAATTTATTTTTTTTCCAAACAATATCGCGATCTAATTTTTCATTGAAAATGACGTAATGTAACCAAATACTTATATCAATTAGCGTACTTTTTTTAATCTCTGGTAGAAATTGATAGTAGTCTATTCCTTGCTGCATTTTATGATTACAGTTGAAATACTTCATAAGTTTAATAGCCATTTCATCTGATACTTTTGGATAAGTAGTAGGCCCGAGTATAATTGTTCCTTTTATATGTTCATGATCAGTTATATGAATGCTAATGAAATTCTCAAGGTACTTATTCCCTTTGAAAATTGGAAAATTACAAGGAGCATTTTCTTGATAAAGTTCATTCAGATGTTCTTCTTTAGAAGTATAAAAAGGACTACCAATCGTATGAGAAGTAGATTCATATACAATTTTTTTATTAGTAGCTAAGAATTGAACGGGTACATGAAAAGTACTATGTACAAGGTCACATAAGTGCTGTATGTCGATATAATTATTCATGATCTTCTCCTTTTAAATCGTTTTGAAATATATTTAAATCTACATTCGTTTCTACAAAATATAAATTTCTTATTATTGGGATTTCTTTGCTCATACAAAATAATTACATATGTTGGATAATAATGAAAGGTAATTGACAGATTTATTTCTGCAGATGTGATGGTACCTTTCATAAAATTTATTTTTATATCCATTATACCGAATTAATAAATATAAAAGGGATATTTATATATAAGAGCAAATGATACATTCTTCATAAAATCTTAAGAAATCTCCTCAATTTTTGTTAAGAAACGATAGTTATACTTAGAAACAAGTTAAAAACTATTGAACGAATGGGGAGAAGTTTACATGCAGCTCATAACATTCTTACATGAATTTATTAAACATCCGAAACATACTGGTGCAGTTGCGCCAAGTTCAAAAATATTAGCAAAGAAAATGGTAGATGTAATTGATTTTAATAAAGCAAAATGCATTGTAGAGTTAGGGCCTGGTACAGGAGTCTTTACGAAAGAAATTATGAAGAGAAAGAAACAGGAAACAATATTTCTTCTTATTGAAATAAATGAAGTGTTTTGCAAAGAGCTAAAGAGAAAGTTTAAAGATGAGCAGAACGTCATTGTTGTGCATGGTTCAGCTGAAAATATAAAGAAGTATATGGAAGAGTTCCATATAGAATGCGTGGATTATGTCTTATCGGGATTACCTTTTACCTCTTTACCAGAAGAAGTTTCAAAACGCATTTTAAATAATGCAATGGAAGCAATACATGAGAATGGGGAATTCATAACATTTCAATATTCACTTGTGAAAAAAGGATTTATACAGCATTTCTTTCCTCAAATTACATTAGAAAAAGTGTGGCTCAATTTTCCGCCAGCGTACGTCTTTAGTTGTAAAAAAGAGCTAAGGAGAGTATATGCATAATGGAATTGCATGAATTATTATCTTATATTGAGCAGTATGGTT
Organism: Bacillus cereus group sp. BfR-BA-01350; assembly: GCF_022663775.1. Taxonomy (NCBI): domain Bacteria; kingdom Bacillati; phylum Bacillota; class Bacilli; order Caryophanales; family Bacillaceae; genus Bacillus; species Bacillus cereus group sp. BfR-BA-01350. Next base: position 55,237 of record NZ_JAKUGD010000016.1, read on the forward strand.
ATTGGGCGTTATTTTTCTGTTTATGGTTAGGTATTATCGGTATGCCAATTCCAGACGAAATGATTGTAATGAGTGGCGGATTTGTCTCTTCACTAGGGATATTAAGTATCATTCCTGCATTTTTATTAACGTATTTAGGAGTTGTATCCGGACTTTCTTTAGGTTATATACTAGGGAAAATATTTGGTACAAAAGTACTTCATAAACTAATGAAAAAGAAAAAGGCAAAATATCTTTTGAAATCTCAACAAATGGTAGAGAAATATGGTCATTATGCGTTAGTTACAAGTTACTTCATACCAGTTGTAAGACATATCGTACCGTATTTAGTTGGAATGAATAACATGTCATTTCGGATATATGCTTTGTATTCCTATACGACAGGATTTGTTTGGACACTCATTTATTTCGTGCTCGGTTCTTTATTCGGACAACATATTGAAAGAATTGTAGCAGTTGCGATAGAGTATGGCGTATATTTTGGCGTAATTGTCGTTTTAATTGGTAGTTTGTTTTATGTAAAAAGAAGTGCAGTAATGAGTAAGTAGCGGAGGCTGTTCCAAAATCCATTTTGGACAGCCTTTTTTGTTGTTTCTACTGTCAGTTTTTGTCGGTAAGTCGATATTCCTTGTCGAAACGTCGATATATTCGAAAAATCGTTGATATATTTTGAGTTGTGTTCGATATATTCGAAAAATCGTCGATATAATTTCATGTACCTGGATGTAACGCCACATTTCTTCTACATTAAGAAAAAGTTAAGAAACTGTACGAGTTTTTATTAAGAAATGCGCTCTATACTTAGAAATGTTCTCAAGAAAACATAATGAAAGGCGGAATATAGATGAAAAGATTTATTTTTGGAGCAATGATTGTTATCGTCGCAGGAGCGACATATTTATTAAGTGGGAGTAAGCTATTAGATCAGATGAACCCATTTCTTGATATAGAGAATCATTACGCAATTATTGATAATGATGGAAAAGAATTAGGCGGAAATAAAGGCCGTGAATATACGGTGAAAGCTTATGATAAGGATGGAAAAGAAAAAGAAGTAACGATTGATGGAGTAGGTGAATTACAAAAAGGTTCGTATTGGCATGTGCTGACAAGAGGAAAGGTTTTACATGACAAAGTGCAAGTAACGATAGATAAAATTCCTGACGGTGCAAAGGAAAAGTTAGGATTGTAAATATAAACCCGATTCTCGATGAGAGAATCGGGTTTGTTATTTTATGGTAAAATTTAAAGGGGAGGAGTGAGAGGTATGCTACTCGTTGTTAGTCTTATATTAATTGGGATTATGTGTAGTATGAAATTCTTTGTGATCTAAAAACATGATGAAGTTCAATAAATTAATGGTGATGGTTTTACGAAGTGCACTGTAGGGCATCCCTTTTTGTAACTGAGATGTGTATAATTATCCCCAATAATATAAACTGCGTTTCATCATATCGTGATTATTATTAAGCTGTATTTCTACATTTACTTTTGTCCCTGTGTCTAATGTTGCTGAAATATCTAGAATTGATAATTTATCATTTGCGTGTTCTCGGTGTAAATGTGGATCTTCTAATTGTAGAGAAGCAATAGGTGACTCTAAAGACTCTTGTAACATCGCGTTTAAAAAGGCAATGAGAATATCTTCACTACCATTCGTACCAAACAATTGTTTAAATGCAAAATCAATGCGTAAATTCACTAATTGTTGGTTGAACAAAGTATGCCCTCTCCCTTATATGAAGGTGCTTCTTTTCTTAATTGTATCTAAAAATAACTAGAGGATGCAAATAGACCATTCTGCTATTTTTAAGTAGGATTATTATAATGTCAGAGGTAAGTATAGTTATGTTATACTCTAGTAAATTTGAAAAGTTTATATAGAGGTGAAGACGCTACAGATGCAAACAGATATTTTGAAACTATTAGATAAAAAGCAAAGTAAGTATGAATTTCCTGCTTTTGATAATGATTATATGGATATTTCACAAGTGAAATTCTCTCTTTTCTTTAAAGAGAATAAGGATTGGTTAATGGTGTTTCAAGTTGTCGGTGTAGGTTCATTAGGTGTATGTAATGATATTCAAGTATATGGAGATAGAATAAACCATTCAATTGGTGATGATGGAATTTTACAATTAAATGATGGAGAGTATGAGTTGTTTGATGATGAAGGTGAATTTATGCCAAATATTTATAATGACAGTGTGAAAATTCGCGAGCATCATTTTGAATATCAATTTACAGAAGAAGATTATGTGAATCATGGAATAGAAATACAAACGATAGAGTCTTATCCAACATATTTCATGCGTATGCTTGCTACTAATAATGAAGCACGAAATTTATTATGGTGGAGTAAAGAAGAGATTTTAGAAGAGTTTGATTTAGAAGGCGACTGGGAAGTAGCGTATGAAACGGAAGAATGGAAACATGTTGAAGATGAAAAAGTAAGTGAAAATGAATTCTTCCAATCAGTAGCCGCTGCAATAGAGAAGAAAGATCCAAGTATTATTGTGAAGAAGGATGCTAATACGCACTGGAAAAATTGGGTGGAGTTTGATTACGAAAATTCATATTAAAATATCTTTGTAATAAAAAAGACGAGCTAAAATGTTAAAACTTTAGCTCGTTTTTTTGTATTACACAACCGCAGGATTATAAATCATCGTAAAGTGTCCTGGTAATAATTCAATGTTACAAGGTGTATGAAGCGAACTTTCTCCATCTGTATCTACTTCTTTTTCTTCCTCTGTTTCGATATGAATGGATTTCGCTTTTACGTGGAAGATGTCATTTTCATTTGAGTCTTCAAATAGTTTCTTTCCGATATAATCTTTAAATGCTTGAATACCTGTTGATTTGACTACGAAAATATCAAGTGTTCCGTCGTCACATTTTACGTTCGGAATAAAGGACGGGATGCCGCCAAGATATTCACCGTTTCCAACCATGACAAGAACAGCTTCGTCTTCATATACTTGTCCGTCATAAGTGATTTTAACTGGGAATGTTTCAGCATTTTTGACAGTTCGAATTGTACTTAAGTAGTAGCCTATTTTTCCGAGCTTTGCTTTTTCTTCTGCATCAATATTGTTTGATACTTCAGATACGAGTCCAATGCCCCAGAAGTTTAGGAAATGTTGTCCGTTTGCTTTTGCAACGTCAACTGGTTTTACGTGTTCCTTAGTGATAAGTTTTGCTGCTTCTGCAATGTTTTGCGGAACGCCGAGTGTGCGAGAGAAGTCATTGCAAGTTCCACCTGGAATGATTGCAAGTGTAGGTCTAGTTTCAAGAGGTGCTAAGCCGTTTGTGCATTCAAATACTGTTCCGTCACCACCAAAGACGATAATTAAATCTACTTTACTAGCAAACTCTTGGCAATATTTTGTTGCATCACCTTGTTTTTTCGTATGAAGAATATGTAAGTCAGGAAAAGCTGCGGCAAGAGGCGGTACGATTTTCGTTAAATTTGTATGTAAGTCGCCTTGTCCAGCTTTTGGATTTACGATGAGGAGTACTTTTTCAAATTTTGTTTTTGTCATTTTCATCTCTCCCTGTTTTTTTGTAATGGAAAGAAAGGAGCTGTTCCGATGTATTGCAGAACAGCTTTTTCCTATTAATAAGGCGCTAAGATTGTCAGTTATTGTCGGTAAGTCGATATATTTAAAAAATCGCCGATATAAATTTTATGTACTATCGACTTTTTAAGTTATACGATTATTCCGTTACAACTGAAGCAATAAATGGTAAGTTACGATATTTTTCTGCGCAGTCGATGCCGTAGCCAACGATAAATTCGTCTGGAATTTGGAAGCCAACATATTCAGCTGTTAAATCCACTTTGCGGCGCTCAGGTTTATCAAGTAACGTACAGAATTTGAGTGCCTTTGGTTTATGCATAAAGAAGTGATCTTTTAAGAAGTGAAGTGTTAAACCAGAATCAATAATGTCTTCTACGACAATTACGTTTTTTCCAGTAATGTTTACATCGATATCTTTTAATAGTTTCACTTTTCCAGTTGTTTCTGTTTGATTTCCGTAGCTAGATGCAGAAATAAAGTCGATTGTTACATCGTTTTTAATGTGACGAATTAAATCAGCAGCAAATACGAAAGATCCTTTTAGTACAGCGATGACTACGATTTCTTCTCCTTCAAAATCACGTTCGATTTGAAGTGCTAGTTCTTTTACTTTGTCTTGTAATTGTTCTTCAGAAATTAAAGTGTCTTTTATTTCAATATTCATTGGAGTCCTCCTACAGTGTAAAACTTGTGAACATTTCGACTGTAAAGGATAGAAAGGAAAAAGTCAAAGAAGATAGTAATTTTTTACAAAGACAATAACAAAATCATCTGATGATATGATATACTAATTATATAAAGAAAACGCTTCCATAAAGGGTGATGATAATGAAGAAGAAACAGTACACAACTGTAACATTTATAAAAGCATTACTATTAACAATTGTTCTTGGATTGTTGGCTTATATAATTGATGTACCAGCGATTCGTATTTCACTAATTGGAATGACTTTAGTATTAGGCGCAATTTCCCATGGTATGATGTCACAGCTGCAAGAAGCTGGACTTGATGATATGAAAGACCATATAGATAAGAAATAAGAGACCTTCACATAGGCATAGTGAAGGTTTTTTTTGTTTCTTACAAAAATGTAAGGTAGTTGTAAGGGAAATCGATAGTTGCATAGTAGTGTTTTGGATAAACTATGGGTGTAAGGTAAAAGGCAAGCATATTTTAGGTAAATTAAGTTTTAGGCACTCTATATGTGAAAAAGGAGTAGGAGGGCATGGAGAAACGTTGGACGACCTTTTCTTTTTTAGCAACTAGCAACACCGTAATGCTAGCTGGCGAAATGGATTTTTTGCACTTGTTTGATCGAGAAGACGATCATTCTTCTTCTAAATTTACAATGAAATGGAGTAAGTGGAGCGAGAGTTGTAGGTTTGAAGAAGAGACCCCTAACGAAGAGCAAAAGGTTATTTTGACAAACCCTATTAAAGCGTGGGTTGTTCAACGTCGTAAGTGTAACGTCAAAAATCACTTAAAGAAAACTGAGCCGAGACAATTAGTTATCGCTCCGGCCCGTTCTACTTCTAAATCACGCGAAAGTAACATGTAAATAATTGAGACACACACCCGAAAAAACATCGTATATATTGCGATGTTTTTTTATTTTTTTACAATGAAATCTTTAAATGAAATATATTTCATCTGCATCTCATATTTATATCTCTTGTTTATTCTAGTGATACATCCGATGCGAAGTGATGTAAAACGTATAAAAGGAGAGAAATAAAATGAAAAAGAAACTATTACCGATCTGTGCAATAGCACTTTTAACAGTGGGATATTCTTCAGTAGCAAGTGCGGATACTGGAACAGTAACGAAGGAAGAAGCAACGCAACTGCAACAAGATAAGGCGAAAAAAGAAGCAGCGATTAAGGAACAGCAAAAAAATGAAGAAGAGAAAAAGAGAATAGCACAAGAACAGCTGAAAAATGATATGGCAAAAAAAGAAGAAGCAATAAAGGCTCAGCAAAAGAGTGAGGAAGGGAAAAAGGAAGCTGCACAAGTACAACAAAAAAATGCTGCAACTAAAAAAGAAGTAGCAAAGCCAGCTGTACAAGGTGAAAAGTTACCAAACACTGCATCAAATAATGTAGTAATGATGGGATTAAGTGCATGTCTTGTAGCAATCGGTACATTATTTGGTTTGAAACGTCGCAATAAAGTTAAGGCGTAATTACAATATTGCCCTATAAAGAATGGGATAATTTCATATATTAAAAATGGTAGGTTATTCCTACCATTTTTGGCATGGAGGGATGAAGAATGAAGTTACTCAATTATATCGGTATCATATTGATGGCTATAGGACTATTTATGGGATCATATTATGCTGTGGAATGGTATAAAGGAAAAAGCTCTGCCGGGCAACTAACGAAGGAAGAAATAAAGAGCCTTACCAATATACAACATAATCAACTTTCACATGAAACTCCCGTAACTTCTCAAGTCCCTTCTTCTCAAACAGAGCATAAAGAAGGAGAAAAGGTAGCGATGTTACATATACCGAAAATAAAGAAGAAGTTTTCTGTATATTGGGGAGCGGATGATGCAACGCTGAAAAAAGGAGTTGGAATGTTCGTTAGTGATGTAACGACAACGCCATCTGGAGGGGGCCATACTGTACTAAGTGGGCACCGGGATACGGTCTTTACAGATTTAGGAGAGTTAAAAGAAAAAGATACTCTTGTTTTAGAGTATGATAATAAAACGTACACATATGAAATTCAAAAGAAGTGGATTACCCATGCGGATGATCGTACTGTTATTATAAAAAAAGAAGAACAGATATTAACACTGACGACTTGCTATCCATTTAATTATATAGGGGATGCACCGGATAGATATATTATCGAGGCGAAGTTAACTGCTAGTTATTCAAAGTGAAATTGTAGTTTCTCAAAGTGGGAGGGGGATACATAAGTTATGTCAAAAAATATTTTAATTGTTGAAGATGAAGACATATTACGCGAAATATTAAAAGATTATTTTTTAAGTGAGCAATATGTAGTGTTTGAAGCAAGGGACGGGAAAGAAGCTTTAGTTGTATTTGAGGAAGAAGAGGTTGATTTAGTTATTTTAGATATTATGTTGCCGGAACTTGATGGATGGTCCGTTTGCCGAAGAATCCGTAAAACATCCGAGGTTCCTATTATTATGCTAACGGCACGTGTTGATGAAGACGATACGTTACTTGGATTTGAACTTGGAGCAGATGACTATGTGACGAAGCCGTATAGTCCGCCAATTTTATTAGCAAGAGCGAAACGGTTGTTAGAAAGTAGAAAAGTAACAAAGAAACTTTTAGAGAATGAAGATGATACATTATCAATTCATGGCATCCACGTCCACTTTCCATCGCGTACTGTTACGGTAGATAGAACAGACATTAATTTAACACATACAGAATTTGAAATATTAGCGTATTTTATGAGAAATCAAGGGATTGTTTTAACAAGAGAGCAACTTATATCAAGAATTTGGGGATATGAATTTGCTGGTGACGACCGAACGGTTAACAGCCATATTCGTAATTTAAGAAATAAATTAGGAGAGAAAGCAAAGTACATTACAACTGTAGTACGAACGGGTTATAAATTTGAGGGGAATGTATGAGAAAAGGGATTGTACTAAAATTATTTACTCTCACAACAGCATTATGTATGTTAATTTTAGCGACAATATTTATTGGACAAACGATATTTTTTAAACAATATTATGCGAATCGAAAAGTGGAAGATATTAAAGTGAATTTAAATTCCTTTGAGAAAAATTATTTAAACTATGCAGGAAATACAGAAGAAATTAAGCGACTGGAGCAAGACTTTTTAAGAGAAAATAATACGTGGATTACGACATTAGATCAGAACGGGAATTTAAAGCATGCGGATGATTTTTATTTTGAGGTAACGATAGATCGTAAGCAACAGAAGAGTTTTGGACAACAAATATTCAAAATTCCTTTATACAATCTCATCAATATAGAAGAGATTGATAATAAGTCATCAACTCCGTTTTTAGGCCAAGAAATTTATTTTTCAGGAGTGAAAAAAGAAGAAAGTTTTATTCCATTCTCTTTTTCGCTAGGTAAGCAAAATTTGAATGGATTTAATAAACAGTTAGAAAAAGCATTTAATGAGAAAATGAGTAAATTAGATCAGGAGAAAAAGAAAGCAGCTGAGGAACAATTTGGTAAGGAAAAGAAGCCGGCAGTTCAGGAGCAAGCTGCCCAAGAACCAGATATTCACATAAGAGGGCGTGTTACGAAAGTTCAGCTTCCGGATGTAACAGGTCCTATAAATCCAATTTATAAAAATAGCATCTTTTTAGATAACATAAAAGAATTTCAAACGGATTTATTATTGAAAGAGAGCAAGCCCATACAATATGCAACACAAACAATGGACTATGAAAAAAATGATATTAAATATAAATTATTAATCAAACCAATAAAAGAAAAAGACGGATCCGTCACATATATATATGCAATGGCTTCTTTACAGCCTGTAGATGAAGCTGTACAAATGGTGCAAGATTACTACATTTACATCATTGCATTTGTAGTTGTTCTTATTTTTCTAGCTTCGTTCTATTACTCTAAGCAAATCGCAAAGCCGTTATTAAAAATAAATGATACGACGAAGAAAATAGCGCATTTAGATTTCACAGAACAAATACCGATTACTTCAAAAGATGAAATTGGTGATTTATCGAAAAATATTAATGTATTATCCAATAAACTCCATTCCCATATTGGACAGCTAGAACAAGATATTGAAAAGGAAAGAAAGTTAGAAAAGACGCGGAAAGAATTCATTTCTGGTGTTTCGCATGAACTAAAAACACCACTGAGTATTATGAAAAGCTGTATTTCTATTTTAAAAGATGGAGTAGCTGAGCATAAAAAAGAGTACTATTTTCAAGCGATGGAACGGGAAGTAGACAAAATGGATACTTTAATTTTGGATATGCTGGAGTTAGCTAAATTTGAGTCAGGCACATATAAAATGAAAAAGGATTCATTTTATATTGATACAGTAATGGAAGATATATGTGAAAACCTTTCTGTAGAAATAGAGAAAAAAGGACTTCGTGTTCATAAACATATAGGCCCATTTGAAGTAGTCGCAAATCAAGGCCGGATTGAACAAGTCATCGTGAACTTCATTACGAATGCGATACGTTATACACCAAATAAAGAAGATATTATTATTTCTACAATAGATGAGAAGGATCGTATAAAAGTATGTATTGAAAATAAAGGTACTCATATTGAAGAAGAGCAATTAGATAAAATTTGGGATCGTTTTTATCGCGTAGATGCAGCTCGCCAGCGTTCGCAAGGAGGAACAGGTCTTGGACTTGCCATTTCAAAGAATATTTTAGAACTACATGATGCTGAATATGGGGCAGAAAATACAGAAGATGGTGTGTTATTTTATTTCTATTTATCGAAAGAAGCGTAGACAATATGATCTACGCTTTTTTTTATTTATTTTCATATTATCTTTACCTAATCTTTATTTTTAATCAGTATAATTTGTTTAGAAAATGAGGTTATGTAAGGAGTCGATGAACCGTGCATAGCAATTGGCTAAGTATAATGGTATTTATTTTCTTTTGCGTATTTATTGTATTTTTAATTGATATTACGATATGAAAAAAAGAGCGCTCATTAAGCGCCCTTTTTGTTTGCATTTATTTGATAAGCATTGATGCTCTTGAATAAGCGTGGTGAAGTAAGAAATAAAAATATAAGTAAAACGGTACATAGAATATAAGAACCAATCATTGTACTACCATTTACGATTAATGAATATAGCACAGCTGATTGACCTTTCGGTGCATATTGTCCCCAGAAAATGATACCAGCAATAAAGTGACAGAAATAGCGAGCAAAGCTACCGATAAATGTAGCAAGGATAATATAACCAAGAACTTTCTTACCTTCGTTTTGTTTTGAAGAAGGTTTGTCTTTACGGCTACCTAAATTTGATTGTTCTAAGTTATTTTCATTAGACGTTAAAAGTGCTTTTTGAATTGGACGATAGAATAAGCCAGCAAATCCAATAAAAGCAAAGGCAATGAAGTACTCAATGAATGCTTGAACAGGTGTTAAAATGTAAGCATCTCCCACGACAATTTGTAATAGTCCCCAAACTAAACCACCTAAGAAAGCTGATTTAAAGCCCCAGCGGTAAGCAATAATAAAAATAGGAATCATAGCAAATGAAATGGAACCGCCTGTTGGAAGTTTAAGTGATAATGGTAAAATATCGATGATCATAGCGAAGGCTGCAAGAATAGCAGATTCGATCATCGCTTGTAAATTGGTGTTACGCATGTTGTCTCCCCCTAAATCCAAGTTGTACAAAAAAGAATAGATATCATAGGAGGATACGAAATACGTAAATAAAAGAGGTATGTATTTCGGACGTTTGCACAATCCCTGCGTTAGAATTAACTAACAGGTTCGAAGGGTCGGAACGAAGTGTTCCCTCTCAGCGGCATAGCTCCCCCTGTGATAACGAAATTCTTTATTTGCTACTGTTTATTGTAAGCGAAATGGATGAGAATGGCAAACGAATACAGTATGACAATGATTGAAATAGAATTGTAGCGAAATGTTAATAAATATGAAGCAAAAGGGTATAGTACAAGAGAAATAGAGTGTGCTATAATTTGTCTGAAAATAATTATCATTCTCTTCTGAGGGGGAAGGTTATGAGCTTAGTAGATATTAAAATCGGTGAGAAAGTGTTAGTAAAAAGCGTTCAGTCGTTAGATCAATTATTAAAGAGAAGACTGGCTGCTTTTGGTCTTTCGGAAGGAAGCGAACTTCGTATGAAGCAAAAAGCGATGTTCAAAGGTCCTTGTACATTGGAGTGTCGTGGACAGTTAATTAGCATTCGTCATTGTGACGCGAAAATGATAAAGGTGGAATTAGCGTGAATAAGGTAGCTTTGCTAGGGAATCCGAATACAGGGAAAACATCATTATTTAATGCACTTACTGGTTCTTATGAATATGTAGGAAACTGGAGCGGTGTAACAGTAGAAAAGAAGGTTGGTAAATTAAAAGATAAGCAAGGAACATTGATTGATTTACCGGGTGTGTATGATTTGAATCCAGTTTCACGTGATGAAGGTGTTGTAACAAACTTTCTACTAACAGAAGAATTTCAGCATATGTTAAATATTGTGGATTCTTCGCAATTTGAACGAAATATGCATTTAACGTTGCAATTACTTGAATTTGGTAAGCCAGTTTCAATTGGTTTAAATATGATTGATGTGGCGAAGCAAAGAGGCATTGTAATTGATGTAAAACGATTATCAGAACTATTAGGTGTAACAGTCGTTCCTGTCGTTGCAAGAAGCGGAAAAGGTTGTGAAGAACTACTTGCGACTCTTAAAGAAAATGACAAAAACGAGAAACAACCATTCGTTATTTCATATGGTGTACAAATGGATGAAGGAATCGAAGAGGTAATTTCTCTTTTAGAGAAAGCGAATTACGAGCATCCGAGATGGTTAGCGCTTCAATTTTTAAGCAATAACGAAATAGTAGAAAAAGAAATGAAAGCATTACCAATTTATAAGGAACTTATAGCCATTCGATCTCGCTTAGAAGAAAAACTTGATTGTACGTTGGAAGAGCATATTTATAAAACTCGTGAAGCGTATATTGAAAAGTTAAAAACAAATGTTATGAAGCATGAGAAAGAAGGAAAAATTCCTTTTTCAGAAAAAATTGATAGATTAATTACACATAAAATTTTAGGACTTCCAATCTTTTTAGCAGTTATGTTTTTTATTTTTCAGGTTACGTTTACGTGGATTGGGACACCACTGTCAGATATGTTAGATGAGTTTTTTGCTGGGCAGCTTACGGATTGGGTGACAGCTGGACTTACAAGTGTCGGAGCTTCTGATTTTATTCAAGCACTCGTTACAGAAGGTATTATTGCCGGTGTTGGTGCTGTATTAGTATTCGTTCCACAAATCTTTGCACTATTCTTTTTCATTTCATTATTAGAAGATTCAGGGTATATGGCGCGAATTGCAGTTGTTATGGATAGAATTATGGAGTTCTTCGGTTTAAACGGAAAAGCGTTCATTCCAATGATTATCGGTTTTGGCTGTAACGTTCCAGGGATTATGGCAGCGAGAACGATTGAACAAGAAAAAGAACGTTTACTTACAGTTCTTGTAACACCATTTATGTCTTGTTCGGCACGTTTGCCTGTATATGCGTTATTTGCGGGAGTATTCTTCCCTCATAGTCAGGCAACTGTTGTGTTCTCCCTATATGTTGCAGGGATTGTCCTTGCGTTATTAGTTACAAAGATTATGTCTCTTACCATTTTAAAAGCGGAAAAATCTATTTTTGTTATTGAACTACCGCCTTACCGCGTGCCGCAAGCGAAAACGTTATGGCTAAGTACGTGGGAGAAAGGGAAAGGATTTGTTCGTAAAGCAGGTACATTTATCTTCGGTGGTTCTGTTGTCATTTGGCTATTAAATTATGCAGGGCCATCAGGATTTGGTGTTGATATGGGAGACAGTTTCTTAGCAATGATTGGTGGATTTATCGCACCACTATTTGCACCGCTCGGTTTTGGAACGTGGCAAGCTGCAGCTTCCCTTTTAACAGGATTTTTAGCGAAGGAAGTTGTCGTTTCTACAATGGCCATTATTTATGCGGTGAAAGAAGATGTGCTTGGAAATGTAATGGGAGCACATTATACAGCATTGTCAGCTTATGCATTTATGTTCTTTATTTTATTATATGTTCCGTGTTTAGCGACGGTAGCTGTTATTAAACGTGAAACAGGATCAGCGAAATGGACGATTTTCTCAGTCGTGTATCCACTCGTAGTTGCTTATGTATTAACGCTCATTATATACCAAGTTGGATCCCTACTCGGATTCTAGAAGGAGATGTATTGTGATGATGGTCAATATTATAATGGGAGCTATCATTTTTGGTTATGCAGCATACACGTTAGTTAATTTTGTAAAGAGAAGTAAAAAAGGAAAATGCGCGGCATGTTCTTTAAATAAGTCATGTCAGTCGAATACTTGTAGTCCGGATATGGAGCAAATTGCTCATAAATAGAAGAAAGCTTTGCGAATTTGAATTGAACCCAAAAAGTTAGACAAATATATTAAGCAGCTAATAAGGATTGAACTCTGTATTACACAGGGGGCAATCCTTTTAGTTTTGTTTTAATTCTTTTGTGATTGTAGTAATCAATATAAGTTTCTAGTTCTTGCTTAAATTGTTCCATTTACTGCTTGTATTTTATCTTTTGAAGAAAATTTAGCCATAAAAAATGCACCTCCAATTGTTAATTATGTGTCTAACAATTGGAGTGCACTTCATTACAGGCAGTCTTTTTAATTTACTTCAATATCTCGTCCTTCTGTCATCATTTTATTTCTCCAAAGCAAAAGGAATCTCCTAAATTCTGAAGTTTCTAATTTACATTGATATTTGGTGGACTAATGTAATAATTAATCGCGCTCGTATATTTTGGATAAGCAGTGGTAATTTCTCCATTTTCAATAATCATCTCAACCTTAAATCCAGAGGAAGTTTGCTCTACGTATTTATTTGGAGCGATTTGAACAAGATTGGTATATGCTTCTTTAATAGAATCAACTACCTGGACTCTATTCCAATCCTTAGGGAAAAATGAAGATTTAGCTTGTTTTATAATACCATCAACCTTTAGCTCTGCAACATATACTCCTGCAGGATTTGGTGGCCTAGTAACGCGAATTATCTCTCCCCCATCATATTCTCGTGAATAGTATCTTTTATTTTATTCACATCTTTATACGCTGCATCGATACCATGTTTAAATTTATCATATAAAGACTCATCGGAATTTTTTACTTTACTAAGATCCTCATAAGTTTCCTTGAGACCATGCCAAACCTTGTCACGTAAAAATCCATCATTTTTCTCACTATTTAACTTACCACACATTGCTCCTTCTTCAAGATTTCCATCATATGAAGCATCTGCGGTACGGAATTTTTTCGGCAATTCTTTTCAAATTCTCTTCCACTTTTATAATCGAATTGATAGATGTAAAAGCTTTTGGTCTTGCATCATTGAACATTTGAATGAACTGTTGGTTAGAGGCACCAATCCATTGAAAACACAAATGATCTATTTCATTACATAAATTATTATGTATAGTTTCTCATGCGATGCTGGTATTATTTGCACAATTAGCAACTTCTTCTAGCATTTCAGTTGTTACTTTGATTTGAACCATTTCTTTCCTCCCTTTCCCCAAATTAAAATTATGAGATAAAAAGAAAAAATGTAAATACGGAAACTTTAGATTAGCATAATAATATTTGTGTTAAATAATGTTAAAAGGTGCACTCATATTTAAGTGCACCTTTTAACATTATGTTTAATCCGCCATATTTAGAGCGTAGTCTACATTTATCTTACCATTACCATATTCAAAAGCATTACCAAGAGAAATAGCCGCTTTATTCATAATCTCTCTAACTTGTTTATTTGATAAATAAGGGTTCTTTTCAAATATTAATGAAGCAACGCCCGCGACGTGGGCTGCTGCCATAGATGTTCCGCTATCTAATCTGTAATTTCCATCTTTCCATGTACTTAAAATATCAACACCAGGTGCCATTAATTCAAGTTCATCACCTTTACTTGAAAGAAAACCGCGTGCATCATTTTTATCTAAAGCTCCGACAGCAACTACTGATTGGAATTTTGCAGGATAAGAAATTGTATTTCCGTCCTTATACCCCTCATTACCAGCTGAGGCAATTAATAAGATACCCTTTTGATAAGCCTTGTCCATAGCTTCTTTAAAAAATGCTGACTCTTTCTTTCCTCCTAAGCTCATTAAAACAATATTTACATTATGTTCAATGGCCCAGTCTATTCCCTTTACAACTGTACTGTATTTTCCATTTGTATATTTATCTAATACTTTTACGGCATATAAATCTACATTAGGTGCTATACCTGTCATTCCTAATTCATTATCTTGTGCTGCGACAATTCCTGCTAAATGTGTCCCGTGACCGTTATCATCATCAAAACTTGGGTGATTCTCTACAAATGAAATACCGTCTTTTATTTTTAAATCTGTATGTTCTGTATCAATTCCCGAATCCAATATAGCAACAGATACCCCTTTTCCAGTGAAAGGAATAGTGTTGATGGATTTTGATTGTGTCATTGAGGGATTAGTTTGAGTATTACTATCCCCAAGGGCTTTAATAGTTTGATCTACTTCCACTTCACTAACATTACTATTATGTTTTAAAACTTTTTCAGGATTATAGGAGAATTCAGCTTTAATAATAGGTAAATTTTCAAAGGTTTCCTTAATAACACCACCATGTTTAATGATAAGTTGTTCGTCAACTGTGTTATTAAACATAATTAAGTAGTCTTTTTTTATATCATGTTCAGCAGCAAATACGTTTTTTTCATTTAATCCACCAATAAAAAAGATTAATAAAGAAAAAATAGTAAAAGCAAATAAAGGTAAATTATGAATAGTTATTTTTTTCATCGAATGTTAGTCCTTTCAAACGTAAAAATAAGACGCATATTGCGCCTTATTTTTGTGATTCTGAAATTAAATACTCACAAATGTCTGTATGTATACCTTGTCGATTCGTACGCTTTAATAAAATTAAAGGTTTTACATCTTCAGGTAAAAATGGAGTAATAAGAGATGAAAATGCTTCAAAAGTTGGAGCATTTTCTATAGATAGTCCATTAAAACCTGTAGTATCTAAATGAGAGTATTTAGATAACATGGCTTCTTTATGAGATTCAAAATATTTAATTCCATCTTTTTCTAATTGCTCTGATTGACGTCTTAATTGAAGAGAAAAAGCACTTAGAATATCTACAAAAATATTATGTTGTTCTCTAGAAAAATTATAGTCAATCATATAATCATAGAGAGGGTTGTCATCAATATTAACCATTTTTTTCAATAGTTCAATTTGATATTTTAATAATTCGAATTCATTCGTGTTCATGTATATCATCTCCATACTTCTATAAGGTATCAATACTATTATTACACATTATAGAATAACAAATAAAATTCCTTCCGCTACTACATCTGCTGTAGAAGGTGTTATGCCGCAATCATCAATTAAAAAGTTTTTTAATCCTCGTTTAGCTACATTTTCTGTGTACTCTAAATAGTGGGCAATTGATAAACGATTTTCTTTTACAGCGTTCTTATATTTTGCTTTACCTAAGTATCCAAGAAGGCTTTCTAACGCTTCACCGCCCCATTTTAAACCGTAAATTAATCCTTGCTTTTTCCAACCTTGAGCAGATACCTCGCCGTCTTCATCTATATCAATTGTTGGATTTTGATTTAAATCAGTCACATTGTAGTTTGTTTGTGGGAAATTCACAACATTATTTTTCACAGGTGCATCTGTTTCAGCAGCAAAAGAAGAAAGTGGTGCAACTGTTAAAAGTGCAGCGAATGCCATTGAAGCTGGGATGATTTTCTTGAATTTTGATTTTAAGTTTAGGTTTAACATAAGTGTATAATTCCTCCAAAAATGTTTTTTTAAAATAACGATTCCAATTGTTGCATATTTTATTTAGGGCGTCCATGCGATATGCAATATTGCATTTATAAATGTATATATATTATTTATTGGGTAAAATATTATTTTTTATGTCTGTTCTTTATTAGAGGGGATTAAAATAAAAATGGTGTCATTTATTTAAGTGAAGTGAAGTTACATCCAAAAATCATTTTCTTTAACTGTTTTAAACCCTCTTCCGATTTGAAATAGTTATCTTCTTAATTAATCAAATCCGTTGTAACGTTATGACGGACGAAATTGTTTATTCTGCTAGTGAAGTATCCAAACGACTAGGAATAAGTGATAGCACTCTTAGAAAGTACATGGAAGTATTGCAGTGCGAAGTAATAAAGGGATATAAAGATGGTATGTATAACATTAATGGTAATTAGTGGATTTCAGGTGAGTGTGTAAGGTTCGAAAAATAAAACAAGAGCCGTCCTTAATGAAGTGACCCCCGAAAGTTAGACAGGTCGTTTCATTAGGCAGCCTCTAGGGTATGAGCCCGGTATTGTACTGGGCTCATACCCTTTAATTTTGCCTTAATTCTTTTAT
>NZ_JAKUGD010000017.1:0-61692 GCF_022663775.1 Bacillus cereus group sp. BfR-BA-01350
ACCTCAAGGTGTTCAAGGACCAGCAGGCGCTACGGGCGCTACGGGGGCTCAAGGACCTCAAGGTGTTCAAGGACCAGCAGGGGCTACACGTGCTACGGGGGCTGAAGGACCTCAAGGTGTTCAAGGACCAGCAGGCGCAACAGGTGCTACTGGTGCTCAAGGTGCTACTGGTGCAACCGGACCAGCGGGTACACCAATTCCTGTAACGATCGCGGCAATCGGAAACTCAAATCCACAAACTATATCACCTGGAACAAACCTTCAATTCAATCAAGTGTTTGAATTAACTAATATCTCTTTCAATGATACTTCAGATACTTTAACGATTTTAGAAACAGGCGTATATGATATTAGTTTCTCAGCGTCTACAACTTTCCCAGGGTCTTCACCATTTGGATTCGGTATTTCATTCAATGGTCAACCACCTACTCGTAATTTCTCAACTAACGTTATCGGTAGTGCTGTTTCTTTCTCTACAATTGTTACTTTACAAGCTGGTACAACGATTGCTATACAGCCTACAGCAAACACTATTTCTATTCCAAACACAGGCGATACAACAGCAACACTATCTGTATTCCGAATTTACTAATTTTCGCTTAAGAAGTATATTTATAATAATATGTATCGTTTAACCATGCATTAAATCTCTCTTTATATAGAAAGGAGCACTTATTTGGGAGGATAAGTGCTCCTTCTTTACGTTTCTTTACCTCAAATTTACTCTATCTTAATCCTTATTTTGTATGATAAATAGTGAAGTCAAAGATATGAAAGAGGGATGAAAATGAGAGTTATGTCACTAATACGCATTTGGTTTGCACTTATGGTATGCATTATTTTATGTGTAGGATTTTTTTTAACTCTAAAATATTCCACTATATCAAAAGCAGAGAGAAAAACTGCTCCATACAAACTTTTGTATACAAAACAAAGCAACATCCCTTATTCCAATTCCACAAATAATGAAAAAAGGGTTATAAAAGGAATGCTTATTACGAAAGCTTCTAGTTCCGAGGCGTTACTCCAAATTGCTGAAACGATTAAAAATCAGTATACAAATAAAAAAATCGATGAAATCACACTTTCTATCCACAATGAGAATAACGGTAATTACGAAGAAGAATTACCTTATGAACCTATAAGCAAAGGTAGAATAAGTGTCACATACGATTCCGAATCCTATGGCAGTACGAACATTATACTTAACGAATAATAGCTAATAAGGATAGATGAAAATCTCTACCATTTAAAGTTTCATTTTGTTTTTCATACAAAAAAGAGGCGAATTTCGTTATTCGCCTCTTTCTTTTACCAAAATGAAGGAATCCATTCTTTCACTTTATCAAGCCACTCTTGTTGCTCTTGTTTTCGTTGTTGTTCCTCTTCTTTCCTTCTCTTCTCTTCTTTCCTTCTCTTCTCTTCTTCTTTTCTTCGTTTTTCCTCTTCTATTGTAGTCAATTGTTTTTTATAATCAGCCTCAGATATGAGCGATAACTGAAATGCTTTTTGAGCTGGATTTGCGTTCGCTTTTTTCATAATATCCCGGAACATTGTCGTCGTAATTTGACTACCACCCGGAACATAATGATCGCTATCGGTTTTATCATATCCTACCCAAATCGCACCTACTAAATCTGGTGTGTATCCAACAAACCATGAATCCTTTGCACCGGTGCTCGGGCCATTTACAATTTGAGTAGTTCCTGTCTTACCTGCCGTATCAACATTATTAACTTTTGCCTTTTCGCCCGTTCCCTTTTCGACAACACCTTTTAATAAATATGTCATTTTTTGAGAAACTTTCTCACTCGTCACTCGTGTCTCTTTCTTATACCACTTTCCAAGCGTTTCACCTTCAGCATTTTGTATCTCCCTAATTGCATGAGCTTCCACTTGGACTCCGTCATTTGCAAATGTACTGTATGCTTGAGCCATTACAAATGGAGATGTCCCCACATGCATACCGCCTAAAGCAATCGGATACGTACGATCTTCTGGCACTAATGGAATACCAAATCGCTCTAAAGATTTCAATCCTTTATCTAATCCAATTTGTTCTAATAGCCACACAGCTGAAACATTATACGACTTTGCTACGGCTTCATACATTGTCACATCACCGTGAAAAGTATGATCGCTATTTTGTGGTTTATATTCTTTAATGTTAAATGGTTCATCTTTTAATATATCGTATACTTCATATCCTTGTTCTAACGCTGGTACATATACAGCCAAAGGTTTTAACGTTGAGCCCGGTTGTCTTTTTAATTGGGTTGCATGGTTAAACTGTAAAAACTGATACGGCCCTCTGCCTCCAACTAAAGCTGGTATACCACCTGTTTTGGGATTCATAAGAACTACACCCGTTTGCATGAGTTGGTCTGAGCCACTATCTTTGAAATAACTATCATTATTCACAACGTCTTCTACGGCCTGTTGTTTTTTCGGGTCAAGCTCTGTATAAATACGATAACCACCTGCTAAAATTTCATTTTGTGTTAATTCGTACTTGTCCATCGCCTCTCTAACAATATAATCTACATATTGAGAGTATTTTCCCTTGTATTTATCATCAACGCCACGTTTTAACACAAGTCCACTCTCTTTTTCTTTATTATACTGTTCGTCCGAAATATACCCTTGCTCTTTCATTAAACTTAATACGACATTACGTCTTTCAATTGACTTGTTAAAGTTTTTATAAGGTGAATACGCAGATGGTGCTTTAATCAAGCCCGCAATCGTTGCTGCTTCTGAAATTGTTAAATCTTTTACATCTTTATCAAAATAAGATTTAGCTGCTCTTTTTATACCCCAAGCACCTTCACCAAAATAAATTTGGTTCATATACATTTCAATGATTTCATCTTTCGTATACGTACGCTCTATTTTTTTTGTTAAAAAATATTCCTTAATTTTTCGAGAGTATGTGCGGTCTTGTGTCAGAAATACATTTTTCGCAAGTTGTTGTGTAATTGTACTTCCCCCTGCTACAACTTCTCCTGCTGTAATATTTTTAAAAACTGCACTTATAATTCCACTATAGTAAATCCCGTGATGGTTAAAAAATTCCTTATCTTCTACTGCAACAATGGCCTGAACCATAATATCAGGAATATCTTTCTTTTTTACGCCTTCTGTTTTAGAAGAAGCTAATTTAGTCGCAACTTCATTATTTGCATCATAAATTAAGGTCGGCTGCGGAACAGCTTGCTTTAATTCAGATATGTCTTGAATAGAAATTATTATATTTATAGCAATAAATAGAGTAGCGAGCAAACTTCCTAATACAATTAATGAATTACGAAGCTTCTTCCTCTTGTTGAACCACTCCTGCATTTTTTTTAAGTGAGTGTTCTTCAATTTCATTCGTTCACTTCCTTCGTTTGTTTACACTCTTCTTTTCAAAAGGAAGAATATACCTCCTTTTAAATTTATTATAATAACGTAGTCTTTCCTGTAGTGTAAAGCTTTTCTTTCACATTCATACTTTTTGCAAGAAAAGGACATTCTACAAGTAAGATATTCAATATTGATTATTAATATTATTAATACAACAATAAGAGTTATGTTAAGTTTTTGTAAACTTTTCGATAAAATGTTTTAAAAAACGACAGTTTTTTGTTAGAATTGACTAGCCAATATATTTTACATATATTACTTTTGTGGGGGTAACTAATAATGGTCTTTAAATCAAAAAAAGATAAATTTTCTGAAATGTTAATGAATGTTTCCGAAAATTTAAAAGAAGGCGCGCAGTTTTTCGTGGAGTATAAAATTAAAAATGCTAGCGATTTAAAAGAGTTTTCTATGCGCATGAAAGAGTATGAGTCAAAAGGTGACTCATTTATTCACGAAATCATTATGGAGCTAAACAAAGCGTTTATTACTCCTATTGAACGTGAGGACATCCTACAGCTTGCAATGAGTATGGATGATGTATTAGACGGATTAGATCATAGTGCTGGTCTATTCGAAATGTATTCTATTACAGAAGCTGATGAATACATGATTAAATTCGTAGAAGCAATTAATCAATGTGCGATTGAAATTGCAAACTCTGTTGAATTAATGTCTAACAAAAAATTAGTCGACATTCGTACAAATGCGATTAAGATTAAAGATTATGAATCACAATGTGATGATATTCGCCGTCACGCGATTAAGCACTTATTCTCTCGTGAAAAAGATCCAATTAAGATCATTCAATACAAAGAGATTTACGAAGAGCTTGAAGAAGTAGCGGATAGCTGCCAAAGCGTTGCAAACGTATTAGAAACAATTATTATGAAGAACGCGTAAGGAGTTTGATCATGGATACACTCTTGATACTGACCGTTTTAGTAGTCATTTGCGCTTTAGCTTTTGACTTTATTAATGGATTTCACGATACAGCAAACGCTATTGCAACGGCTGTTTCAACGAAAGCTCTAAAGCCTAGACATGCAATTATTATGGCAGCTATTATGAACTTTTTAGGTGCGATGACATTTACAGGTGTAGCAAAAACGATTACGAAAGATATCGTTGATCCGTTCGCTTTACAAAATGGTTCTCTTGTAATTTTAGCTGCTTTACTTGCGGCAATAGCATGGAATTTGATTACTTGGTACTACGGTATTCCAAGTAGTTCTTCGCATGCAATCATTGGCTCCATCGCAGGTGCAGCGATAGCTGCTGCTGGTTTTAGTTCATTAAACTTTAAAGGATTCATAAAAATTATTGAAGCTTTAATCATTTCACCAATTATCGCATTTGTTATTGGTTATATCGTATACAGTATTTTTAAAGTCGTCTTTAAAAACTTTAATTTAACGAAGACAAACAAAAACTTCCGTATATTCCAGATTTTCACTGCTGCATTACAAGCTTATACACATGGTACGAATGATGCGCAAAAAGCAATGGGAATTATTACAATGGCTCTTATGGCGAATAGTTATCATACTTCTAGCGACATCCCGTTCTGGGTACAATTATCTTGTGCCATTGCAATGGGTCTTGGTACTTCTGTCGGCGGATGGAAAATTATTAAAACTGTCGGTGGACAAATTATGAAAATTCGTCCTGTAAATGGTGTAGCTGCTGATTTATCATCATCTCTTGTTATTTTCGGGGCAACATTCATTCACTTACCAGTTAGTACGACGCACGTTATCTCCTCTTCTATTTTAGGGGTTGGTGCTTCTCATCGTGTAAAAGGTGTAAAATGGGGAACTGCAAAACGTATGTTAATTACTTGGGTTATCACACTTCCTATTTCAGCTTCATTAGCTGCTTTATTTTATTCTTTATTACACTTAATCTTTTAATTAAAAGTCGTCTTCCTTATTTTTCTAGGAAGACGACTTTTTTGTGAACAAAGCTTTTTCTCATGAAAAAGCGTGTATAATAATTGGTGGATAAGTTATATAGAGGAGTTGGCAATTTTGGAATACATCATGTTACTTTTCATCGGGCTAATCGCCGGGACAGTCGGGAGTCTAGTCGGACTTGGCGGCGGAATTATTATTGTTCCGTTATTAATCGGATTACATAGCCTGTCACCACAACTTGCAGTAGGAACTTCAATGGTAACAGTCGTTTTTACGGGACTATCTTCCACCCTTACTTATATGAAGCATAAACGAGTAGATTACAAAAGTGGACTTATTTTATTTATCGGGAGTGGCCCTGGTGGTATCATCGGCTCGTGGGCGAATAAATTTTTAAACCAAGATACATTTTCTTTATATTTTGGGATTTTTCTTATTTTTGTCTCCATTCTTCTTATGTTACGAGACAAATTAAAACCCCTTTCTTTATCAAATATGACTGTAATCAAGCGCTCTTTTACAGATAACGAAGGAAACACTGTACACTATCAATTCCCACCGCTTCTCGCTATCTTTATCGCCTTTATAGTTGGTTTTATATCTGGATTATTTGGAATTGGTGGCGGTGCTTTACTTGTTCCAGCAATGATGCTACTTTTTGCATTCCCAGCACATATTGCTGTAGCAACTTCGATGTTTATCGTATTTCTATCAGCAATTGTAAGTTCTGCAACTCACATCTCCCTTGGAAATGTTAGCTGGATTTACGCATTAATTCTTATTCCTGGTGCATGGATTGGTGGAAAAATCGGGGCATATATTAATACAAAATTAAGCGGTAACGCCGTAATTAATTTATTGCGTATCACATTAATTATTCTTGGGACTAGATTAATCATTACTTCTTTTTTATAACGCGTTCTTTTTAGAATGCGTTTTTTCTTATACACATGAATATAAAAATCCTCCTAAGAGAACAAATAAAATTAGACAAACACATAATAACATGTAATTGGAAATATGTACTTTCTTCACGTTGACCACTCCTATGACTGCGACTGTTATCTTTATGATAGCGAAAAAATAATTCAGTTGCAGTTACAAAGTGCTAACAATGCAAAATCATTTATTACAAATTTTATCCTTATATTTCATTTCTTTGTATATTCTATCGGTTTAATAAAAAAAGATGTCATATTGACATCTTTTTTAATGAAGAAGTGACCATCCCATAAAATCTTCATGTACTTGGCACGCCCTCTTATCGTTTCGATCATATAATTCAGCATAACTATCTGTTTCTTCATCATAAGCCATCGTATAAATAATTTGGCCGTCTACTTCAACGGATAACACGACTCCACCTTTCATCTCTTCTACATGAATGATGGCATTCGCTGGAATTCTCATATCCGTCATTTTTATCGCATCTAACAATATACTAAACCCCCTACAGCGTATTCATTGCTAGTACTATTACACACTAAATAGTATACTACTGTAATAGCATATATTTCGTCAATGAAATTGCTGTTGTAAAGTATATTATCTTTATACATATACGCTAAAATAAAAGAAATAGAAATGTTTAAATGGGGGGCTAACATTGATTTTACACAAAGGAGATGTACTATTCCGTCAAGGTGAGGACGGTCCTTTATATTTTATAAAAACAGGTTTATTAAAAGTAGTAAGGTTAGAAGAAAATGGAACACCATTTCTATTCAATATTATCGTTCCAGGAGAAACGATACCTCACCATTCTTTAATTTCACCGAAGGAATATCACGGTACAGCAATCGCTTTAATGAAAACAGAAGTTGAACCTATAATGAGTAATGAATGGTATGATCAACTTCAAGCGGATCCTGCATCATATGCAAATATCGCTATGCAATTACAGTCAAAATTAAGAATGATGCAGCAACGTATCGACCAATTGACGACCGTCTCTCCGAAAGAACGCCTTCATCGCTTACAAGAATGGTTCACACTATATTTAGGTGACATTCCTATATATGAAATATTAACGCAAACTGAAATTGGTCAACTGATCGGTATACGCCGTGAAACAGTAAATCGACTATTACGAGAACAAATAAAAAACGAGGTAAAATAACACCTCGTTTTTTTGCTTCTTAAAGCTCAATTTATTGTAAACTTGCTGCTGGACCGAAAAATTCATAATGAATATGTTCTTGTTTCACACCTAAATCAGTTAGTACAGCATTTATATGTTTCATAAATGGTATTGGACCACAGAAATAAAACTCTGCTTCAGTTGTCGGAATAATAGTTTGTAACCATTCTCTTTCAACAAAACCTTCTTTATCAAAGTTCTTCATTTCTAAATCTTTTTCAGTTGGTGCAGAATAACAAGTATATGCTTTAACTTGTTCATATTCATTATCTACTGCCTCAACGTGTTCTTTCATTGCATGTGTATTACTATTTAGTGCTGCATGAACAAAACATACATTACGTTTTGAATCTTGTTCAATTAACGTATTTAGCATACTCATCATTGGTGTAATACCTACTCCACCACTAATTAGGACAACTGGTAATGTTGAATCCATATTTAATACGAAATCTCCCGCTGGTGCACTTACTGGTAACATATCGCCTTCTTTTACATGATCATGTAAGTAATTAGATACTTTACCGTCCGGTGTATCTACACCTTTTTCTTTCTTGACACTAATACGATAATATTCTTTTCCAGGAGCATCTGATAAGCTATATTGACGATTATGTGTATATGTTTCACCTTCGATATTGATTTGAACCGTTACATATTGTCCTGGAATGAATGAAGAAACTTTCCCTCCATCTTCAGGTTTTAAATAAAATGACGTAATAACATCGCTTTCCTTCACTTTTTTAACAACTACAAAGTTACGGAAATCTTTCCATCCACCTTCTTTATGTGCCGCTTCTTCATACATCTCTGCTTCAATGCTAATGAATGCATCAGCAATGACACCATACGCTTCTCCCCATGCCTTTAATACTTCATCAGGTGCACCTGCGACCTCTTTAATTGCACGTAATAAACATGTACCTACAATCGGATAATGCTCTGCTTTAATACCTAAACTTCTATGCTTATGACCAATTTGTTTTACAACTGGAATAATAGCTTCTAAATTATCAATGTACGTTGCAGCTGCATAAACAGCATTCGCTAACGCTTGTTGTTGTCTTCCCTTTTTCTGATTTGTATGGTTGAAAATATTCAATAACTCCGGATGTTCCGAAAATAAAATTTCATAAAATCTCGTTGTAATTTCAACGCCTTTTTCCTGTAATAATGGTACTGTTGACTTTACGATTTCAATTGTTTTTTCACTTAACATTGTATCCCACTCCTCTATTTCCTTAACTGTTTTTAGTTTAACTGAATTGTATAATACAGATTGTGATTTTAATCACTATTAACACGGTGTTTTTGTGAAAAATATATGAACATTGAACTTACAAAATAAAATAAGCCAACTAGAATGCTAGCTCGCTTATTATTTAGACTGTATCGCTTGTTCAATTACCTTTATATCTTTCCCATCTCCAAATTCTGTATACCCCCAGATGTTCGTTTCACCTCTATATTTATTTACAATAATATCTAAGTCATGGTATACGCAATGTGCATACACTACATACTCAATATTTTGGAGCTCCACACCTTTTTTTACAATTTCATAGCTTCTATTTACATCACGTTTTATTTTTTCATTCTTTATGTCTGTATGTATATTTTTTAACGATGATTCTTGTTGTTGAAACCATTGTTTAAATTGGTTCCAGTCCCCTTCTGTATAATTCTCTGCTTTACCATAATTTAAGAAATTATTATAACTTTCATGTGTCATACGAATAAAATCTAGTACTTTTGTCTCTTCTTGCACATCTTCTATTTCAGCTGTTGTACTTACCTCAGCGGGCTTATTCGCATAATGTAATAATACTTTCATAAGACTATAGCTCGCAATGATCATTACGATAATAATCACGAATACATTTAACAATTTCTTCATATACAGAACTCCTTCTCTACTAAAGATATTACAATGTATGACTATACTTGTAACATTCTCTCGTAGAAATATAATTCCTGTATAAATTCTTCCTATCATTTCGACAATATTCTTTTATACATTTCTCGTTGGCAAATGTTCTTGTAAAACAATATATCCTTCATAAGCTGCGTAGCCAAGTATAGCCATTAATCCGATATAACAAGCAAATACCGTCCATTTCGTTTTTGTATCCACTTTATAGTAGTTTTCCTGTTGTCTCTTTTCCGCATCCCATTCCTCTAATTTTCTTTCTGACATTTCAAATGCTTCTCTTATATGAATGGTATGTGTTTCTTTTTCATCTTCATACGGGACGTAATCCAGTGGCTCAAACTTCGGTAACAAATACTCTAACACTTCAATCTTTTGAAATTCTCCTGTTTTTAATTCTTTCTCTCTTTCTTTTTGCCTTAATACATTTATTTCATGTTGCATCATATATATATTTCGATGCACAGCACCAGTTTCTTTTAACTCCTCTTCAAGCCTTGCAACATATTCTTTCATTCCATCAATTTTATATCCTAATTCCTTAATTGGCTCATCTCTTTTTATTACTCTATACAATTCCATACAGCCGATAATAACAATAAATCCTCCCAAAATACTTTTAAAATAAATTGAATACCCAAGTAGTAAAACAAGCCCTGCTCCCCAAATTTTCGTACTTACAACTGAAATAATCCGTCCCCCGTCTAACGGAGAAACCGGAATTAAATTAAAGAAATTAATCATACTTCCGAGTAAAATAATGAGCGCCCAAAACGGCTCTTTCGTTATCATATAAAGTGGAATAGCCGGTAAAAATGAAAGTAATCCGAAAAGAGGTCCCATATAGGCAATATATGCTTCATCTTTTGCATTTTTAGGCATCTCTTTCATCCCAATAAGAGCGCCCATAAATGGAATAAATATTGCTGGCGATGTTGGTATACCTTTTCTTTTCGCAGCCCATAAATGGCCCATTTCATGAATAAACAACAAATAAATGAGCGCTACCCCAAATTTCCAACCATATATAACCGCGTACGCACCAAGTGATAGAAACATACTAAATACCGTTGAAAACTTTGCTAATTTAAAAATTGCAAATACCCACTTTAACTTAGAAAGTAAAAATAGCCCTATTGCAACAAGAATTCCCCATAATCCTTTTTTATTATTTTTCATATTCCTCTCCTTTATCTTTCATTAATGAATCATATACATTCATCAAAGCTTGTTCTTTTCTCTATTATGACATATTTTTTTCTATTGTTAGAAATAATGTTTATATAATCCATTTTTAGCCAAAAATATAAATAAAAGGAGGTGCACACAATTGAATTTACAATCTCTCATAATAGGCGCTCTATCATTTTTAGCTTCAACTCTTATTTTTTATACCGTTAGTTACGTATTATTATTAGATTTGTTGCCCAATCACGTATTTATTGCCCTTATCATCCTTTCCGCTCTTATGATTTCTTTCCTTATTACACGAAAATCAATGAATGAGCCATCTGCAAAAGCAAAGTAATAGAGAGGGGCGTCCCCTCTCTATTATCATTTCCTAGGAAAGTACATATAAAATTGAAAAATTTTTATTCCCCCCAATCCGTAAGGACTAAATAAAGATTCACTTTACCTTTGTAAATTCATTTTTTCACCATACTCTTTAACAATTTGAATAATATTTTGAAAAACACCTATTTTTTCTTGTTTACTATTTAATATTTTTAAATCATAATTTTCATAATATGTTTCTAATGACTTTAATTGTGATTCTGAAGCACCTTGTACCGGAACAGTAGCATGCAATTCATACTGTTTATATCCTTCCTTTACCTGTTCTCCTAAGATTTTTTCACTCTCTTTTGCTCCAATTAATTTTTGAACTTTTTCTGGAAAAATAACCTGCAAATAGTATTTTTGTTCCTTCTCTAACTTGTTGTATAGTGATTGTGAAATCGTATACCGTACTGTATAATTCACTTTTTGATCGCCGGCTTTAATATGAAACGCGGTAATCTGCAAATCTTTTTTCGTTACTTCCGTTAAAGGACCTACTTGTATCTCATCTTCTTTTTGTTCTGATACATTTGGAAATATAGCCAAAAGCTTTTCTGTATCTTTTTTATTCAGCATATACATAGCTTTCTTATGTTGTATCCATCCTCGTCTATCCTCTCCTCTTAGCCATGCATAATATGTTTCCTTTTTCCCATCTCTACTAATTTGTATTTCATATTCAGGTTCACCGAAGCTACCTGTTATTTCTTGTTTTTCAGCTTTATCTATAATGTCTATTACTACATTAGCTTCAGATTCCTGTAACTTTTTCTCTTTATCTTTTTTTTGTATAACGGTTACCTCTATTGTTTCTTTCACTTCATTCACCGTCTCTTCCACTTTTTTTGTTTCTTTTTTTTGCTCAACTTGACTACAAGATGCTAGTAACATAGCAAATAACAGCACTACATATTTCCTTCTCACCTTAATCCTCCTTTTACAATAAGAAACTCTTATAATCTTCATATAAAAAACAAAAACGTGACACACTATAAAATACGCTATACTAAGCATTGAAAGGAGGTCTTTTTCATGCCCATTAATTTTCACGATGCAAATAATAAATACACATACGCACAGCGAAACGCTCATATTTCTTGGAGAGAAATGATAAAAAATATTACAGACATACAAAACAAACGAATAATTGATATCGGCTGTGGTGGCGGGATTTATACGAAAGAACTTGCTCTTATGGGAGCAAAAAGTGTTGTTGGGCTTGATTTTTCAAAAGAAATATTACAAGCTGCAAAAGAAAACTGTAGTGGATTTTCAAATATTTCATTCATTCACGGTGATGCACATAGTACTCCATATCCTAACGATACATTCGACATTGTTATTTCGCGTGCGGTTATTCATCATTTGCAAGACATTCCTACATTTCTACGTGAAGCTTCTCGTATATTAAAGAAAAACGGTGTACTTATTGTACAAGACCGAACCATTGAAGATTGTACAATTCCTGGAAGCCCTGAACACATTCGTGGATATTTTTTCTCTATATTTCCGAAACTTATCGAAATAGAATCAAAAAGACGACCAAAAACCACCACGATACAACAAGAATTACAAAAATATTTTCTTCACGTGTTCCCCACTCAAACACAATGGGAAGTACGAAAAATACATGATTCTGTAGAAGCATTATTGCAAGATTTATCTCCCCGAACAGGTCGATCCATTCTATACGAATTAACAGATTATGAACTTTCTCAACTTCTACAACAAGTACAGACTGCCTTACAAAACGTCGCTCCTATTATCGAAAGGGATCGGTGGACCATTTGGAGCGCCATGAAGTTGTAAGGAAGGAAGCCTCACAAAATAATGTGAGGCTTCCTTCTTTCATAATCTAATTTTGCAACACTCTTGATACCCTCCACTTCTGGCCTGTGCACTTCCACACTTCGGACATACTAAATATCTAGACTGATTTGTCAACAAACTACCTTTTTGAAAGAGTAAAACTTCTGCTTGTTTAAACGAACGCGAATAATATAACCACATAAAACCAATTATAGCAATAATGCCAAATAATACTCCCATCGCAAGCATTCCAGTCACCTCTTTTGGTTTGTTCTTTCCAGCAAGTGGATTGTTGTATTATTCTCTGTAAATTCAAATAATCCCTTCTTTACTCCTATAAATATCAACTTTCTCTATAATTTTTACAATTCTCCGCAAATTTTTACTTCTGTTTTACAAGTCAATTTACATCAACTATTCATTTCAAAACAAATAACATTTCCGCATATATATATTTTATTAAAAAATATATTGACTTTCTAAAAAAAAAATGTGACAATACTTTCAGAATACTTGAATAAAAATTCATTGACGAGAACGAGTACGTTATAGAACTGTTCCCCAGAGAGTTGGCGATTTGCTGAAAGCCAACGTTCAGTGCGTAGCCGAAAATCATCTCCGAGAAGTAGAACCGAATGTTATAGTAAGTTCTTACCGGCTGTCCCCCGTTACAAGGAACACGTATCATGTTGTACGTTGCAAAGCCGTATACATATAGAATTATTTCTACATGTATAAATTAGGGTGGTATCGCGGGTAAATAAAACTCGTCCCTTTCTTTAGGGACGAGTTTTTTGTGTTCTTACAAATGAATTTTAAAAAAGGAGGAAAAACAATGAACACTGTATCAAAAAAACATATTTTTTTCACGGGTCTTATGCTATTTTCTTTATTTTTTGGGGCAGGTAATTTAATTTTCCCTCCCATGCTTGGACAAAATGCAGGTGAAAACTTTTGGCCAGCAATGATTGGATTTTTACTAACAGGAGTCGGTTTACCACTACTAACTGTTATCGCAATTTCTTTATCAGGAAATGGTATGCAACAACTTGCAAGTCATGTTCACCCATTATTCGGAATATTCTTTACGGTAGTTGTATACATTGCCATTGGTCCTTCTATGGGTATTCCACGCGTTGCAAATGTCGCTTATGAAATGGGCGTAAGTTCTTTCTTACCAGAAACAATCCGTTCTAGCAGCCTAGTGCTATTTGTATATACAATCATATTCTTTGCTATCGTATTTTGGCTGAGCTTGAATCCATCTAAACTTGTAGATCGCATTGGAAATATATTAACACCTATTTTATTACTCTCTATTTTCTTATTGTTTGTTAAAAGTGTATTTACACCACTTGGGCAATCAGGACCAGCGATGCAAGAGTATCAAACTTCCCCGATCTTCAAAGGATTTATGGAAGGATACTTAACGATGGATACCATTTCAGCACTTGCATTTGGAATTATCGTTGTAAATGCTATTCGCTCTAAAGGTGTGAATGATCCTAAATCCATTGCCATCGCAACAGCAAAAGCAGGACTTATTGCCGCTACTGGTCTCGTACTTGTATATGGTGCGCTTGGCTGGCTCGGTACAACTAGCGTCTCGCTCGGATATGCAAAAAATGGCGGACAGTTACTTACTGTCATCGTACAACAATTATTCGGTCCATACGGCTTACTTCTACTAGCTCTAATCGTTACACTCGCTTGCTTAACGACATGTGTTGGACTCGTATCTGCATGTAGTCAATATTTCTCAACATTATTGACTAAATTTTCATACAAAACATTTGCAAGTATCATTTGTGCTTTAGGGTTACTAGTTGCTAACTTAGGTTTAACAAAAATCATTGCCATCTCTGTTCCAATTCTACTTGTTGTATATCCAATTGCAATTGTACTTGTTCTACTATCGTTACTGCATAAATATTTTGGGGGATATCGTTCTGTTTATGTAGGTGCTTTAATTGGAGCAGCTATAGTGAGCGTATTTGATGGATTAAAACAAGGGGGTATTTCAGTTTCATTTATCACATCATATTTTGAATTTATCCCTTTATATAATGAAGGAATAGGCTGGCTAGTACCTGCATTAGCCGGAGCTCTTATTGGCCTTGCAATCGCTAAGCTAAGTGGCGCGAAAAAAGTTCCCTTACTAACCGAATCTCGTGAAGTAAAAGCATCCTAAAAAAACTCCCAAAAGGGAGTTTTTTACTTTTGATAAGCAGTATGATTAAAACTGCTTATTTTATACGCTTTCGTATAATAGTCGATATTTGTATCCACTGTTTCTACTTTGACGACATCATAGCAATCTTCTTGCTTTATTAAAAATAAATAGTACTCTTCTGTCGCCTCAACAATTGCAATTTTATCTGTTTCAACATTATATTGTTCACAAAGCGCTTGTAATGCGTTCACATAATCCCCTAATTTTTTTGATTTATCCATGCCAAATATCGTTTGAACTAACATATACATTCTCCCCTTTATATGTACTGTTAACAACTTAATGATAACGCTTACATATATTAGCGTCAATAAAAAGATTCGGTGCAAACTAATAATCAGTGGGAATAGCTCCCCACTGATTAAAGTTTCACTGTATCATTTCGTCAATTGATGTCGAAACGCATAAATAACCGCCTGTGTCCGGTCACTTACATTTAGCTTATTTAATATATTGCTCACATGTGTCTTTACTGTTTTGAGGGCAATAAACAACTCATCTGCAATCTCTTGATTACTTTTCCCCTCTGCAATTAATAACAAAATTTCAGACTCTCTTTCTGTTAACTCCTCATGCAAAGGTTGTTCTTTCTTCTGACGCATACGAGACATCATTTTACCAGTAACTTTCGGCTCTAATACCGTTTCTCCATCATAAGTAGCTCGTACAGCGTCTGCTATATCACTCGCTCTTGATGTTTTTAATAAATAACTTGTCGCTCCAGCCTCAATAACAGGATACAATTTCTCATCATCTAAAAAACTCGTTACAACTACAATTTTTGCTTCTGGCCATTCTTGAATAATAGCACGTGTTGCTTCAACACCATCCATCTCATCCATGACAAGGTCCATCAAAATAATATCCGGCCTTAATTGCAAAGCTAACTCTGAACCTTTTCTTCCATTTTCAGCTTCTCCAACTACTTCAATATCTGGCTGCGTTGATAAATATGCTGATACACCCATTCGAACCATTTCATGATCATCCACTAGTAATACTTTTATCATGATTCTCCCCCTCTCTCAATCATAATCGGTACTTTTACTTCTATTTGTGTACCTTTATTTGGAAAACTAAGCACTTTTAATGTACCACCAATTTCATGAACTCGCTCTTGCATTGATCTTAATCCGTAAGAACCTGCCTTATTCACTCCTACTTTAAAACCTACACCATCATCAATAATTTTCAATATTGCATATTGATCAATTTTTCGAAGACGCACTTCCGTTTTCTTTGCCTTCGCATGACGTAAAGTGTTAGATAGCGCCTCTTGTACAATGCGGAATAAGTGATCTTCTACACCTTTTTTTAATTGAATCGGTTCAATTAACCATTCAATTTTCATATGTTGCTTTCTAGATAGTTCTGTTAATAATTCTTCTATACCTTCTGTTAGTTTCTTACCTTCTAACTGTACTGGGCGTAAATGAAGAAGCAATGCTCTCATCTCTGATTGTGCATTTACAACCATATTTTCAACAAGTTGCAACTGCTTTTTCGTCGTTTCTGGAAATTCAGCTACTTGTTCATTAATAGCCGACATCATCATCGACATTGCAAAAAGCTGCTGACTTACAGAATCATGCAGCTCCCTCGCCAATCGATGCCTTTCTTGGGAAATCGCTTCTTGTCTCATCTCTTCATTCCAATGAGCTCGTTCATTCGTTACTTTTTGAAAGAGTCCAGCTTGCTCCTCTAATCGACGAGCCAGACCGATTACTTTTCGTTCCACTTCATGAAATTCATCATCTGCAGTAAACGAAACATCGCTTGGAAAATTCCCTCGCTCCACTTCAAATAGAAATGTATTTAACCCTTGTATACGCTGCTCTATATAGTAACCGATTGCATATCCTACAATTCCCCCGATAAGTAAACTTGTAGTCATAATAAACAAGCCAATTGGAACAGAAGCGATGGATTCCTTCCATAATAAATCATATACTTGTTGCTCACTTTTCCATACATATACAATTGTACAAATGAGTGCGATACTAACTGAGGACAACATAGAATAACGAATATACATCCACGAAATATTTTTTTGTTTCTTCATTATACTTTCCTCACTTCCGTATCGCCTACGACAAGCGAAGAAATAATTTTAATACGACGAGGAGCCTCTTTATACTGCTCTGTTCTAAATGTAACATTGCGGTTAAACCCCGTCTCCTCATGACCTGGCAAGAGCACACGTCCGACAATAACAGAATGATTTAAAGACAGTTCAATATCATATGGCACATATAAACGAATATTACCAACGACACCCCGAATAACAATTACCGTCTCCCCTTCAGGAATCATAGCAGTTGTTAAATCTATTTCCACATCACAAGCACCATATTGAACATTAATATCCTCAAGTTCATAAATATGATCCATCATTCGTACATTACCTACAAACATGTTTTTTAAATATGGTTCTGTACGATATATTTGTTTCTCTTCGTCTATAATCACTTTTTCTTTAATTTCAACCTTCATTGCCTTTTGCTTATGTCCTTGTTGAATCAATTGATAACCAATTAAAGCTAAACAAGCAAATACGACAAGAACAAATGCTGCTGATGAAAATAAGAAGAATAAAAATACGATACCACCAACAAATAAAAATACATTTCCCCGTACATAACGATTCTTTTTACGATAATGTCTTCCAAACATAAGCATAATAAATGCAAAAATAAGACCACCTGGTTCAAAATGTCCAAGTATCATATCAAGAAAAAGACCGAATCCAAATATGATGAGGAGCATCCCCATTAATTGTGTTTTTGAAAAATGCTTCTTCATTTCAGCTCCCCCCTTCTTGTCACATATACATAGAAGAAAAGGCATTGCTTTCCAACACCTTTTCTCCTATCACTATATCATAAGCCTGTTTTATAATATACTACTATTATTTTGTTAACTCTTTCGTTAACGATACATCATTCTTTTCTTTCATTTCACGCTCAAGTTTTGCAATTTTCATATCAAATGTGTCACGTTCATGCTCATCATTCATACGAGTTTCTAAGTCACGAATATGCTCTTCAATTTCTTCAAAGCGTAAGAATGGATTATTTTCATCCATTTTATGCATCGCAGTATTCATACGACGATTTGCATGTGCCATATTTTCACGTGCCATTAATTCCATACGTTTTGCGTGCATTTCTTTTAATTTATTTTTCATTTCAGAAAGACGACGCTCTAACTCATCAATTTGCTCTACAACACCTGCATACATTTCTTCTAATCGAGTTACTTGCCCTTCATAGTAAGCTACTTCTTCTAATGCACGCTCATGTAGTTGTAATTCGCCTGCTTCTTGAGCGATAAGCGCTTGCTTTGATCTTTTATTTACGAAATAACGAGCTTGCTCAAGCTCACGAGCAAAGTTAGATTTTAATGTTTTATGACGCTGAATTAACTTCTCAATTTTTGTTATTTCACGCTCACTATCGCGTAAATATTGGTTTAACATAGCAATTGGGTTTTTTCTTTCTTTCTCATCTAATACATTATGAAAATCTGCTAAAATTGCATCGCGTACACGTCCGAATAAAGATTGTTTCATTATAATCTTCCTCTCTTCTACTTTATAAATTTGATTTGATTTATTTTTTATTAGTTTTTCATTAACTTGTTCCACTCATCTTCAAAGTTGCTATATGGTTTAGAACTTTCTGGAGCAGAATCAACAACTACATCTTTTTCTTTTTTCCACTCACGGTATCCGTAGTATAAAACTACTAATGCGGCAATACCGATTAATGCTGGGGAATGAGAAAGGGCGATGGACAAGCCGATTAAACCAACAATACCCCAAGCTAACTTTCCAAAAAATGATTGTGCTCGCACAAATGATTTATAGCTCCAGTACACAACTCCTGCTCCAATTGCGAATCCTATAATACCAGCAAGACTGCCAAGAGCAATTAAAGCTAAAATACCAGCCGCGATAAACGCTAGAAATTGTTTCATCTTGTGCTTGCCTCCCTTCGATTTGATACTCTTATCTTAACTATTTTTTCTTTTTTCCATAACGAGCTTAAGAACCGTTTTCAACTCAGACTTAAGACCGAGTTGCATTCAGCCTTTTGTAAAAACATAAGGTAGCATGAGATTATTCACTCTTTTATCGCACAAAAAAAGCCGCACAGAGAACATTCTCTGAACGGCTTTCGTTACTTTTAATAAACTTCATTTTCATTATGCTGTTTTATGATATTCTTTCTTTTCTGCTACTTTAGAAAACCTCGGGAAACCAATTAATATAGAAATGATTCCACATACTCCCACTAAGATCGGATAAAACGCATATGGTAACAATTCAATTGGAGATAACGCCGCAAATCCTGCTGCCGTTAACATTTGTGCACCATACGGAATTAATCCTTGCACACAGCATGAGAAAAGATCTAATACACTCGCTGATTTACGAGGATCAATTTCATATTGATCTGCAATGTTTTTTGCAAGTGGACCTGTAAAGATAATAGAAATTGTATTATTTGCTGTACACATATTCGTCATCCCTACTAAACCAGCGATACCGAACTCTGCTCCTTTTTTAGAACGAATGTTACGCGTTAAAAGATTCATTAAATATTGAATACCACCATTATATTGGATCAATTCAACCATACCGCCAATTAAAATAGCGAGTAATACTAACTCCATCATGCCGCCCATTCCAGTCGTTACACTTTTAAAGAAGCTCTCTAACGTGTAACTTCCATCTAAAAGACCGATAACCCCAGATAGTACAGTTCCACCAGTTAATACAATAAGTACATTCCAACCAAGTAGCGCTGTAATAAGTACTCCTGCATACGGTAAAATCTTTATCAAGTCAAAGCTATGCGCTTTAACTTGCGTGTCGCTTCCTAAAGTAAGAATTACTAATAGTACAATTGTAATAATAGCCGCTGGTAATACAATTAAAAAGTTCGTTTTAAACTTATCTTTCATTTCTGTTCCTTGTGAACGTACAGCTGCGATTGTTGTATCTGAAATAAATGATAAATTATCACCAAACATCGCCCCGCCAACAACGGTAGCCATTGCAAGCGCAATGGAGATATCAGTTTGCCCACTAATACCTACCGCAATCGGTGCTAATGCGGCAATTGTTCCCATTGAAGTTCCCATTGCTAATGAAATAAATGCCCCTATAACAAAAATTCCAGCTATAATAAATCCTTGCGGTAAAATTGATAACGCTAAGTTAACTGTAGAATCAACGCCGCCCATCCCTTTTGCCGTTTCAGAAAATGCTCCTGCAAGTACAAAGATTAGAACCATAATCATAATATCTGGGTTTCCTGCACCTTTAGCAAATCTTTCTACTTTTACATGAAAGCTTTCTTTACGATTCATCGCTAAAGCGACTCCTACAGCAATTGAAATTGCTACAAGTATCGGCAATTTATAGAAATCACCTGTAATAATTCCAGAACCTATAAATAGCGCCAAAAATATCCCAAGTGGTAATAAAGCTAAACCATTTCCTCTCGTTTCTTTCAAAGTACCATCTCTCCCTAGTTTCAACCTTTTTTCTAATGAATAACAAAAGACCTCTTCCAACGAGAAGAGGTCTTATACATCTATAAGAAACGCTCTTCTCATCTTTCAAGCACATGCTTGCTGGATTTGGCACAGCACTCTAAAATCGAGTCCGCTGCCGAGGCATCGTAGGGCCAGTCCCTCCGCCTCTCTTTATAAGAAGGTTTGATATTTATTTTTTAATAATAATTTCTTCCCTAACTTTACTCGCTTACAAAACAAAAGTCAATTATTTTTTGTATAGATTTTTTTGGTAATTATACAAAAATTTGAATACAATAATCATTTTAACTTTTTGATTTCTTCTTCCAATATTGAAATCCAATAAAATTCATTATTTTTTATTGCAGCTATAATCCACTTTGTAGTGTACCAAGCTAACTCATACTCTTCTTTTGTAACATCGCCACTTTTATAAGCATCCTCTAACTCATCTTCATCCAATACATACATTTTACCATTCGGTAATAATACCACATCTAAATATAAATCATCAAAATACGGTAAACCACGCTCGTCTATTTCATAGTCTTTCGCCACATCGATATAATATTGCACTAATTCCTTTTGATCATCTAACATAGCGGTAATCGCAAAGTTTTTCCCGTCTATGAAATATTGAATCCACGTATACTGATTGCCAGCAATACATAGCTCTTTCCCGTCATATTCTTTACAACTAGGTTCTCTCACCTTTTTTATTTCCAGTATTCCTAGCATTCCCTCTTCTATTTGCTTAACCGTATAATTCCTTTCTATTAGTCGCTTCCACGAAGAACCGTCACCATATTTACGTTTCATTACGTCCGCTTCCCTTCTATATAGAAAAGCCCTCACATATTATGTGAGAGCTTTTTTCAAATTATAATTAAGCTGCTTGCTTATTAGAAATTTCTTTCAAATAGGCTTGTCCTTTTTCAGCGTCATATTGACCTTCCCATTTAGACATAACTACAGCTGCTAAAGAGTTACCTACAACGTTAACTGCTGTACGAGCCATATCTAAAATACGGTCAATACCGGCGATGAATGCTAAACCTTCAGGTGGAATACCTACTGTACCAAGTGTCGCTAATAATACAACGAATGATACGCCCGGTACACCTGCGATACCTTTTGATGTAACCATTAATACAAGTAATAATGTAATTTGTTGTGTAATAGATAAATCAATACCGTACATTTGCGCTAAGAAAATAGCTGCAATTGCTTGATATAAAGTTGATCCATCTAAGTTAAATGAATAACCTGTCGGAATAACGAAAGATGTAATTGCTTTCGGACAACCGAACTTCTCCATTTTCTCCATAATTTTCGGTAAAACTGTTTCTGAACTCGCTGTAGAATATGCTAAGATCAGCTCGTCTTTTAAAATCTTAAAGAATTGGAAAATGTTAATTCCAAATATTTTCGCTGTAAGTCCTAAGACAACTACAACGAAGAAAATCATTGCCCCGTATACTACAATTAATAATTTCCCTAATGGAATTAACGAAGCAAGACCAAATGTAGAAACTGTAACTCCAATTAGTGCAAACACACCAAATGGTGCAAATTTCATAACTTGATTTGTTACGTAAAACATCGCATCAGCTACACCTTGGAAAAATTGAAGAACCGGTCTTCCTCTTTCACCAATTGCTGCTACACCTAAACCAAATAATACAGAGAAGAAGATAATAGCAAGCATATCTCCGTCAGCTAATGACTTCATAATGTTTGTTGGAACAATATTTACAAATGTATCTGCAAACGAATGACTTTGTACTTGCTCTGTCGTATGTGTATATTTCGAAATATCTGTCTTTGTTAACTGCTCCATATTCACGCCTTTTCCTGGTTGGAAAATATTCGCAATTAATAGACCGACAATAATTGCAATTGTTGTAATAATTTCAAAGTAAATAATTGTTTTTCCGCCTAGTCGGCCTAATTTTTTTACATCGCCAACACCAGCAACCCCAACAACAATACTTGCTACAACAATCGGTACAACGATCATTTTAATTAATCGGATGAAAATATCACCAATTGGTTGTAAGTAACTCACCACTGCCGGATTGCCAAAGAAAATCGCTCCAACTGCAATACCAAGCGCAAGCCCTATTAAAATTTGCCATGCAAGTCCTATTCTTTTCATATTTGTTGTAACCCCCTCTTCGATGTTTCACTCTATCTCTCATTCTATCTATCTTTATAAAACTTGAAATTAAGAGTATTACATATTATTCGACAATTCACTACATTTTGTCCCTGTTAAAAATCATAAATCAAAATTTAAAATCTGACAACAAAATAACTTTGCCCGAACGCAAATAATTTTCTTGACAAAAATAAAACCCATGTCAGAAAACCTAACATGAGAACGATTCCTTACTAGTATTTTATTGAGTTTCCAAATTAAATTTCACTACATAAAATAGACCTATTTATTCCTTTATTTAACAAAACGTAATCCAGAACACACCTTTGTTACACAAACTAAAAAATAGAATCACCATTACAATTACCGTAAAAAAATGATAAATTCCGACAAAACTTAGTAATTTTATAAAATTTTCTTTACATTATGGTTACAACGATAGACACTCTTCTTCTTATGATATATAACATTCATAGGGAAAGGAGCCAGACAACCATGAAAAAGAAATTTGTAGCGTTCAGCGTTTTAGCAGCAGGAACGATTTTTGCTTCCCCGTTACTTTCACCCGCATACGCTGAAACGAATCAAGATAAATTATCTAATATTCAATCTGAATTAGAAGGAAAACAAAATGACTTACAAAATAAATCAGCCGAGAAAGAACAAATAGAAAAGGAAATTCAAGAATTACAAAAGAAAATCGACGATTTAACTACTTCTATTAATAAAAACGAGGCTGAATTAAACGATACAAAAAAAGAAATTAGTAAAACACAACAAGTAATCGCTGAAAAAAAGAAACATATAGAGCAATTACAAACAAACATAGATACACGCCAGGAAGTTATTAAGCAACGTTTGCAATCTATGCAAGAAAAACCTCGCACAAATATTATTACAGAGGTATTAACAACTTCTACAAACATCGCTGATCTTGTTGATAATATGTACTCTGTAAGTTTAATTTTAAACAACGATACCGATATTGTGAAAAAACAAACAACTGACCAAAATGCTGTAACGAAAGAAAAAGAGGCGGTTGAGAAAAAAGAGCAAGAATTAAAAGAAGCTGAACAGAAATTAGTTCACAAACAACAAGAGTTGCAAACGAATCAGCAACAGCAGCAAACCTTTATTAGCGATCTACATACGAAAGTAGCAAAAGTAGATTCAGAGATTGAAGGATTAGAAGAATCTAAAGGTATTTTAGAAAATCAGCGTCAAGCTGTTCAAAAAGCAATTGAAGAGGAAAAACGTGCAGAAGAAGCTCGTAAAGCTGAGGAAGCCCGCAAGGCAGAAGAAGCTCGTAAACAAGCTACTACATCTGCTCAAAAAGCTCAAGCAGCTCCAACACCACACGATACAAATATTGGCGGCTTTATTAAACCAGCAGCCGGATCAAAAACTTCTGGGTTTGGCGTGCGCTCTATAGATAACCATAAAGGAATCGATATCGCTGCTTCAGGAACTGTTCCAATTATTGCCGCTGCAGATGGCGTTGTTATTCGCTCAGAATTATCATCTAGTTACGGAAATGTTGTGTACTTATCTCACCGTATTAACGGAAAAACATATACAACAGTATATGCTCATATGAGTAGCCGTTCTGTATCAAATGGACAAACTGTAAAACAAGGAACTCAACTTGGATTTATGGGGAATACTGGCCAATCATACGGACAACATTTACACTTTGAACTTCATCTGGGAGAATGGAATGTCGGTAAGACAAACGCAGTTGATCCATCTCCTTATATCGGATTATAAAAAAACTCGGTGCATACCGAGTTTTTTTATTTCCACTTCACACACTATAGGCATTCTACATAGACTATAACTAAATGCCTATAGTTTACGGGGTGAATTATATGAATACACAATTACAACAAGAAATACAAGAAGCTAGAGAGACTTTTATTGGCCGGATATTTACATTTGGCGGCTCAGTTTTATTTTTAATCGGGTCATTCCTCGCAGTCGTCACAGCCTATAAAGCATATAATCGTTTATTAAATACACCTACAACATAATAAAAAGACGGAGATTTCTCCGTCTTTTTATTATGCAAACATTTTAAATACACCTATCACATTTAAAAATACAATAATTACAGTTACTGGAATAACATAACGAAGTAAGAAGAACCAAATATTAAATAATGTTTTCCCTTTCGTTTCCGTAACTTCTAATTCTTTCATTAACATTTCTTTACTCATTTTATTTGGTACGAATAGCGAAATAGCTAGTACCCCTAACGGCAGCAATACGTTACTTACTGAGAAGTCGACTAAGTCAAAGAATGTTTTCCCAAATATTTTCACATCACTCATAATACCAAACGATAACGCTGACGGAATTCCAACCGCAAAAATTAGAATACCAATTAATAATGATGCTGACGGACGCTTTTTCTCATTATCTTTCGCAACAGATGCTACTACAATTTCAAGCATGGAAATCGCAGATGTTAGCGTTGCAAAGAAGAATAACACCAAAAACATAATGAAGAAAAATTGTCCAAATGGTATTTTCGCAAATACCGCTGGAAGGACGATAAATAGTAACCCCGGTCCTTCAGTCGGCTTAACACCTAATGCGAAAATCGCTGGAAAAATCGCTAATCCTGCAAGTACTGTAATAAAAACAGTTAAACTTACAATAGATGTTGCTGATTTTGCTAAATGTTCTTCTTTCTTCAAATAAGAACTATACGTGACCATTACCGAGGCCCCAACTGTTAGCGAGAAGAATGATTGTCCCATCGCGTATAAAATCGTATCTGCTGTCAGCTTTGAAAAATCTGGTTTTAAGAAGAACTCTACCCCAGCAAAAGCACCATCCAGTGTTAACGCACGAACAATAATTGCAATAAACAAAATAAATAATAGCGGCATCATATACTTACTTGCTTTTTCTATCCCTTTCTCTACACCTTTACTTACAACAAAAATCGTACAAAGCATAAAGACAAATTGCGCTCCAATCGCGCTTACTGGATTTGAAATCGTCTCACCGAATAATTGCCCATAATCAGTCACTCCATTCCAGAAACTTCCTGTCACACTATAGTATAAGTAAAGTAAAATCCATCCACCTACAACACTATAAAAAGATAGTACACTAAAACAAGTAACAACTCCCATACGACCAATCCAAGGATATAACTTGCTATTTGGCACCAATACTTTATACGCTGTAACTGCCTCTTTTTGCGTACTACGTCCAATAACAAATTCAGCTAAAAGGAGTGGCATACCTATAAATAAAGTTAATAGTAAAAATACAAGGAAGAATGCGCCTCCCCCTCCATTACCTGCAACATATGGAAATTTCCATATTGCACCAAGACCTACTGCGGCTCCGGCTGCTGCGAGTACAAAGCCTATTTTCGACGTCCATTGCTGTGTTTCTTTCATCATAAATTCTCCTTTTCTGAATATTTAAACTTTTATTAATTATACACTTTCATTTCATACTCGCACACCTCCTTTAGAAAATAAAAAAGTCCCCTACACGCAAATATGCATGTAGAGGACGATATATGTAATGTTAATACCGTGGTACCACCTCAATTGGATTGACAAATCCCACTTGTTCAAGTACAGGAAAAACTCCGATACTCTATCCTTTTAACGGCGGAACCCGGGTTGCCTACTACAATGTTCAACATACCTCTCGCAAGCCCATTCTGTATATTTTATCGTACCGGGCTCACACCTTACCCCAGCTCTCTGAACGTATCAAATATACATACTCTTCTTGCTCATCGATTTCATCTATTGAAGTTACTTGTGATTATAAATTATATTTTTATAGTTGTAAAGTACAATTTACTCATTATCCTATATGGACTCTTCTCTCTAATTCTTGTAAAAACAATTCTCTTTTTTGTTCATTTTGAACATATATCGACTTCAATACCTCTTGCAACAATATATTTCTCTCTCTTTTCTCTATTTGTAATTCTTTCACCTTTATTCTAACTTCGTATAAAAAATCAAGATACGATTCATACGTCTCATCATATTTATTTGCGATATCATCTCGAATTTTTTTTGCAAGTTTTGGGCTCGCTCCACCAGTAGAAACAGCCACATTCAGTAATCCACGATGAATCGCTGCCGGAAAATGAACATTACCACTTTCCGGATTCGTAATAACATTTACTAATTGATTCTCTGCGACATCTTCAGCAATTTGTTCATTCAATACAGCATCACTACTCGCTGCAACAACTAAAAAGGCGTCTTTAATATCATTTTTTTCATACTCCCTTTGATACCAACGAATTTTCTTTTCTTCTACAAGTTTCACTAAATTTGCATCCAATTCAGGACTTACCACGACTATATCTGCACCTTGTTTGAGTAAAGGAATAATTTTGAATCCCGCGACTTTCCCTCCACCAATGACAACAACACGTTTCTTCTCAACCCGCACTGTAAGTGGATACATATTGATCTCCCTTCAATAATTTCTTCGTTTTCTGAATTAACATATACTGAAACGCTTCATTCTTCCCTAAATATGGACTTATTTTTATCTCATCTAGCTCATATTGGCGTACTTCTTTTTCAATATGCTTCATAAGCAAACCTGTAAATAACAAGTAAGGCAGTACAACGATATTCTTTTCTTTTCGTTCTACAACTTCCTTTAACTTCTCCTCAAATTTCGGCTCGGCAGCTGCTAAATAACAAACTTCTACTTTTTTAATTTTCTCTTCCGTTTGAAAT
This sequence comes from Bacillus cereus group sp. BfR-BA-01350, assembly GCF_022663775.1. NCBI lineage: Bacteria > Bacillati > Bacillota > Bacilli > Caryophanales > Bacillaceae > Bacillus > Bacillus cereus group sp. BfR-BA-01350. Next base: position 27,432 of record NZ_JAKUGD010000017.1, read on the forward strand.
AAAGAAGCGATCCAGTTTATATCTTTTAGCACTTCAGGATCACTGCTCCCTCTTGCAACGAGAAGTAACGTCACTTCATTCTTATCTTCCTGTTCAATGCCACTTCCGCTATACACCGATTTAACAAGTGTTTCTGATACACCAAACGGATTACCATAGGTCACTTTAACATTCAAAAATTGATTAGTTAACTTTTCCAATTCAAACGGGATATCTTTTTTCACATGACCTGCCGCTAATAAAAAAACTGGAATAACAATAATCTCTGTAGCACCACGCTTCACACATGTACGGAACCCTTCATCAATAGTTGGACTCGCTAACTCTAAAAAACAAATTTCTTGAATACTTGCCTCTACACGGTTCATACATGACGTAATAAATGCAACCGCTTCTTCTTTCGCTGCTTTCAAGCGACTTCCATGACATATATATAAGATGGCTTTCATTTTATAACACTCCACTTACTTGATACGTACTTTCTGTCTGTTTCTCAAACCAATGAATTTTTTCTCTAAAACGGACGACTTCTCCAATTACAATCATGCTTGGATTTTGAATTTGTTCTTTTTTCGCAACATCTACAATTGTTCCTAACGTCCCAACAACTGTGCGCTGCATAGATGTCGTTCCCCGCTCAATAATAGCAGCAGGCGTACTTTTATCTTTTCCATGCTTTATCAGTTGCTCACATATGTAGGGTAAATTGCTAACCCCCATATATACAGCTAAAGTCTCTACACCTTTCGCTAAATTTCCCCACTTCACTTCCTCTTCAGCATCTTCTTTTCTATGCCCTGTCACAATAGCAAAACTTGCACTTGCATCACGATGTGTCACTGGAATACCAGCATAAGCAGGAGCAGCTATTCCAGCTGAAATACCAGGAACGATTTCAAACGGTACACCTTGCTTTGCTAACGCTTCAGCTTCTTCTCCTCCTCTACCAAATACAAATGGATCCCCACCTTTTAGCCTCGTTACAACTTTTCCTTTTTTCGCATATTTAATAAGAAACGTGTTAATTGTCTCTTGCTTCATCGTGTGATAATTTGGTAGTTTTCCACAATAAATTAAATCCGCTTCAGGCTTTGCATAAGAAAGCAATTCTTTATTCACGAGACGGTCGTATAAAATAACATCTGCTTTCTCAATGCATTTCAATCCTTTTACAGTAATTAAATCCGGATCACCAGGGCCCGCTCCAACGATATATACTTTTCCCATCATCTCTCCTCATTTCTACTATTAAAGTGAAACTTCCATCCTTATATAGGAATGGAAGTTTTCATTTCTTCATATTTCAATGTTCCTTACTCATGAATAACAAAGGCTGCGCTTTTTCGAATCTTCTTTTTTTCAAATAAAGCAATCTCCTTTACTTCTGGTAACGGTAAAAAATGTTTTTCAAGCTCAATCTCCGCCATCTTAAATGCCTTTTCTTCACTTTCAGCAACAACAACAATTGGAACAATACTATTCTCTAATACCGCTTCAAATCGATATAAATCCATATTGCCCCTCCTAAGACGCTATTACTTCTTCTAACACGTTATTTAACGCTGTTTGTAATGTCTCTACACCAACACGGCCTACAAAATCATAAAACGTTTCAGCTGGTAATTTATTTTCTTTGAAATAACTTATAAATGATGCGAGTACATCAGGTAGATCCTCGCCATCTATTTTTCCTTTTAACTTTTGATTATAAGCACCACCATCTAACAGCGTTCCACCTACATATATTTCAAAGGCTTCAACAATTCCTTTTTCCTTCGTCTTCATTTTTACACCTTGTAATCCAATGTCAGCAATTTGACGTTGACCACATGAATTCGGGCATCCTACCATATGAATACGAACCGGAACATCGAGTGCAATTTGTGTATCTAAGTATTCGGCAATTTTTCGTAATCTTTCTTTCGTTTCTACTAATGCAAGATTGCAATATTCAATACCAGTACAAGAAACCGCGTGACCAATAAACGATTTCGGATTTGCTGATATCGCTTCAAACAACGGCTCATTTAGTAAGCCAGTTACATTTTCTGGCGGAACATTCGGAATAATGAAGTTTTGTGAATTACATGTACGAATTTGTCCATTTCCATATTGTTTAGCAATTCTTGCAATCTCAAACATTTCTTCTGCATGTAGGCGTCCTACCGGCACATTAAAACCTACATATTTTAGTCCCTCTTGTTTTTGGTCTTGAACACCATAAAAGTATCCCGCATTCCAGCCTTTAAGAGCACTTTCTCCTTTACTTTGTAATGGTCCTGTATATTCTATTAGTTTCTCTTTAAACTTCTCTGCTCCCCAGTCTGCAACAAGAAATTTCAAACGAGCTAAATGACGTTTTTCACGATATCCAAAATCACGGAATATCGTAGCAATTGCAATCGCTACCGCCTTCACTTCTTCTGGCAAAACGAATACATCTAATTCATCAGCTAAATATGGACGAGCCGATAACCCACCGCCTACTTTTATATGAAAACCAACTTTTTTCTCACCATCTATTTCTTTCGTAGCAGGTGTAAATGCAACACAGTTAATCTCTGCGTTTGCTGCGTTATAAATGTTAGAACTAATAGACATTTTAAATTTACGTGGTAAGTTAGAAAACTCTTCATTATGTTGGAAGTAGTCATATACCTCTTTCACAATATGCGTTGTATCAAATAATTCATTTGCATCAATGCCAGCAAGTGGATTTCCCGTAATATTACGCGTTATATCACCACACGCCCCAGCTGAAGATAACCCAACTCTTGCTAATCTTTTAAAAATATCTGGAATTTGATGAATTTCTAACCAATGAAACTGAATCGCCTGTCTTGTCGTAATATCGATTACGTCACGTCCATAATCCTCAGCGATAGAAGCAAGCACTTCTGCCTGTGCATTCGTAATAATGCCAGAAGGAATATTTACGCGCATCATAAAATAACCCGCTTCTTTCGGTCTTTGTAAATACAACCCTGCCCATTTGAATGCGTCCCACTCTTCTTTCGGAATAGATTCGAAGCCATTCTCTGCATAGTAAGGAATATCATTAAAGATTTCCAATCCATCTTTTTTTAATTTATTTTTCTCAGTTTGATTTAATTTTTCATTGTTAGCCCATACTTTTTCATAACTCATTTTTTATCCCCCTATATAAAACTACGCTCTTGTAAGTATTTCACGATTTGTTCTGCACATTCTTCAATAGAATACTTATTCGTTTCTACAATTAATTCCGCTTTTTCTGGTTCCTCATACGGTGAATCGATACCTGTAAAGTCTTTAATATCACCTTTTCTTGCTTTTTTATAAAGCCCTTTCGGATCACGTTTCTCACACTCTTCAATTGGACATTTTACAAACACTTCTATAAATTCATCTGTAGCCAATAGATCTCTAACTTGTTTTCGATCTACTCGAAACGGTGAAATAAACGCTGTAAGAACAACAGTACCTTGATCTACAAATAGCTTCGCCACTTCGCCAATCCGTCTTATATTTTCCATACGATCACTTTCAGAAAAACCTAAGTCTTTATTTAAACCGTGGCGTATATTATCTCCATCAAGTACATAGTTTCCAATATTCTTTTCAAATAGTTTACGAGCAACCGCGTTCGCTACTGTAGATTTACCCGAAGCTGATAAACCAGTAAACCAAATTACAAAACTATGATGCCCATTCTTCACTCTTCTCTCATCTTTTGAAACAGAAGCTGTATGCCAAGTAATATTCGTATCCATCTCATTCTCTCCCTATTCTGTTACTACTTCTTTTTTCAAACCTTTAATTAGTACCTCTACTACCTCTTTACGACTAAATGTACTTGGCGGAATCTCACCGTTTCTTAATAGTTCTCTTACTTTCGTACCCGATAAAATAACATGATCTTCTTTTCCGTGCGGGCATGTTTTTGTCGAAGCCATCGCTTCACATTTCGTACAGTAAAAACTATGTTCAAAAAATAACGGTGTAATCCCTAACTCTTCCACTGTAAAGTTTGTAAAAATTTCTTGTGCTTCATAAGTTCCGTAATAATCTCCTACCCCAGCATGATCGCGCCCTACGATAAAGTGGGTACATCCAAAATTCTTTCTAACTAATGCATGGAATATTGCTTCCCTCGGTCCTGCGTAACGCATTGCCGCAGGAAATACACTTAAAAAGACACGATCTTTCGGATAATAGTTTTGAAGTAATACTTCATAGCTTTCCATCCTTACATCAGCTGGAATATCGTCCGATTTTGTTTCCCCAACGAGCGGATTTAAAAAGAGTCCATCTACAATTTCAAGAGCAGATTTTTGAATGTATTCATGGGCACGATGCACCGGGTTCCTCGTTTGAAATCCTACTACTGTTTTCCAACCACGTTTTTTAAATTCTTCTCTCGTTTCAATTGGGTCTAAATGATAAGAAGGAAACGGATTATTTTCAAAGCGTTTCGTAAGAACAATAGCCCCACCGACATAAACGTTCGGTCGTTCATATAATTTTTTCACTCCCGGATGAGCCTCATCCGTCGTTTTATATACTAGTAACGCTTCTTTTTCCTTATCAGGCACAAAAATATCTTCTATTTGAATGACACCATATACATTTCCACCGTTAACAAGTTTTACTTCCTCTCCAACTTTTAGCGTCTCTGCTACTTCTTCTGTTACTGGTAATGTAATTGGTATACTCCAAACACTCCCATTAGCTAAACGAAGCGTTTCTACAACCGAATCATAATCTTTCTTTCCTAAAAAACCAGTAAGCGGGCTATATCCCCCTGTCGCTAATAGTTCTAAATCACTTAACGCAATATTATCTAGCCCAATTTCTTTTTCAATTTGTAATACGTCATATGTCTCGTCTACACGGTTTACTAATTCGTTTACTGTACTCATGTTCTATATCCCCTCTTAGTTTTATTTCAAGATTCATCTTATTGATAATGAAGACCACATTCAGTTTTCACTTTCCCAGCCCATCTACCATCTCTTGAATCGCCACCCTCTCCTACAGGCAACGTACACTTCTCACACCCAATACTTGGATATCCAATATCATGTAATGGGTTATACGGCAAGCTATGCTTGTATACATATCGCCATACCTCTTTCCACGTCCAATGAATGAGCGGACAAACTTTAATAGATTGAAAGCGATGATCTTGATTTATAAACTTTGTATGCTTACGCGTTTCTGATTGTTCCCTCCTCAACCCCGATATCCACGCTTTTTCATTCGCTAATGATTCTTCTAGCGGTAAAATTTTCCTAATCTTACAACAAAGATTAGGATTGCTTTCCCATAGCTTGTTACCATGCAATTTGGCTTGTTCATCAAGTGTAAGTTTTGGCTGTTTTTCTATAATATTTAATGAAGGAAATCGTTCTCGTACTTTTTGAATTAATTCATACGTTTCTTGAAAATGAACATTTGTATCCAAAAATACAACTTTAGCAGATGGATTTACTTGGTTAATAAGATGCAGTAGTACCATCCCTTCCACTCCGAAGCTACATGCGTATACAATTTCATTTTCATATTCTTTATACGCCCAACTTAATACTGATAGCGCGCCTTTCGTTTCATCTTCTTCTGAAAATGAAATATCATTTTCTTCCCACGTTTCATACGTCAACATGTTTTTTCCCCCTGTAAAAGCAAAAAGACGGTTTTAACCTAATAACATAGGTTAAAACCGCCTCTAGTTTTTCTAGTCAGCGCTTTTTACTTTAAACGTACTTTTTCACTTTTCTCTAATTGAATGACTTTTCCATCTTGCACAACAATTGTAATTGAACCATATTTCATATCAGCAAGCATCGCTTCAATTTTCTCAGATACTTCCTCAAAATGTTCCCGTACGCTCACGCGAACAGCCCCCCTTTTTATTCATAAAAAAAATCTTTCCCATTTCGAAAAGACTGTTCGGTAATATATTTTACCTTATCTTTCAAAATGGATTCCATTTTGCTGGATTTAGCACCTTGCTTTCTATAAGCAGGTTGCCGAGCTTCGCCGGGCCAGTTCCCTCCGCTTCTCTTGATAAGCTTTGTATTTGTATTTTATCACAATTCTGATTTTTTTCAATCCTAGTTTTCCGATATATTTTAATTATTTTATTTTACAAAAAAGGAATTGCCCATCCGAACAACTCCTTTTTCCTCATTTAAACAAGTTCTTTAATACGTATGCGATCGTTCCCAATAATATTTTCATATGTTTCGCGCTCTACAACAATTTGTGATGTACCGCCTTTCACGAAGACGACAGCTGGTCTACGAATCCGATTATAATTATTCGCCATCGAGTACCCATATGCCCCTGTACAAGAAATCGCTAGTAAATCGGCAGAGGCAACTTTCGGTAAAGTAATATCCCAAATTAACATATCTCCACTCTCACAGCATTTCCCTGCAATCGAAACAACTTCCTCGTTCTCATCATTCCCTCGATTCGCTAACATCGCTTCATAACGAGCGTTATATAAAGCAGGTCTTAAGTTATCAGTCATCCCACCATCCACTGATACATATTTCCGAATACCAGGAATGTCTTTCACAGATCCGACTGTATAAAGTGTCGTTCCGGCATCACCTACAATACTACGGCCTGGTTCAACCCATATTTCTGGCAATGGATAATTACATAACGTAAATTGTTCTCTCACCGCACTTGTTACAGCTCGCACATACGTCTCAAGAGTTAATGGTGTATCGGACTCTGTGTAGCGTATTCCGAATCCTCCCCCTACATTTAGCACTTTTACTACATAGTTTGTTCGCTCTCTCACTGCTTCTAAAAATTGACGAAGAACTTCAATCGCTCGCACAAAGCCAGCCGTTTCAAATATTTGTGATCCGATATGTGAATGAATTCCTAACACGTTATAATTTGATTTTTGTAAAGCAAGCTCAATTGCCTGCATCGCTTGACCATTTGACACGCCAAATCCAAATTTTGAATCATCTTGACCTGTTGTAATATATTCATGTGTGTGCGCCTCTACTCCGGGCGTTACACGAATTAATATGTTCACAAATTTCCCATGTTGCACTGCTAAATCATGCAAAATTTCTAATTCTAAGAAGTTATCTACGACAAAACAACCAATATTCGCCTGAAGAGCCATCACAATTTCTTCTTCTGTTTTGTTATTGCCATGAAAATGAATGCGCGATGCAGGAAATCCTGCTTGTAGTGCAGTATATAATTCTCCTCCAGAAACAACATCTAATGACATATTCTCTTCACGAGCTACTCGGCACATCTCCATGCACAAGAACGCCTTGCTTGCATATGCTACTTGATAAGAGAACCCACTTTCTTTAAAAGCACGATGAAACGCGCGGCACTTTCCTCGAATTGACTCTTCATCGTATACATAAAGTGGTGTTCCATATTGTTTTGCTAGCTGCGTCGTGTCGCACCCTCCAATTTCTAAGTGTCCTTGCCCATTGATTCGGCTTGTGCCGTGTAAATACATTTGAATTCCTCCCTTATTTCCTCTAAAACTCATAACCCCAATCTTCTATTCATTGCAGCACGCTTTTAGATAGACAAAAAACGCGCGGAACAATGTTCACACGCGTTTCTTATTAGGAAAAATATATATTGAAAAAATAAACGAGTTGTTATCTCCTCAAAATAAGAAACCGCATCAACATCTCCAAATAGCTCTCCATAAAATAAATCTTATGACAGTACTACATTTATTCAATGCAGTCCCAATATATGAATAAGATGGTTATTCTTATATTTCGGCAATAGTCCCTTTCAACCTATGATCACAGATTCCATTAAATCTCCCATAGCTTACTCTTTCCTATCGCGGCCTCTACCTTTGAGAGTAGATGAGGTAAGTCTATTTAATTTTCAAACATCTAATTGTTGCTATTAACAATACCAAAAGACCATTTTATTTGTCAAACAATTTTTTATATTGCTTTTTGACAGTTTAGTTTCGTATCGTTTGGTAAGCGCTTTACTGAAACCTTTGTCACTTCCCATTCACCTTCTTCGTTATTAAATGTAATCGTTACCTTCTCAAATGGTGGCGCAATTTTCCCTGCAACACGTTCATACTTAGTCACTTCAATACTCGCTTGAAATAAATATGTACCGCTATACACTTTTTTTAAACTAATAATTTTCGGGCATTGATAAGGCTTCAAGCTCCCATATTGTTTTTCGATTGCTTTATTTATTTTCGGAAATAACACAGAATAAAGGGCATCTTCCATAAGAGGTGCATCATACTCTGCTACCGACACACTTGGTGAAGCAAAAAGTATAACACTACTGCATACTATAAAATATAATAATTTTCGCATTATAACCTCCATATTGTTACACGATTCTTTCCGCGCACGATAATAATCATACATAGAAACTCCATTTTATTGTCTCCTACTGCCCTTTTTCTACTCAATTGTTATAAAAAAGTCCACAACTCTCTTTTATTTTCGTATAATGATACTCATAGTATAATAAACATAATAATAAAGGACTGTTCGTATATATAAAATGAGGCGCTAATCAAATAGGCCCACAAGAACCGTCATGCTTTTTAGGAGAGGAGTATATTATGCTACAACGTCTGTTTCCAAAACTGCGATTCGCACTCGTTGCAGTCGTTTTATTATGGATAAAAACATATATTGTGTACAAGCTAGCGTTTGATATTAAAATTGATAATTTCTTTGAAGAATTTATGCTTTTTATGAATCCACTAGCTGCGTTACTTTTATTTTTCGGTTTTGCATTATTTGCATCTAAACACCGAAATCGCATTATAGTTGGAATTAGTTTTATACTGTCATTCATTTTATTTGGAAATGCAATGTTTTATGGGTTTTATAACGATTTCGTTACGTTCCCAGTATTATTTCAAACAAATAATATGGCTGATTTAGGGACGAGTATAAAAGAACTCTTTACGTATAAAACATTACTGTTATTCGCAGATGCGATCATCTTAATGTTTCTTTCGCGTAAATTCCCATCATTTTGCGACAAAACGCCGCTTTCTCGCTCTGAGAAGAGAACTTTCTTTAGCGGTGTAACAGCTCTATTAGCACTACAAATTGTTGTTTCTGTTATTTATAAACCACAAATGTTCTCACGCTCATTCGATCGTCAAACTGTCGTGAAAAATTTAGGTTTATACACATATCATCTATTTGATATTACACTGCAATCAAAATCTTCAGCTGAACGTGTATTTGCAAGTGGGGACGGGTTCTCTGAAATTAAAAACTATACAGACTCAAAAGATAAGCAAGTTGATAAGAACTTATTTGGATCTGCAAAAGGTAAAAATGTCATTTTGATTTCAATGGAATCTACACAAAGTTTTGTTATTAATAAAAAAATAAATGGAAAAGAAATTACTCCATTTTTAAACGAATTTATTAAAGATAGTTTTTATTTCGATAACTTTTATCATCAAACAGGACAAGGTAAAACTTCTGATGCTGAATTTATCGTTGAAAATTCACTTTATCCGTTAGACCGCGGTTCTGTATTCTTTACTCACGCAACAAATGAATATACAGCTACACCAGAACAATTAAAGAAATACGGATATTCTTCTGCTGTCTTCCATTCAAATGATAAAGCGTTTTGGAATCGGGATGTAATGTATCCTGCACTTGGATATGATCGTTACTTTAATTTAAATGATTACGTAGGCACAGAACAAATGTCAGTCGGTTGGGGATTAAAAGATAAGGAGTTCTTTGAACAATCTATTCCAAAGTTAAAATCCTTACCACAGCCGTTCTATACAAAATTCATTACTTTAACAAATCATTTTCCATTTCTTCTAAATCCAGAAGATCAATATGTTGATGAGTTTAATTCGGAAAGTGGCGTTGTAAACCGTTACTTCCCAACCGTTCGTTATACGGATGAAGCTCTTAAACAATTTATTAAACAATTAAAAACAGAAGGACTGTATGACAACTCTGTTATTGTCATTTACGGAGATCATTACGGTATTTCTGAAAACCATAACGCAGCTATGGCTCAGTTCCTTGGGAAAGACGCTATTACACCATTTGATTCTATGCAATTACAACGCGTCCCTCTCATTATTCATGTACCTGGTCAAGAAGGAAAAGTCATTTCTAAAGTGTCTGGTCAAATTGATATTAAACCAACGCTACTTCATTTACTTGGTATTAAAACAAATAAATCAGTTGAATTTGGAACTGACTTATTTATTAAAGAAGAAGATCCACTTATGGTAATGCGTGATGGTAGCTTCGTTTCGGAAGATTATGTGTATACAAAAAACATGTGCTATAAACGAAACACAGGTGAAGAAGCAGACATCTCATTATGTCAACCGAATATTGAAAAAGCAAAAACAGAATTGAAACTTTCCGACAAACTCATTTATGGAGATTTGTTACGTTTCGATCCTAACAATCGGTATAAAACTGGAACTATGATAACGAACTTTGAATAATACAAGAAGAGGCTGTCCCAAAAAGTGCTTTTTAGCCAAAATCGAATAAAAAGTGAAGGGCAGAAATGTTAATTTTATAACGTTTCTGCCTTTTCAATTTCATGTGATCTTACTTCGAAAGAGGCTTATGAGACAGCCCCTTCTTTTTTCACTTATTTTTCAAATCATTCTGATATGAAATCTTTCACAAATTGGGAATTTCTTTCGTGTGAAGAAGAAATTTATGGTATGATAAAATAAGTAAACTTTCATACACTAATTAAGAATTTATTACAGAAAGCAAGGGATCAGATTTTGTATAGAGCAGCTATTCCAAACTTATTTACGCTCGGAAATTTATATAGCGGATTCTTGTCAATCGGCTATGCATCTTTAGGATATTATAAATCAGCTGCTATTTTAGTACTTATCGGGATGATGTTAGATAGTCTTGATGGGCGTGTTGCTCGTTTATTACGTGTTGATTCACAAATGGGAAAAGAGCTTGACTCGCTTGCGGATGTCGTAACATTTGGTGCAGCACCTGCTGTTCTCATGTATTACACATCTTTCTCTAATTATGGAATCATCGGACTATACATAGCGGGGCTATTCCCTCTTTTCGGAGCATATCGTTTAGCACGATTTAATGTAACACCATCTTCTACTTCAATGAAATATTTCACTGGGGTACCGATTACAGCAGCGGGAGGGCTTGTTGCTTTCTTAACATTATTTTCACATACCATTCCAAAAATCGTTCTTATTACAGTATTTGTAACGTTCGCATTTTTAATGGTGAGCCGCATTCGTATCCCAAGTTTAAAAGATGTACCAATTCCACGATATAGCATCATTATTACACTATTTTTAGTGGGCATCATTATCACAATGTACCAAACAGGGTTCGGTAATTTTTCTGTTTTCTTATTCATTGCTATTCCACTATATATTTTGTACATGCTATCTCAATTCCTTAGACAAAGACCATCAAAAAGAGCAAATAAAGAAAAATAAAAAGAAACCTTCCGATTCCGGAAGGTTTCTTTTTATTTTGTAACGAATACTTTTTGATTGACAGGCGTTACAGCTTCTTCGCCATTTAATACAGCTAAAATATTTCTTACCGCCGTTTCCGCCATCGCATCACGCGTTTCGAATGTTGCATTTCCTACGTGAGGAGCAAGTACCACATTCTTTAATCCTTTTAGCTCTTCAGTAATTTTCGGCTCAAATTCAAACACGTCAAGAGCTGCCCCTTCAATTTCATTTGTTTTTAAAGCATGAGCAAGTGCCGCTTCATGCATAATTGGTCCACGTGAAGCATTTATAATATACGCTGTTTTCTTCATCATTTTAAACTGTTCTTCATCAATCATATGGTGCAATTTCGGATTATACGCACAGTTAATTGTAATAAAGTCTGCTGTTTGTAATAATTCTTCCAATGTTACATATGTTGCTTCCAGTTCACTTTCAGCTTCAGGCTTTCGATTTGGTCCTGTATATAAAACATTCATTCCAAACGCTTTCGCACGCTTTGCAACTGCCTTTCCGATTTCTCCAAGGCCGATAATTCCAATTGTCTTACCATGTACTTCGCGGCCTAAGAAAAATAACGGTGCCCATCCGTTAAATCCAGTTGTACGACATAACGTATCACCTTCAGGAATTCTACGTGCAGCTGCCAAAAGAAGTGCGAATGTTAATTCTGCTGTCGCTTCCGTTGATACTTTCGGTGTATTCGTTACCGCAATCCCTTTTTCTCCAGCATACGTGTAATCAATATTATCGTAACCAGCACCGTAGTTTGCAACAATCTTCAAATTAGGTGCCGCATCAATCACTTCTTTTGTCACCTTTGTAGAAAGTAGGCTTAACAATGCATCTTTGTCTTTTACACGCTCTGTTAATTCATCTAAAGAAATTAACTCCTCTTTATCGTACATTTCTACATCATGATCCTTTAATAGTTCTAATCCGATTGCTGGAATTTTCCCTGCTACTAATATTTTTGCCACTACTAACACCTCTTCTATAGAAAATAAGATCTCTCTTATCTTTCATTGTAAGAAATCCACATATAAAAACCAAGGAATTTGATTATAGTTTTGAAAATCGACACTTTTCCATGAAAAAAGAGGAGATGCAAGTCTCCCCCTCTTCTTATGCTTTTTCTTGCGATTGTTTTCCAAGCTTCACATCGATCGTTCCTTCTGCAACTGTATCACTAATTTGTTCCTCAATAACGGATTGAGATGTAGCATTCGTTTCAGAAGTATACGCTTGTTGCTGTGCACCTTGTACATTTTGTTTATTTTGCTGTTTCGACATTTCTTACCCTCCTTTTTATTCTTTCTTATTTTGAACAAAAAGGAAGGTTTTCATCAAAAAATCGTGATCATTTTGAAATTGTTACTTCTTCTAGTAATCTCATCGTTCGGACTCGTTTCGTAAATGTAGCTAAGTGAGCAATATCATGATTACGTAACGTCTTTATATTCTCTTCCACATATTTTCCTAAATCATTCGGATAATGAGCATCTGAAGAGAGTGTAATCGGAACTTCGTGTTTAGCTAATACTTGTAAATATAGCGGACTCGGACACATTTCGCGCACAGGATAGCGATAGTACAATCCCGCATTTATTTCCGTTGCTGTATTTGTTTCTACTAATGCACGCGCAATTTTCTTATAATAAGAAAGTTGTTCATTCTCATCTAATCGATAATTAAATACTTTTATGTTGTCAAGATGAGCAATAATATCAAATAACTCAGAACGAACTGCGCACTCAACCGTTTTGAAAAACGTATCATATAAAGCATATAAGTCATGTTCCTTAAAATATTCTTTCGTATCTGGATTATCAAATCCCCAGCCATTTAAAAAATGAACAGAACCAATTACATAATCAAAATCTCCTAATGCGAGCAAAGATTGTAATTGTTGTTCACCACCAATAAAATAATCTGCTTCAATTCCAAGTTTAAGCGTAACACCTCTTTTACTCCACCGTTCTTTCGCCCCTTCAATTGCCTTTGTAAAATCATGTAGTGAAGCTACCCTTACTTGGTCTAACCATTCCTTTTGTAAACGTCCAAGCTCCGAATCACTAATATCAACATATGCTTCATAGTATTCTTTCGCTTCATAAAAACGATATAAATGATCGACAATACCAACTTCTTTTATCCCTTTTCGCAAAGCTTCTTCTAAATATAAATCAATCCATTTCGTTGTAAATGGCCCTTCATTCACACGTCTTTGCAGGCGTTCTTGTGTTTTCACAAGCCATTCCATAGAATGTTTTTCTTCTTTTAGCGGTTCATAATGTTGTAATGATTCATTTATTTTAGCTAGCCATCCTATTGAATATGGCCCTTCTTCTAAATGAATGTGATAATCCACCTTCATACATATTCCTCCTATAATGTATCTATTTCTCTTCTGTCCCCTACTCTCGAAAGCTTCCCATTTCTTTCTGTCACTTCCTCCATAATATCTTCTAATGATATATTTTTTTCGGCTAATAAAACGAAGCAGTGATACATTACATCCACCATTTCTTTCACTAGCTCTTCGTTATCATTATTTTTGGATGCAACAATTACTTCCGTACATTCCTCACCAATTTTCTTTAAAATTTTATCTTCTCCTTTTGAAAACAAGTAATTTGTATATGATTCAGAAAGTGGATTTCTCTTTCGTTCTTTAATTGTTTCGAATAGTAATGTAAAGGCGTTTTTCATATGTATCCCCCTATATAATTTTGTAATGAAAACATGTTTTTTCTCCCGTATGACATGCAGGCCCTACTTGCTTTACGACAACAACGATTGAATCTTGATCACAATCTAAATAAAGAGATTGCACATGTTGGACATTACCTGATGTTTCTCCTTTATTCCATAACGACCTTCTTGAACGAGAATAAAACCATGTTCTTTTCGTTTCTATTGTTTTTTCATATGCCTCTTCATTCATATAAGCTAGCATTAAAACTTCTTTTGTATCTTCTTCAATTACAACTGCTGGTAATAGTCCTTTTGAAAAGTTAGGTTTCATAGCCGCACCTCGACGTTTGCATTTCTTAATTTTCTCTTTACGCCCCCTATTGTCGCCTCACCGTAATGAAAGATTGATGCCGCTAATGCTGCATCAACTGTTGTCTTTTGAAACACTTCTATAATGTGATCAGCATGACCGCATCCACCTGACGCGATGACAGGTACGGAAACACTTTTTGAAATTTCTTCTGTTAAACGAAGGTCATATCCGTTTTTCGTTCCGTCTGCATCCATACTCGTTAATAAAATTTCGCCTGCGCCTAGCTCTGTAACGCGCTTTGCCCACCCGATTGCATCCATTCCCGTATCAACTCTTCCGCCGTTCACATATACATTCCACTTATCCTCCGCTACTTTTCTAGCATCAATTGCGACGACAATACATTGTGAACCAAAGTGCTGTGCCCCTTCTTTGATTAATTTTGGATTTCGCAATGCTGCTGAGTTAATTGAAACTTTATCTGCTCCCGCTCTTAGTAAATTGTACATATCTTTCACACTTGAAATTCCTCCGCCAACTGTAAGAGGAATAAATACTTTTGAAGCCGTTTTTTCTACAACATCTATAATTGTTTTTCGTCCTTCATGCGTTGCCGTAATATCTAAAAATACTATTTCATCTGCTCCCGCATCATTATATAAAGCTGCTATTTCAACAGGATCCCCGACATCTTGTAGTCCTATAAAATTTACACCCTTTACGACTCGCCCTTCTTTCACATCTAGACATGGAATAATGCGTTTCGCTAACATAACTTTGTTACCTCTAGCACTTCTTCTAAATCAATCGTTTTCTCGTAAAGAGCCTTACCAATTATGACGCCGTATATGTTCATATCATTTAACTTTTTCACATCTTGTATAGATGCAATTCCTCCAGAAGCAATAAGTCGAGTAGCAACGTTCTTTTGTAGTAACTCCAATTGTTCTATATTCGGTCCTGCAAGTGTTCCGTCTTTCGAAATGTCTGTAAACACAATCGTTTGAACACCTATCTTCTCCATTTGTTTTGCTAAATCAATGTAAGAAATTTCAGACACATCAAGCCAGCCTCTCGTTGCTACGAAACCATTTTTCGCATCAATTCCGACGATGATTTTTTCTTTATATAGACGAACTGTCTCTTCTAAAAATGGCTTATCATAAAGAGCGGCTGTTCCTAAAATCACTTTATCTACCCCTACTGAAAATAATTTCTCTACGGATACAAGTGATCGAATTCCTCCGCCAACTTGCACTGGAATACGTACTGCCTTGCAAATTCTTTCAATGACGGACAAGTTTAACGACTCACCAGCAACTGCACCATCTAAATCAACAATGTGCAACCGTTTCGCTCCAAATGTTTCAAATATAATCGCTTGCGCAACTGGGTCTTCATTCATTACTGTTTCTTTACTAAATTCTCCTTGATACAGTCTAACGCATCGTCCCTTTTTCAAATCGATAGCTGGGAAGATTTCCATGTTTCTACCACTCCTTTAAAATTTTTCAACATTTGCATGCCAATGTCACCACTTTTTTCAGGATGAAACTGCGCACCGTATATATTTCCTTTTGCTACAAAACCAGGTACTTTCACTCCATAATCACTTATTCCATACACAATTTCATTTGGACAATCTGCGTAATAAGAGTGGACATAATATACGAAAGAACCATCCTCTAATCCATTCCAAAGTGCTATTTCTCCCTCTTTCTTTAACTCATTCCATCCCATATGTGGAATTTTATAAGGAACCTTTAACTTTCGAATAACGCCTGGCAATAAACTTAGCCCATTACAGTCTTGTAGTTCCTCACTTTTTTCAAATAAAAGCTGCATTCCTAGGCAAATACCTAGAAGTGGTTTTCTGAAACGCCCGATTTCTTGTAACACACGCACTAAATCTTTTTCTTCCAATACATCCATCGCTTTTGGAAATGCACCTACTCCTGGTAAAATCACTCCATCACTTTTAAAAATCTCTTCTTTATCACTCGTTACGATATACGCTGCTCCAATATACTTTAATGCTTGTTCTACACTACGAATATTTCCCATTCCATAATCTATAATGGCAATCAATTACAACATCCCTTTCGTTGAATTTACACCAGTAATGTTGGCATTTCTTTCGACTGCTTCTCTAAGCGCTCTACCAAACGCTTTAAATAACGCTTCAATTTTGTGATGTGTATTGCTTCCGTATAAAATACGAGCATGTAATGTAATATTGGCAGCATGAGCAACTGCTCTAAAAAATTCTTCCGTTAGTTCTGTATCAAAATCCCCAAGCTTCGGATTCGTTAATTCTCCTTGAAATACAATATATGAGCGTCCACTTATATCAATTGCAACAAAGCCTAAAGACTCATCCATCGGTACATATGCTGAGCCGTACCTGTTAATCCCCTCTTTACTGTGCAATGCTTCTTTCAAACAATTTCCGAGTACAATCCCAACATCCTCAACTGTATGATGTGCATCAACGAATACATCCCCTTCTGCCTCCACTTGCAAACCGAATCTTCCATGCCTTGCAAATAAAGTTAGCATATGATCAAAAAAACCAACTCCCGTTCGTACAGAAACGTTCTTCCCATCATCAAGCTGTAAACTTAATTTTATTTTTGTCTCTGTCGTCTCACGTATTTGACTAGACTCACGCATTATTCTTCCTCCTCAAATCTTATTTGAATTGCTCTCGCATGCGCATGTAACCCTTCTTTATTGGCAAGCTCTACAATATGATGTTTTACATCTCTTAATGCTTCCTCTGTATAAGACAAAAAGCTTGATTTTTTCACAAAATCATCGACTGATAACGGTGAGAAAAACCTTGCCGTTCCACTTGTCGGTAACACGTGATTCGGTCCTGCTACATAATCCCCGAGCGGTTCTGGTGCATATGGTCCAAGAAAGATAGATCCTGCATGTTTCACATAAGCTAGAGCATTCATCGGTTCTTTTATATGTAACTCTAAATGTTCCGGGGCAATTTCATTCGATAAATTTAGCGCCTCATCTAAAGAAGGAACGATAAAAATGGCCCCATTTCTCTTTATTGATTCACGTGCAATTTCGCTTCTTGGTAATGTTTCTAACTGCCTTTCTATCTCTTTTTCTACTTCTTTTGCTAACTCTATATTTGTTGTAATACAAATTGCTGTCGCTCTCTCGTCATGTTCTGCTTGTGATAATAAATCAGCAGCAATATATTTTGCATTGCCGGTTTCATCTGCAATAACTACAATTTCTGACGGTCCAGCAATCATATCAATATTTACTATTCCATATACTTCTCGTTTCGCTAGAGCGACGTACAAATTTCCTGGTCCAACTATTTTATCCACTTTCGGAATCGATTCCGTCCCGTATGCTAAAGCAGCAATTGCTTGCGCACCACCTATCGTATAAATTTCATCTACTCCTGCAAGGCTTGCAGCAACTAAAATATGTGGATCAATTCCTCCTTCTCTTGGCGGTGTTACCATTACAATCTTTTTCACACCAGCGAGTTTTGCTGGCAATACATTCATTAATACTGACGAAGGATACGAAGCAGTTCCGCCTGGCACATATACGCCTACATTCTCTAATGGCCGAATGATTTGTCCTCTAATGATGCCTTTACTCGCGCAATCGAACAACGATTGTCTTTTTTGCTTTTCATGGTACGAAATAATGTTTTTCTTCGCCTCTTGTAACGCTTCTAAAAATGAATTCTCTACAAACATACTCGCTCGTTTTATTTCTTCTTCACTTACACGAACATCTTTAATCTCTACACCATCAAACTTTTTTGTATAGAAAGATAACGCCTCATCTCTACTCTCTCTTACGTTCTGAACGATTTCCCTGACACTTATTTGAACAGTTTCTTCTATTATATTAGCGTTTTCTCGTAACAGTTTTATTTTCGTTAACGCCTTTTGAAAATCCTCACAAACTATCTCCATTACAAGTCCCCCTATTTCCTGTCAAAATTTCTTGCTCCATCATATTTATAATACTGAATATTTCGTCTTTTTTAGTTTTTAATGCAGCCTTATTTACAATCATTCGAGCAGATATAGAATACATTTCCTCAAATACAATAAGTCCATTTTCTTGTAATGTTTTTCCTGTTTCAACAATATCAACAATCGCATCTGCCAATCCAAGAATAGGAGCAATTTCTACAGAACCTTCTATTTTAATAATTTCTACATCCTCTCCTTTATCATGAAAATAGTTAGAAGTAATATGTGGATATTTCGTCGCAATGCATTTCTTCCGGTAGCTCTTCGGATTATACGTAGGAATAGAAGCGACACAAAACTTACACACGCCTACTCCTAAATCTAACATTTCATAAATATCTTTCTCGTTTTCCATTAAAATATCTTTTCCAACGACTCCGATATCCGCTACTCCATGTTCTACATAAGTAGCAACATCTACTGCTTTCACTAAAATAAATGAGATATCCGTATTTTTACTTTGAAAGACAAGTTTTCTTCCTTTATTTTTGAGCTCTGAACAATCAATTCCAATCTGCTCAAAGAGCGGAATTACATGTTTTTCTAATCTCCCTTTCGTTAACGCAATTTGAATGTTACGCATGAAGTTTCTCCTTCTTTCTGGATGACCCATTTCTCTTTCCATACATATTCCACTAATGATTCGTTCTTTGCCTCAACGACCGTTACAATTTGATTTTTTCTAGCAAATTGAAAAGTATCATTTAAATTAGAGAATAAAGATAGCGCTACTTTTTTCCCGTCCTTTTGAAGTAAATTTCGTAATCGTTCCGCTTCTGCTAATCTATTTAACTCGTAATGAATCATAATATCTATTCTCTTTCGTTCATATGGCTCTTGCTGCTCTTGCAGCGCCTTTACAATTTGATTAACTTGCACCGCGAGTCCAACAGCCGGTAACATTTCTCCAAAATTTCCAATTAACTCATCATATCTTCCTCCACTAACAATTTCTTCTCCAATTTCATATATATACCCTTTGAAAATAACACCTGTATAATAGTCCAAATGTTGAATCATTCCTAAATCAATTGATATGTAAGATCCATAGCCTAGTTTTTCAATTGCTTCATATATTTCTTTCACTCTTGTAATAGCCATTTTCATTTCATTACTTGAGGCGAGTTTTTCTGCTTCCTCAATCACTTCTAAATTCCCAAATAACCTCGGTAATTTCTCCAGTAACTTTACTGTTTCATCACATCGATCTAATTTCTTATCTCTAATAAAATTGGATAAAGCGGCATAATTTTTACTTTCAATATATGTTCTAAGAACTTTCTCTTCTTCCTCATGAATGGAGAGCTTTTTGACAATACATTTATATAACTGTACTTGCCCAATCTCTATTGTAAAAGATTGCACCTTCAACTTTTGAAGTGATTGAATGACACTTATAACACATTCAATTTCAGCTCTTACATTATCAATACCGATAATTTCAATACCACTTTGCACGATCTCATTATATTTTCCAGTAAGGGACTCATTCGCTCGAAATACATTTCCGCTATACGTCACTTTAAGTGGTGTATCACACCTCTGCGTTCCGATCACTCTCGCTAAAGGAATTGTCATATCTGGACGCAATACGATAATCCTTCCCTTTTCATCAAAAAATTTATACATCTTTTCTTCATCTATCGGCCTGCTTTGAAAGGCGAACACATCATAAAATTCAATTGTTGGTGTCCTTATTTCTTCATAACCTCTCTCTAAAAAAGTACGCCTTAATTTTTGCTCCACTTCTTCAATTAACGTACATTCTTCGAATAAATAATCTCTCGTTCCATTTGGATTTGCCCGTTTCCATTTTGTCATCTAAATTCTCACACCTTTCCCTTTCTAATGTATGCTTATTTCATGCACCTAAACCGAAAATAAAAAGAGCCTTGTAGATAAAATATACCTACAAGGCTCTTTAGTAGCGTGTAGGTACAACGGGAATAACCCTTGCACCTACACGTTTTCACGTTAGGTTCAAGGGCTTTACGTATGATGATGTAGTTGTGTAAGCATTTCAATAGATTGCATTGTTTTCATAATACTTACTCCCTTTCTCCTCTAATTTTTACATAGTATATAACACATAATTCTGAATGTAAATACATTTTAAACATTCCGTTATTTCTTAATATACAGCTACCTTTCTTTCATACTCTCTTATTTCTTGTTCATATTGCATTGTAATACTAATTTCATCTAAACCATTTAATAATTTCTCTTTCCACATTTTCTCGATTGTAAAATGAAACCTGTACGTACTTGTTGTAATTACTTCATTCTCTAAATCTACTTCTATTTGTTCTCTTGCATCCGTTTTGGCAAGCTTTTCTCGCATGTCTTTATCCATTACAATTGGTAACATACCATTCTTCATACAATTCATATAAAAAATATCTGCAAACCCTCCCGCGATAATTACGCGGAAACCATAATCAGCAAGTGCCCAAGGTGCGTGTTCTCTTGAAGAACCACATCCAAAATTATCACCTGTAATTAATATACTTGCTCCTTTTCTATCTGGTGCATTTAGTGGGAAATTAGGGTTTTCGTGTCGCTCATTATCATATCGCCACTCATCAAATAAAAACTTTCCAAACCCAGTTCTTTCAATTCTCTTTAAATATTGCTTCGGAATAATTTGATCTGTATCAATGTTATCATTCATTAGTACTGCGGCAGTACCTTTATGAATACGAAATGGCTCCATCATAACTCTCCTTTCTAATATCAACAAAATGACCATATAACGCAGCTGCTGCCGCCATTGCTGGGCTAACTAAATGCGTTCGTGCTCCTTTTCCTTGTCTTCCTTCAAAATTACGATTTGAAGTTGAAGCACAATGCTCTCCTTCAGGTACTTGATCTGGATTCATTCCAAGACACATGGAACATCCAGGTTCTCTCCATTCAAATCCAGCTTCTTCAAATATGTGATGTAGTCCTTTTTGCATCGCCGCATCCCTTACTCTTTTCGATCCAGGTACAACGAGTGCTCGCACACCTTCTTTTACCTTTCTCCCTTTCACAACAGCTGCAGCAATTTCTAAATCAGATAATCTAGAATTTGTACAAGATCCAATGAAGACATGCTGAACTGGAATGTCATACGTACTTTGTCCAGGGATTAATCCCATATAAGAGAATGCTCTTTCGTCATTTACATCATGCTTTTCTGGCAATTTCTCATCAATACGAACTCCCATACTCGGGTTCGTTCCCCACGTAACGTACGGCGCTAAATCCGTAACATCTATCGAAATATGTAAATCATAAATTGCATCTGCATCTGTATACAGTTCAAACCATTTCTTCTCGAAAGTTTCATAGTCTCTCGGTGCATATTTACGTCCTTTTACATAAGCAAATGTTTTTTCATCTGGTGCGATAATACCCGCTTTTGCTCCTCCTTCAATCGCCATATTACAAAGCGTCATTCTCTCTTCCATCTCCATGGTCCCAATCGTCTCTCCGTAAAATTCCATTACGTATCCAGTTCCAACTGCTACACCGTATTTTGAAAGGAGATGCAAAATAATATCTTTTGCGTAAACGCCTTTCTGTAATTTTCCTTTTAACTCAATGCCCATCGCTTTCGGTTTTCTTTGCCACAACGTTTGCGTTGCCAATACATGTTCCACTTCACTCGTACCAATGCCAAATGCTAGCGCGCCAAACGCACCGTGCGTCGCTGTATGACTATCACCACAAACAATTGTTTTTCCTGGCTGCGTGAGCCCAAGTTCTGGTCCGATAACATGAACGATCCCTTGCTCTTCATCTCCGATATCCGCTAACGGTACCTGAAATTGTTTACAATTTTCCCGAAGTGTATCTAGTTGCTGCTTCGCAATGCGATCGGTAATATTCCAAACATCTTTCGTTGGAATATTATGATCCATCGTTGCGAATGTTAAATCTGGTCTGCGTACCGTTCGATTTGTAAGCCGCAAGCCTTCAAAGGCTTGCGGTGATGTTACTTCATGAACAAGGTGCAGATCGATATATAATAAATCTAATCCATTTTCATTTGTCGCAACTACGTGTCTTTCCCAAAGTTTATCTAGCAACCTTTTCCCCATTATCTTCCTCTCCCTACTAGTGCTTGCTCTTCCATTTCTTGCATTACTGCCTTCGTAAATGAAGTTGTCGTTTCAGTCCCCCCGATATCTGCTGTACATTTTCCTAATTTAAGGACTGCTGAAATCGCTTCTTCAATTGCACACCCTTCTCTAGTTAATCCGAACGATTGCCCAAGCATCATGGCAACAGAGCGCATCATCGCAATTGGATTCGCCTTATTTTTCCCGGCAATATCCGGTGCTGATCCGTGAATAGGCTCGTATAGCGAAGGGCCCTTTTCCGCGTGACTTGCTGACGGAAGCATTCCTAATGATCCAGCTAATACGGAAGCTTCGTCACTTAAAATATCCCCAAATAAATTTTCTGTTACAATTACATCAAACCGTCCTGGATTCCGAATTAACTCCATAGCAGCTGCATCTACTAAAATATGTTCTAGTTCAACATCTGGATAACGAAGTGCTACTTCTTCTGTTACAGTTCTCCATAGTTTACTAGATTCTAAAACATTCGCCTTATCAATAGATGTTACTTTTTTCTTCCGTTTACTCGCTAATTGAAAAGCATAAGAAACGATACGTTCAATTTCATGGCGATGATACGTAAGTGTATCCGTTGCTACTTCGTCGGTTCGTTCTTTCGGATAAGAAAAATAAATTCCACCTGTTAATTCACGAACGACAACGAAATCAATTTCATCAGCCTTTTTTAATGGCGATAAATGTGCCGTTGCACTTTCTACCGTTACAGGGCGAACGTTCGCAAATACACCGAGCCCTTTTCTTAAAGCTAATAATCCTTTCTCTGGTCTTTCTTTCGCACTATCCCACCTTGGTCCACCAACTGCTCCTAGTAAAACCGCATCACTTGCTAAACAAGCTGCAAGTGTTCGTTGTGGTAATGGTTGCCCCGTTAAATCGATAGCAACACCACCAAAATGCTCATCTTGCAAATGAAAATGATGACCATATAACCTTTCTACCATATGCAATACTTCCTTCGCACTTTCCATAACTTCCGGTCCAACCCCATCACCAGCTAAACAAACGATACGTTTTTCCAATTTCAACACCCCTTTTAACTGAATTTTCAGAACTTTAATTTGATAGGTGAGAATAGCCCCTCTCACCTATCAAACACTTATTTCACAAGCTGGATAAAAGATTTCAATTTCCCCGCTGCGTGGACATATGCTCTCGCCGACGCTTCCAATACGTCTTGCGCAACACCAAAACCTGATACTTGATGTGTTCCTTCTTTTAATTCAACATGAACATGAGCCAGTGCATCTTGACCTTGTGTAATAGATTGTATGCGATAATCCGCCAATTCACATTCTAATCCTAAAATTCTTTGGATTGCATTATAAATTGCTTCAATACTACCAGAGCCAGTAGCTGCATCTTCGAATACATTTCCTTCCTCATCTTTTAGTACAACTGTCGCGCATTGTGTACTATTTGATACGAAATGTACTTGCAGTTGCGTAATATTATATTGCTGAGCCGCAAATGCTGCTTCACCAAGCATAAGTGCTCGTAAATCTTCCTCCGTAATTTCCTTCTTACGATCAGCTAATTTTTTAAATGCTTCAAATACTGCATCCCGCTCGTCGTTTGTAAATTCATAGCCAAGTTCTTTCATTTTTTCTGTAAACGCGTGACGCCCAGAATGTTTTCCAAGTACAAATAGATTTTGAGATTCCCCTACTAGCGCTGGTTCAATAATTTCATATGTTGTCACTTCTTTTAATACACCATCTTGATGAATGCCTGATTCATGAGCGAATGCATTCGCTCCAACAATCGCTTTATTTTTCGGTACAACCATACCTGTTAATCTGCTTACTAATGTACTTGTCGCTTTAATTTCTTTTAGCGTCATAGAAGGCTCTGCTTTATAGAAATCTTTTCTAATATGAAGAGCAACTGCAACTTCTTCTAATGCCGCATTCCCTGCTCTTTCTCCAATTCCATTAATTGTTCCTTCTACTTGTAATGCCCCGCCTTCAACCGCAGCTAAAGAATTTGCTACCGCCATCCCAAGATCATCGTGACAATGACAAGAAAAAATTGCTTTTTCATATGAAGGAACAGATTCTTGTAAGTACTTAAAAAGAGAATAATATTCTTCTGGATTCGTATATCCAACTGTATCTGGAATGTTAATTACATTCGCTCCTGCACGAATCGCAACCTCTACTGCCTCAGCTAAAAAATCTCTTGCTGTTCTTGTTGCATCTTCTGCTGAAAATTGTACTGTCGGAAATAACGATTTCCCAAGTGTAACCGATCGATAAATACTATCTAATACATCTTCTTTTGACATACAAAGTTTATATTTCATATGAATATCACTCGTAGCTAAAAATACGTGTAAACGAGGAGATACCGCATCTTTCACAGCTTCATATGCTCTTCGAATATCACTTTCTTTCGCTCTTGCTAAACTCATAACTGTAGCATTTTGAATTGTATTTGCGATGCGCTTTACCGATTGAAAATCCCCTTCGGAAGCTGCTGCAAAGCCAGCTTCCATGACATGAATCCCTAGTCTCTCTAATTGCCTTGCAATTTGCAATTTCTCTTGTTCATTTAAATTTACTCCTGGTGATTGTTCGCCATCACGTAGCGTCGTATCCATGAACAAAATTTTCTTCATATTATTTGACCCCTGCCTTTACTCGCGGCTGTACGAAAGGCATCATTTCACGTAATTTACGTCCAACTACTTCGATTTCATGTTCATTTTCTTTCTCATTTGTCGCATGAAAATTCGGTCTTCCTGCTTTATGTTCTGCAATCCAACCTCTTGCAAATGTACCATCTTGAATTTCTGCTAACACTGCACCCATCGCTTTCTTCGTATCTTCTGTTACAACACGTGGTCCTGATACGAAGTCGCCCCACTGCGCTGTATCTGAAACTGAATATCTCATATTTTCAAGTCCACCTTCATACATAAGGTCAACAATAAGTTTCAGTTCATGTAAACATTCAAAATATGCAAGTTCCGGCTGATATCCGGCATCAACTAACGTTTCAAATCCAGCTTTGACTAGCGCAGTTACTCCGCCGCAAAGTACAGCTTGCTCTCCAAATAAATCTGTTTCCGTTTCTTCTTTAAATGTCGTTTCTAATACACCAGCTCTCGTCGCTCCAATTCCATCGGCATAAGAAAGTGCCTTTTCAGTCGCAACTCCTGTTGCATCTTGGTATACTGCAAATAGTGCCGGAACAGCTCCTCCTTCAGCAAACGTACGACGAACTAAATGTCCCGGCCCTTTTGGTGCTACTAGAAATACATCTACATTCGCTGGTGGTTTCACTTGATCAAAGTGAACATTAAATCCGTGTGCAAAAACGAGAGAATTTCCTGCCTGTAAATTTGGTGCAATTTCTGCTTCATATACCTCTGGTTGCAGTTCATCTGGCAGCAAAATCATTACTACATCAGCCTGCTTTGCTGCTTCTGCTACTGTATATACAGAAAATCCATCTTCTTTCGCTTTATCCCAAGACTTACCTTTTCTTAAACCTACTACTACATCAAATCCGTTATCACGTAAATTTTGCGCATGTGCATGACCTTGCGAGCCATATCCAATGATTGCTACTTTCTTTTCCTTTAATACATTTACCGTTACATCTTTTTCATAATAAACTTTTGCCATTTTCATTTCCCCCTATATTTAAATGATTATTGAATTAACATAACTTGCTTATCTTGTTTTTTCATACTACGCGTAAAGGCTGTTACCCCTGTTCTTGCAATTTCTTTCAAACCGTATGGACGAAGTAATTCAATTAATGCTTCTACTTTTTCCTGCGTACCTGTCACTTGCACAACTATGGAATCCTTCCCAACATCTATTACAGCGGCTCGAAACGGTTCAATTAAACTGTATAATTCCGCTCTTGCGACTGATGTTGCTACTTTAATAAGTGCAAGTTCTCTTGCAATCATCGCTTCTTCTGTAATATCTGATACTTTCAAAACATCAATTTGCTTATGAAGTTGTTTAATTAACTGCTCAACTTGCTGTTCATTTTCAACGTGTACAACAATCGTCATCCGCGATATGTCCGATGATTCCGTATGACCTACTGAAATACTTTCAATATTAAAATGTCTTCGTGTCATAACACCTGTAATTCGGTTTAACACACCACTTTGATTTCGAACTGTTGCTGTAACAATTCTCTTCACCTTTTTTCCACTCCCTCCATTTGGTGAACACCTTTCCCTGGCGCAACCATCGGCATTACCTTTTCTGATTGAAGTACACGGCAATCAATTACAACTGGCTCTTGTAATTGAATTGCATGCTGCAATTGTTTCTTTGCAAGAAGTGGATCATCTATGCGAACTCCTTTTATACCATACGCATTCGCAAGAGTAACGAAATCTGGTTGACACGCTAGTAAAGAGTGCGAATATCTTTTGTTATAAAATTCATCTTGCCATTGTCTTACCATTCCTAAAGCTTCATTATTTAAAATAAATACTTTAACAGGTAAAGAGTGTTCTTTTAACACACTTAATTCTTGCAGAGTCATTTGAAATCCAGCATCACCAACAATTGCAATAACTAGTTCATCAGGCTTTGCAATTTGTGCACCAATTGCTGCCGGAAATCCAAAGCCCATCGTTCCTAGTCCTCCTGAAGTTACCCATTTATCTGGAGTTTTGAGCGGATAATATTGGGCTGCCCACATTTGATGTTGCCCCACATCTGTCGTTACAATCGCTTCTCCTTTCGTAATTTCATATAACATATCAATTGCATATTGAGGCTTAATACTTTCAGAATTTCGTTTATAAGAGAATGGATACTTTTCTTTTCTATTCTTTAATAAAGAGATCCACTCATGATGATTTTCTTTCCTTCCTTCTGGTTGAAGCAATACTTGGAGCGCTTGCTTAGCACTTGCAACAATAGGAATTTCAGTCGGTACATTTTTTCCGATTTCTGCTGGATCAATATCGATATGCGCGACAGTCGCCTCTTTCGCAAAATAAGCTAAATTTCCAGTAAGACGATCATCGAATCTAGCGCCTATATTAATGAGTAAGTCGCATTCATATAACGCCATATTAGCTGTGTAAGAACCATGCATTCCTCCCATCCCTAGAAATAGTTCATCATCTGGTGGAAACCCACCAAGACCAAGTAATGTATGCACAACAGGAATTTCATATTTACGAGCAAAACTTGTTAATTCCTTTGAAGCTTTCGCATGCAATACACCTGCTCCAGCTAAAATTAATGGCTTGTTTGCAATCTGAATTGCTTGTAATAATTTGTTTATTTGCAGTAGATTCGGTTCATAATTAGGGTTGTATCCTGGTAAATCCATTTGCACATCACTACATCGTTCGCCTTGCTCTACTACCATATCTTTCGGAAGGTCAATAACGACTGGGCCTGGTCTTCCTGTTCTAGCAATATGAAATGCCTCTTTAATAATTCGAGGTAAATCTGAAGCCTTTCGCACTTGATAGTTATGTTTTGTCACTGGCATCGTAAGCCCCATAATATCCGCTTCTTGGAAAGCATCGCTTCCAATCAACGTTGTTGCTACTTGCCCTGTAAATACAACAAGTGGCAATGAATCAATCATCGCATCTGCTAGACCAGTAATCACATTCGTAGCACCAGGTCCACTCGTTGCAATTACAACCCCTGGATTGCCAGTAATTCTGGCATACCCTTCCGCAGCGTGAATCGCTCCTTGTTCATGCCTTGTTAAAATATGCGGAATTTCACAGTCATAGAGCGCATCATAAAGAGGTAAAACTGCACCACCAGGATAACCAAAAATCACTTCTACTCCTTCCTTTTCTAGCGCTTCTAACAATAGCTGTGCACCGGTTGCCAGTTTCTCTTCCGTTTTTGAAGACATTGTTCTTATAAGCCCCCTTTTAAAAACTTTTATCAATAAAAAAAATCCTACGTCCACACTCCAGCTATGTGCTGAAGGGACGAAAGATTTCGCGGTACCACCCTTCTTTGCAAGAATACTCTTGCCTCAGTGACCCATAAATGAGTCTAGCTAATAACGGAGCTACCGTCTAAGCCTAGACAAATGCTTCAGCTTAGCACTCAAGGGCGATGTTCGTCGACGTGAACCATCGGTTTCCAGCAACCACCGACTCTCTGTGAGGCTTCACAATCAACTACTCCTCCCTATCAACGCTTTCTTATGTTATAAAGAGTTGTTATCCAACTTTATTTTCTTCGTAAATTTTCTCTCCATCTTCTATAACTAACTTTCGGAATTCTTCTAGTAAACGATTCGTATGTGGACCCGTTTGCCCTAAACCAATCGTTCTACCATCTACTGTCGTAACAGCAATTACTTCCGCAGCCGTTCCTGTTAAAAATACTTCATCAGCTACATATACATCATGTCTTGTAAATAACTCTTCTCTAACGTCATATCCAAGTTTTTCACCAATTTCTAAAATAGCGTTTCGTGTAATGCCTTCTAACGCTCCAGCAGAACTTGGTGGTGTAATTAATTTATTTCCTTTTACAATAAATACGTTATCCCCTGAGCCTTCAGCTACGTACCCTTGATCATTTAACATAAGCGCTTCTTGTACTCCAGCCAATTTCGCTTCGATGCGAACTAAAATATTATTTAAGTAATTTAAAGATTTTACTTGAGGCGACAATACATCTGGACGGTTTCGGCGCGTTGCAACTGTTACAACTGGAATCCCTTTTTCATAATATTCTTGCGGGAATAAAGATAGTTGCTCTGCAATTACTACTACATTCGGTTTCGTACAAGAATCAGGATCTAACCCAAGATTTCCTGCTCCTCTCGATACAACTAGGCGAATGTATCCATTAGATAATTTATTTTGTCGAATCGTCTCAACAACAATATTCGTTACTTCATCTAAAGAATATGGAATTTCTAACATGATGGATTTTGCTGATTCATATAACCGGACAAGATGCTCTCTCAAACGGAAAACATTACCGCTATAAACTCTAATTCCTTCAAATACTCCATCGCCATATAAATAACCATGATCATATACTGATACTTTTGCCTCGTCTTTTGGAACAAATTCTCCATTTAAGAAAATCCATTGCTCGTTCACTGGAAAGCGCCTCCTATGTTCTATGAATTTTTTATTGTTTCCTAGTTTACTCTCCTTTCTAAATAAATCAAGTTAATTTTTAGAAAATTTATAATTTTTATTCGTACGTACATCTTTAATTATATTGATTTAATAACATTGTTAACGTTTACAAAAAGTCAAAAATTTTTTTTCACCAATTTCCGCTAAAAAAATATTTGTTTAAAAGAAGGATTTTCATCAATTGATACGAATCTATTGTATTCAATAAACGGACGTCCGTTTTATAAATTCGGGAATATACAACGACTTTTGCTGAAAAAGGGGGAAAATAATAAAAATAAAGCTGTCTAAAAATAACATTCATATTTTTCATTTCGGAATCATAATCCTATTTTTAAAAAACAATTTGTCAAAATGAAGGAGGAAATCAATATGGCGTGTGTACAAATTAAAGGAACGAGACAAGAGGTAGTAGAGATGCTTCAACTATTTGATCTAATGGATACGAAAGGTTTTTGTAAATTTGATAATTATGTAGAGGTAGAACCAAATAATAAAGAACATAACAATTTCATTGCTTCCATCGACATTCATTCAAATACTTCTTCCGCCCAAGATACTCTAAACGATCAATTCGTAAGTCAAATGCTTACTGGTGTATATAACGACTAAATAAAGTGAAACTTTAATCAACCTATCCATAAATAGCAAGAGAAATATATGCTTCCTATCTTCTTTGCATAAATATATGTGATGTACTTGAGCATACTAGCAAATAGATGGTAGGAGGTGAGAATTATGGCTAAAATTGGTGTTGAAAATTCGTTAACAGATGTCCAACAAGCTCTTCAGCAACAGGGGCATGAAGTCGTTACAATTAACTCGGAACATGACGCACAAGGATGCGACTGTTGCGTTGTAACTGGGCAAGATTCTAATATGATGGGTATTGCAGATACATCAATAAAAGGATCGGTAATTAACGCCCACGGTTTAACAACAGATGAAATTTGCCAGCAAGTTGAGAGCCGCATTTAAATTCAATACAAAAAAGAAAGAGGACCC
Source organism: Bacillus cereus group sp. BfR-BA-01350 (assembly GCF_022663775.1). NCBI lineage: Bacteria > Bacillati > Bacillota > Bacilli > Caryophanales > Bacillaceae > Bacillus > Bacillus cereus group sp. BfR-BA-01350. The sequence goes on from NZ_JAKUGD010000017.1 coordinate 58,216, forward strand.
CTTTTGAAAAGGAGTCCTCTTTTTTATATTCACCTAACGGGAAAGTAACATATACTGGATGAAAGCCCTACCTCTCTCTCATCATTACGGTTCCACTGACCGCTCCTTGATTCACTAGTATACCTATAAAGCCTATAATTATAATTTATAGGGTTTGTTCACAAAAGTTGTTGGTAAAACTACCCGATCTTTCGCAAACTTTTCGTATTATATTTATAAGATTTATTTACTTTACACTAGCTGTAACCGAGACACGAATTAAAATTTTAACATCAATATAAAAACTTGTCAACATTTTTCACAAATTTAAAACAGACAATAACGGTTTGTCTGTTTTAGAATGGAGCTTTTTCTTTTATTACATATACAACAAAACCGCTTACTAACATACATAAGCCAACTACTAAGTTTTTGATATTAATCATAAATTCCTCTCCCTTATTCCACACATCATATATATTTACAATTCAATTATTCCGATCATCCTAAAGCGCACTTTTTCTAATATATCATAATTCCTAAAAAATGCAAGTTCACCTTTAGCGACCATTTACAAATTTATCTACAGTGCTTGGTACGGTATTTAAAGCTTTTTCAATTAAATGTGTACTACTATTGAGATGCAATACTTGCACACCGTTAGAACCAACTACTAAAAAAGCAACCGGGCTAATAGAAACCCCAGCCCCACTTCCGCCTCCAAATGGATGACTTTGCTTATTCTCTTTATGCTGCCCTTGTCCATTATTATGTTTTTCGGAAATAAATTCACCTTTAAAGTCACTTCCTCCAGCTCCAAAACCAAAGGCCACTTGAGATACTGTTAATACTACATTTCCATCAGCTGTTGAAACTGGACTTCCAACAATCGTATTTACATCTACCATCTCTTTTAAATTTGTCATTGCTGTTTTCATTAAATTTTCAATTGGATGTTCCATTATGTATTGCACCCTTTCCTCATTATTCTTTTTTATACTTTCCAAAATAGAGGAAGTCATACTAACTTTTCCTATTTCAAAAAAACAATCTTCACCTTTCAAATGGATATTACTCCCTGTACATACTCGGATAAAAAGGAAAAAGAGATACATACTACTATTGAACCTTGTTATGAAAGGAGTCATGACTTTGACTGAGAAATTTGATGAGTATAAAAAAAGAGATAGAATAGATAGTGATTATAGTGACTATAAAGAAGAATATGCAGCTGAGGTTGCACCACAGCGCATTGATTACGATGAGAAGGAACATAAAGATGATGTAAGATCGTCCGCTGCTGGATCAACGGCTGGCTTTATCGCTCTTGCCTTATCTATCTTATCACTTTTCACCTTCCCAACATTATTCGGTCTTGTTTCTGTACTACTAGGTATTTACGCTTATAACCGCGGAGCTACTGTAACTGGTGGTATCGCTGCCATTGTCGGCGGAATTGCAGCACTCATTGCAATTTTATTCCGAGTAGCGCTTATCGGCTTATTGTTCTCCCTCTTTTAAAAAGAAAAAGGTATCTCGCTTATGCGGGATACCTTATCCTGTAAATACATCTTCTGACGGATATTTAATTTTTTGTTTTGCTGGTCGCGCTAAAGAAAATACAAGTGTTAACGGTCCGATTAATCCACAAAACATAACAAACATAATCATACATTTTCCAAACGCTGATAACTTTGCAGTAATTCCCATCGTTAATCCTACCGTTCCAAACGCTGAAATTGTTTCAAATAGTAACTGAATAAAACTGAAGTCTTCTGTAAGCATTAACATAAATACTGCTGCAAAAATAAGGATTTGACTAGCAACGGCAATTGCTAATGCTCTCGTTACTGTCGACATTTTAATTGTGCGCTGAAATAATACGATTTCCTCTTTCTTTCTAAAGAAAGAAAGAACAGATGTAACTAAAATAACAAACGTTGTTAATTTAATCCCTCCACCTGTTGATACACTTCCTGCACCAATAAACATTAAAACCATCGTAAATAATATAGATGATTCTTCCATTCCCCCGTAGTCAACTGTATTAAATCCAGCCGTACGAGGAGTAATCCCTTGAAAAAAAGAAGCCCATAACTTTTCATTTAACGGTAAATTCCCTAACGTCTTCACATTATTATATTCCAATACAAAAATCACAATCATCGCTATCACATTTAGCGCTACCGTTCCAATAATCATGATTTTGGAATGAAGCGATAGTTTTCGAAAACTCCGGCTATACCATATATCAATTAGTACGGTAAATCCGAGACCACCTATTACGATTAAAGAGCAAATCCCAATATTAATAATCGGATCGCCTACATACCTTGTTAAATTATCCGGCCATAGAGCAAATCCAGCATTATTATAAGATGCGATCACGTGAAAAATACTATAGTATACACCTTTTCCAAAGCCAAACTCTGGAATAAAACGAAATGATAAAAAGATAACTCCAATAAACTCAATACAAATTGAAAATATAAAGACACGTTTTACTAATTTTACGAGACCACCTATATTTGTCTGATTAAACGCCTCTCCAATTAATAAGCGGTGACGTAATCCGATTTTTTTACCTAATACCCAAACAATTAAAATGGCAATCGTCATAAGACCTAAACCGCCCGTTTGAATTAAAAACATAATTACAATTTCGCCAAACATCGTAAACGTACTTGCAGTATCTACTACTCCCAACCCCGTTACAGTTGCTGCTGATGTTGCCGTAAAGAAAGCATCTACCCAACTAATATGTACTTTCGTTGCGAATGGTAACTTTAATAACAAACCGCCAACCACAATTAAGCAGAAAAAACCTAATGCTAATATTTGTGGTGGATTTAATCGTATAATACGATTATACAGCCTTTGTCTTTTTGTTACTTCCATATTCACTAGCTCCCTTTTTCCCCTCATAACTAAAGGCTTATAAAAAACCTTAAATAGCAGGATAAACCTTATATTCTTATAATATAGTTGAGCATAATCCTTTTTTTCATAGTTTTCAACTTTTATTTATACTCGAACTTCACTTCATTTATGAAAAGACTCTTTCTATTATAAGTACCCTTACTCTATAACTCTCACAACAATCATTTTATATGTATCATTGCTTAAATCCTCATACCTTTCACTCTATGTTCACATAGGGGTCACATCTATCTTTTATAGTATATGTATCGGAGCTGTTCCTCCCTAATTTATAAGACATTCCCCAGTGTCTTGAACAGCTTTCCATCCCTAATTAAATTGACATAAATTGTCCCCTTCCTTTGGCCATCATATGTGATGGTCTTATTTTTTGTCTTTCTATCTTCTATTTAAAACTCCCTCTCTCTTTCACTCTATGTTCACACCCCGGTCACATCCACATTTTATAGTATATGTATCGAAGTTGTTCCTCCCTAATTTATAAGACATTCCCCAGTGTCTTGAACAACTTCCATCCCTAATTAAATTGACATAAATTGTCCCCTTCCTTTGGCCATC
>NZ_JAKUGD010000018.1:0-58965 GCF_022663775.1 Bacillus cereus group sp. BfR-BA-01350
CAGTAGCTCCGGTAGGACCTGTAACTCCCGTAGGACCAGTAGCTCCGGTAGGACCTGTAACTCCCGTAGAACCAGTGGCTCCCGTAGGACCTGTAACCCCCGTAGAACCAGTGGCTCCCGTAGGACCGGTGGCTCCCGTAGGACCAGTGGCTCCGCTAGGACCTGTAACCCCCGTAGAACCAGTGGCTCCCGTAGGACCTGTAACTCCCGTAGAACCAGTGGCTCCGGTAGGACCTGTAACTCCCGTAGAACCAGTGGTTCCCGTAGGACCAGTGGCTCCGCTAGGACCTGTAACTCCGGTAGGTCCTGTAATTCCGGTAGGACCTGTATCTCCGGTAGGGCCTGTATCTCCGGTAGGGCCTGTAGTTCCCGTAGAACCAGTGGCTCCGCTAGGACCGGTGGCTCCAGTAGAACCAGTAGCTCCGGTCGGACCGGTCGGTAGTGTAAATGGTGGAGTTGGCGGCAATGTAGGGCCTACAAGACTAGGATCAAACGCTGCAGCAGATATGAAATCAGCTTGGGCTAATTCGTTTGAATACTCTTCTTCATTCTCATCTGACATTATATACCTCCTTTCTCTTTAAAAAATTTATTCAATGTAGGGCTTGTACATACTATAAATTATAAAAAAACAGTCTTTTCTAAAATAATTGAAAATATTCTTTGGATTTTCAAAGATTTATTTATTTATTTATTATTAATCAAGGTTAATCTCATTTGTATTTTATAAAAAATCCATTAAAAGAACTCTTACCAAAAACCAATATTTTTGTAACATTTCTCCCCTTGCTTCTATTTCTATATTTATAAGGGTTTTCGAGTTACAAAAAATAGTTACCAAAAGTATTACCAAATACCTTTACAATAAATGAACCTTCGGTACAATGAAAATATATGATTGTACAGGAGGAAGCAAATGATTATTGGTTATGCACGCGTATCTACGATTGATCAAAATTTAGATCGGCAAATCCATTCACTTACTGAATATGGATGTGAAAAAGTCATTCAAGAAAAATTCACTGGAACAATTCGAAAAAGACAAGGTCTTATAAATTTGTTTGATGTGATAAGAAAAGGAGATACTGTTGTAGTTGAAAGTATCTCACGTTTAGGACGGAAAACATTAGATATCCTAAGTATTATCCAACAGTTCGAAGAAATAGGAGTTCAATTTGTATCATTGAAAGAGAATATGGATACAGGAACGCCTACAGGTAAGGCTATGTTGCAAATGATGTGTGTCATTGCAGAATTAGAAAGAAATTTGATTGCAGAACGAGTGAAAGAAGGATTAGAAGCAAGTAAGAAACGTGGAAAAAAATTAGGTAGACCCAAATTAGAAAAAGAAAAACTCTCAATTGCATTACGCATGTATGACAGTAAAGAATACTCTATTAAAGAAATTGTAGAAGGAACTGGTGTATCACAAGGTTCTCTTTATCGAGCAATTAATCAACGAAAACTCGAATAAACACAGAATTAATAACCCTCTAAGTTTTCTATGCACCCTCTACATATTAAAGAGCCAATTTACTCTTAACGGGGTAAATTTCGGCTCTTTTTTAGATAAATTCTCTTAGCGTGGTTTTTTTCCGAAATGCTGGCGGTACCCCTTGTAGTGATAGGGTTGGGCTTTATTGCTTTGCTTATCCTTATTTTCACACGAGGCAACCTTGGATATAAGCAAAATTCTAATCAGGTAGGATTCAGTAACAGCCAAACTATAAGTGAATAGAAACGAAAACCATAAAATAGTGTTAATGGATTTAGGGCGGTATCCCTACTATTTTAATATTTACGTATCCGATTAGAGCGAGTTTACTATTAAACATAATTATTAAAACTTTAGAAAATAGTAATCACTTGAAAGGCATGTAAGACATGCCTTTCTTTTTTATGTATAATTTATAGCTTAACTTCAAAAGATAGTTCTTTATGCTTATATTCACCCCACAATATTTTCGAACTTTTCCATAGTATTACTAATTTCAATTTGATTATTAATCACTTCTCTTTGTAATTTTTCAGTCACATTCCTAACAATGGTTACACCATTTGTGATACTCTCTACATTTAAATTTATTTTTTTTATTGCACCATCAACATTACTTGCCAATCTTCTTACCTCTTCTGCTACTACTGCAAATCCACGTCCATGTTCTCCTACTCTTGCCGCTTCAATTGCTGCATTTAAAGATAAAATATTAGTTTGGGAAGAAATTTCCTTAATCATTTGAGCAATTTCACTTACTAAGTTAATCTGTTCTTTTAAAGATTGTAGAGCTTTCATATTTTCCTTAGAATTAATGTCGACTTTACTTCCTAAATCTATAGATAAATTCTTTAAATGTGAAACAACTTCTCTTGTTTGATTTTCACGATTTGTAATATCCGTTGCAATTTTTAGTACAGCATCTACTACCCCTTGTTCATTTTTAATTGGAATATAGGTAGCCTCAAACCAAATTAAATCGCCTTTTTTACCAACTCTTTGAATTTTCTTTTGAAACTTAATTCCCTTTTTTAAATTCTCCCATAACTGATTATATTCTCTACTATTTATAAAACTATGGGGACAAAATTGTTTATGTACCATGTTCTTCATTTCACTGATTGTATAACCTAAAGCTTGTGCAAAATGATCATTTACCCAAATTACCTCTGTATCTAAGTTAAATTCTATCATTGCTAAATTGGATTCCAGTCCAACCAAAATCATTGTTTGATCTAGTACCTGATTGCTTACACTTGATGAAAGATTCATAATAACCTCCATTTATCGTTTACACATATTATAACATTTAATAAATATAATTAATACAATAAAAGGACCTACTTGTATTAACAAGACATAGGTCCTTTTATGATTTAAATGTTAAAAACATAAAAATATTATAAACGAATTTTAATTTACTTTACGCCCACTTGATTCCAAGCATTTTCTACTGCTTTATAGGTTGCACTACCATAGCCATCATAATCAGCTGCGGATTGTAATAAAGCTGTACGAGCTTGTTTAAAATCACTTGTTGGTGTTAAATATGTTGTTAACGCGCGATAATAGATCTTTTCTGCTTTCTCTTTACCAATAGCATTGATTGTCAGATATGCAGCCTTATTCGGAATACCACTATTAATATGTACCCCACCGTTATCGCCTTCTTCAGTTGCAGGAAGGTATTGATAATCCCTCATATGAGAAGGTTGGCCATATTTTTCAGGATTTGATAAACTGCGAAGTGCATCTCCAGAAATACCAGGCGTATATACAGCTTCTCCTAAATCCCAATTTGTTGGATCAACAAAATATCCAAATACATCAGAGAAAGATTCATTTAATGCACCTGATTGATTTACATAACGAAGATCAGCTGAATACTGTGTCACAGCGTGAGTTAATTCATGCGCAACAACATCAAGGGAACCTGAAAGTGGAGAGAATATGCGCCCATCACCATCTCCATAAACCATTTGCTGCCCATTCCAAAATGCATTATTTACATTTACTCCATAATTTACACCAGAGCGAATTGTTTTTCCTTTTCCATCAAAACTGTTACGATTGTGAATATTTTTATAGTAGTCATAGACTTTTCCAGCATTATAATGAGCATCGACCGCAGGTCCTTGATCTTTATTTATCCAAGCATTATCATTATCCAGTAGACGATAGTTAACTGGATAATCTGCATCACTATGATTTACCGTAAATGTTTCAATATAGCCTCCATTCATAGGCTTTGTTGTGTCTTTTAAATAGTATTTTTTCTGTACACTATCAAATGTTGTATTCAGTTCTTTTCGATCCCCTAATACTCCATATCCATATCCTTTTTGAGCGCTATCTGCGTCTGTAACTGCATTATATGAATCTATGATTGATCCATCTTCTGCATTCACATAAATTTGCCAGTTAGCTCCATAAGGTTTAATAAATTGCAGTTGCACTTTAAACGTTAGATAATACTTTCCGTCTTTTTCATATACAACTAAGTCCGCTTTTTCATTTGTAGAATCTAAGTTTTCTTTTACCTGGTCTAATGTGTTTCCATCTACTTTTACTAATGTATCATTTTTTGTAAGTTTAATATGTTTCCAAGCATTTGAAAGCGCTGTTTCTTTTGTAATCTTTGCTTCTGTATCACCTTTTAAACTTTCTGCAGCAGCCGGATGAACATCTCCATTTACTGTTTTTACCTTGCCCTCTTTATCTGTATGAACAATGAATTGTGCACCATCAACAGGCACCTTATTTACAGACCTTGTATAAACATAATGTTTCATACCTAAATCATCCGATTTCACTTCTTTCAGTGTCAGATCCGTTTGTGGATTTACCTTAAATAGTTCTTTATTTTCTTCAAGAAACTCTTTCACTGCTTTTTGAGTTTCTACCTTTTTATCAGATAATTCACCTGAAAGAAATGATGGACTTCCTTGTTCCTCATTCCAATTCTTTTGTTGCACTTCCATTTTATCCATTACTTCTTTTTGGGATGCTTGTTCTTCTGCAAATGCAGTTGAAAAAGGCGCACCTAACATTGTTCCTGCAGCAAGCAATGTAATAACAGTTTTTTTCATACATTTTCCCCCTTCAATATAAGTAAAATAAAAAATATAATTACAAAATTAAATATACAATTACTTTCAAAGTATTTATATAGATATGAATAATTACATATTCATATCTATAAAGTATTGTCTATTCCCAAAATGAATTCAGAATATTAAAATTAAAGGGCGTAAGGATGTTTCTAAAAAATGAGTTGAAGGGATGATTTTGAATACTTCATCTATAAAAAATGCCTGCAAATTTCTCTAGGGGTATTTTTATGATTTATTATTGATTGATTCCTTTTCTATCTACTATTTTCTTATAACAGCCATGTTTAACTATCTTTCTCACATTTTATGATCCTATTTATTAGCTAGAGAGCATTCCAAAACTAGATTTTAATTGTGTCATATTTATTACATATTAGAATTCCAAGAGGTATTATAAGGATATTTGAATAAATTAAAATAGTATAGAAATAAAATGAAAGGAGTATTACATCATGAGTTATAAAAAAGTAGTGTGTACTTGAAATTTTAAAAAGTTAAACAACTTAATTTTTCGTTTTAATAGTGTTTTAAACATACCATATGAGGATGTGAGAAGATGAAGCTTGCACAAAGAATTTTAATTATAGTTGCATTTATTTTATCTCTGTGGAATTTTTCTAATGTCAATGATGTGTTTGCCGAGGAAGTTGAATTTTCAGGTGTAACTGCTCCCATCGGAGTAAATGTGCGCGATAATAAAAATTTAACTGGAAATATAATAGATGTTCTTCAAGGAAATCAAACCGTTTACTTCAATGGTTGGGAATATGGAGAGGGATTAAAGGATTATTGGACTGGAAGTATAGATAATCGTTGGTTTTATTTTTTTAAAAACGGTAAAAAAGCATATGTTGCTTCGGCATTTATAAATGGAAATCCACCTAATTCTACAACAACTGTTAAATTAAATGTTCCTAATATTAAACAACAGCAGTCTAATTGGTGTTGGGCAGGTACTTCAGTATCTGTTTTAAACTATTTGGGGCAACCAACTACACAACAGCAATTTGTAGGATATGTAAAAGGTGGCTTATACAATTATCCAGCTACTTCTAGAGAAATACAAAATGGTCTTAATTATTTTGGTTTAACTTCAACAATTAATAGGGGAACTCTTTCTTATGATGGGTTTAGAAGCCAAATTAATAGCAATAAGCCAATAATTACACTTATTAACTGGAAAAATGGAGGGAATATTGGTCATTTTCTTGTGTTAGATGGTTATTTTAAAGGTATAAATAATATGAACTATATTACTTATATGGATCCTTGGTATGGAGATCATTATCAACATAACTTTGAATCATTTAAAAATAACGATAGATTTTGGTGGAATGAAACAGTTCAAGATATTAGTAGAGAATATTAAATGAAAATAAGAAGGGAAATAAGTTTATGAAAAAAATAACGAGAACTATAATTTTAGTTGTATTTTTTAGTATTGCATTAATAAGTATGAATAAAATTGCTCAAGCAACTGATAACTCTAAAGAATCACCTGAAAAGATAGCACTAAAAGATTATCAAAATAGTAAAGGCACTCTATTAAAAGATGGCAAGCAACTTCATCAAAATCATAATTTTACGTCTAATTCAACTTTAGAAATATCCACATTTTTTTCCATGTTTATGAAATACAACAACAAAACATTATAAATAATGACTCCAAAAATCTATCTGAATATTTATTGCCTACAGATGAAAAATTATGGTTTATTTTAAATAGAAACAACCCAGAGGGATTAATTTTTACAAACGAACAAGAGCCTATACGTATGGGGGGGAGAAAACCGTAGTAAAGATTTATATAAAATCTATAGGTCTATACAAACAAATGTAAAAAAAATCAAAGAAATTATATATATTGAATTTGAAGGACAAGGATTATTTGTTGTTTCTCACGAAAATGGAGAAGAAGTATATGCAAGTGAGGGTGCTTCTCTTATCTTAGGAGTTCCATCAGCAAAAAAAATTAATCCTGATGAAATCATTTTAAAAATAAAGGAAAGAATTCTCTTATCTCAACAATAAGATTTAGGAATAGATACGAGAACGCCAACAGGAAAATTCTTTTTAACCGTCATGGCCGCCTTTAGTGAACTAGATCGAGAAATGATTAAGGAGAAACAACGTGCGGGAATAAAGTTAGCGAAACAAAAAGGAGTGTATAGAGGAAGATTGAAGAAATATACAGACAAGCACCCAGGTATGAATCATGCGATTGAATTAAGGAAGCATACCAATAAAACTGTTAAGGAAATCTGCCAGATTACAGGTGTGAGTCAGGCCGCTCTGTATCGTAGATTAAAAGAACTTGAATAAAGTTCTTTCTTTAATTTGTAATTAAACCCCAGAGTGGCCCCTCATACCCAGAATCGTTTCCGTACCCCTAAAATAACTGTTTTTAAAAATAACCCATTATCTTCCTTGAAATATTTGATACTATAAAATAAAGAACATTCAATTTATATAGGAGGGTGTAAAATGGGAATTAAAATGTCTAGTGCTTATCATCCCTTTTTAAATAGAATTGTCGGGATTGATGAGATTCAAGAAAATGAAGCCTTACAAACTGATTTATACTGTACTGATGAAAATTGTCGTAAACAACTTAGTTTTGTGGATGAGTTCGAACGTAAATATAATGACAAAACAATAAAAGTAAGAGCATTTCTTCGCTTAGCTGGTAAAGAAAAACATATTGAAACTTGCCAATTCAACACTGCTGATCAAGTTAAAGTAATTGCAAGAAGTGCAGAAGACTTAATGACTAGCTTAGAAAATGGAAAGTATGAATTTAGACTACATGTTATTAAAAACGCTTTACACAAAAAGAAAAACAGCGCTGTAGCTAGTGATGTTTTAGTACCAACAGGTGCCAAACAAAAGAATCCTCAAAAAGTTTATGAAAATAAAGGGAAGCTTTCTTCTTACCTTGCATCTATGAAAAAAATTATGCAGTTACGTACTCAACTTGAAGATCAAGACAGAGAATTACGTAATCTTGTAGTATTAAAATTTCATAACAAAAAGATTGATTGGAATAAATTTTTTTATGATACCGAGAATTTTAGGGAGGCTTTCGACTACCTTTCTACATCTCCAGATCATCCCATTTGCCTTCATGGTCGAATTAAATCAATAAACAAACCAACTGAAACATTCCCATACCATAGCATTTCACTTTATTCTCCTTGGGTTGAAAAAGCAGATAAAGATAATATAAAGCGAATTCCTTCCGTTTCTATTACGATTTATAATAAATCACTTGTTGAGGAAGTTATGCAAAAGTTTGAAGAAGGGATCAAACATATAGCTATTTTTTCCGATATAAATTATAAAGTTTCAAAAATAGTAATAGATGAGAAGAAACAAGAAAAACCTCAATATTTAAATTTGCAAGGAAAGTTAAACCGTCAAAAACAAATCCATATGTATTAAGTTGATCGAAACTTTTATTAAAGATCCCTAGTTACAATTAATTCCGTAACTAGGGATCTTTAATATTATATCCATTGCAATCAATTTCCTAATTTACTTTACAACAATTTTCACCTGCGCCACGATTATCAGCTGGTTTTATATGCCTAATATCAGCACCTTTTCCGCCTTCACGACAAAGGTCCATAGGATATTCATCCCGATCATATCCTTTTTTCGTTGGAACATTTGCTAATGATTGTTTTCTTCTTTCTGCGGCTCCACCCCGATCAATTGTACAAATATCTGTTTTGCCACTTGCAATCGCATCTTTAATATGCGCCGCGGTTTCCGGATACTTATTTGATGGAAACTCTATAACTTGTGCAATATCTTGTGTTCCACTTGTTTGTTTTGCAGGATTTGAATTTTGAATTGCTGAACATCCCGAAAATAGTAATCCCATTACTAAAATACTACTTACCGCCCCTTTAAAATTCATTATGCTCCCCCTTATGAAAATCTTAATCGAATTGGCTAAACGCGTAGTCATAAAATGCATCTGCAACATTCTCCACAAGATGATAAGAAACATACTTCTCCAATGCTTTCATTAACCTAGGCTTTTCATCTATAAAATTAATCGTGTAATCTATTAAGAAACTCCAATTCCAGGATGGAATTGCAATCAAACAACTATTTTTCATCTCATGTTCGCAAAAATAAACTGTTGGTGATTCATAACTTTTTAGAATTTCAAACTCTACACATTCCATCTATACCCCCCTATTCTTTATTGCTTAAATTAGAATATTTCTTATATCTTTTTTGTATATCATTAGTAATACTTATACTGACTATAATTGCTACCGCCAAGTACTTTATGTATTTAAAACCTGTATGCCCTACAACAACTATACTTCCAATAATAAGAACTATCGTGGTAAGAAATGAGATGATAAAAATACGTTCGTACTTTCGGGATTTACTTTCCTGTTCTAATCTTCCCTCTTTCATACTCTGGTTTCCCCCTTTGGATTCTTATAAAGTGAAATCCTCCATTGTTTTACGAATTTCATCAGCTTCGACACCAATGTATTGTAAAGTTTGACCTTGCGTCGCATGGCCAAATAGTTTCATCAAATAGTACACATCTTTCTTTCTCTGATAATAGTGATATCCAAACGTTTTTCGCATACTATGTGTTCCCCATTGTTCTGAATCAATACCGCAAGCCTCGGTCGCCTTATACAAGAAATTATGTACCATTTGTCTTGTAATGGGTTTATCCCCTTGACGACTTGGAAAAATCCAATCAGAATCAGCACGATTGCTTGTGTATTTCGCAATTTCTTGTTGTAAGACTGAATTGAAATACACTTCTACCGTTGTATCTGTTTTTTCCATTTTAATTTTCATGCCATCTTTTCCACGAACATCTTTTACACACAACCGTAAAATGTCACTAATGCGTAAACCTGTGTTAATTCCAAAATAAAAAGTAATTTCGATATGAGGAATTTTGCAACAGCCAATCTTTCATTTCTTCAATTTTTTCTATTGAACGAATTAGCTCATTTGCCCCAGGTTTTCGTCCCCCTTTCGTCATAAAACTTGACCTCCTAAAACTCTGTTGTAAGCTACAATATGTAAAACTTACTTTAACAATAACTATATTTTGTTAAACTGATAATCTTTTTCTTTTTATTTTATAGCGAAAAAAAAACAGTAATACCATAGAAAATCGCATGATATCGCTAGTTCTTATGAGTTTAACATTTTGTATCTTTTGTAAAACTTGTTTTCTGTTTTTTATTTTACCTTAATTTGCAAATGGTTTATAATTATATTATTCCGAATAATTAAACGTTATAATTGGACCATTATTTTATAGGAGGGCTTTACAAATGCAATTAACAGGACTAGAGCCATTGTATAACAGTATGATCGAACAAGACCTTCAACGTGTGAAATTTTCAATAACCATTAATAAAGCTGTTTTTAGTATTATTTACATAATAGATTCTACGCCTCATGCACTTGCTATTGGAGTAAGAAATAAAAATCTCTTCTTTGAAGTTGCCGTCAAAAAAGGATTTATTATTAATCCGTATTTAGGGGACAAATACGGGGACATTTGCGAAGCACTAGGATTAACTTCAAGTCCTTCACAACCTTTTAGTCCAAAGAAATTTTATGAGGAAATTAACAGCAAAATTCCAAATACCACAAGCCCCAGACAGCTTCCAAAACCAAGAGACTTTGCACCTTATAGAAAAGATGTAGAAGAACCGGAGAAAATTTACTTTTATGACTGGAGAGACAACACAATAAGGGGGGAAAAAGTTAGACCTAAGAATCTCGCTAAAACCAAACAATGGCTGAGTGAAGAGGCATATAAAATGTGCAAAACCTATAATATTAGTAGTTGTTGGACTGCAGATCCATCTAAAGAAAAAGAATTCACATTACCAAGATAAGCACTTAATACAAGGAGAGGGCTTATGAAATACGTTCAAGATTGTGAAGACCAAGAAACATATTATTTCCATGATACAACTTCATCAAATTTGGCAAACCTCTATCGTTATCGGGTACGCTCTCCTTTAGTGGGTGCTTGTATTGAAGGTGGCACAATAAATGATATAGAAATTGTACCTTTTACCATTGATAATGAACGGTATAATTTTACTAGATATTATCTAACATCCTTAATTAAATTCGCCTTTAATATTCAAAGACGTTTAGGATATGAAGAGACATACTATATGCCCATTGAATATGGACAAAATGTTTATCGCCATAAATACTTTGAAGATACCTTGTCCTTAGCAAATTCAATTCCTGATGACATGTTTTATGAAGCGATTAGAGACATCCAGAATATCTATAATCATGTTCAATACATGCTAAAAGTATGTGAATTAGTAGAAGAGGGGGGATTTATACGAGTTTATCGCTCTTTAAATACTATCGAATTAGCACAAGTCCTACGCCAAATAGACATTGGCGGTTTAAATAATCCAGAATTTTCATTCGAAATTGATACAAATATTTTGCTATCTGGACAATGCTTTAATAGGAATTTAGATACAGCTTATGGTCACAAATTGATAAAGGTTGGTTTTAAAGTCCCAGTCGAAGACATTATTATGCACCCCGATTTTTTATTAACCAAATATGCTAAAGCCTCTTATACACCCAATAGTCTAAAATATGAAAATGAAATTTTGTTTGTAAATAGGCACCCTAGAGGTAAACTAACATTTAAAACTAAAGATATATATGACATAAAAAAAGAAGCTTGTTATAAAAATATTGAAACTTTGAATCAAAATAGAGAAAATCATACTACTTATGGGAAACAATATACACGCCATAATAAATATGTAAATGATGCTGCATATTATTTAATGCTAGATACTCAATTTTTAATGGCAAATGATCAATTACAAGATGCTTTAGCAAAGTTAAAGCCACGATTAAGAAGAAAAGTGATAAAAGCTCTTACTAAATGGTATACACAATCCTGAGAAGCCGTTATGTATAAAATCAGCAAAAATTACGCTCTTTTAATTTTCTATTCTGATGATTACGGGGTATGATGCATATACGCGAGATACCCATCATCCATATAAAAACGGATACCCTTTTTAAAAGTGCGTATCCGTTTTTATATGGCAATGGATATTCATTATTTTTAACCATTTAGGCTTGTAAAATGTTACGTATTTCTTCTATACGTAAATTTGTAAACTTTGCAATATCTTCTATTGGCATTCCGTTTTTGTGCATACCACGAATAAGCTGTATTTTCCCTTTTTCAATGCCCTTTTCAATCCCTTTTTGTTCTGCATAAGCAAATTTTGCGGCTTCATCCATCAACGCTTTCTCCCTCGCTTCATACGCTTGTCGGAAAGAAGAATCTTGACTCATACGTTCCCATTTATTCATGGCTTTTTGTAAAATCGGGTCTTGGCTCATCGCAATATCCTCCAATGTTTGGGTTAATTGTTCATCTTCATTCGCTGGAAGTAATAATAACCAACGAACAAACGAATCTTCCCAGGGATTTACTTGTTCATTCCGCCACTGTTGCATCAGCTTTGGAATCTCCACAATATGAACTTCAATATCATCACTTAACTTCTTTTGTTGCTGTTGATTCCATAGAATGCCTGTTGTATGGAATGCCTTGTATTCAGGAAACATAACGAAATTTAACAAATTAATCGTAATTGTTTTATGAAGGGAACTATACGGCATTCCCTTTTGTAGCTGGGATGTATATAGCCTTCCCCAATAATATAAACTTCTCTTAATCATATCATGATTGTTATTCAGCTGTATTTCTACATTTACCTTTGTACCTGTATCTAATGTAGCGGAAATATCTAAAATCGATAATTTATCCTCTTCATGTTCTCGGTGCAAGTGTGGATCTTCTAATTGTAACGAAACAATAGGTGATTCTAAAGAATCCTGCAACATCGCGTTTAAAAAAGCAATCAAAATATCTTCATTTCCACTTGTGCCAAATAATTGTTTAAAAGCAAAATCAATGCGTAAATTCACTAATTGTTGGTTGGACATGGGTTTTCCTCTCCCCATCTCATATGATGTTTTTCTTTCATTGTACATAAAAAAGTGATACACACGCAACTAAGCCCTTATGTCAACATATTAATTTGTATTCCTTCAGAAAAGTTCTTCAAAATCCATCTCATATAAATCTCCTTTACATTATCTATTTTACAACAAAACATACCACTTACTATACAGCTCTGTTATAATTAAATATCTAAAAATATATACTATAAATTAGCCTAAAAGGAGGATTGAACAAAATTTCAGAGTTAACAATCAGACTATTACTTATATTTTTCCCTGGCATTATTTCATTACTATTCATTGATACTCTAACACCTCATAGGGTAAGAGAGTTTAAAATGTTTCTACTTCACTCCTTTATACTAGGGTTAGCATCGTATTTTTTATTATATGTATTCATTTCTATTAATAACTTTTTCGTTATAATGAAAGGACTAATCCCTACATGGAAAGTTAGCTTCCTAAACTCTCTAGTCAACAAACAAGCATCTATAGATATCAAAGAAGTTGTAATTGCCACATTTGTGGCGATATTATTAGCCTTTGTTATTTCTACAATACTTAATCGTAAATTTCTGCATAAATTAGCAAAAAAAATAGGGGTCAGCAAAAAATTTGGTCAATTAGATGTTTGGTCATATGTATTCGATTCACCACAATCCGTTTGGGTAATTATTAGAGATTTAGAAAATGATTTAATGTATCAAGGATGGGTTGAAGCTTTTTCCGATACATTCGATAATAATGAACTTTTCATTCGAGATGTAGATGTATACAGAAATTCTGATGCTCAAAAACTTTACTCTATGCAAGCAGTGTACATCACTAAAGATAAATCTAATTTAATAATTGAATTCCCTTAAAAGCATAATATTTTGTACAGGAGGAATTATAATGGAAAAAAATAAAAGTTTACAAGAAAGTTCTATAAAAAAAGGTGGATTAAATGATAAACCTTTAACACCTAGACCTCCCGCTCCACCTGCACAACCACCTAAACAAAACAAAAATAATTAAACTAAAAAGAAGCTAGTATACTAGCTTCTTTTTAGTTTAATTATAGGTTAAATACCAACTTTTATATCTTACGTGCTTTTGCCAACTTCCAATAATGATATCCCATAGCAGTTAAACGGCAAGCTGTTGAATTCACAGCAGCATAATACATGTGTTCTGCATCAACTGGTACTACCAATCCAACACGTGCTAGCTTCTGAAGATTTCCAAAAATCTCTTCATTTATAGGATTACGTGGTTCTTCTGTTGGTTCAAACGATGGATCTAATGAGAAATACTCTTCTTGACTAGCAAAATATTCGCTTAGTTTTCTAAGGAGTTCCACAGAAATAGGCGGATTAACTGTCCTTAATGATGTAAATGTAGACACGTTTGTTTTAAATATTGGTCGTTGATCCCATGCGCCTAACGTTCTATCTATATAAGAATATACACTACTTGGTGTAATGTTCCCCATCAAATCTGAAGCTCCACCATGTAATGCTTCTACTAACAACGATGTAAATACGCTCGAACCATCAACTTCTAATGCCGGTTCATTTTTCCTACTAGCTGTTAGAACTGTCATTCCTTCACAAATAGAAGCTAATCCCGTTGTTTTATTACTGTCCTGTATACCAAACATCCCCGAATTACAACAATCTAATATAATAATTTTATTTTTAGCTTTTGATTCAGTTGCGAAACTTAAAATATCATGCATGGATACTCCTTCATTATCTGTTTGATAATCAGTTGTAGCCACATATCCACCCGTAGATGTTACAACCCCATGACCAGAGAAATACAAAAGAGCAACATCATTTTCACCTTCAAACAACTCACGTATTGCTGCTTTTAACCCAACTTTGCTACATTCGTCTGTAATAAGTTTACAATCAAAATTAGGAGAACCATCGCTATTACTTTGCAGTACACTATGTACACTATGTGCGTCGCTTATCGCTCCTTTTAAAGGAGCTGTCGGGTAATTACCCAGACCTATAATAAGTGCTTTTTTCGCACCATACATATCTACCTTCCTCCTTTACAGTTCACCCTTAATTGCCTTGATTAATGACTTTGAATTCCATTTTACAATAACATCCGCATTGTCTTTTACTTTTTTAGATGTCCTTTGAGAGCCGAAGCGTTCCACTGCTATGATTTTTTTAGGAACGATAAATCCTGTTTTAGCCAATTGAATTTCTTCATCAATCCATTTGCTGTATGAAGAGTATACTCCTGCTAAAATAATAACCACATGACACGAACTCATTTGCCTCTTAATTGCTTCGCGTAATTCTTTATCATTCTTTGCATTATGAATCGGATCATTTTTAGGAACTGAATAATTTTTATATAAAAAATCCTCATCTTTATTTAACAATTCTATTAAACCTTCATATTCGTTGCTATAAGCCCATGAATGACTTATAAACAGGTTGTACTTACTAGCCAAATCAATTTCACCCTTCCTCTATAAGTTCTCAAAAAACACGTCAATTGAGATATCTCTATTATACCTAATTTAATGTCAGGAAGAACATATATTTACCAAAATCTACACTCATTCTTTTAAACATTACACTTATAACATTTTTCAACTCTTCCATACTTAGCCAATACTAATGAACTTGAAAATACACTAAAAAGACTATCGGTATAATAGGTACAAAAACACCATCTACAAATACTGTAAATGGTGTTTTTAGTCATTTATATTTGTAAAATGTTTCGTATTTTTTCTATACGTAAATTTGTAAATTTTGTAATATCTTCTATCAGCATCCTATGTTTATGCATACCGCGAATAAGTTGCATTTTCCCTTCTTCTATTCCCTTTTTAGGGAACTTTTTTCATTATTTTATTCAATCGTATATCGACTATCTTCTGAAACACATAAATTGGCCGCATTCACTTTTATACTACACTTTCCTAATCGCCGTTTTACTTCCGATTGTAATTTTTCATTTGCTTCCTCTAGAGAACTTGCTGGAATAATTGTAGATTGTGAGCCTGTTACCTTGCCACTATACATCACTGAAAAGTTCAATTCATATTGATGTATCAAGATTTCTCCACTCCTTTTTTCATGGATTTCCTCACAGATCATTCTTATTTGTCGCTTGCTCCTGTTGTTTTTGAAGATAGGTACGCATTTGCGGTACATACCAGCTTTTTCTTAAGCGGATGATCGCAATTCCCACAATTAAAATCAAAAAGGCTTGTAGGAAAATATCTTGTGTTTCCCATAACGTGCACAAATACAGAAGACTTCCCGAACAAAAATAATACATGGCCAATAATAGGTTTATATTTGCGATTATCATTTGTTTCTTTACAATCGCGGCAATTCCTGCCAAAACAAGCGTACAAACTCCTATACTTAGCAAAATATATGCAATAACCTTAAAAAGAATCATCTTCACACCTCTTTTTCTTTAAAAATTCATTTGAACTACTTAAAAGGCTGAATAAGGGTCACAAACTCATTCGATACCAAATGTATTAACAATCCCTTTAAAATTAATTACAAGCGAATTTGAGGCGTCATTTTTTCTGGAATGGAAACTTTTTGTGTTGAAAATCATATATACTTTGTTTTCCAACACATCCAATTGAAAAACCTGTAAAAAAAGTTGCACCTATGATTTTTAAACCCCATTGCCATGTGTTTTCCTGTAAAAAATGGTGCGAAACATAGAGACATACTCCTGTACAAATAATGATCCAGATTCCATATTCATCATATTTTCTCTGTTCTAATTTTTGTTCCTGGAACGGATACACCTGGATAAACAAAAAGGCTATCAGCAAAACTGACAGCCCAATTCCCAATACAATCATTCTTTATCGCCCCATTTCCACTAGATTACACCTCTTTATAGCGCTTCTGTAACAATTGCTGTACACGTGCCGCATACATTCTAAAATAGGGAATGTTTTGCGCGGCAACCTTTCCAAAATCCATTTGCATTAATGTTTCTTCTAACAGTTTGAACTCGAATTCTAAAAATGTATCATGCTGTTTCTGAATCGAATGTGGGATGTTATGCAAGGCATCCGCAATTTCTCGCACATATGTTACACTGGATTCATCTTGGCTTGAATAGGAAAATACATTTCGAATCAATACAAACGTTTCTTGCAATATTTCATACCCGATATGATGCAATACATTTTGATTCACCAACTCCCCTCATTCCTTTCTCTATGGTCCTTCAATTCCTGTATTGATTTGGAACTCATAATTTTCTACAAACCATTTCTCACCTTCTAATACTAAATTTAATTTCATAGTGTGTTTTTCTTGTTGTTCTGTTCCATCAACCGTTACAAGATAATCATATTTAACTGTTACATCCGCTTTATTATCAGCGGTTTTGATGTAATACATATCTGTTATCTTTGCTTTCGTTTGAATGTGCATAGAGCCATCATCTTGTATATGGTTATGTGCATCCTCTGGCGCATTTAATAATTTGTTTCGTGCTTCCCCTGTTATCATTTCTTTGATCTTTTCAAATCCTGGCTTTTCTTTTTGCTTGTTATCATTCTGTATTAACAGCTCTACAAACTGTTTTGCTACTTCTTGCCCTTTATCTTGGGTATTTTCTGTTAAAACTGTTACACGCTTTTCCAATGCTCGATTCTCTGTTTTTAGCTCTTTTACTTGTTCCGTCCATTTCTTTTCTGTCTGCTCAACTTTATGCTGTAAGGTGCGATTTTGATTCCATAACCATACACTGATACCCACTAGTACAACTATGATTAAACCAACGATTCCCTTTTTCATCCCTAATCCTCCCTTTCTTTCCGCTTATTTCGGCAAATAAGGTGCTGGGTCGACTTGACCAAACGTCAAAGATGTTTTGATCTCAAAGTGAAGATGTGGCCCTGTTACTTGCCCTGTTCTTCCACAAACACCTATCTGTTGACCGACTCCAATGTTTTGACCTTCCTGTACAGTAATGGACGACATATGACCGTATAAACTCCAATATCCATTCCCATGATTGATTACAACTACGTTTCCGTATCCGCCAAACCCCGAACCGGAAGCGCCAAATTTCGCCCACTCTACAACGCCACCTTTCGACGCGGCAATTGGTGTGACACCGTCTTGGCAAGAATAATCAATACCTTTATGAATAGTGCCCCAGCGTGGCCCAAATGGGCTTGTAATCGTTGTTTGAGCGATAGGACGAATAAACCCTTGTGAGCTTGCTGATCCAGTATCTACAACGCCGCCTGGCTTTCCCGCTTCACAATTAAAAGTAAGGCCGCCCATTTGCGCCACAAACTTTGTTACTAATACAGGCCATAAACCATTTGTGCCATGCGGATCATTTGCGGCTCCTGGCGGTGCATATTTCGCTCCTATTGCTTCTATTGTTGTAATCCCCATACCGATATAATTTTTATATAAGTTTCGTGCCATAGCGTTGATTCCTTCATCTAAAGTGGCGAACTTCATGAATCCTTTCATTTGTGAACTACCAGGGTCCATGAGGCCACCAGGGTTGTTATAGTTCTTTACTGCATTAGAAGTACCATTACCCGTTTCCAATCTTGCAATGGCCGCTAGTAAAACGGGATCGATTTGGTTTTGTGTTCCTGCATTTAAAAAGGCTTGTGCTTTCCCTGTAAAAACGCCGCCCAGGTGGGGTTGTAGTTCTTCTGGTGCCACTGTTTTTCCACCTGGCCGACAAACCGTCATTCCATTACTTGGGATGGTTGCTGGTGCTTCCTCTTCTTTTTTGCCAATGCCTTGCCCCAAAACGATAAATAAAAGAAATCCAATACAAACGAACAATCCTATCGTGAAAGTAGAACTCCCAAAAAGAAATGTCAGTAACCAGGATTTCTTTTTCTTCTTCTTTTTTTGTTCTTGTGCAATCTCTTCTTGTACCGTTTTATCTACAACTTCTTTTATTTCTGGTCTCATATCATCCCTCCCCCCTTACAACATGTATCAAGATTGATTGGAATACTTTCGAACAATCAGCCCATATGTAAGGGCCAAAAGAATAGGTATAATCGCTAAAACATGAAATAGTAACGTTAAAAGAGTAGATTGCTGGTTTTGTATAAAGTCTAATAATCCAAAATGACCGATTCCTACAAACCAGATAAAAAAGGCTAGTTTGGCCCTGTCATCAATAGAGCAACGTAACTCATTATGGATAATTTGGAGAGTTAAAAGAATAAGCGTATACCAGATAAGTAACCCTAAACCAATCCATCCTAATAAATCTGTCGGCCATTCTCTCTGTATGAAAAGAATGATTATGTTCATCCACCCTAAACACCCAATACAGAGAAAAATACTGATACTCACCATTTTCATACACGTTAATCCCCAGTGTTTCATAGCTATATCGCTCCTTTTTTCGTAAAAAAATAGTAAAGTCCTAAAAGTCTAGGACTCTACTCATCTTTTTTTTGTGGCTCCAAATCATCTAAGTTATCTAAGTTTTGTGGATCAGTAGAAGGCATCCAATTTTCACTTCCCGCGGCTACAGCTCCATATTGTATATCTGGTGTATCGATTGTTTCCGCTTCTCCTTGAATCGGTTCATTTTTGCTTACTTCTTTCTCATTTACTCGTGTTAAATCAGTAGGGGAAATGGATTCCGTTGGGATAAATGAGTCAGAAGAATTTATTTCTTGTACAGTTGACTCGACATCTATATTAGGTTTTTTTGCAACAATCTCCCCAGACTCATTTACTTCTGCAGGAATAGCATCTGGAATATCTGCACTTGTTGTTTCTGGTGTATGAGGGACAATGACACCCTCCTCATTTACATCTGCACGAATTGTATCTGGTATTAAAGGATCATTTGCCTCTGTTTCAATTGGTGTTGGGATTTCTTGTTGTGGAATATGTGTTGAAGTTTCCTGTTCTGGCTGTATTTCTTCTCTTGAAATATCCATCGGAATTTCTTCTGTTGGAATGTCTTGTTGTGGGATATCGGATGGGATTTCTTCAAATGTTTCATGATCTGGTAACACTTCCTCTAATGGAAGTTCTTGTGTTGGTACTTCTGTTTGAATCTCTTCATATGCCTCCATATCGCTTGAAACTTCTTCTAGTGGCATTTCTTGTTCTGGTACCTCTGTTTGGATTTCTTCATATGCCTCCATATCAGTTGAAACCTCTTCTAATGGTACCTCTCGTTCTGGTACTTCTGGTTGTACCTCTTCGTATACTTCTATATCAGGCGGAATATCTCCTAATGGTACCTCTTGTTCTGGCACTTCTGGTTGAACTTCTTCATATCCCTCTATATCAGCTGGCATTTCCTCTCCTGTTGGAATTTCCTCATCTTCTAAAGATACAAGTTCTGGTTGAACTTCCATTTCTGATTCTTCTACTTCTGTTCCTTCTTGTTGTTCTTCCATTTCTTGTTCTAATGCTTCCTTATCTAAGCTGATAAGGTCTTGTTGCATTGGTGCCTCTTCTTCACCTGGTGTCGTTTGTTCTTTTCCTTCCTCTTCCTGCTGTGGTAAATTCCCTTCTTTATCACGATCCTGTAAGGAAATCAGCTTTCCTTTCTTTTTATTCTCTTCTTTTTCTTGTTCCGTTTGATTATTTGGTAAATCGTTCGGTATATTCGCTTGCACTAACGGGTTAGCTTTTGTCTTTTCGTTGTCTGTCCCTGCATTTTCTAACTGGCCGCCTGCCGCCGCTAATTCAGCCGCGCTGTTAAAATGTGCTCCCATTTTGTCTCCAATATAAGACATTGTATTTCCAGCGTACTCTTTTCCTTTATCTACAAAGTTTTCAGTCATAAGAGATATATTTGTGACCGTTTCATACACGCCGCGCGCTCGACTAAAGGCCGCAACAATATTTCCTCTAAACAGGTAGCAAAGAACGAAAACAAGAATTTGAAAAATCATTGTAGACACATATCCTGCAACGCCCGCTTCTGGTAATACATACAGTAATTCTGCCACCGTAAAGATGATAACAAGCATAACTGACATAAATATTTTTAATGCCAATGGGCGAATCCATTGTGAAGCCCAGCTTTCAATAACTCTGCGGTGTCCTGGCAATAGAGCCACCGCCATAACGATTGGTGAGATAATACTCATGACAAGGAACCATAATTGGAATGCTACAATTAGTAAACAAAACGCAATTACTGGAACACCTGCGAATGTATTCACGACATAATACATGACTGTAAATACAAGACGCTCTCCCACCGATGAAATAACCATCATTTGGTTTCCATCATCTGTTACTTCTTTTCTAACTAGATCATCACGTTCTTTACCTGGTGCTTTCGCTAGTAATCCATCTACTCTTTTAGTTCCTATTTTTTCTTTAGAATCTTCCCCATACTGTAGAAACAAATATGGTCGTTCAACCAATAAATCCCAAATCTGCTTTTTCACTGAAAAAATTGCATCTGCTTTAGAACGTCCTGGATCACCCGCAACCGTTCCCGTTGCTTTCGCCAATACTGTTACACTAATTTCAGAACTAATTGTATTCGCACTCTTTAAAATTGTACTTGCGTTCCCGATGTACGTAACAATAAAAGCAATGACAAATACTGTTTTTACTAATTCACTTAAACCTTTTGAGGGTTGGCGTTTAATAAAAAAGATATATCCCGCATAACAAGCGGATAACACACACGCAATGCCGATAATTGCTGGGAATAACCCCGAAGATAAAAAGCCGCCTTTTCCAATACCAGCAATATTTTGCATAGCCGCTCCTAATTTATCTGCAACCGTATCTACAATATCCAGGTTCAACGCTTGATCGACTAAAAAGATGGTTAATTGGCCCAGAATCACATTTAACTGAAAGGCCATATTCGCAAACCATTGACAAGTTGTATACAATATCCGTTGTAAGTCTTTTCCCACACTATCATCACCAAATAAGTATCCACCAACTTTTTGAAACACGTTTTTATCGTCTTCTTTCGGCTGGTACGTATCAATTTCGTAATACTTATCTTTGTAAATCCCGTCTGTGTACCCACTAAATAGATTTTCAGAAATTCGTGCTCCTTTTTGTTCTTGTTTTTCTTCTGTTTTTGTATCTTCCGCTAGGGCCACATGAGGCCCTAACGGTAGTAAAAAGAATACAAGAATCATACAAATAGAGAAAAGTTTTTTCATTCCTTTTGCCCCCATTTATGAACATGAACTGGCTCTATACTTCCCACAATAGAATCTAAACTATTATGACCATCCCAGTTCCATTCGTAATTTTTCCATTTCCCGTCCTTTTCATCTTTTACTACTTTCAATTTCATTCCCATCTGTGCATTTTCTACAGGATCAAAGTATTTCACACGATAGTAATACTCATTTTCTCCTTCTTTTAAGTCAAATCGGTATAAGTCATATCGCTCCTTCATTCCCTTACTAGCACCTGGATGTTTAATTCGATCTTCTCCAAAATCAAATTTTTTGTATTGTAATTCATTCATTTTTTTTCGATCCATTTCAATATAGGCTCTTACATAGTTCATTGCGGCTTTATCCGCTTCTTTCATGTCACGTTCTTTCTGACTCTCTTGTTGATTTACATTACTTTTCGTTTCATTTGAGCAACCCGCAATCCCCGTTACCATTAACATTCCTGCTACACATAATCCAGATAACATACGTAATTTTTTCATCGTTCCATCCTCCATATACAGATAATTTAGAATACTCTTATCTGTATTGTAATACGAATTACGCTAATTGTTGTGCGCGTTCTTCGTCTGTTTTCGTAGAGGAATCAAATGCAGTCTTTAATTCTTGGAAAACAGGATCAATTTCTACAACCGCGGTTCGCCCGAAAATATCCTGGAACAAGGCTTCGCCGCGTCTAAGCTGGCGTAACATTAAGATATTTTCTTCTGTGACCGGTAAGTTATAGTAACGCAACATTTCTTCCGCTTCCTTATCGTATTTCAATGCAAAACAGAATTTCATCCCCACATTTGCAACCTCTTTGTTTTCTGATTGATAATCGGATGCATTTTGTGTGCCTAAATACAAGCCGATATTGTGATAACGTCCTTCTCGAATGATTTTGTCAGAAGACGCCGCACCCTCTTTATTTTTCAAAATACTTGATGCTTCATCTTGTAGGTATACTTTGAAAATACTACGGTCGGAATGCATTAAGGATTTACCAAATGCCGCTAATGCAATTAAGATACTACGAGATAATTTGTCTGTAACACTTTCATTCTTTTCCTCTGATTTCGGAATGCGTAAATGTTGAATTTGTAATACTTGTAACGGACGTTCTAGACTTAATACGCGGTAATCTTGACCTTGTTTACCAAACAATAAATCTCCTAGCTGAATGCCTTCTAAAGTCGCTAAACGATTTGTAAGGGCATTTAACCGTTCTAATTCAGTTGGCAATAAGTTAGGTTCTTTCTTCATTTCCACTAGCTCTTTACGAACCAAAGTTAAACATGCATCTTCTTTTTCCGCCACTCGTTCAATCGCTTTATATAAATAGTCATATCGGATATCCTCTAAACCTACATCCGATAGGAACGTCAAAATTTCAAGTGCTAAACTCTTCGCATCTTCTATCGTTGCGCTGATTCGGAATGGGTCTAAACAGCCCGCATCTTCTTTATTCTTCCCAAGCGTCCATACTTGCAAGGTATCCTCATTGAACCCTGGCAATAATTCGGGCCATCTTGTGCGATCACCCTTAGGATCGATGATAAATGCCCTTCCGCCACTCATAACAATCCAGAAAGCGAGTAAGTTCATTAAGAAAGATTTCCCTTTCCCTGTTTGCCCCGCAAACATAACTGATAAACTTTCAAACGCTGTCACAATGTTATCTAATGCTTTCGCCGCTAGTTCGGGACGAATAAAAACAGGACGATTTAATTTCTTTGTCTTTCCAATGTAAAACCCTTGATTGTCGCCAATTTGTGTCGTTGCCCCAAACATTCCCTGTGCAAGTACGCCTGGTTCCACAAATAACTTAAAGTCTGTATTATAACGTTTAGAGCCTGGTAAGAACTCGTAGAAGTATGCTAATTGTTCTCCAAATGGATTGACCAATTCAATTTTCATTTTGCGATATTCTGTAATGAGCGTATTGACGCGTGATTTTAATGTTTTTTCATCTTCGGCATATACACAAAACAGTACACTTAGTTCATATCCAGGTGCTCCTGTTGTTTCAAATCGATCTTTTACAATTTTGACGCCTCTTGCTTTACGATCAATTGTTAAATCTGTTGTGCGACCACCTACCATTGCTTGTTGACGTTGATCGTTTAATTCCAATTCACTATTTGAGAGCTTTTGTGTGACCATCTGGTTTTCTAAGTGATACGCTCGAATACTCATTTCAACAGGAAACTTTAATGAATGAGATTGAATGCGATAAATCCACTCTCCACCAGGAAAAGCCGATATTTCGGGCATATCTTTCGCCGCAAGAAAAGCAACATGAGAGGTTTCGATTTCTCCTTCTTCATTTTGTCTTTCGAGTATAAGAGAACGCCCTGGGCTTTCATCAATCACCGTATCCGTTAAGTGCACCATTTCTTGTAAATCTGGCCGACGTACTTTTACCGCCTTTCCTTCTTCATTTTTCAAGGTAACCGTAGAACCTACTTTCCAGTTTTGATCCCGATTTAGTTCTTTCATGCCACGTTTGAAGTTATGATGGAATAAAAAGCGTGTTGTAGATGGTTTCGCACGTCTTGTATTATGAAAGGCCCCTCTAACCTGGCTAAATAACACGTCTTCTACTTCTAAATAATTTTCAATTTCCTCTTCTAAAATATCCGTCACATTCATACCCGATATATTTTGAGCTGTCTCTGCAAATCCTTCTCTAACCTTCTTCATAAACTTCCATGTTTCTACGACAGGGTTACGAATTTGTCTTTCTTTCTGTTCCATATTCAGTTGTACTAAAACGAAAAAGCGATATTCCATGTTCTCTTTCGCAATGGCCGCATTTCGTAAGTATTCTTTTACCTTTTTAAAAAGAAAGCGTCCTGTTGGGGCCATTGGCCCTTTTAAAGTGGAAATATGTTCATCCAGAATTTCATCTGAATTTGTTGTACGAGGAATCACAAGCAAGTGGATATCATATTCTTGATGGGTAAATAGAGCGAGTTGATTGCGATAATATACTTTTTTCGTACTTTCATCTTGATGATCGTATTCAAATCCGTCTACTTCATACACTGCGGATACTTTTCCGTCTGTACTAAACGCTAAATTCTTTTCAACGTGCTTTAATGGTGGTCTTTTCATCGTTTTCAACATATTCAACTTCCTCCTTTTGGGGTAAAAATGTTACATCATAAGCGTGTATGTCGTTCTCTTCTTCACTGAATGAATGTACGATTGGTAAATCTTTGACGTCATGTTGTACACATACATGACCATAAAACACATGTTTTTTAAGTTTGGGTACATTCACCAATCGACTACTTTGATGCTTCCGTAAACGAAATGTGATCCAGGACCGAACAAAAGAGAAAAGTGATTTTCCATCTGTTTTATATTTATCTGCGCCCCATACAAGGAAAAGAGGGATCACACCATAATACATGAGCCAAACTTGATCGATCATATCCCCAAATATCCATTTAAAGGGAGGAAGGAAGCGGAAGGCTACAAGCCCCGCTTCTACCGCCGCAAAATAACCAAGTGCCCTCCATGTAACCGCACGCGGAAGACGATACCCCATAATTTCGTACTGTCTTCGCATATAGTTCATATAGCTTCCGAAACAATAGACAATGATAGATTTTGATTCTTTTTCCTTCATGTAGCCCTCTCCCTTTCCATCCCTTACTTAGACGCCAAATAATCCACCTAACCACGTTCCAATTGTTTTTAATGCATCTGGCTTGTTAATGAAGAATACAACAATCCCGCCGCCAACAATTAATGTGATCGCTTTTCCCCATGCGCGCTTTGCCGCTACGATCAAGATAACAATGATAAACGCACAATATAACGCGTATGTTCCTTGTGTCTTCATCATTTCGAAAAATCCTTCTAACCCGATTCCTAACACAAAATGATTTATATTGAACATATACATGCCCCTCTCCTATTTTGTTTTTAAGTCTGTTACGATCCATTGCTTTCCATCTTGTTTTACAAACAACGTATAACCTGTTTTCATTTTCGATTCAGAATGTGGATCAATCATAGATACCTCTGTTTGTACCTCATATGTGCCTTTTGTTTTTCCTGGATAAATCTTAGAGGAAAGTACATTTTCAAATTTCATGGCTCCTTCTAACCCTTTAATATCTGTATTGGCTAAAACATACGCGAGTTCTTTTTGTGTTGCGGTCGTATAGGATTTAAAAAAGGTTGGCAAAAATTCTCGAATGTCTTCTTTTACAGTCATTTCATGAATTTCCTCTCGTTCTTTCTCTTCTTTCCCTTCTGGTACTTCTGCTTTTTCATTCACCTTGACGATTTGAGGGAATCCACTAATCACAAAAGCCTTTCCATCTGATTGAACAGGAACCGACACTTGCTGGATCACCTCCTTATCCTCTGGCCCACTATTATCTGCTTTCATGCGGCTTAATTTGTATCTCACTTTAAAAATTACATTTGCTTCTTTATCTGTGACCTCATCTACTTTTAATACAGTTGCGTATAGAAAATGGGAATCCCATTGTATACTTGCAAAATCCAAACCAACTTGTGGATCAAATGTTTTCGGTACATAGAGCTGTAAGCGCTCTGAACGCTTCTTCTTGCCTTCATCCCCTCTTTGCCACGTAAAGTATTCTTTTACGAACCCGCGAGCAAATTCAATCGCTTCTGGACGTGAGGCAAGGTTTTGTTTTTGTGTGACTTCCTTTGGAGTGGTGCTGGCCTTTGCTTGTATATCTCCCTTCCCTTTTATTACGGTTGTGATGGATACAATGAGCATCCAACAAAACAGGAGCCAAAAGGCCCATTTTCCAATTAAGCGGCCTTTATAGGAAGGAATCTTTGTGGCTTTCCTTGCCTTCCCCTGTTTACTTTCAAATGTTTTTGCAAACCACTGTTTCACCTTTTGAACCATATTCATCCCCCTTTCAATTTCGGTACTGGCGTAAAGATCGTTCGTAGCAATCACAAGCGAATGAAGCCATGCCAACCGCGGTTGATTCATCTTTTATTTCATTTCTTGCATAATTGATAAAATTGTTGAGTTTTGTTTGACTGCCTGTGATATACGGGAATCTAGCATGAACCACATACCGTTTGTCTTCATCCCTCCCCACTTCAAAGGACGCTCCATCTGTAGCCCGAAACGCCCTTACAAACTCCAAACCTTCCAATTCGTCCATCATGCACTCTCCTTTTCTCTTAAAGCTGTAAGAAACTTGTTTGCCTTTTCTTTAAACATCCACCCTTTATCTATTCTTGCTTGCTCGAACATGTCATAACAGCTGATTTCACGCTCGATTTCTAACATGGCTTTTTCTTTTGTAAGCTCTACCCCATCACACTTCCATTCCAATTCATCTGTATTTAATCCAATTTCTATTTCGATAATTTTTCCGTTCTCCATCAGATAAAACTTCTGCATATATACATCTGTTTGAGACAAACAAATCTCATGTACTTCCTCACAACCTATTCCCTCATAGATTTCCACTAGAAATTGAGCTTCAACTTCTCCCACATTTCCTCTTTCGTAAGTGTTTTTATGGGTAAACATTGTCTATCTCCCCCTCATCTTTTTTACTTCTTATCTATCCAAAGGTGATGATCCGCCAACTTAGATGCAATATCCGCCATTTCATGCGGAAAAACTACTTTTATGAAAAGAATCATCCATGCTAAGAAACAGAAAATGAACATCTCCCATTTTTTTGTGTACATTGCATACCCGATTAACACAAACATGACGATACTGACGACAATACCTACCAAAATGGGATTTCCATGTGAAGATATTAGACTAGGATACGGCATCTTTTAGCCCCCCTTATGATCGACCATCTTCCATATTCCCACTACCACTAGGAAGAAAAGCAAAACACCTTCCCATCCTTGTGTATAGTAAATTTCCACGACCTTACTTTTCACCGCTTCCCAGGCTTCTCTTGATCCTGGTACTCTTTCAAATAACCAATCTGAAAAGATAACTAACAGAAAAATACTGGCGCTTATCGATAAAATAAACCGAAACACATTTTTACAGCCTCACTTTCTTTTCGGGATTCTGAATATTGCGATAAATATTGCCGAATGGGTCTTGTAATATATCTTGAAACAGTGTGATAAACACTGGTATCTCTGGACTACTTACCCCTTTTAAGTAGCGAATCAATTCTTTTTCTCTACTTTCACTACCCGCGATAAATACCAGGCGCCATTGCAATATTTCATACCCCATACCAACATGCGTCCGATACTCTGCCGCTTTTCCTTCTTGCGCCATGAAATCGTTATAACGGATAATCTTTTTTTCTAATACTTCTTTTGACCCGTAAGAACGTTCCATTTCCATAAATACACCAATGTTTTTATCAATCGCTTCTTTTAAACCAATCACCGCAACTCCATCTGGGCGTATGACACGACTTTTTCCTTTTGCATATTGAAATGTGGCCCGCGGTTCATTTATCCATTCCTTTAATTCCAATCTTTCTTCTCTCTTCGATATTAATGTCATGGCACATTCAATCTTTGCTAGCATTAAACTGTGATACACA
The DNA here is from genome assembly GCF_022663775.1 of Bacillus cereus group sp. BfR-BA-01350. NCBI lineage: Bacteria > Bacillati > Bacillota > Bacilli > Caryophanales > Bacillaceae > Bacillus > Bacillus cereus group sp. BfR-BA-01350. The sequence goes on from NZ_JAKUGD010000018.1 coordinate 28,345, forward strand.
AAGGATGCTGAACGTTTGGACCAACTATTTTTCCAATGCACTTCCCCTCGAAATCCACGAACCATTTCAACTCCTTTGGGTGTTAATGTATAAATCCGTTGAGGTTTCGCAAATTTTCGTTTCTGATTCCTCGATGATGTAACAGGTAAATACTCGTAACGGATATAACCCGCTTGTTCTAGCTTATATAAACGATTCGTTACCGATTTTTTGGTATAATCTACATACACCTTTTGATGAATGTACTCAATATCCAAGTAAATGTGTGTATGCAAATTCATGAGTAATTGTTCATCTGTGATTTGAAATAAAATGTTTCCCATGCCCCTTACTCCTTTTCCCAACTATCGAAAATACTTACTTCTTCTTGTGGTGTATCTTCTTTTATTTCTACATTTTCTGTTTCAATTGATACCGCTTGTTCTTTTTCGATTGTTGTAACAGGCTCTTTTACTGGCTTATTTTCTTTCTTTCCTTCTGTTGTTGTCGTAGCTTGTTTTCGGAATGGGATAATTTGCGCTTGTTGTGTGGGTTCGACTAGCTCTGTTTCTGAAACCGTTTCTTTCACCTCTTCATTAGAAGATAGTTTCTTTTCTAACTCATCAAATCCCGATGTCACAACAGGTTTTTCTTTGGTTAAATTGACTTTTTCGGCTTGTTGATACTTGCCTTTTCCATATAGGAACTCATCAATTTCTTTGTCGATCTCTAATCCTGCTTTCCCATTTTGTTGCTCTAAAGAATGAATCTTTGCTCTGGTCCATTCATTTGATGCATGAATTTCTTTTTCGTTTTTGTAATTGGCCGCTTTCCCATTTGGTAGATAGCGGTCTAATGGTGGAACACGTATGGTACACCACACATTTTTTGCTTCACCTCTGATATAATCTTGCGTTTGAATCGCTACAACTAAGTTAGGAAGGTTTTGCAAATACTCTGTACGGAATTGCTTTTGCATAATGCCCTCTAGCGTTTTCGCGGAATTATGACCTTGCCTACATACAAAGTAATTTCCGCCCGCCTCTGTTAACATGTCTGTTAGCTCTCTGTCTAACTGTCCCGAAACTTGCTGGGTAATCACCCATAATCCAAATCCATGTTTCCGATCCTTTGCAATGATTTTTGGAAGAACGGGTACTGGCACGTCATGAGCTTCATCTATCACGCCTAAATGTAGTTTGGAACCATGCGGCCGCTGTTGGGCGATACGGTGATATTGATTACAAATGTAACCGACTGTAAGTAATGTATCTTCTTTTCCCATGCCCGCTAAATCGTAAAAGATAAGGTGGCCTTCATCCATCCACTTCCGAATTTCTAAAGAAAAGCCCGTTTGCCCGTACATCCGCTTTAAATACAGCGTATTACGAAAGATATCTAATCGGTTCAAAATCGCTTGTGTGCTGTCTTCTAACGCGCTTCCCACTTCATATTTCCAAAAGTGAGAGTAATATTTTTGTTCTGGACCTTGTAAATTTGCGATTACATTTGCTCGAAACAGTTCATCACTAATAAAGAGTGGGATACTTAAAATCGTATGAATTTGACTCTTATCACAAAGTAACGTCCCAATAATCGCCCTTAGTAATCGTTCTGTTTGTTGTGCTTGCCCTTGAATCATTAACTTAATCATTTCCATAATGGATTCAACCACTGTTTGGATATCTTCATTTGGAAAACGATGAAACAAATTCAAAGCTGGCGGATGATCTGTGTTTCGAAAACGGATAAAGTGAACCTTACTCCAATCCACTTCTTTCCCATCCTTTTCCGCTTTCAATAGTCGATTCATTGCTACATATGCCAAATCTTCGGTTGGATCAAATAGAGACAATCCACCCGCTTCATTCGGATTTTCTAGCCATTTATCAATGACACTTTGCATTAACCTCATGGCAATGGTACTTTTACCAGACCCAACTTTCCCCGTAATGTAGCCATGATTCTTGAAAAAGTCTTCTCGAATTTTTACTAATCGGTCCTTGATATAAGGATGCATCACATGACCAATTGAAATGCCTTCGGCCAATAAATCATTCGGTATCATGTTTTCCCCTTTATCTAGATACAAGATGTTTCGCTCTGTCTTGCTGTTTTTATCACCCGTTACATTTGGAAGATGCAACAAGTTTAATAGCTCTGATCCCGTCCATATCATTTTTCCGTATACGGGATGTGGTACAGCTGGCATACTGCGTCTTAACCTTCTGTATCTCAGCTCATTCACATCAGCCATAATACTTGCGACCATATGTCCTAAGTTCTTAATAACAGGTACGCCAGGGTAATACTCACTTGCGAATGAAACAGATACTTGAAACGCCACTTCGTTTTTTGCAAACCGCTTATTTAATGCGCGAATTTCTTCTTTTTCAAAGGCATCTAGCCCATGCTTTTTCTTCTTTCGAATGGCCTTTTCTGCTTTTCGAATCCCTTTTGTCAGCTGATATCCGTTATCTGGTGTAAAAGCAATATCAATCCATGTTTTTTCTTCCATTGCGCTTCCTAACATCGGTAATACATCACGTGTATAGCGTGCTAGTGATAACGTGGCATCTAGCCGCTTTCTCTTTAATACCATCCGTCCTCCTACCGCTTTTCTTGTTGGAAATGGCATTTCTTCCTTTGGGACGGTATAAATTTCACTGTGGGTATAGGCGCTTTGTATCGCTTGCACAACCTGTTTGATCTTATCCTCTGGACCACCTACATAAAAGCGGACACGCTCATTTTCTCCCTCTGGACGATACATCGTCATGCGGTACCAATCGCGACCTTTTAACAGACGTTCTAAGGGCTTTCGACCCGAACCATGTACATGCCGAATCATTTGCCCTAGCTTATCTGGTGTAACTTCATCATCTATGTGCGGGATGAACAATACATATCGATACCGCTTCTTTTCTAGATATAAATAGATGCCATGTAAGACAATCCGTATGACAATTCCCAACAAGATCAATAAAGCAATACCACGAAACACACCGACTACAGTTGGCACCAGCTTCATCAATTCTGTGAGGATTTTTTCTTTAGAAAACCAGACAAATGCGACAGCTCCTATACCTAAAAGCATTTTCCAGTTCTTTTCTATGAAGTTTTCAATTTCTCTATCTAACTTGCTGTGCGCCACTTCTTCACTTCCTTTCTATCCTTGAAATGGCCTTATGCAAGGGCTAATACCTTTTCACGATGCTTTTCTGTTCGTTCTTCTGCGGCTAATTGAATCAAAATTTGAGGTTGCATGATCCCGTTTTGAGGTTGATTAATTTGATCTAAGAGTGTTTTATAGTTGAAGAGTTCTTGCTTTACTTGTTCAATATCTAATTCACCATCTACCGTTACTTGTTCTTTCCAGAACGTTTCCCAGCATTCTTGACGATTTTGATACGCTTGTTTTCCCATCTTGCTTCCTCCTTTTAAGTAGGGAGGATATTCAGTGAAAGAATGTCCTCCCATGAATATTATGATTTGTGCGCTTTTTTATAGGGGTCTAGCGTGACTAGAAGGGAAGAGAAAATCATGCCCTTTCCCATTTTTCCCGTCCATGCTTCTGTACGCTTATTTGTTGAAGGTGTATGTGTTGTATGTGGAACTCGACCAATATAAAAACCGCGTTTACTTCGCATATGCTTAATTGGTTTCATAAGAAATCCTCCTGTATTGTTTTATCCTTCTATATCGTTAAATAGAAATATTGTATAGTTTTAAGCGATGAGTGGGTCCAATTCTAAATACACATCAAATCTGTGCAATAACTCTTCTGGTATCGCTTGAAAACTCACAAAAACTCTTACATTCAGTTCCTCTAGTTCTTCTAAAAGATCGATGAATCCCTCTGGATTATTGGAATACAACCTTAATCCTTCATCTATAATAACGACATCCGATTGTTTGCATGTTTCTATTTCTGTTTGGCTTAGAAAAGAATCTTTTGATGTAAAGGTGATAATGTGAGCACCCATTTTTTCGTATTCTTTATACTCTCCTTCCCCATCTAAGACAGTCGCTTGTTGATGATCTGCCATGACAAGGTTAAGGAGTTGCTTCATCAAACCCGTTTTTCCTTTTCCTGTTCCACCTCGTACCAGAATATTTCTATTTTCTTCTCCAAATACAAATTGAGGATTCATCTTGTTCCCTTCATTCCCTATGACAATGGAATTTGACTTACTCATGTCATACCATTTTGGCTTCATAAATGTTGGAATTTGTGCACTTCTTCCAATAAATGTTCCACACATAGCAATCTCACCTTTCCATTTGTATCAGTTTTTATAAAGCTACTAAATCTAATTCCTCTAAATCTGTAGAAAGAATCTTAATTTCTTGTTGGTGCTCTTTGAATAGAACATGTTGGATATTTTTTCGCAACTGAAACCCATCTTCCACCAATGCAAGTAAATATGATTTCGTATATTTCCTATCATTGATTTGATAATGTACATCAAATATGCACATTTGATCCCGCCCTCCCTTATCAGTTGAGAGTGTTTTACACTTCTTGATTTTTACGTTTTCTAATTACGTAAACAGCTAGGATGCTACCAAGAACGACAAATGTAACACCAATCCATTTCCAATATGGATTTTCAGCTTTGCCGCCTGTTGTTGGTAAATGGCTTTCTACTTTCTTAGGTTGTTCTTTCATCGGTTGTAGTTGTTTTACAATATGTTGTGGTTTCTCTGGTGTTGGTACAGGTTTTTCAATGACCTGTGGTGTTTGTGGCTTCTCTGGTTGTGGTTTTGGTTGTTCTGGTTGTGGCGTTTCTGGCGTTGGTGGAACTTCTTTTTTCTGATCTGCTACAACATGTTTGATAATCTCACCATCTGTTTTAATTTCAAAAGAGAATGTTTCTTCATTGATTAAAAATCCCTCTGGTGCAAATGTCTCTTTATATGTGTATTTACCAGCTGGTAATTTCTCAAACTTTGCAATGCCTTGTTCGTTTGTTTTTCCTTTCACGACTTCCTGGCCTTGCTCGTTATAGATCGTAAACTCTGCACCTGGTAACTTGTTGTTTCCGTCGGCTACGTCTACTTTTGTAATTTCTAAGCTACCTTCAATCTTTTTGTTTTTTACGGTGTGTTTTATAATTTCACCATCCGTTTTAATTTCAAAGGAGAATGTTTCTTCATGTGACACATAACCTTGTGGTGCAAGTGTTTCTTTATATGTGTACTTTCCTGCTGGGAGTTTATCGAACTTCGCAATGCCTTGTTCGTTTGTTTTTCCTTTCACGACTTCCTGGCCTTGTTCGTTATAGATTGTAAACTCTGCACCTGGTAACTTGTTGTTTCCATCGGCTACGTCTACTTTTGTAATTTCAATTGATCCTCTAATCTTCGTATTCTTTGCAACTAGCTCAATTGTTTTCCCATTTTCAGTGATGCTAAACGGAATCGGCTCTTTTACTAGCACATAGCCCGCTGGTGATGTCTTTTCGATGAATTGGTACTTTCCGAATGGGATATTATCAATTTTGATGAACCCGTTTTTGTCTGTCTTATGCTCACTGATTTTCTTACCTTTTTCATCAGCTAGGATAAAAACAGCACCTTCTAATTTCGTTTTTCCGTCTTCATCTACTTTTAAGAGCTGTACATTTCCTTTTACTTGATCGTTTTTCACTTCAAACGTAAGTGTTTGATTATGCTCTTTTACTTCAAATGGATACTTTGTTTGATTTAATAAGTAACCTTCTAATCCTTTCGTTTCCTGGAAGTAATACTTTCCAAACGGAAGAGAATGTACTTTCGCAATCCCTTCTTGATCTGTTGTTACTTTTGTGACTGCCTTTCCTTCTGGCGTAAATACTGTAAATTCAACGCCTGGGAGAATCTTGCCTGTATCACTAATCTTTTTAATTTCAATATTTCCTTTGATCTGTACATTTTTCATTTCTACAACAGCAACTTCACCTGTTTTTACTTCAAAAGGCTTTGGTGTAGCGTCTAACACATATCCAACAGGTGCTTTCACTTCTTTTACAGTGTATGTGCCAAGTTCTAAGTTACCCATTTCAGCGATACCGTTTTTGTCAGCTGTAATCGTTCCCATAACTTGTTGATTGCTGTTTGCGACTTCAAATACTGCGCCTGGTAGCGGCTTTTTGTTTCCATCCACTTTCATCACTTTTAAGGCGCCATTTGCTTTCCAAAATACTTGTAAGTCTGTGCTTACTTGTTCTGTACTGCGTTCTAATAATACAGTTGCATCTTGAATCGTACTTGTTCCTTTATATACGACTGCATGAACATTCGTTAGATTTGAAACGACTTTTAGAGATAGTTCACTACTCTTAGAGGATTTTGGTACTTGAATACGGAACTTTTCTCCTAGTTGGAACGTTTCTTTTACTTCACCTTGTTCTGTGACAATGCGTGTGCCTTGTGGTGCGTTGTTCATTTCTACATGGAATGTACCTTTTTTTGCATTTGTTTGAACGTTGTATGTTGTTGTTTCAAAATATTCACCGTTTAATTGGGCTTCTTGTTTATCCGTTGGGATGACATTCATCCAGACATCTTGTGTATCCTGGCTTTGATTTGCCGCATGAATGATGTTCTTTGCCGCTTTTTCAACAGCCGCATTTTTGAACTGTAATTCATCAACGGAAATCTGGCCAAGTGCATTCCAAAGAGCTAATTGTGTCGCGTAATGGGCTTCTTTCCAATTGGAAACCCCTAAATTTTCTGGTGTTTTCTGTGGGTACCCATTCATTAAGACGCGATAGGATACATCATCTGTTTTGCCCGCTTCGGGTAAATCCTCTCCATTTGGGGATTTCAAACCGTATACCAGACAATACGCAATTTGACCACTTGCGTTCTTTAGAAGCTCTGTACGAACATCTTTCCCATACTGCGGACTATAGGCCCAATCCATCTGATACCTTTCTCGATTGATTACCTCCGCACTGGCTTGATTCAGTGGAATCAAGCAGCTCATCACAAATAAAAGTACACTCGTAAAGAGTAGTAGTGTTTGATACGATCGTTTCAAAACCATTTTTTACAGCTCCTTTAGGATTATTCAGTTTTCAAAGGACGGAATATTTAGAATTTTAACCTTCTAAATATAGAAATTTATACTTTAGTGATAATTATTTCGTCTTTTAGCCGAATTTCATTTACAATACATTTAGTAGGAATATGAACAAAATAAATGTAATCAATAACATGAGGTTAATTCATTCTGTGATGGGTATTGCACGATAATATGTTGGTCTGAAAAGTTTCTCGATTGGAACTTCAAGAAAATCAGCCATTTTTTTGGCTTTATTGGCTTTGAGACTCCTTCTCCCAATTTCAACATCATATAATGTGCCAATTGGAATTTTAGCGCCTTTAGAAACTTCCTTAATACTTAAACCTTTGGATTCCCTATATTCTCGTACAATGGTTTTATTTTCTGACGCTAGCATTTTTTCACCCTCCCTTCCCTTAATTACATTGTATTCGGCTTAAAGCCGAAAGTCAACACTTTAGTGTAAAAAATAACACTAAAGTATAAAAGGAGGATTATACCTAATGGATAACAATATATTTGGGAAAAATATACGAAAGTTAAGAGCAATGAAAGGCCTTAGTCGAAAAGAGTTTGCCCAAGCAATAAATACACCATATAGCACCGTAACAAGCTGGGAAAATGGAGATAAAGTCCCTAAGATTGAACGTCTACCGACAATCGCGAGATTTTTTAATGTTAGTGAATCAAGACTTTTACACCATCAAATGAGTGATAACGAAATTTTAGAAAAAGATAGTAGTGAAACTGATCCGATCGAACGTATGGCGCAAATTTTGATTGAAAAATATAGAAATGTTCCAGAAGAACACAAACCAAGAATCGAAAAAGAAATTCTTAGGATGGCGCAACTTCTGGAAATTGAAATAGAAATGCAATCGCAACACGAGGAGTAGAGCACATTATAATAACAAATTAGAGTACATATATTTATCTATACTTTTTAGTTAATTACGAGTAATCAATATCCAAATGGTTTGTACTATCATATAAATCAATTAATTTTCCCATGATTTCTAAATCTCCATTACATGCCTGAACAATTTGAACAATAAGTGATTCGCAATTAGATTTATTTTGAATATTTTCCATATTACCGCTCCTTTTTGGGATTAATTGATATTCTTGTTCGCTGAAATCCAGCTCAAACATTAAAAAAACTGTTTATAAAGTAACAAAAGACACCGTATAAACGGTGTCTTTTGTCGCTCTTTGTTTTTCTACAGTCAGCCCATTCCTCCGGGATCGACCATATATTGCACATTATTTGGATTTTGGACTTTATTTTTTTCTGAAATACTTAATCCACTTAATAAAATTAATGATACAGTACATAAAATGGCTAATTTTTTCATTTTACGCCTCCACATTTTAACAATTCTTTACAATCATTATACGCCTTTGTTGCATATTGGGCAAAAAAGTAATCACCATTTTCAATGAATAACTTTTTTGATTCGGCTATTATATCCAGGTCCATTTTTGCTTGACCTAAATAACAATACTGAATTGGCGTCAGTTTTTTATTTTTATTTTTTAAGTTCATTAAAATTTCTATTGCTTTTAAATACTCTTTTCTTAAAACAAAATACAACGCTAATTCTGCTGGATGAAGCTGTTCTAAGTTAATTGTATCTATTTCTATATTGTGTATAAGTTTTAAAAAGTTCATGTTATTTATAGCTATTCTATACTTAAAATCACATTTGTTTTCTAATTCTTTAAGTGCTTTTAAAGTATACTCATATGACTTTTGATAATCCGAAAATAAAAAGCTCTCTCCTAGCCTCAAATTGTTCATCGCATTCATAACGGGAAAATATTTTATATTTTCATACATCATTAATTTATTATTTTGTTCTCTAAATTCATTAACTTTTAACCTTCTTAATAAAGCATAACTCCAAATGTCAGTAATCCAGTAATTATATAGGAGTTTTAAATCTTGATTTTTAATCTTAGAAATATTGGTAACAACACGATCTTTATATGTATCAAACATTCCAAAATCTCCGATATCACCACTAGACAGTAGGTATAAAATATCACAAAATATCTCCATATCTAAATTTTCTTTTTTAGGAACTGTTTTTCGAATATCTTCTAAACACAAAAGGTGTTCCTTCGGATTTCCGCCCCTGGGACGTTCATAGAACAGTTTAAAAAGTGGAGAATATTTTTTCACATTACAATCTGTATGACTGCTAGATAAATCAACTAAATATTTTAAAATCGAGGAATAACCGTTAAGATAGGCAATAACAAATAATCTCTTCATGTTAATTTTTACATTTCTTTCATATTGAGCAAAAATGTTTATACAGCATTCTTCATGAATGTCTCTTCTATCTGGGAAAAGAACTTTCGCCATTTTAAACACACTAAACATTGAAACTTCTTTATTATACTTAAACAGATCAGTTAGAGTAGACTTAGAAACTTTTGCTTCAACAGCAAAACAATCATATGTCTTATGTGCATTATTAATTTCTTCTTGTAATTTCCTATTCCAGTAGTTCATACATTCACACCTCTTGAAAGAAAATTCAGACATATTCAATATATTATATCAAACAATTGTTCTAAATGGAGGGTTTTATTCCAGAAATAGGTAAATGTACATGTTTCTCAATATTTTTCAGACAAATAAGGGCCTTCAAACAACTGCTTTCTATATAAAATAAACACATTATTAACACTTTAGTGTAATTTTTACTTTCAAAAGATTGATATTCTGCAAGAAGAACGATAAAATAAGTTTATCAAAACAAAAAAAACCTACCTCACAAATTTTTAATTGGTTGTTCCGGTCGGCAAACTAGACACCAATTAAAAATCCCAGAAAGTAGGATTTTTAACGCATAGAATTTATTCACTTATATACGTTTATTTTAGCACAAAGTGAATCTCTTGTGAAGAAAATCCTCTACTTTTCCTTAACAAATGTGTGGTGGAAAAAATAGGAGGGTTTTTTGTGCTACTAAATAACTTTTTACTAAGTACAGCAAAACGAGAATTAAGTCCAAACCTTATTCATGTTCCTACAGGTGCTATCAATAAATCTGTTAAAAAAGTAATTAAAGCTATTGATATTATTCTGTTCGAGTATGAAGGTAAAACCACTAAAGAATACTTCGTACAAACACCACGCCGCTATCAGGCATTGGAAGTTGTTTTATCTTACCTCGTACAAGAAGGCTTCTCTCAAATGCGACAAGATCAAATCAGTAAAAAATCGGGTATCTCTGTACCAATTATCAACTTTATTCTGAAGTGGTTAGAGGACCTTGAGGTATGCCATCAAATCAAAACAAGACGTCATGGTAAGAAGGCACCATCTATTTACATATTAAGCCTCAATACCAATTATTTAAAAATCATTGAATACTTTAAGCAAAAATGGGCGTTTTCAATTGATATGTTTTCTACATTTACAAAGTTTCTATCTAAAAAACTAAGTAAAAAACAGGAGCAATCTACAGAACAAGCCGAAAAACCAACTGTGCCTACATGCCAGGGAATAGACATATTAGATTCTGTTGCTCCTTCAAATAAAGAAGTAGAAGAAAAACAGCCAATAAATGCCCCTGATTTGGGTGAAAAGTTAGAACTACGATTCCGCGAAATGGATGAGTTTATGAGTAAAGATCAAAAGAAACTGTATATGTATATCATAAGTAAAGATACAAATATTACTGAAAAAGATGCTTATACAATCGCATTGCGTATGCCGCCAGACGTAGATTGGGAAGCACGAAAGACTTTTGAGGATTGTGTACAGTTTTTTGAGATAAACAAATCACAAGAAAGTACGCCTGCACATTTCATAACAATCTATACAAAACAGTTAACTGCAAATAGGAAGCGTAGACAGCAACAAGCGAAAGAAAACATAAGAAATATAGGATTGAGAAAATCAAATAAGAGTAAAATCCCGTTTGATTTATTCAAAAAGATGCTCGATCCAAACGCTTAAATCGTATTTTTTACAAAAAAATAATTGTTTGATAGCCTTGTTCAAAAAATTCCCCCCTAACAAGGCTTTTTGTCATGCCATTCTTTATTTTAATAGATTAAACATATTATCAATCTATTATACTTTTACAAAATAAGGGTGTTTTTCACAACAAATCCACTATGAATTTAAACCCGAATTGAACCTGCTTTTAAATTAGTAATTAAATAAGAAAAATTTTCTAATCCCTTGTGAGAGTAAGGCTTATTGGGCAAAAATAAATCCTAATGTATTTAATTGTTTTAATTTTTTTTAAAACAAGATTTATTAATAAAAAGTATCCTATATTGGGAGTTTCTTTTTTTATAAACTTCTACATATCATTCCTAAATTGATCTATATACGAAAATAAAATCCTCATTTTCTCTTAATATGCAAATCTACAATATTTTAGTTACTCAACATATTTCCGAACAAACACACTATTTATGAGTAGCTTTATTCGTTTATTTTCCTACATATCATGATGATCTTTTATCTATTATCATTTCTAATCCCATCTAAACATACAGCAAAAATACTGATGCCTATGTTATGCCAAAGTGATGCAAATATGATTCCTATGTAGTGTATACATGATGAAAGGCGGCATCATTTCGGCATGAGTGCAAAGTCAGTTTGATATATGTAAACTCTAGCTTTTTTCTACTTACATAAAGAAAAAGAAAAACGAAGCTCTCCTGGTAAGGGTATCTTGATTCAGCTATGAATCAGATTCCGTTGCCAGGCAGATTTTCAAAAAACTACGTAGGCGGGGCGGCGGCCATTCCCATTCCTCGCATATCGTCCTCCCTCAATCTCGGCCCATCATTCGCCTTCTACACATTCCCGTACATCTATATATCCCCCTATATCACAACTACACGTCCTCTCTAGCCAGGCCCATATGTCTCCGCATAGCCCCGCAATGTCTCGGCTATGGCATCTCACACAAGCCCCCTCGAAAAACGTCACGACCTAGAATCCCCTATTGCTTGTTTGTATGGTTCTCGCTTATAATTGCGGTACACAATTTTTAGGACAAAGGAGTATATAAAAATGACATGGGAACTTTCTGTTGATGTTTTCCTTTCTGATTTATTAAAACATGGCCGTAAATCTTCCACCGTTAAACAATACCGCTACGATCTCACACTTTTTACATCTTGGATTCAGAAACACGTCAAATTGCCTCCAGAATCGTTTTTCCGTTCTTTTGATACAAATGTATTAGACAGATACTTAAAAGCGTTTAAAAAAGAACGTGGAGCGTCAATTTCTAATATCAAACGTGTACGAGGTATTCTAATTAACTTTTTACAATTTCATGGTGCGGCCCAGGATTTAAAAAGTGATGTCTCCCCTCCTGGATTAACTTCTAAACACTTTGCATCGGATAAAGAAATAAAAAAGCTATTCCGCGTCATGCGTAGTTATAACGGATTAACCGACTACCAAGCAACAGGAAGAAAGTTTATTCTAGAGCGTAATCTTTTATTAATTCATTTCATGTTAGATTATGGGCTATCTATCCAGGACATTCTCACGCTTTCTATGCATGATATACACTTTGGGACGAATACCATTACCCCAGGAGGGATGCACGCCTACAAACGATCTATTACCCTTTCAAAAGAGCATGTAAAACTTGCCTTATCTTATTACAACAAGATTCCTAACCTTGTAAGGCCGCGCCAACAAACGGGTGATCCCTTTTTTGTGGCGTTTGATTTTGGCCCGCAAACATTCCGATGGGACTATGAAAACGATCAACCCGCCGCTTTAACTAGAATCGCTGTACAACGCATGTTACAGAAAGAAGCGAAACGCGCTGAAATCCATATAACGCCTACTATGCTACGGAACCGTTTTATATTAAATGCCCTACAGAATGGCATGAAACCCATTGAAATTAAAGCATTTTTAGGATTAAAAAGCGTTGAGGCCCTGCATAGATACGTTCAATTCTGGAATAAACAGCAATAAAAAGAGTTTTATATAAGCATAAAAAAGCCCTGGTGCCAGCAAAACTAGGGCTTTTTTACACTATTTTTCAACCCTAAATTAATTTCTAAAAAATTCAAAATAAGTAAAAAAATGCTTGTTTTTGTGCGCTAGCGCATGATAAAATATAATTAAGAAATGCGCTAGCGCATTAAAATATTAAAAAGGAGCTGTTGACCATGAAATTTTTTCAAAGTGTCACTTCCATCGAAGAACTAAAAAAGCAATATAAGAAACTAGCAAAGAAACACCATCCAGACTTAGGCGGGAAACATGAAGACTTTATCGCATTAAAGAAAGAGTATGACAGACTTTTTGAACAACTACATAGTAACTCTGGAAAACAAAACACAGGCGCATACCAAAACATCATAGACGAACTTATCAAATACGATATTGAAATTGAGATCATTGGAACCTGGATTTGGCTCACAGGCAACACTTACTCATTGAAAACTGAATTAAAGCAACTTGGATTTAAATGGGCATCTAAGAAAAAGGCTTGGTATTGGTATGAAGGAGAGTACAAGAAGTTTCATAACAAAGACTTCTCACTCGATGAAATCAGATCAATGCACGAGGTAAAGCGAATTAAGAAAAACAAGCCGAAACTTGAAGCATAAGAGGGGTTTTCCCCTCTTATCTTTCTAAAAAAAGGAGATGCCCACATGTATATAAATGCAAATTGTGAAAAATTCAAGCACATCTATGATATGAAAAGATTAAAGAGTTATAGTGATATGGTGGATCGGGACATAGAAAGATTAGAAGAAATTATAAAAAAGCTTAAAAATTATCAAATGGATATCTACGATCACGCTCAAACTGTTGCAAATACTGAATTTAAAAGCGTTGTGACACTTGTTAGAAGAAGAGATTATTCTACAAATCATGTGAAATACCATGTACAACTAGAAATGCGACCAAACGTCAGTACAGATTATATAGAAAATGAACGGGTGTACGGTTTTTACAAACATGAAAAAATGTTTACAGGTAGAGAACGTCACCTGGCTTTAAAATATGCGGATCAGCTTGCAAAGCAATATCATTGCGAAATTGAAAGGAAGGGATTTTATGCAAAGAAAATTTAGGCTTCCAGACGATGTCTGGGAGCAATTTCTAAAAAAAACAAGTGCCCCAGGCGAAACATTACGTTTATTAGTGATTAATTACAATAATGATGATAGCGACCCATTAGAAGAAGTCATGGGCGTTGAAGAAGCCGCCGAAAAGTGGGATATGCCACCAGGAACAATTAAAAATTTATGTGCCGCGGGAGAAGTAAAAGCTAAAAAAATAGGTAACAGGTGGATTATTTCAAAAAGACAGTCGGCCCCACGATCTAAAAACAATTAAATTATGTAAAAATCAATAAAAGTCAATACAAATGAATACAAGTAAATACGAATCAATACGAAAAACACTTGTATTTTAATGATTTTTATAGATTTTCACTAATATTTTTTGTATTGACTTGTATTAAAATGTATTAATTTGTGTGTAATTGTATTGACTTTTTAAAAGAGTTTAGCATATAATGGAATTAAGTTAATCGATAAAAATTAATCTTTAGGAGGTTTTTATATATGGCAATTCTTAAAGCTGGTGCGGATGCGGGAAATAGTGGTTTAAAGTTAAATGTATTAGGTCTTGATCCTTTATTCATACCAAGTATTTATTCACATCACATTGGAGAAGCAACAAACATTTTGAGTGATGAGGATATTTCTGTTGAAGATTTAGAAAACAACATTGATGTTACAATTTCATCACCTACCTTAAAAGCAAACAATCTGCGTTACATTATTGGTCAAAAAGTGATTGATGAAAACATTAAAGGTATTGAAATGGAAAAGAAATCGGATAAATCGAAAGATGATCTTGTGCTACTTGTTACATTAGCTGGTTTAGCAATTACAGCTATGAAAAAACAACCAAATAAAAATAAAATTGATGTTACTTATGATCTTTCTGTTGCATTACCTGTAGCAACAATTACGCCTCAAACAGCACAAGAATTTGTAGAGCGTTATATGAATCATCATACGGTAAAATTCCATCACCCAAGCGGACGTGAAGTAGTAGTTAATATCCAAATTGAATTTTGCAAGTGTTTACCAGAAGGTGCGGCGGGTTCATGGGGAATCGTTTATGATGAAAAAGGTAAAACCATCAAAAGAAAAGTAGAAGCTACAGAAGGCAAAACTACAGAAATAGACTTTGTTGACAAAACAATATTATCTTTCGATATTGGCGCTGGTACGACAGAAGAAGTTGTTTCTCATGGTGTTAGTTTTAAACATAAAATGAGTCGTGGTTTACCATATGGAGTGAAAGAAACTTTACTTGATATTATCAAGGTTTGGAACTTAAACAATAAACAAAAGACAATAGACAGTATTGCTGAATTTAATGCAATTTATCTTGATTCTGAACATCCTCGTCATATTCGTTTAAAAGAGGCATCACGTGGCGCGTTATTGGGTTTAGCAAATCGAATTGCAACTGATATTATTAATAAAATTGATGATATGAAAGATGATCCGTATGTATTCATTTATGGTGGCGGTGCCGCAATCGTAAAAGAAAGCCTACAACAAATTTTAGAGCAAAAAGGACGTTTAACAAATGTTATTTTCTTAAAAGACCCACTTTTCGTAAATGCACGCGGATTACTTGTGTACACATGCTCTCCAAGATTTGAAGAATTAAAAGAAAAAGCGCTTGCTCCTGTCGGTGAAAAATAATGGCTCGTAAAATATACAAAGCTGGTGATAGAGCAAATGTCTATATTAAGAAAGACATTTCACCAGACATGATCGATTTTATTAACAAACAAAGTGATCTTACAATGTTCTTTTTGTATGCGGCGCAACAACTTCATAAACAAATTGGTAATACAGATGTAGCGGAAATTTTACCGCGTAAATACACATTTACATTAGATAACGAAACACAACCTTTACCAATCAAACACGATGAAGGTTCAAAAACTGTTCATACACCTGTTTCGGTTCAAACTCATATCGAAACAAGTCAAGAGATAACGAATCCTGGGGAATCCAATGATAAAGAAGAAAATACATCATGGAATAAACTGAATGATTTAGAAGATGATCCATATGCATAATACAATCAAAAAGAGTTGTTCTTTTATAAAAGAACAACTCTTTTTTTATTAAATACACAAGGATTCTATTAAAAAGTGTATAATATTATCCGAAAAGGAGGTGTATGTGACGTGTCACATGACGCCGTAACAGATATACAAAATGTTTACTGGACCCGCGAGGTTGCTGAATTATTAGGAGTTAAGGAAGGAACTATACGCAAGTATGCCCGTTTATTAGAAGATCGCGGCTATAACTTCCACCGTAACGACCATGACCAACGAGGTTTTTTTGACAAGGACGTTATTATTCTAAGAAAAATACAAGAATTAAGTAAAAGTAAGTCTATGACGCTAGATGATGCCGCAAATGCTATTATATCAATGAATCAGCCTAACAGTTTGGTGCCCATTACGCCCCCCGTCACAGACGAAAACACGCATCACATAACGCGTTATGAAAATGTAATGGAAGCATTACAGACTTTAACACAAGAAAATAGTGAGTTGAAACAAATTTTAGGTGTCATTTCAGAAGAAATGGTTGAACAAAAAAAACTATTACAAAAACAATCCAAACAAATTGAGCAATTGCATGTAGAGCTAAAAGAAAGTAAACAAGCTCTTAATGCTCCAAAAGAAAAACAAGGATTCTGGTCTAAGCTCTTTTCAAAAAATGAAGACGTATGATGAAAATTGTATAATACGTCTTCATTTTGTTTTAACGAAATTAATTACTTTTCTTCAAAACTAAATTTTAATTTACTGTTTGCAATTTAAGTCTTTTTTTATATTTTCTTACATGTAAATGTCAAAGTATTTCTGGAAACCGCCTTGCAAAGATTTGTTGTATGATGCGTAAGTCAAATCTTTGCATTATATGTATACCAGATTACTAGCTAAAAATTAAAAGAATCGTTCGTTTCATTGTTTCATAAAAATTTCGCTTTCTTCCCATATTTAAAAAAATATTAAACTCTAAAGAATAGATTTTAAAAAATCTGTCCAAACTTGTAACCAAATTATACAAGTTTAGGAGAGATGCAAAGTGTTTTTTAAAGATAATAAAACCATGTTAAAAAAATGGCTGGATCGTCACGGAATAGAGCAACAAAAAATTGCGCGTACCGCGGGTATTTCTTTACCAACAATGACAAAGGCTTGTCGTGATAAAACCTATATTCCAACACCCCTTGTAATGAAAAAACTCTTGAAAGCTATTAGAAAAATAGACCCTTACGCACAACCGCATGATTTTTGGAGAATGTAAAAAGCACAAGCGACAATGTCTTGTGCTTCATTTATTATTTAAGTAACCACCAACACTGATTTGTAATTTTGTTTAAGGCGTCTGCTATGCCTTCTAACCGTTCCATTTCTTCTTTTGTATATTCTTGTTCATACATCTCACGATGATCCTCTGTCATTCGTTCTAATGTGAGATACATCCAATATGCAATTTCATGCGGGCCGATCTGATACTTTTGAAATGTCTCATTGAGTTCTTTTGCTAAATCATTCATAACAAACAACTCCTTTTCATTTGAATTATCCGTACTTTTGTTGTAATTCTATCCACGATCGCCCATACATACGAGAATGCCTTTTTGTTAGGAAACTATTATCGTATTTTGCTTTAACCGGTGGAGCCATTTTACAAATGAACGATGGTTGCATTTCTCCCCCAGCTCTTACACTAATAATCGCGTGATGTGCTGGTATTTTATATGCTTGTTCTAGTGAAATTGTATCCTCAAATCGATACTTAGATAATTCAAATGTCTTTGTATGATCGTTCATAAATAGGAATTGCTGTACGCCGCCACCTTGTAAATTCTCTTGTAATGACGGTTTCAATTTGTTCCAATGGTGAAATGCATAGATGCTTCCTAGTCTCTCTTTTCTGCCCTCTGTACCCACTCTACCCATCAATTTAGTTAATCCTTCACTTTCATATTGCTCGGGTTCATTAAAAATGATAAACGCCCCATTTTCTTGCTCTTTTTTAGTCATTAATAGCCTGGTCATGAAGGTTTTTAGTGTGATCCAGTGAACCAGGGTTTTTACTGCATGTTCCCCCAATCCCCTAGCATTTGGAACCCTTAAAATAATAACTTTTCCTTCTTGCATCCATTTACCAAAATCAAGTTCTTTCAATGGGTCTTGTGCAAAGATATCATACAATCTTTCATTCCCAAAAAAGCGGTTTAATCTGGTTATGATGGGATCACACTTATTCCCTAATTGTTCATTATCTCCCCACTGTATCAGCTCATTCGCAAGACGCAAATTCCCTTCATTCACTAATTCTTGAATACGATTTACCCGAAAGTCCTCATCTTCTATAATACGTTTAATATTAAATAGACTTCCTTTACTTGCTTTGGCCGCATCCGTTAAATATTTTTCACTTCGGCTTAATCCTTCAATTTGCATGAAATCAATCATTTCATCCGCAAATCTTGAAGCACCGTTCCGCCCTAGCTTTGTAATTACTTCTGTTAAATCTAGAGGTGGGATATAATCACTGTCGTTTAAATCCAGATCAATAATGTTTTCTGGTGGTAATGCATCACGAATCCCGTCTGCCATACCCCGCCCACCTTCTTCTACAATTGCATCTGGTATGATAAAACTAATCTTATGTTTTGTATTTCCCTCAATAACAAAATTCTTAATTGATGTATCTTTACCAGCCCCCTGTCCTCCTATAAAGACGTAACCTCTATAAAAATTGTCTGGATTATCTATTGGCATATAGATTGGTATTTTGTGATCTTTCAATTCCGAATGTCCCAAAAATATTCCTTTCTCATCCCGCATAATCGCTGGTATCTCAATTTCAACTTTCTTTTTTACACTCAATGCATCTGCATATTTTCGTTGCAACTCTTTTACAGGCATTTGCAAAGCTAATTTGCTCATTTCATCGGTACTCATCAAATTTACATTCGGATCAAACTTTGTCTTGCTTGATAGTTCGAATGTGTTTAATTCCTGTAATATTTCTGTTTGGCGTTTTCTCATTCTTATTTTTACGCCATGTAGTTCATTCGTTTCTGATAAATCCATCATAGAAAGTGCTAAGGTTTCCCCCATTGTCTCCCTGGTTAACCGATCATGGGAATGTGAGGCCACCCGTATACGCGTTTTAAAAACAGGTTGATTTCCTTTGTCATAACTCACACGATTTGTTCCAACTTCATCAGCGGTTGTATGTGCCTTTTTAATGATGTGCTCTTTGCTAAATTTTTTATCTGATTTAAAAAAAGCGTTCGAGAACGCCTGGAATGTATCAGTTAATAAATCATTTATTTCATTAATAACAGCCGCAACACCAATTTTAGCCCCTGTTACAAGTCGTTTGCCGCTCATATTAACCCGTTGGGGTGGTTTACCCTTCTTTAACTTTTCAATGGCCCAGGAAGCGTTTTTCACCCATTTCTGGCGGTTTTCCGCTTCATTACAGATACTCAATCGGCAAATGTCTCCATCATAACTTAGTTCATCAATAACACTTAAAATATTACCAATAGGCGTTTTTGTATCGTTGCTATTTGTATTTAAGGAAAAGATGTCATGTTTCAAATATCGCATTTCTTGTACGATTGTATTTTCATTAGAAATTTGCAAATCTGTTATTTCGGCTTCCTTAATTGTCACACTCATTTTGTTCTCTAGTTTTCTTTTGAGCTTTAATGCTTGGTATTCGCTAGTTGCTACATAAAATTCAATTTTCTTCTGGCCCTTTTTCTGTTTGAAAACAACATCAAACCAGAAATAGTCCTTTTCACGATAATGAAATGTAATCCCTTTTCTTTCTATACGACTTCCCATACTTTCGTACATTTCATACATCTTATAGATCGCCCGCCATAAACGCTTTGTATTATTAGATACATCCGCATGAGGAATAATCCGATATACAACCATTTTGTTTTTTTCTACTTGTAAAAATTGTTTTAAAGAATATATCTCTTTTCTTTTAAACCAGGATTTTTTTATTTTCTTAGGTTCATATACTACTGGCAAATATTCATTTTGTGCCAAAACAGGAAGGTTTGTATTTTCTATATCGCATATAATAAAGCCTTCTCCCTGTATCATTTTAGGCCCCTCCTAATATACATATTGCTAAGATAAGTCCGCCTGCAAAATAGGCAAGCGGCTTCATCATTCCGCCTTTGTTTGTCATTGAACCTATCATGATAAATCCAGCTGTCACCAATGCACCATATCCCATAATATCGGGCAAATTTAGAATAAACCAATGACCTAATTCGCTTACTATATCAACCATAAATTCACCAACTGGCTTGAAAATCCATTCCATTTCCTTCCCTACAATAGCATCACTAAAATTATTTAATTGATCTAAAAAAGAACCCTCTTTTGCCTTTTCTCCAATATACCCAGCTGTATTAGCCGCAATCATTTTTCCACCTTCTAAAATGAATTTCACAAGGACCCCTCCTTTTAAATTCCCTTTAAAAAGTCTCTTATGTCAACCGCATGTCTAGCCAAGATATACCCACAACATGCACCAATTAAAATTTCTATTGCCTTTGTACGGTGACCCAATGCCCAGGCCGCGCCCGAAAAGATAATAACTAAAACTACGCCCGCATCAAACCCGTTCATAATGGCACTATGAACATTGCCAAACGTCCCGTTAACTCCCGCGGCAAATGTTACTTTTGGAAGTATTAATATTAATGAACTCCCTGTAGCGGTAAAAACCTTTTTAAGTACGTTCTTACTATTTGTTTCTTTATGTGCTTTCTTTTTATAACTTTGGTCCATAAAAGAGCGAAAAGAAATCGTTTCTGTCTTAGTCATGATGCAACACCCCTCGTATAATTTTAAAAGAACTACACATACTACTTATAAATGAAAAGTAGGAGGTCTAACGATATGCATGTTGCAATTGCTGTCGCTGTAGGCGCGATTATTGGATCACTTGTTAATGTTTTTGTTGGGTAAAAATACAGGCAGTGAGCTTTTTGAAGGCTCCTGTCTTTTTGTTTGCGCCTTAATTTGTTCAATACGTGCCGCGGCACTTAATTTCTTCTTTCCTGTTACACTCTGTTCGTCTTGTCGAATTGGTGAAGGTACTTGTTTTCTATCCTCTTCGCATGTTATTTTTTTATGTTTATCGGGTATATCGTTCCAGATTAATTTCTTTACATAACCCGAAAAATTTTTACGCTTTACATGCTGTAACATGATCCGATCCTTTTCATTCTTCTTATTAAATGCTACAGGTTTACTAAACTTTGATCTTTCCATTCTGTTCACCCTCCCCGATGTGACCGATAATATCGGTATTACTAAAACGTATTCCTTTCTGTTTGTACGTTATTCACCTTTTTATACAAAAAAATTCTCTACTTTTTTATTTAATCGATATGAGCGGTAATATCACTTTTCCCATAAAACAATGACCCTTTTAGGCCACATTTTTAATCATTAGCTATCAGCGTGCTTTACGCTATTAGCTATATGCCGACATTATGAAACTTGTGCAAGTACAACACGAAAAAGAAGCGTCTTCTCAAAAATTCCGAAATATAAGAATTTTAAAATCGTATCAAAGTATAAAATGTTATAATTATACTGTTCCTTTTGCATCCATAAGAAGGATTTTAAAACCGTAAGACACTTAGAGAGGGGAAACAACTATGTCACTTTTACAGCAACATTTTGAAGAAAGAAGAGAATACATTTTCAATCGTCTCAAACAACCAGAATACATGGAAAGAAGCATAGAAAAAGTTCGCCAAGCTCAAAAAGAGATCAAAAATACAGTGCGAACGATTAAAGATTTGTTACTCTTAGACAAAACCACTGATCCTTGTTTACCAGAGGTCGCTCAATTTTCTCTTCAACACATTACAAATTCAGAGTCGTTTGAGAATGTCAAAAACCTTGTTCCATCCTCTATAAAAAAGTTAAGTGAAGAAGAACGCGCAAAAGTGTTAGATGAAACATTAAGCGTAGCAAACCAAATCATGAATCTAGAACGTACTGTTTTTATTATGATGTTTAATGCAAAAGAAAAAATCCTTATGGATTCTTATAAGAAAAAGCGTAGGTCACAAACAGAACTTCATTATGATGTTGCTGACAAAGAAGGATTTGACAAAGCGTTTTATGAAGAGCGTATTGATTCATTACGAAATGACATTCGTGTAATATCTTTCAAAAAGCTATGTGAGAATGAATCCGCACCAGAGGACTTAGAACTATTCAAACAACGTTATGAAACAATTATTTTACCAAAGGTACAAGAAATTGTTTCTCTAATTGAACCAAGTTTAATAGATATAGACGTATTTTTAAATCCAGTAATCGAGTATGGTGTAGGGGAAATCACTTTAGATGAAATGATTGAAAAACTAAACAAAAACCTTTCTTTATTTCACGAATTATCAAAGATTGAATATTGCCCAACTGTTGAATTAACAGTAAAAGAATATGTATTCTTAGAAGCTATGAACCGTTCAAAAAAAGGAGAGGAGTTGCAACCATCAAAATGATGTATACACAAGAGAAGTTTTATGAAAAATTAATAGAAGAAAAAAAAGAAGTAACGATTTTTCTAATAAATGGTGTCAGAGTACCTGGCAAAATTATCGCTGTTGATAAATTTTCGGTATTAGTTTTAAGCAATGGAAAGCAACAGTTCCTTTATAAACAAGCAATTTCGACTGTTTCTTTATAAAATAAAAAACCTTTAAAAATATTACAATAATAACTTTTTTATCCTTTTATGGGATATCCACTTCAAAAATTACCATACATAATGTACTCTTAGATATAAGAGTTAGTTTTTTTCCTTTAGGGCAAGGCTGGTTTCAGCCTTGTTTTTGTTTGCAATTTTTTGGGTACAATTTTTTCGAGATTCTATGTATAAAGGAGTTTACAAGAAAAAGTGGAAATGAGATTACTACATGACATGATCGAAGATCAAAAAAAAGAATTGAGCAATCTTGTAAAAAAATATGGATTTAGCCATCAAAAAGTAATTGATTTTAGTCAAAAATTAGACCTTTTAATCTATGAAGCAATGGGGAAATATCGATTAGATCAAAAAATTAGGATAAAAAAGAATCCTTAATTCAATAAGGATTCATAACAGGAAGATAAGAGACAGATATAGAAATAAAAAGAATTAATTATATTATAATTCAAAAATATGAAAAGCCATATTGAGAAAAAACGTTAGATGGGTTTCTTTGCCCATCCCCTCGAAAAGGGGGAATAGCAAAAAAAAGTATCAAAAAATACTTTAAAATAAAGGTTTTTACTTCTTTTAAAAATGAATATGTCAAAACATATACAGTTTAATTGACATGTTTCAAATAAATATAAGTTGTATTTTTGAAATAAATTTAGCTAATTCCCCCTTTTCGGGGATTTGGGAAAAAACAACCTATCTTCATACTTTCCCCTACTGATCTTAATTGATTGGTAGGGGAATTTCTTGTTTATGCAAAGAATTTACTATACCCATGTTCATTTGCCCAATGTTTAAAATTATCTTTCCAAATTAACTTAGCACAATCCTCCGAACAACCTCTATCAAAATTATCAGCTTTAAAATTACGGTCATATGCTGAATAGTAACCTTCATCAGTCTTGCTAGATACTTTCTCACCACACCAATTACACTTAAAAGACCAATTTCTTTTATCACTATTAAACTTCTTATATGTATACCTAGCCTTAGGAATCAAATATTTACCCGTTTCATCTTCTTCTAACGAAATAGATACACACCTCATATAATCTAATAACTGCATATGTTTATTGTAGTCATCTATATTAGGCATATCTTCACGCATATAAAACTCTTTAATTTCCTCAAACAATGCTTTTACATCTTCTTTTGAATAAACAGTGCCTCTTTCATCAGCTAAACAAGAATATTCTCTAGATTCCCCATTATCTTCTTGTACTTCTACTGGAATAACACGATAAAACTTAGGAAATACCCTTCTTATATCAATAGCCATTTATTTCATCCCCCTTAGTTTTAATAAATTTCCCCTTTTATAATGATAGCATTACATACAAAAAGGGAACATGGATTATCTCCACATTCCCTTTTTCAAATTTCTATATGTTCAAAGATCGTTTAATCAACTCAATGATGACAGCAGAGATAACAACATCAAAATTAACATGAAAATAGAATTCTGTTGTATTTGAATCTTTATCTCTCTTAAAGAAAAACTTAAACATGTATCAGCACCCCATTTTTAATTATTTTTAATTTTAAAATGGTTGATGGTTGCTGACTGAATGACACCGCATTAAATTTCTAAAAGAATAACGAACCTCTTCATCCCATTATAGGGCAAGACATTACATAGGAATTACTCACGTACCTATATTATCTCAAATTTTGCATAATCAAACAAGTGTTTCCATGTTATTTTTTTCTAGAATCTTATTTTGATTCCTGATCTTTATTCTCTTACTCTATATTTCCCCTCATCACTTAACCAGCTTAACTATCATTTGTTTTTCTTTATAACCTGATTCTGTGATATACTCATGATAAGTAAGGGAATCACTCCCCTTCTATGTACTTATTTTAATTTATCTATTCACTTTTGGCGTTTAACTCTATGGAGTTAAGCGTCCTTTTTCGTTTTTCCCCTATATGGGTTTCTTTGCCCATCCCCTTGAAAAGGGGGAATAGCAAAAAATACTTTAAAATAAAGATTTTTACTTCTTTTAAAAATGAATATGTCAAAACATATACAGTTTAATTGACATGTTTCAAATAAATATAAGTTGTATTTTTAAAATAAATTTAGCTAATGCCCCCTTTCGGAGATTTGGGCAAAAACAACCTAGATTGAATTTTCTGATTAATTGTTTTGAAATAAAAACGAGTTGTAGTAACAAGCTGTCATTAAACCCCTTACACGAAAAAGGTTGGCAAATATCCAATCTTTTTTTATGTAAATAGGCTCTCTTGCTTTTTGCATGAGAGCCTATCTACATTCGGGAACTACCTCTCATTATTATAAAGAAATAATCCATATAAAACCAATAGGTTTTTTAATATTAAAACGCTACATTTTTTATATTCTATGTTAAAATTAGTGATTGAGGGTACAATTTTTCAAGAGAAAAAGGCAAACAATATAAATACTTTCTGAAAGTGTTCAATTCAAGTTCAACAAAAAGCATTTGTTATTCTATAGCAAATGCTTTTTGACAAATTATATTGTTTTTTATAACATAAAAAAGAATTGAGTGGTCCAGACTCAATTCTTCGGGTGAAGTCATTTGCCAACGAATACCTGGTGAAAGAATCCTTCTTTAATGATTGGATTCTTTTACTTTGTTTTGAGCATAAAATGTAATACTGTATAAGCCATTTTTCTTGTTGAACATCCTCGTTTGAGTGCCAATTGTTGTAAGAGTTTTTGCTGAAATGGTGATAATTCAATTTCTACAAAGTGCTGAAAAGCATAAGATTGCCTTACAGGTATATCCTCCATATAGATATAGTCTAAACCTTCTGTTACTAACTCCGATGCAATTTGATCTAAATTTTCGTTATACAATGCGAACTCTTCCAATCTTTCATGCAAATGTGGTTCTAATGAAATTAATAACTTCTTATTATTTTTTCGGAATTTCTGTTTTTGGCCTTTCCAGTAATTTTGCTCTTGCATAACTGCATGTAACATTTTGATTCCCCCTATTTATAATTTTAATTTGTATTTCTTCCTTAAAATCAAATCCCTACTTATTATTTCTTACGGTATCAATTGCGGCTAAACAAGCGGCTATCCCAAGACGCTTTTCACTATATATTTTCTTGTTCACTGTTAGGTACCAGCACCCTTTTTCTTTTACACTCAATAGATCGTCATATTGCCTCCCTAATTTTTCTAGAATAAAAGTGGATTCCTCAACAGGATTGAAATATTCAATTGGCATTCTAATAAATGGTGTACAATTCTTCCCCCAATATGTACCGCATTTTTCTAGCCCCAAAAACTCTTTTGCAATGACATGATCTAGCCTTTCTGTTGCAACAGATAAATCATGATAAGGTATCCACCAATTAGAATCACTCATAGCCACAAATTCTTTTGCAATACTGTTGTATAAGATTTGGCAGATACTAATACCTTCAAAGTCATCTTGTGTGACAACAAAATCAGACTGTCTTAATTTGTGCCCGTTTTTATCCGTTGTACCAATTTCAAATTCTTCACTTTTCAATAATTGAACTGTTTTCATCACATGAAATTCCCCCTTTATTTCCTAAATGAACATGCTAAAATATTTTTGAAGGCATCTTATTTCTTGTGCCCTTCACCAATACGATCACTCATCACACTTCCCCTTTCTGTTGCTTTATGGCAATGGAAAGGGATTGTTTTGTAAAGCGGCTTTTACTTTCTTGCATAGCGTTTTGAAGCAATTTCAACTTTGTTTCTTTGCAAAGAACTCTCCATACAGATACACCGATTTTCATTTTTCATTTCTCCTTTTCTTTATTTATTCAATGCCTCTCAAAGCTCTACTTAGCTTTTATATGCCCTAAAAGGGGTACAGCCAGCATTTCGGAAAAAAACCACGCTAAGCAAATTTATATGAAAAAAGAGCCGTATTTTACTCCGTTAAGAGTAAATCGGCTCTTTTATATTCAAAGGGCGTAAGGATTGTAAACTTGTTGCATGTAATCCCTCAAACTTATATTCACCTAAGAAATTGATGTGTTCCCAACCTAAAGGCCATATATACGGCATTAAATCCTCTCGAAATTCGCCTGTATCTTTTAATTCTTCTACGGCTTTTTCCATATAGACCGTATTCCATACACTTATCGCATTAATAATAATATTAAGTGCACTGGCCCGTTGCAATTGATCTTGGAGGGCTCTTTCTCTAAACTCTCCGCTCTTTCCGAAAAATATAGCTCTGGCTAAGGCATTTGTGGCTTCGCCTTTATTTAAGCCTTTTTGTATTTTTCTCCTCACTGATTTACTCGAAATATAATCTAAGGTAAAGATCGTTTTTTCTATTCGACCCATTTCACCAAGGGCGGTCGCTAATTTATTTTGTCTTGCATAAGATCCAAGTTTCCCCATTATAAGTGAGCTAGATACTTTACCTGTTCTTACGGAGTATGCTAACCGTAAAACATCATTGTAATTTTCTTGAATAACCTTTAAATTAATTTTCCCTTTTAATAGTGACTGAACATTTGGATATTCTTGCACACCGTTAATAGTAAAAAGTTTTGTATCCATTAAGTCACGAATACGTGGTGCAAAGCGGAAGCCTAGAAGATGTGTTAATCCGAAAACTTGATCTGTATATCCGGCGGTATCTGTATAATGTTCTTCAATCATGAGGTCTGTTTCATGATGAAGTAAACCGTCAAGGACGTATAGTGCATCTCGGGCATTTGTATTAATTACTTTTAAATAGAAGGAAGCAAATTGATCACTTATAAACCTATAGATAGTTGCTCCTCTTCCTGTTCCATAATGCGGGTTTGAATCAGCATGTAAAGAGCGAACGCCAATAGGTACCCGCATTCCATCTGAAGACGATGTATTACCGTCTCCCCAATATGTTGCTAATTGTCGCCTGTGTTGAAAGTTAACTAGAACAGACTGAGCTCGAACCATAGCATCATCATACATTCTCCATTGTGCAGTGTTTGCCATTTGTCTATAAGAGATTCCAGGAGTAGCCTCTGCCATTTTTGTAAGACCAATATTTGTACCCATTGCCATCAGAGTTGCTAATACTACATTCTTCTCTTCTTTATCAGGAGATTTGTTCGTTGAAGCATGAATAAATTGCTCATGAAATCCAGTCCAGCTGGAAACTTCTAATAGTAAATCTGTGAGCTTTATTCTTGGTAACATATTATGTAGACGGATACTAAATGCTTTTGCTTCTTCTGGAGTCCCTTTATCTAACCTCTCCACATATAGCTTTCCTTGGCTGATATCAACACCTTCTAATTTTTCACTATTTTTTGATAACCAGTCCAAACGTTGGTTTAGCGAAGTAATCCTTTCTGTTAAGTACTCCTCGACCGTTAAAGGAACTGCCAAGTAATTTTCCGCATTTATTATGTTTCTCCAATCCTCTTCAGATATTAAGTAATCATCAAATGCCTTATGCTGTCTACTTCCTGAAACAAATACATCTCCTGATCTTATGTAATTTCGCAACTCTGTTAATGCTGCAAGTTCGTAATAATGTCGGTTAACATTCCCTTCGTCGTCATACACATGTTTTTGCCAGCGATTTGATACAAAATTCAAAGGTGCACTCATCGGTACTTTTCGCTTTCCGTTTATGTTTAAATCATGTATAGTATGAAGCGCTTGAAGTACTGGCTCTGCCGATTTAGTTGATCCAAACTGGAAGACCCTTAATAGGGTAGGCGCATACCGCCTGATATAAGAATATCTAGTCTCCAACAAATCTAAATAATCATAGCTTATAGGTCTTGATAACTGTTTGGCTTCCTCAACCGATTCCACCATTTTATCCCACGGCATAACGTCATCTAGAGCTGTAAAAGCATCTTTTCCTACTTCTTTCGCTTCAATAAGTGCTCCACATATCTTGATAAATTGTACAAGTTTTTCATTCAGTTTTTTACCATTTACTTTTTGCATCTCATCTTGTGCTTTTTTTCCTTTTAATTGAAGATTCATCATAATACGGTCGTGTATTTCAATTGCATAATCGATTAAATCTTGTGTAATTTCTAGCATAAAAGCAACTAAAATACTGTATCTTCTCACTTCATCAAACCTTCTAAAGGCATATGGTTCATATTTTGATCCTAATCTTGCAAGCTGCCGAAGGCGGTTGGAATTAATCTTGCTCGTATCAACTACAAGCCCTATATCTTTTACATATTCAAATCGCTCCACAACCTTGAGGAAAGACTCTGGTGATGGTTGAGAGGGAAGTTGTTTTAACCAAGCCAATGGCGAAATTCCATTATTTGTGGGTAGAAGTAAAGCATCTATTCTTTTCTTTTGCTCAGATGTTAAGTCATCATACAAAATACTGTATACTTTTTGATCTGCTTGCTGTTTGGCTTCCCAAACTATATTTTCAATTACATACATGGCAGGAAGAATAACTTTTGATTTCCGTAACATGGACAGTGCTATTTCAATTAAATGAAGTGAATTGCTGTTTTCCATAGCTTGTTGTGTGAGATGTTTCAACAGATTTTCTTCATGGCTAGAAGAAAAATTAGTGAAATTATACTCCTCACGAATTTCACTAAGATGCTCCCATAATGTATTACTACGATTGGCATATCTAGAAAACTCTTCTGCAGGAATCTGTAGCTGTCTTGCGATATGCTTGATTACTGACATAGGAATATCTTTATACTCGGTTAAAGCCCATCCAGGATAACGAATTAATGCCAGTTGAAGAGCAAAACCTAAACGATTATATCCTCTACGGTGCTTGAAGATTAAATGTAAGTCATGTTTAGAAAAGGTATGAAATGTTACCAAATCCCATTCTGTTAAACGTGATAAATCCATTAACTCAATTCGTTGTGCCTCCGACAGTAATTGTTTAACTCCCATTATTTCCGTTTTCCTCTCTTTAAGAATTTATTTTTATTTTTTAGTTTAGGTAGTTTAAAGTTATGTAGGGCAATGTTGTATATACGGTTAATTCTTTAACCACTTGTAGAAAGATCTCTGCAGATGCTATAAGGGGACATGAGAATAGCCTTTATTATACAAATTATAACATTTAACTAAGTATAATTTGATTAGTATATATCAAATGTAAAATCCCAGTCTTAATCCATAAAAAAAGAGCCCTATATCCCTTGGGCTCTACCATAAATTCGTATACAATAGTAGTCCTTCAAAACTAGTATTGTATGTATATAGTATTAATTTTTTTAAACTGCAGTAGATATAAATACAGAGTATACAGCACTTTGAGTAATTCCTGGAGTTATAAAAAGTGAGATAGCATCTGTCCTTGCAACTGGATTACCAGGTATTGTACTAGTCCATGTAACTGTTGCAGGGGCTACCACTGGATTAGGATTAAATACCTTTACAGGTTGTGCTCCAATATCAGTTGGTTTAATCGAAAACACTATAGTTCCAGTAATATTGGCTGTAAGTGTAAGCGTAATTGTAGAGACTATTTGACCAGCACCCGGTGAAGCTAGATTAGTAGGTACATTATCACATACTCGCAACAAATATACACCTGTACCTAAGTTATTTACATTTATAGAAGCAGAAAACGCAACAACACTACCAGCTCCTGCTGTTACATAAGGGAGCGTTTGTGAATCTGCACCAGGTGATCCTGCTATGCGCTGAAATCCCGCATTAGTACCACCAAAAAGGATAGCCTTTGTAGAAGTTGTTGCTGTAGCGCCTGTAGCTCCAGTAGCTCCGGTAGGACCTGTAACTCCCGTAG
>NZ_JAKUGD010000019.1:0-58762 GCF_022663775.1 Bacillus cereus group sp. BfR-BA-01350
GGCACCAGTAGCACCCGTGTTACCTTGAGCACCTTGAGGTCCAGTGGCACCGGTAGCGCCAGTAGCGCCCGTGTTACCTTGAGGTCCGGTAGCACCAGTAGCGCCCGTGTTACCTCGAGGTCCAGTGGCACCGGTAGCGCCAGTAGCGCCCGTGTTACCTTGAGGTCCGGTAGCACCAGTAGCGCCCGTGTTACCTCGAGGTCCAGTGGCACCGGTAGCGCCCGTGTTACCTCGAGGTCCGGTAGCGCCAGTAGCACCTGCTGGCCCAGTAGGTCCAGTAGGTCCTTGAATGAATGAAGCAGAATTAACTAGAGCGGTTTGTAATGCTGCGATTAATTTAAGAAGCTCTTGAAGTGTGCAAGGGTCAATTCGGAATAGTTTTGTAATGGATAATAAAAAATTAATTAGATTTTGAAGCTCGATAAATACAGCGCTTGCTACGAAAGTTGGATTTTTTAATATAGTTATTAAGTTTTTAATAATAGCTAACCCTTGTGCTTTCAGGGAGGAAGTGGCGTCTAGTGAACAAATAAATTTACTTAGCAGGTTCAATGTATCGATTAGATCTTCAATATTTTGGGGAGATGGATTTGCGAAAAGTTTTGGGATTATTTTTGTTAAATCGATAATGATTGCGCGAAATGTTC
This sequence comes from Bacillus cereus group sp. BfR-BA-01350, assembly GCF_022663775.1. Taxonomy (NCBI): domain Bacteria; kingdom Bacillati; phylum Bacillota; class Bacilli; order Caryophanales; family Bacillaceae; genus Bacillus; species Bacillus cereus group sp. BfR-BA-01350. The sequence goes on from NZ_JAKUGD010000019.1 coordinate 648, forward strand.
TAAGTTGTGCCTTAGTAACTGGGATTGATGGAGTGTTGGGGATTCGTCCAGCGCTACTTGGAAAGCATGGTTTGGAGAATTTGTTTTGACTGTCGTCATAACGAGACATTAAATCTCTCCTTTCTAATGAGAATGTGAATGAAACTCATCATAGTAGATGCAAAAATTAGTTAAATGGTCATAGTAAAATCGTTTGTTTGAAGAAAAAATAGAAAAAACGCCTTATGATAAGGCGTTTTTTCTATTTTCTGCGTATTGATAATATCGTTTTAGTGAAATTTTTGATTTGAACCCAGCTAGCTTTATAATTTCTGGCTCTGGAGTCTCTTTTTTGATTAAATTTAAAATATAGGTGTTACGAAAGTGTTGCCCGGAGATTCCTTTGCGTAAATTAGCTCTAGACACTTCAAGGCGAATCATTTTTTGGATAGCGATTTCTGTTAATCCCTTTGGTGCATCATTCTCGTATACCCATCTGTATGTTCCGCGATTAAAATCGAATGCGACAAATAGTGGGTCATTACTATGATATTTTGGACGAACGGGTTCAGGGATGCTTTTGTAATAAGTATATAGTTGTTTTTTGTCTTCACTGGTTAATGTAATTGCTCTTTCTACTCCTGCGGTAGCGGGTATAGATAACGTGTTAGTTTCAAAGTGGACGTGATGCATAGTTAATGATGTAAGTTCCTGTAAGGATAATCCATAGTCAATTAATAAATTTAAAATAGCGATATTACGATCCATCAATAAAGGGCGTACAGGACGTTGTTTTTCTGAAAGTCCTTCTAATGAAGTGACTATATGTTTTAATCTTTTTTCTTCATCAGATGAAATGAAATCTTCATTGCGGAGTGTGCGGTCTGGTTGAATAGAAATTTCCATGTTCTTTAATGGATTAGGAATGTTTAGAAAGTGATGCATTCTATTTAGTACAATGAATACGCGGTGCATCGTTTTCTCTGAGTAATGTCGATTCTTTTTTAAGTCGGAAAAGTAATCTTCGTAGTCTTTTGTACAAAGTGTAGCCCATATATTACTGGAAGGGAGCTTTTTGTTTTTTTCTAACCAATGTCCGAAATCTTCAATGTCATAAACATAACGTTTAATGGTTGAAGGTTTTCGGCCTTTATTCAATAAAAAAATAGAAAAGGCTTGTATTGTATCATGGAATTCCGTTGTCTCCATAGTCCCACCACCTTCATTATTTCTTTTATTATAGCAAACTTTTCTGAAAATAGTCATTTGTAAGGGAGACAAGAATAATAATATTTGGTGAGTGGATAAAATGAGGTGATTGTATGGAACAATCGATGCGAAAGAAAAATAATAATCAAATTAACATTGTGTTAAATCATCGAAAGAAAATTTCTTTACCGGCTGCAGAAAATAAAACAGTAATTTCAAATGAAACTACTACGAAACATGAGATGCTGCAAAGAATTGAAGAAGAGATGGGAAAACTCGTTGGGATGGATGATATAAAAAAGATAATAAAAGAAATATATGCTTGGATTTATGTGAATAAAAAAAGACAAGAAATAGGATTGAAGTCTGAGAAACAAGTACTTCATATGTTATTTAAAGGGAATCCAGGTACAGGGAAGACAACTGTTGCTAGAATGATAGGGAAATTATTATTTGAGATGAATATTCTATCAAAAGGGCACTTAGTTGAAGCTGAACGTGCGGATCTTGTAGGAGAGTACATCGGTCATACAGCTCAAAAAACAAGAGATTTAATAAAAAAAGCAATGGGAGGAATTTTGTTTATTGATGAGGCGTATTCATTAGCACGAGGGGGAGAAAAAGATTTTGGAAAAGAAGCAATTGATACGCTCGTAAAACATATGGAAGATAAACAACACGGTTTTGTATTGATTTTAGCTGGATATTCAAGAGAGATGAATCATTTTCTTTCATTGAATCCAGGACTGCAATCTCGTTTTCCATTTATAATTGAGTTTGCGGACTACTCAGTAAATCAGTTGTTAGAAATAGGGAAGAGGATGTATGAAGAACGTGAATATCAGTTATCGAAAGAGGCTGAATGGAAATTTAGAGATCATTTACATGCTGTAAAATACTCATCGCAAATTACATCCTTTAGTAATGGACGATATGTCCGGAATATTGTTGAAAAATCGATTCGTACACAAGCTATGCGGTTGTTACAAGAGGATGCATATGATAAATATGATTTGATTGGAATATCAAGCAGTGATTTGATGCTTGAAGAGGAGACGCACAGTACGTAAGCTGTGCGTCTGTTTTTCTGTATAAGTGCTTCTATTATTTTTTTGCTTTTTCTTGATAAGATTTATGGAATCGTTCCATTTTAGCACTTTTTTCGTGTGCGGAATTAGGGTCGTGTCCAATTTGACCTACTGAGCTTTTTTGAGCCCCTTTATTTACATGGTTTGTCATTTGTATTCACCTCGCTTTGAGGATTAGTATAAACATTCTGTAAAGAAAAACTCATTAGAAAAGAAAAACCCCTTTACGATTTGTAAAGAGGTTGGATTGCTATTTATGCATTGAACGTTCGTTTGTGTCGATGCGTCTATGCGGTAAATGCCATTTGTAATGAATAGAAACCATGCGGAAGCAAACAATTAAAATGAATAAGGTGTATAGAGCCCAATCGCTAACAATAATTTGAGCGCCGATTAAGAAACCTGCCAGAATCGTCCAAAAAGCATATACATCAGCTCGAAGAACGAGAGGTTTTCTACGGGCTAAAAGATCGCGGATAATACCGCCTCCAATGCCAGTTAAAACGGCTGCTACGATTGTAGCGCTAATTGGTAAATTTAATTTTTGAGCGTATAATGCCCCTTGTACGGCAAATGCTGATAAGCCGATAGCATCAGTGATGTTTTCCCACTTTTTCCAGTGTCTAATTAATTTATTTGGAAAAAGAAAAATAATCGTCATTGATAAAAGTGCGATTTGGAATAACATGTCTTGTTGCCAAAACGCGACAATCGGATAACCGATTAATAAATTACGAAGGGCACCTCCCCCAAATGCGGTTGCCATTCCTAAAATATACACCCCGAAAATATCATAATCCTCTTCCATTGCAACAATAGCCCCGCTTAATGCGAAAGCAATTGTGCCTATGATGCTAAAAATCTCCCATGCCATGAATTTTCTCCCCCGCTAACTAGATGAAATGTGCTTCCTCTGCTATTATATTAGAAGGTTTAAATTTCGAAAAGGATGAGTGAACATATTTGATGGAAGAAAAAGAGAAAGTCATATTAGTGGGCTGTCAATTGCCACAAGATGATGATGAAAAATTTATGCATTCCATGAAAGAACTTGCATCATTAGCGAAAACTGCACGGGCAGAATTGTTAGTGTCTACAATGCAAAAACGACCGAAGTTTCATCCGGCGACTTATATAGGTAAAGGTAAATTAGAAGAGCTTACAATGTTAACTGAAGAACTAGAACCGGATGTTATCGTATTTAATAACGAATTAACACCGAGTCAAATTCGGAATTTATCCGCAGTATTAGATGCGAGGGTAATTGATCGAACGCAACTCATATTAGATATTTTTGCGCAACGTGCGAAGTCGAGAGAAGGGAAGCTTCAAGTAGAATTAGCTCAGTTGCAATATACAATGCCGCGTCTTATGGGGCAAGGATTGTCTTTATCACGTCTTGGTGGTGGTATTGGAACGAGAGGGCCAGGTGAAACGAAACTTGAGACTGATCGTCGTCATATTCGAGCGCGCGTTGATGAAATAAAGAAGCAACTTGCAGTTGTTGTGGAACATCGAAAAAGATATCGTGAAAGAAGAAAAGATAATAAAGTATTCCAGGTTTCATTAATAGGATATACGAATGCGGGAAAATCTACGCTGTTTAATAGATTAACGGAAGCTGATACGTTTGAAGAAAACTTGTTGTTTGCAACACTAGACCCGACAACAAGGAAGATGCCGCTACCTTCTGGTTATACAGTATTACTAACTGATACAGTTGGTTTTATACAAGATTTACCTACGTCATTAATTGCTGCATTCCGTTCGACGTTAGAAGAAGCTGGTGAAGCGGATGTTATTTTACATGTTGTGGATTCTGCAGATCCTAATTATGTAGGGCATGAGAAAACAGTAAAACAATTGTTGTCAGAACTCGAAATAAATCATATTCCTATTATTACGTTATATAATAAAAAAGATGAATTACATCAAAACTTTATTCCGTTTCCTAAAAATGACTTCTTAATGACTAGTGCTTTTGAAGAAAAGGATCTATTACATATAAAAGAAGCGATAGAAACGAAAATGAAGGAAGAAATGAATCGTTATCAAGTGGAGATTCCTCCGAGTGAAGGTAAGTTATTAACTCTATTAAAGACGGAGACGCTATTAACAAAAATGGAGTTTTTGGAAGATAAATTTGTATATGATTGCGCGGGGTATATTTTTGCTCATTCATCGCTTAATGTACAATTAAAGAGATTTTTAGTGGAAGAAGGAGAAAATAAAAATGTTTGATCGTTTGAAAAATGGAGAAAAAATTGCTCCAATCGTAAAAGAAGTAGAGAGCCAAATTACAGAAGTACATAAACGTGCGGATGAAGTAATTGAAAGTAATCAGTTTCGTGTATTAGAAAGTTTTCGTAAACATAAAATTAGTGATTCACATTTTATTCCGACGACAGGTTACGGTTATGACGATATTGGTCGTGATACGTTAGAAAAAGTGTATGCAGATGTATTTGGAGCGGAAGCTGGCCTAGTTCGTCCGCAAATCATTTCAGGTACTCACGCTATTTCTACAGCGTTATTTGGTATTTTACGTCCAGGAGATGAGTTATTGTACATCACTGGTAAGCCGTATGATACGTTAGAAGAAATCGTTGGTGTACGCGGAAAAGGTGTAGGTTCATTTAAAGAATATAATATTGGTTATAATGCAGTTCCGCTTACTGAAGAGGGGCTTGTTGATTTAGGAGCTGTTGCGGCTGCCATTCATAGTAATACGAAAATGATCGGTATTCAGCGCTCAAAAGGTTATGCTACTCGTCCGTCTTTTACTATTTCTCAAATTAAAGAAATGATAGCGTTTGTTAAAGAAATTAAACCGGATGTTGTCGTGTTTGTAGATAACTGTTATGGCGAGTTTATTGAAGAACAAGAGCCATGTCATGTTGGTGCAGATTTAATGGCGGGTTCGCTTATTAAAAACCCGGGTGGGGGAATTGTTAAAACTGGTGGTTACATTGTTGGTAAAGAACAGTATGTTGAAGCGTGCGCCTATCGTTTAACATCTCCAGGAATCGGTGCGGAAGCAGGGGCATCTTTATACAGTCTGCAAGAAATGTATCAAGGTTTCTTCTTAGCGCCGCATGTAGCAGGACAAGCGCTAAAAGGTGCGATTTTTACAGCTGCATTTTTAGAAAAGTTAGGAATGAATACATCACCAGCGTGGAATGCACCAAGAACAGATTTAATTCAATCTGTTCAATTTGATGACAAAGATCGCATGATTGCATTCTGCCAAGCAATTCAATATGCATCTCCAATTAACTCTCACTTCACTCCATATGCCAACTATATGCCGGGGTATGAAGATGATGTAATTATGGCTGCGGGAACGTTTATTCAAGGTGCAAGTATTGAATTGTCGGCTGATGGTCCAATTCGTCCGCCTTATGTTGCTTACGTACAAGGCGGGCTAACTTATTCTCATGTGAAGATTGCGATTTGTTCTGCAATTGATGCATTAATTGAAAAAGAATTATTAACAATTTCTTAAAGGGAAGCTGTCGATTTCGACAGCTTTTTTCGCGTGAAAGTAATGATTTATTTCATTAGAAAAAAGAATGAAAAAATTTTTAAAAAAATCATGTAAGAAAAGCTAACATCTATTGACATCAAACATAACATGGTATAAAATGAGAAGCAGTTAAGGCGAAGGAGGAACTGAAACGATGAAAGAAGATAGACGTTCTGCCCCGCTGTTTCCTATTGGTATTGTTATGGATTTAACACAATTATCTGCACGTCAAATTCGCTACTATGAAGAGCATAATCTTGTTTCTCCAACCCGTACAAAGGGGAATCGTAGATTATTTTCATTTAACGATGTAGATAAGTTGTTAGAGATTAAAGATTTATTAGATCAAGGCTTGAATATGGCTGGTATTAAACAAGTGTTACTAATGAAAGAAAATCAAACAGAAGCAGTGAAAGTAAAAGAAGAAACGAAAGAAATTTCAAAAACTGAGCTTCGCAAAATACTTCGAGACGAACTACAACATACAGGTAGATTTAATCGAACTTCATTGCGACAAGGTGATATTTCAAGGTTTTTTCACTAAAGAGAACTGATTCTGAAGGTGTTTAGAGGGACTAAGGAGGAATTTATAATGGCTAGGTACACAAAAGAAGATATTTTCCGTTTGGCGAAAGAAGAGAATGTAAAGTATATACGTTTACAATTTACGGACCTTTTAGGGGTAATTAAAAACGTAGAAATTCCAGTGAGCCAATTAACAAAAGCTCTTGATAACAAAATGATGTTTGATGGATCTTCTATTGAAGGTTTCGTACGTATTGAAGAATCTGATATGTACTTATATCCAGACTTAGATACTTGGGTGATTTTCCCTTGGACAGCTGAAAAAGGTAAAGTAGCTCGATTAATCTGTGATATTTACAATGCAGATGGTACTCCATTTGAAGGGGATCCACGTAACAATTTAAAACGTGTATTAAAAGAAATGGAAGCTTTAGGATTCTCAGATTTCAATCTTGGACCAGAGCCAGAATTCTTCCTATTCAAAGTAGATGAAAAAGGAAATCCAACATTAGAATTAAACGATAACGGTGGATACTTCGACCTTGCGCCGATGGATCTAGGGGAAAACTGTCGTCGTGATATCGTTCTTGAACTTGAAGAAATGGGCTTTGAAATTGAAGCGTCTCACCATGAGGTTGCTCCAGGGCAGCACGAAATTGACTTCAAATATGCAAATGCAATTCGTTCATGTGATGACATTCAAACATTCAAACTTGTTGTAAAAACAATTGCTCGTAAACACGGTTTACACGCAACATTTATGCCAAAACCATTATACGGTGTGAACGGTTCAGGTATGCACTGTAACTTATCACTATTCAAAAATGGTGAGAACGTATTCTATGATCAAAACGGTGACTTACAATTAAGTGATGATGCTCGTCACTTCATCGCAGGTATTTTAAAACACGCACCAGCATTTACAGCGGTGGCAAACCCAACTGTAAACTCTTACAAGCGTTTAGTACCTGGATACGAAGCTCCTTGTTACGTAGCATGGTCTGCACAAAACCGTAGTCCATTAGTACGTATCCCTGCATCTCGTGGTATTAGTACACGCGTAGAAGTACGTAGTGTTGACCCAGCTGCAAATCCATATTTAGTAATGGCTACATTATTAGCAGCAGGTCTTGATGGAATTAAAAACAAATTAACTCCACCAGCTGCAGTAGATCGTAACATCTACGTAATGACAAAAGAAGAGCGCGAAGAAGCAGGTATCGTTGACTTACCAGCAACATTAGCGCAAGCTTTAGTTACATTACAATCTAACGAAGTAATTAGTAACGCATTAGGAGATCACTTACTTGAGCACTTCATCGAAGCGAAAGAAATTGAGTGGGATATCTTTAGAACACAAGTTCACCAATGGGAACGCGATCAATATATGTCTCTATACTAAGAGACTCAAACCCTTGACACACAACGTGTTGAGGGTTTTTTTATTTTGTGGGTAAAACACTTTTATTTGAAAGAAGAGTAATCCACCCACAAAACACCCACAAAAAAATCAAAGTTACCCCAATACATTATTCATATAAGCTTCAAACCCCGAAATAGAATCTTTATTAATTTTGTCGCTAATATGAGAGTAAACGTTAGAAGTGATTTCTATACTCTTATGCCCTAGTCTATCTTGAATGTATTTCATACTTGCACCAGACTCTAATAAAAGAACCGCGTGGGTGTGTCGTAATGAATGTATTTCTAATCTAGGTAAATTTGCTTTCTTAAGTATGCGTGAGAATGCATTGAACAATGTTGACTTCGGTAAGAACTTTCCATCGACTCTTGAAAAGACTAAATCTAATTCATGCTCATACGCATCTTGTAAAACAAGTTTATTAGCATTTTGCCACTTTTTATGTGCCAACAGTTCATCGACTAATGATTTAGGAATCATGATAGTACGTTTAGAAGTAAATGTTTTTGTATCCCCGAATAATTCTTCTTTTGTTTTAGCTGTAAAATCCAATGTTTTAGAAATAGTTATCGTATGTTCTTTTAAATTTATGTCTTTCCATTGTAAAGCAGCAGCTTCACCTTTACGCATACCTGTATTCAGAAGTGCCTTGAAAAAGATGTAATAAATATAGTTGTATTGATAAGAAGTCTTTAAGAAAAGGGGAATGTCTTCACTTCGCATATATTTTAGCCCTTCTCTTTCTTTATTGTTCTTATTTGAAATAACTACTTCTTCACAAGGATTGTTCTCGATTTTTTTTAGGCTAACAGCCTTTTTCATAGCATTGTTCATTGTGCCATGGATAATTTGAACAGTTCGCTTACTGTAACCCTGATCAGTTAAGGAATTAATAAATTTTTGATACATCATTGGTTTGAGTTCTTTTATGTTCATGTTTTGAAAGTAGGGGATGATATGCTTTTCGATGTTACGTTCATGCAAGATAAAGGTGTTTTTTCTTACATTGTCTTGCTTAAATAATTTTAACCAGTCTCTAAGGTAATGTTTTAAAGAAGTAGGAGTAATCTCAACTTCTAAACCGTTTAATAATTTTTTCTCTTCTTCAGCAGCCGCAAGTTGTGCTTCTTTTTTCGTCTTGAATCCGCGTTTTGATTTCTCTTTGTATTTTTGAGTATAAGGGTCTTTAAATCTCACTCGGAATTCCCAAACATCTCCGAATTTTCTGAAGCTAGCCATTATAACATTCCCTCTTTCCTTATAATTGTAAAGTGGTTAGATTACTCATCCAACCACTTCACAGGAGTCTCTTTATAACCTGAAACTTCATATTTTATTTCACCATCAACAATATGGATTTTCTCAACGATAGGGACCTTTTTAAATTCTACTTGTTTGATGGTGCGTTTCTTTCTTTTTTCTCGTTCGGCGTTTAAATCAATAATCAAAATATCTTACCTCCTTTAGTAAGGCTTATAAAATTCTAACAGTTCAACTGGAATGTCATTTTTGTATGCTATACATGCTTTTGTATCACCAGGTTGAATGGTCTTTTTATCAATTAACAAAAGCGCAGCAAACGTATTTGCTTCTATCTCTAATTTATCAACTGAAAAGAATGTATTCTTACGAAGAAAAGGTGTGTTTGCATGAGTATGTAGGATTGCATGTCCTAATTCATGTGCACAAACAGTTCTTTGCATGGATGGAGACAAATGATTATTAATAACAATGAAACGATTTCTTTTTTCGTATTTATAAAATCCGTTTATTTCTTCGTGTAAATCCCAAGTTAGTACATTTATTTTTAAGTAATCTGCAAGCTCATAGGGGTTATTCGTGTTGTATTTTGTGCAAAGTTGTTGGACTAGATCTCTTATGACGAATTTCAATGTTTTCCCTCCTAAGCTCGCATCAGTTATCGTCGGTAGTACGATATTTCTTAGGAACGTATTTTTTATTGATTACTTTAGTTTGTTTCACGATGTACTCCATTGCATCTAATAAAGATTCCACAGCTTCTTCACTCATAGGCTCACCAGAGAACATTAATCCGTCTTCGCCTTGAAGATCTCTTTTTATTTCTTCCATTCTTTTTTCGATATCTTTTTCATCTTTAGTGGTTAAATGCATTTGATTTGTTCTTCCAAGTAAGAAATCAGTAGTTACATTAAAGTGATCAGCTACTTTTTGGAGTCTATCGGCTGAGGGATATGCTTTATCCCATTTTCTTATGGTCCCATTGCCAAATTCTAATTCCTTTTCTAATGCGGATATGGATGTATCATGGTTTTTACAAAGATTTTTAATTGTGTTCACTAAGCTCATTCTAATCACCTTCCGTACTTACAGACGAAATAAAATAGACTGTAGACTAAAAATAACGATTGACAATTAGTTTGTAGACTATTATTATTAGGTTGTAAGCTAATTTGTTAGCTAAAAAGAGTATAAAAATTGAGTTGAGTTTTAGAAACTAATACTGAGGAAACTGTTTAGTTTTGTATTTGTATACCTTTTTATAATTATAATTTAGCACACAGACTAATTATGGTCAATAAATCAGCGAAAATATTCGCATTTCGAAAGGTGTGAACATCTAGATGAAGTATTCGAGTTTTGGAATTGAGGTTAGAAAAGTATTGTTAGAAAGAGATTTAACACTAACTGTATTAGCTTCTGAGCTAAAAATATCAGTTTCATATTTATCTGACATTTTAAAAGGGTCTAGAAAAGGGAAAAAACAAAAGAAAGCGATTGTTGAATTATTAGGACTAGACATGTGTGAGGAGGATTTAAAGTGACAGAACAAATAATGGTAGTAGATGAAAAAGAAGAATCGTTTGTAAAAGGTGATCAAGAAAGTCTGGTTTTTATTAAAGATAATAAAGTCATTACGGATAGCTTAACCGTAGCTGAAGTGTTAAAAAAACAACATAAACATGTCTTAAGAGACATTAAGGTTCAGATGGAAAAGTTGGAAAGTGCAGGAGAAGGGAAATTTACTGAGTCCAACTTTGGGCTTAGCTTTTATAAAGATGTTACAGGACGAACTTTACAAAAAATCGATATGACAGAAGATGCTTTCACAATATTAATGTTTTCTTATAACACGATTGAAACGATGAAAATTAAAGTGAGGTTTATTGAAGAATTTAAAAGAATGAGAGCATTCATTGAGAATCAGTCAATTCTTCCTACTGATACATTTAGTCAAATCGAACTATTAGCTACAGGAACTAGTAACTTAAATAAAAGAGTTTCTTCTTTAGAGCAGGTAGTTGAAAAGCAATTAACTGTAGATTACGGACAACAAAGAGTAATTGAAAAAACGAAAGCAAAACGGATCTATTTTTTATGGGAGAACGGTCATGTAGATAAAGAAGTACATGATTCTACTCGCAAGCTATTCGGATTATTAGGACGTAACTTGAAAGATGCATTCAATGTAAATAGTTACCGCGATATTTTGAAGAAGGATTTCGAGGAAGCCTTGAATTTTGTAAATGGCTGGAGACCAATGATTTAAAAATAAGGAGGGAACAATCATGTTTAATGTTCAAATAGATGAAAATGTTGTGAAGGAATTATGTGTGGAAGAAATTCAAAAGAAGGTTAAAGAGTACGACGCGGAGTTAGCTTTTTGGGATACTAAGGAGCTTAAAAAACGTGTATGTATGTCGTGGAATACAATTCAGGATCAGTTCTTCTTTGATCCACGGTTCCCTAAATTTAAAGTGGGTAAGAAATGGTATTTTCCAGCAAAACAAGTACAAGCATTTTTAGTTGAATGGGCAGAAGAAAGGATGGATTAAGGATGTTTACAATCGATTACAACAATGTAAAAGTATCTGATTATCTTAGACTACTAGCACATTATAAATTACCAAATAAAAAGCAGCGTCGATTAATAGAGAATAGGTTTGTATGTCTAAATGCTCTTTTTAAAAAGGCTGGTGAATCTAGTGGGAATTGAAAATTTAGTGTTACCCGAGGATGCGGAGTTAGCGAAATCCTTACGTAATAAAAAGGAGAACTACATAAAGAATCAATTTTTGTTAACTCGTATTGCAAGTAAGAAAAATGTAGAGGGTAAAACAAAAGAATTCTATGAGACTTGTAAAGAGTATGAGGCATGTGGAGAAAAGGCCAAAGAGTGTGATAAGCAATTAAAGGAATTGATATTTAAAAAGAAAGAAAATGATAGAGTTCAGCTTGTTGTAGAGCGTATGCGAGAGATTGGAATCAAAGATGATGTTATTCAAAAGGTTTTATATAAATAAAAAGAAACCCATTGCAGTGGGTTCCATTAAAAAACAAAATCGAAATTAGTATATCACGTGGGGTGATTACATGGAAGAGTTAACAGAAAATCAATTATTAAAAAAGCAGGTTGAAACGGCTGTAAGTAGCTTGAAACTTATATCAGCAAAAGAAGCAGATACCTGTAGAAAGTTAGATATAGATTATGTAATTACCGTATTAACTAATAAACCGTATGGCGGTATGCCATTTTAGGAGGCTATAAAACTATGAAGCTGTATGAATTAACAAGTAACTTCAATCAATTACAGCAAATGATTGAGGACGGGGCTGATCCAGAGGTAATTAACGATACACTTCAATCAATCAGTGCAGCAATTGAAGATAAAGTACAAGGTGCAGCGTTATTGATTCGCAATATTGAAGCGCAAGTTGAAGTGATTAAAGGAGAAGAAAATCGCTTGGCTGAACGCCGTAAATCTTTTGAGAACAGCTGTAAAAATATTAAGGATTATTTATATCATCAGATGGTTGCTGTGGATAAAAAACGGATTAAAGGTGCATTGATAACAGTAGGTATTCAAAAGAATCCAGCAAGTTTAGATATTGCAGAGGATGCAATTATTCCACCAGAATACATGATTCCGCAGAATCCGAAGGTAGATAAAAAAGCGTTATTATTAGCAATTAAGAATGGTATGAAGTGGGATGGTATTTCATTAAAACAGGGTGAGAGTGTGAGAATCCGATGAATGAGACTAAAAATTACTTTGCAGAATTAGCAGTTATTGACGTCAGTAAACATGTTGAGAAGAAGGGACGTTTTAGTTATCTGAGCTGGTCATGGGCTGTAGATCAACTCTTGAAAAAACATCCTGATGCTACATGGCAAGTTGTTAGATTTGATGGATTACCTTATATGAAAACAGAAGTTGGGTACTTTGTAGAAGTTGAAGTAACGGTAAATAACATCACACGTTCGCAAATTCATCCTGTATTGGATAACTATAATAAGCCAATCGCAAAACCTACGTCATTCCAAATAAACACCTCGATTCAAAGGTGTCTAGCAAAAGCAATTGCACTACACGGATTAGGTTTATACATCTATTCGGGTGAAGATATTCCACATGATGATGAACCTAAACAAGCAACTAAGCAACTAGATAACGTTCCAAAACAGGAGCAAGCTAGACAGGCAGAGGTTGCAAATGAACAAAGAATAAAAGCAATTCATGTGCAAATTAGAGAGTTGTCGGAAGTATATAACATGTCATTTGAAGAAACGAAAAACACTGTAAAACAGTCATTAGGAATTCAATCTTTCAAAGGAATGACAGTGCAACAAGCATCTCAGTTACAAAAAACAATAACATCGTGGTTAAACGAAGCAAAAGAAAAGCAACAGCAAGCACAATAGGTGGGTGACTGAAATGAAAACGATAGTAAGAGATGGTTCAATGCCAATTGCTTTGAATAGAGGTTTAGGTACTCGGTATTTACGTGATAAAAGGTTATCTGAATTACTTAAGCGCTGTCGTCGTTTAGAGAATGAAGGGTTTGATTACTTATTTCCTATTCGAAAGGTGTTAGAAACAGTTAAACATAGAAATGATGAAAATCCTCATCTGTTTAAAGGTTGCCTTGTGATGGATCGTGACCGTGGATTCTATTATGAAGTTGTTATGAGGAAGGTGAAGAGATGAGTAATTTATTAATTCATGAAGAACCATTACTTGTTCTTCCGGGACTGGCAACGAAAATTGGATTGAATGAAGCTATATTTTTACAACAGATACATTATTGGCTAAGGCGCTCCAAACATTTTTATGATGGAAGACCGTGGATTTATAACAGCATTCCAAAATGGCAAGAACAGTTTCCTTTTTGGGGAGAATCGACCATTAAAAGGACTATTAAAAACCTTGAAAATATAAATGTTTTGGTTATTGGGAACTATAACAAGAAGAAGTTTGATAAAACGAAATGGTACTCAATAGATTATACATTTCTCCGTCAGTTAGAATCGACCGACGATGAGGTCAACTTGACCCCACGAACAGGTCAAGTTGACCCGATGGAAGAGGTCAATTTGAACCGACCAATACCAGAGAATACACAGAGAGTAACAACAGAGACTACAGCAAAAGAATATATAGTCGAGATAGTAAACTATCTCAACGACGTGTGTGGTAGTAGTTACCGTTTAACATCTAAGAAAACACAAGCATTAATTAAAACTAGATTAGTAGAAGGATTCACTGTGGATGACTTTAAAACTGTTATTGATACAAAAGCTAAAGAATGGCTAAGGACGGAACAAGCAAAGTATCTAAGACCAGAAACATTATTTGGTACAAAGTTTGAAGGCTATTTACAACAAGGAAAGGTGGAAGGAAAACATGGCTCTAATAAAGGTAACAGATATAGCAAAGACCCTTTCGAAGAAGATGATCTTCCTTTCTGATACGTGTGAGGTTTGTAAAAAAGAACGTAAACGTACTGTTAGATTCATGAAGATAAATGGTGAAGTAGTTTGCCCAGTATGTAAGTTGGCAGAAGATAATCAAAAGCTAGAAGCGGAAATGAATGTATTCCGAGATGAGAAGGAACAGAGAAAACGTAAAAGTATGTTTTACGATAAGAGTTTGATTAAAGACGAAACAATTAAACTTGCTAGATTCTCAACTTTTAAATCTGATTGTGAAGAGGATGAAAAGAATTACACCTTAGCAAAACGAGCACTTGAAGATTACTTGGATGATGTGAGGTTTAATTTAATTCTAGTTGGAAAAGTGGGTGCTGGTAAAAGTCATCTTGCCTATTCAATTGCTCATGAAATGAACGAGAATAGCGTAGGAACTGTTCTTTATGTTTCTGTATCAGAACTATTTGACTATATACGTTCTACATTCAATGGGCAATCTGAGGAATCTGAGCATAGCATTGTTAATTTGCTAATTAGTGCAGATTTATTAGTTATTGATGACTTAGGTGCGGAACTGGGTGACATGGATGCTGCGGATCCAAAGGCAACTGCATTCGTGAATCGTGTACTGTTTAAGGTCTTTGATGGAAGGCAAGGGAAGAAGACAATCATTACAACAAATCTAACAGGAGAAGCTGTGATGAAAGCTTACGATGAACGTATTACGTCACGTATGTTCAACACATACAGACATATTGAGTTTAAGTTTACAAGGGATAAGCGGAAAAGAAAATTACCTTTTTAAAGGGAGACGAACTAATATGACCATTACTGTAATTCGTCCTCATGTCCATATTTCAAGCATTAGTAGTTGGGGAATGGTATTTACACCCTCTCCGACAAACAGCGCTGAATGGTCATGTGAAGACTATAAAAATACTACGGGAAAACGGATTGAAGAAATGCTAAAGAAAGCGAAGGGGAAAGAATGAAAACATATACAGGATTTGAAGCGATTGAAAGAATGAAAACGAATTGGATTAAAGAAAAAAATGATTTTTTTGCACACACATTAAAAAAGGGGAAACATGAGGTTTTAGGAATTAGTAGTCAGCGTATTGTACCATCTACAATCGGTATGAATTTCTTTTTTGAAAACGAGTTTGTAGATTATGAGAAACCATTGAATTTAGAGTACGGTGAAATGTTTGTAATGGAAAGCTCAAATGGGAAATGGTACGGAATTTTAAAAGAGGAGACTCAAACCAAGTATTACTTAATTATGGGATTAAAAGTAGGGGAATATCGTTTCTATGAAAATGGATGTTCTTTCAAAAAATATCAAGGACGTACATTCCGAAAGGCAACAGATGAAGAGTTAGAAGAATTTGAGCGCTTCATGATGTTTTATAAGAAGGACCGTAAAATGGACGAGTTTAAATTAGGTGACATTTGTGAACGAGAAGATGTCCTATATAAAGTAGTTGTTCAGACTGAGGATAATAAATTTGAGGGTGTTTTAGGCTGTGTAGCAATTAATGAAAAAGATACTCCAGTAAAATACTTTCCTGTGAAAAGTATGGAATTACAATTTTGTGTCGAGGACATGGTGGGGTAGTTTTGCATCAACACATCATAGATCAACTGATTGATAGAGGTATTTATAAATCCAAGGATGGGCTTCGAGATTTGTTCGAATGCTCGTTTGAGGAGTTAGTGGAAATGTTGGAGGGAGAAGAGTGAGCTTTAAAAAGGAAATGGCAATTATCTTAGTCAGCTGGCTTTTAATCAGTGTGACTATATTCTTACTAAAATACAAACTTGGAGTGAACTTATAATGATTCAGTTACACACGATTACATCTGAAGAGAAGAAACAAAACTTTGATATTACGGAACTATTCGAAATGCAAAAAGAACTGGATAAACGAATTGGATATAAAGGAAATGACAAAATGGATATGTTGTTTCGTGCATTACTAGTAGAGATCAGTGAAGCATGGAACGAAACTCGAGCATTTAAGATGTGGAGTACAGGATTT
This sequence comes from Bacillus cereus group sp. BfR-BA-01350, assembly GCF_022663775.1. Classification (NCBI taxonomy): domain Bacteria; kingdom Bacillati; phylum Bacillota; class Bacilli; order Caryophanales; family Bacillaceae; genus Bacillus; species Bacillus cereus group sp. BfR-BA-01350. The sequence goes on from NZ_JAKUGD010000019.1 coordinate 17,130, forward strand.
GGAGTTCCTAAGAATGGACTATTAGAAGAATTAATTGATGGTCTTCATTTTCTTATGAACATTGTAATTGAATTAGATAAATGTACATGGAGGCATGAGCTTATCCCATCGTTCAGTATGCAATCCATTATGAGAAAAGATACAAGCAATGTGAATATGTTATTTGAATGGTATATGCAAGATGTGTTGACCGCAAAAAGAGCATGGTGTCAGTACAGAGATTTAACCACAACAATGGGACATTTAAGACGAGCGTTTGGCATCTTCTTTCGTATTTGCTATTTGTACGGATTTACTTATGAGGATGTTATTAATTCGTATAAGGAGAAGAATGCGGAAAACTTTGAGAGACAGGATAACGGATATTAATCAAATTTGAATTTTATTAAGAAATGGAGAATTTAGATATGGATGTAAAGTTACTAGCACATACGCAATTATCTGAGGAGTTTATAAATTATTTATCTCTTGTATCTGGTTTTGGAGAGGAAGGATTTAATCCTACTCATGGGCAAGTGGTAGCTTTATCGGCAATCCGTACGTGCTACTCACCAAATAAACCTAGTAGGATTGTATCTTCAGAGGGAGAGAAGTACTTCAAGGGCAAAGCAACTGATGGAAAAGGTGGAAAAGAAGTAGATAGGCTCATTAGACATATTGTAGGTTCGGGGCATACTTCAACACTAGAGCATCTAACATATACCTTTGCAGTAGAAGGAGTTAGCAGAGCGTTACTCACTCAGTTAACACGTCACCGTGTAGGATTCAGTTACTCAGTCCAGTCTCAAAGATATGTACGTATGGGAAGTGATGATAAGATAGGCGGGTTTGATTATATAGTGCCTGAAACTGTTAAAGCTAAAGGAAAACAAGTAGTTAAAGCTTACAATCAGATGATGTACAAACTACAAAGTGATTATGACCTACTTAGATCATTAGGAATTCCTGCTGAGGATGCTCGCAGTGTACTTCCAAATGCGGCTACAACTAACCTGGTCTTAACAGTCAATTTACGAGGGCTTTTAGACTTCTACAATAAACGTAGAAAAGGGAAAGGTGCTCAAGCTGAAATCGCGGAGTTAGCAGAACAATTAAGGCAAGAAGTTGTAAAAGTTGAAAAGTGGGTAGATGAGTTTTTCGGAAATGGAAAGTAACAGAAGCTAAATAAAAATGTTTTTTTATTAGATTTGAATAGAAAGCGAGGTGGCTATATGAATCTTAGTTTTATAGATCTATTCGCAGGAATCGGGATGTTTCGGATGGGCCTAGAAAAAGCCGGACATAAATGCATTGGTTGGGTTGAGTGGGACAAGGATGCTAGAGCCACTTATGAAGCTATACATGATACGAAAGGAGAATGGACTGAAAATGACATCAGAAATGTTACCGGATCAACAATACCAGCAGCAGATATTTGGTGTGCCGGGTTCCCTTGCCAAGACATTTCAAAGAATGGAAGACAAAAAGGACTGGCAGGAGAAAAGTCAGGACTCTTCAGAGAAGTTATACGAATCATTAGGGAAGCAGATGAAACTAAAAAACCCTCTCGATTACTCTTTGAAAACGTTGAGAACTTGCTACGAGTTAATAAAGGATGGGACCTATTCCGTATTCTCTCTAGCTTGGATGAAGTCGGGTATGATGCAGAATGGCGAACTATCACCTCAACCGAGTGTGGAATTCCTCAGAACAGAACGAGACTTTTCATTGTCGCACATCTTAGAGGGAGAGACACCAGACGAGTATTTAGTTGACCTGGATCGAGTAAAAGATTGTGTAATTGGTATCTGCGAAGGTAAGGTGTTTGTTCGTGAAGCTACGAAACAGGGATATAACGTTGCTTATCGTGGTGACACTGTAAATTTAGCCTTTCCTAAATCGAAAACGAGAAGAGGGCGTGTCGGTAAGGGAGTAGCTCAAACTCTTCTCACATCTAGGGAACAGGCAATCTTAACAAATAATGATAAATTGCGGTGGCTTACTGAAAGAGAAGCGTGGCGATTGCAAGGGATTCCAGATTCATATTTTGATAAGGCAGCTGCAGTTACATCGAAAAATCAATTGTATAAGCAAGCTGGTAATGGAGTAACTGTGGATGTGGTGTATGAGATAGCGAAAAGGTTATAAAAAAAGACACTAACAGGAGTGTCCAAATTAATTAGATATATATCTTTCAGCACGGGTCGTTGCTTTTTCTCGATTTACTTGCGCACTTAATTTAATCAATAGGTCACGATTTATAAGTAATACATCATTTGCATGCGCTAACTTACGTGCTGGTTCTGTGAAATAGTTATTAGTTACAACCCAAGCATGAGCAGCGTCGTAGTATCTTTTAGCTCCAACAACTTCTTGTACCGATTGAATACCTACTTTATTTTTATAGCGTTTTGCTTGTACAACGATTTTTGTACCATTATTTTTTAAAACTAAGTCAGCTCCAAAGTCACCAGAACCTTTGGTAACTTCTGTTTGGTATCCGAGTGATTGGTATAAGGAACTTAAGTATTCTTCGAATTGTCGGCCATTCATTTGATCAATTTGATTAATACTAGATTGGCGAAGTAAATCCAAATAACTTTTATGGGCCTTCTTATCTTTATTTTTCTTGTACATGTCTAAGGGGAAAATGATTATTAATAATAGTAGAGCGATTTGCCACAGTTCCATAATTAAGGCTCCTTTTTACTAATATAATGATATGTCAAATTATATAGTAATAGTTTCATATAAGGAAATAGATGTATATATAAGAAAATTTGAACAAAATAATTCTTTTAAAGAAATGGAGATATATAAATGGGGAAAAGTCAAAGAGATAAAGGAATGAGACGTGAAAGAGAATTTGCTAGTTTGATAGGCGGTGCTCGCGTACCGCTCTCTGGTGCGATGGATGGGTATTCAAATGATGTAAAGGGTTTAGGTCTTGAATGGGAAGTAAAAGCGAGGAAAGAAGGATTCAAAACGTTATATAACTGGTTGGAGGATGAACGTGAACAGCCAGATGCACTAGCAATTAAGGCTGATAGAAAACCTTGGTTGGTAGTCATGCCACTGGATACATTTTTGAAAATGGTGAAGGAGTGAGAGTATGTTGGATATTGCCCTACCTGTTCTTAACAAAGAGCAGACGAAAAAAAATGTGCTTCAAGCTTTGAAAAAGTATCGTTTGTTTTTATTAAATATAGATGAAAGAGACATAGAGCGTGTACAAGATGGTAAGGTGATCGGCGTGAGTAAAACCGTTTTAGAACGGATTAACTATATTCAAGAAATCAGAAGAGGTGTAGAGAAGCTGGATGCATGGGATAAGCAGCTTATTGAGTTAGCTTATCTAGGGAAAGAGAAGCCTAGTTGGATAAAGATATGTAGGATGTTGAATATGTCTCAGCCGGATTATTATAGGAAGAGGAATAAGGCTTTGTGTGAGTTGGCTTATAAGTTGGGAATTGAGGTAGAAGGGTGAGAAACCGCTAAATAAAGCGGTTTTATATTTATTATAAAATGAAAATAAATATCTAGATAGGTGAAAAAATACTAGATGAAATGTAAATGGACTTTCAAGCTATCCGCTACATTTTATCCATCGCCTGTTTAATCGCACCACATAATGAGCATGATAAGAGGGGCTAAGGCTAAAAGAAAATGAATTATTGGTTAGTTTTTCTGTAAAGTAAACTGTAAATGTGAAAAATTGTATAAATGGTTGAAATGAAGAGGAAACAAGATATAGGCTTGTAATTAATGGATGGTATAATAGTACTTTAATCACTAAAAAATACTTTTGTGCATAGTATAATATAAAGGGGATATACATATATATATTGTAAAATAATTAATATATAAGGAATTTATAATATTTTTATTTCTTGATATTAAAACGCACGTTTATTAAAATTCACACTATCGTTTTGAAGAGTTTATGTGAATTTTTTGCGAAAGTCGATTTGAAAAAATAGTTAAATAAAGTTTAATAAGAATATTCATTAATTGTTTTTTATGCAAGTATGCTGTAATATTTATAGGACACAATAAACATAATAATAAGATATTCTAATAATTTTATCAAAGTTTTTGTGCTATAATAATTTTGTGAATTATATTCTAAAGGAATCTTGATATTAATGTCGAATAACGTAATATAGGGGGGATAAATATGGCGAATGTGTTAAATGTTGCTAAATATCTCATAAATCAAAGTAGACCTGGTACACCGGAAAATATTACTAATTTAAAATTACAAAAATTATTATACTATGCGCAAGGGTTCCACTTAGCGATTTTAGGACGTCCACTATTTGAAGAGGAAATTCAAGCTTGGTTACATGGACCTGTGGTTCCTGAAGTTTATAATGAATATAAAGGTTTCACTTATAACGATATAAAAGAACAAAATGATTTAAATATGGAGGATTTAACAATAGTAGAAAGAGAACTATTAGATGATGTTTGGAATATATTTAAAAGCTACAACGGTAAGGTGTTGGAAGAGATGACTCATAATGAAGCACCTTGGAAAAATGCAAGAAAAGGACTGGATTTGAGAGATTATAGTAATGAGATTATTGACAAAGAAAGCATTCAAGAATATTTTGAACGAGAATATATAATTGAGGGGAATTAAGTAGGGTGAATGATTCACTCTACTTTTTTATGGGGGGACATTAGTTTTGCAAGGTTTTTGGGAAATTTTATCTGAATATACAAATGAAATAATAACAATATTAATAGCTTTAAAGCAAAGTTTGTTAGAAAAATCGTCTGAATATACAAATGAAATAATAACAATGTTAATATCGTTGAATTTTATGGAGTATTCAAGGAACTTCATTTATTTTATGAATGGAATACTAAAGACAATAATACCTTTAAGTTTCACTATATTTATTTTTGCTTATAGAGAACAGAAGGAGGTAGCGTTTTCTTTATTTAAAAGAAAAAAACCAGTGCAGTTAAAGTTTTTTTTAGGCATTACAGGTTTATTAATATTATCTAATGTTTTCTTAATTTTTGATTCTAAAACAGTGAAGGATTTATCATTTTGGAAATTATTATATTTGGATGTTGTGTCTGTTATATGGATAGTGTTCGCTGGACTCTCGTATATAATAATTTTAAGAAATATAAATATTTTAAAAGAATATGATTATAATATAAATAAAATTGAAAAAGCATTTAAAAAGATTAAAACTGCATTAGAAAATAAAAAAGAATGGTATAAAAATGATTATACATTCTCAAAAGAATTACAAAAAGAACTGTTAGAAATTAATATCGCATCAGAAATTTGTTTTCAGATTTTAACCGCAAAAGATAAATACAAGTTAAGTTATGATTTTGCAAGTTCATTGGAAAAAATAGACAGTGTATTAATACAAAAAATAATAGATATAAATTCAAATCAAGAACAGTTTAATAAAATTGTTCCGTGCTCTGGAATACTATATTATAACCTTTATGTCAGTACATTAAGATATATGAATGACTTACTCGAAATTTCGTTTAAGGGTGGGAAAGATACAGAGGTTAATAAAATCATTGATAATTTTAATAGAATTCATCCTTTCTTGTTTTTCGCACATAAGGATTTGAAAAGAGAATGGAAAGTATATAGAAAAATAAATAGAAAAAAAACGGGAATTACTAAGCATAAAGATTTAGAAGAGCTTTTTAAGGATTTTTACGATCAATATTATTATATACTTTACCAGGTCATTCTAACGCTCTACAAGAATAATGACAACAGAACGGCAAGAATTTTTAAATCTTTACTTAAGCGAGAGGAACAACGAGCAAATTTTGCTAAAAATGATTTGTTAGCTTTAGTAACATCTTTATTTATTAAAGCGTTACATAAAAATAATGTAAAGTTATTAACAGATACCACTAATGTATTTTTAGATTTGATACAGAATTCTAAATCTCAAAAACATAAAAATACAAAGGTTATTGGTAAGGGCATCAGAATGCGGAATATCACCAAGAGTGTTAGGGGTTACCAGGATGTTGAGAATAAAACCTCTCGAATAATATTTTTTGGTATTGTAAAGTCTATTGAATTGGGACACTATCAAAGTGCGGGCTTTTTAATCAAAAATTTTGTTAAAACATTTGATTTTAAGGACGTAAAATGGTTAATAGAGGAATCTTTTAAGGACATTGATAATAATCACCCTGATTTAGAATTAAGTAAAAACCTTACTAAAGTACTTTCTACAAAAATAACTTTTAGTAAAACTTCTTATGAATACTGCTATTTAAAAGCAGCATTATTAATTTCGATACAGCAGTTTTATATATGTTCAGTAAAAAAGATTAAGGTTGAAAAAAATAAACTTGCTTTTATAGATTTGACTTATTTCTTTAAGGGTGAAACTTACTGTTATTATAGTTATTTAAAATCTAAAATTGAAGGGCTAAATAGCTCATATGGTTTGTTAGCTTTAGAAAGTAAGAATATCAAAAAATTTTATAAAGAGCATGATATTTAAAAAACACGATGAGTATATCTTTTTAAAGTTTAATTATTAATAATTAAATAATATGATAGTAGAAAGGGCATCCTTAAAGGGTGCTCTTTTTTATAAAATGATAGAAAAAGAGATTAAATAATTTTGATAAAAAACTGATAAAAAATACATTATAAGTGCTAGTATCATTAAAAGTGTCATAAGAACTGCCACGGAAATGGTACTGTATGTTGTTTCTTGATTTATCTAAATTTCTCGGGCTTGGGCAATTAATTATAGTTTACTCACGAATAAACGTAAGTAAGGGTCCGACCAACGAGGGAGAGGGTTACACCTCTCTTTGAGCCGAGGATGTTCCTTCCGAATGTCCAATTGCTAACCATACTTTCCTCGGTTCAAAGAGGCGTGGGGCACCTCAACACTTTATTTCTCTCTTGAACTTTACCAAACTAATTAGAAGCATTAGCTACACTTACAGATTTGTGTCTATGAGGAACGGTTTTCCGTTTCTCTGACTATATAAGTAGTAAGTCACTTGTTTAGTGAGAGAAGCGTAGAAATTAAATATGAAAGTAATAAAAGAACACTGTTATGTAGAGAAGTACAGTCTATATACGGTGTTCTTTTTTTGTTTATAAGGAGGGATAGGTTATGCAGGATTTGATTAAGCAATATAACACGACTTTAAAGCAATTGAGAGAAGCACAGAAGGATGCTAAAGAGGAAGATGTAAAGATTCTGACTGATATGATTAGCGACATTTCTTATTCCTTAGAATGGATGAAAAAGGCGAGAAGACCGGGAACTCGTAGAGGAATTGAAAGGTTAGCTGCATATCAGAGAGAAAGAGCATGTGATCCATTGCTGATGCAAAGATACTTTCGTAGCATGGATGATAACTTATATGAGTGGGACAGTCATCAACAAGAACATGCAATTGGTGAATGGGATAAAGTTAGATTGGAAGATGCATTATCATTGTTAACGGATCGGGAGAAAGAAGTATACCTTATGTCTCGAGGATATTGTTTAACATATAGGGAGATTGCTAGATACCTAGATATTACATGTAGCACGGTACAATCTATGATAGAACGTGCTGAAAAGAAAATAGCTAGACAGGTAAATGAGAGCCTCTTCTGCAATTGCGGATGAGGCTTTTAACTTGTATAAATGAATAGTGAATTAAGGACTATCTAACAATGTTATTTCTTTAATTTGACTGGTAATATAGTAATAAGAAACAAATAAAGTAAATAGGAATTTTTGGCGGAGGACGATGCAGTGGAGCTTTTATATGTATGGGTTGAAAATCTTCAAGAAGGATTAATAAAAGGGCAAGGGTTTAATTTTGATAATCGCTTTAAATATCAATTGAAACAAGATGGGAATGGAATTTTTGAGTTAAGTATAAAATCTAATCCAAACTATCTAGAGGACTTTTTTCAATTAAAAGAACAGCCTTCGAAATCATTAGCAAATATTAGAAATATAACTGCTATTGTAGGACAAAATGGAGCTGGTAAGTCAAGTGTAGTTGATTTTTTGAAAGAGAATTTTGGAACTGGCGAATCGGGAAGTCGTGAAGAAAATGAGGAGGAAAGCGAGGGATATCTTTATATTTTACGTGAGTATAAAAATAAACGTATGGAACATTACATATGTTTTTCTAAAGAAATGAAGGTTAAGATTAAAATGGAGAATGATACTAGTTTTTATTATGAAATGAGAATTGGTAGTGATCTTCCTCGTAACTTAAAAGAAACCACTTTAATTTATTTTTCGAATGTATATGATAACAAAGAAGAATATATATCCGAGAACATGTTAAATATATCAACAAACTATTTATCTAGTAGTAATTTTTATATGTATGGATTAGATTATGGATTAGATTTAATTGAAGGAGAAGACTCGACTTTTAAATTTCAAGAAGTAAAGCGACAAATTCATTTTATTCAAGCGGTCAATAATGATTTAAAACAATTTGAATTACCATTTAAAGTACCGGACCAAATTGATATAACCTTTCGAACTAGAGATCATTTTCCAGGGCGATTTAGTTATGAAACGAATGACAAAACAGATGTAATTAAGTCTATTAGGGAAATTGGAGCTCGGAAGATTAATCAGCTCCAAATACCACATGATGGAATAGAAAGAAAGGTTATAATAGATTTTACTAAATGTATACTTCAACATTTGCTTCGTGAATTGAATGAAAGAAGGATAAGTAGAAGAGTTTTGAAAATTCCATTTAAATTCTTTCAAGATAGAAATGACTATAATTACCAGAATGATTTTATTAGGTTGATTAGAGAAATAAGGAGATTTGCAAGAATAATTCGAAAGAAGAATGAAGAATTAAGTCAATTAGCAGATATGTTAAAATCCCTTACCTTATTTATGCTAATGTTTTATAAATCTTATCGGCATAGAGTAACACTGGTTGGAAGAAAAAATTATAAAATGTCTTTTAACCTTGAAGAGTTATCTGGGGGAGAGTTAGAGACCTTTGTGGATTTGTATGAAAATTCATATATAACAGATGATTTTATGATGTTTTCGTGGAAAGATCTTAGCAGTGGGCAAAAAGCGTTATTAAATATTTATTCACGTTTTCATTTCGTTTCTAAAAGGTGGGAATTAACTAGGAATCCTAAGAATGATTTAATAATTTTCATTGATGAGGGAGAAGTTTATTTACACCCGCATTGGCAGGGGAAATTTTTGAATAGCTTAATTGAGTACTTTCCAGTTGTATTTAGAAATAGCGATGCAATGAAACAAAGAAATATTCAATTAATACTAACATCAAATTCTCCTTTTATCGTTTCGGATCTTCCAAGTACAAATGTAATATTTTTAAAAAAAGATGGAGAAAACACTATAATTATAGATGATTTAGAAGAATATCATCAAACTTTTGCAGCGAATATTCATTCTTTATTAGCTCATTCTTTCTTTATGGAGGATGGCGTTACGGGTGCCTTTGCGAAAAGGAAAATTAATGAAATAGCTCATCTTCTTGTTAAAGAAGATATTAATAAAATTTTACAAAATGAAAAGAAAATCGAGAGGACTATTAATTTAATAGGAGAGCCGTTAATTCGTAATAAATTGTCTCAAATGTTAAAAGACCGACTTTCAACTAGAATGATAAATGTAAATAATGAAATTAAGAATCTCAAATCACGTATAGTAGAGTTGGAGAATTGGAAAAATGATAATAATTAAAAGGCATAATTTGCATGCGCTTGCTAAAAGACATTTTGAAGAATTTTTTAATAAAAGAGGTTTTTTGAATAAATTAAGAGAGCTTAAAGATAATGAAACAAATATATTGCAGAGAAGGTTTTTTACATATTTATACGATAATGTTGAAGATATAATAATGGGCGATCCAAAATGCTTAAGTCAGATTCTAGAAAATATAGTGAGTAACAATAAATTTATTATGCATCAGATAAAAATACTGAATAGCCTAGAAAAGAAATTAGAAGAGAAAACAAAACAACAAAAAGAGCTAGAGGAAGAACGAAAACCATTAGCAGAAATAAAAGATTTGCGAGTTAAATTGTCAGAAATGGATATAAAGATTCAAAAAGTGGAGTGTGAGTTGGAATGCGTTAATCATTATATTGAAGAAGTCAAAGAACTCCATAGAAAAATTAACGAAGTCTTTAACTATTCTCGTTTTTCTAGGGTGTACGGTAAGGGGAAGTGGGGAGCTTATGAATTAGTAAAAAGTTTGAAAATAGAAGTTTGTCCTTATTGTAACAGACAGTTTATCACTATCGCTGAACCAATAAAGGGTGAAAAGGGTAGAACAAGACCGGAGTTAGATCATTTTTATAGTCAATCGCGTTATCCTTTTTTTGCAGTTTCCTTTTTTAATCTTATTCCATGTTGTCATGTTTGTAACTCTAACCTTAAAGGCAATAAAGAAACAGGCGCTGAGACACATTTAAACCCGTATGATGAAGGTTTTGGAGACTTAGTTGAGTTTACTGCTAAGTTTAATAATGAAGAAGGGGAGATAGACTATATTAATGCTTGGATCCGTAATCCTCAAATGTTTTCGATTGGCTTTAAAATAAATGGGGTAGAAAAACAAAAATATAGTCGTCAGGAGTTTCAATCTCTACTTAAAAAAATTAATAATAATAAAAGAACGTTTAAATTAAACTCTTTATACAATGCTCATACAGATTATGTGGGTGAGATAATAGTAAAATCAATTGAGTACAATGATGATAGAATAGAAGCTATGTGTAAAGATTTTCCTGAATTATTTTCTGTAAAAGAGGATGCAGTAAGGCTGTTATATTCTAATTATGTGGAAGATAAAAACATGGATAAACGAGTATTAGCAAAATTAACTAAAGATATTACTAAAGAATTTGGAATAAAATATACATAAAGAGTAGTAAAAGTCCCTGTTTATTGAAAAGGGACTTTTATTGTTTTTAGAGTAATGGTTTATTTAATAATAGACAAATTTCTTCTTTACTTAACCATGGTCTATTCCTATGTATCATTTTATGACAATTAGAGCAAACCATAATAATATCCTCAATTCTAGTCTTTTCTCCTTCTTTTATTTGAGATACAGGGATTGTATGATGTCCCTCAATATAATCTTTTCCCAATTCCCCATATACTTTATGAAAGTCAAAACCGCAAATCTCACAGAAAAGCTTTCCATCATGTTGTTGTTTAAAACGTTCTTTTGCTAACCTAATTACTTTGCTATTACGTTCATAGGATAAATGAGTTCTAAGTATTTGTTTCCCTTCAGAAAATTCCTCCTCAGGATCGATGAAATCCCAATCATTATTGTTATCGAAGTCTCTTAATCCCCAGCATCCATTTCCTTTACCGTTTACAGCATAAAATAAGTCCTGTTCTCCTTTATAAATATCACATTCACTAGAATGATAATAGATAGTCTTTCTTATTTGTGCACCTATTGATTGTTCATGCTTATATTTACTTAGGTCTATTTTATTACGTTCCATAACTTTGGTTTTAATTTGACTTAGTGTTCCAGCTCCACCTAACTCCGTTAATATTTCTATGATTTCATTTAACCAAGGGTTTTTATTTGCCATAGGTATTCCTCCGAGAAAACTATATTTATTGTTAGTCTATCTTTTTAAAATTAGTATATCTAAATTTTTGCAATGGAAGCAATTGGTTTTATATAATTGTAGAAGGATTTACAAATGGATAATAGCGGGAGGATTCAAAAATGAATCAAAATACAATAAAGGAAATTCTTAAGTTTCGAGATGATAGAGACTGGAAGCAATTTCATAACCCTAAGGATTTAGCAATTTCTCTTTCATTAGAGGCTAGCGAGTTATTGGAGAATTTTCAGTGGAAAAGTAGTGAAGATGCAATAGAACAAAATCTTGAAAATATCAAGGATGAACTAGCTGATGTATTAATTTATTCAATTTTATTGGCTGACCAAATGAATGTGGATATAGAAGACGTAATTAAAAATAAATTAGAGAAAAATCAAAGGAAATATCCCGTTGAAAAGTCATTTGGATCGAATAAAAAATATAACGAACTTTAGAAAACTAAATAAAATAGAAGAGGTGTAAGTGTATGTACAACGTAATACTGCAACCTACAGGGAATAAAGTAGCTAAATTTAATTTTCAATCCACAATGCGTAATGGCATTGAATTTGAGAAAATTAAGCCTTACTTACAACAAAAGGATGTTGATAAGTTATCCGAAATTTATAAAGGAAACTTAATCCGTGTTTGGGGGATAACTCCAAGTCCACAGAAGATAAAACAATGGGAAAAGATTCAAAGAGGAGATATAGCACTCTTTTCAGCGAATAAGCAAATTTTTGCATCTGCTACCATCGCATATAAGGTACATAATTTAGAATTAGCAAAGCATCTGTGGGGAGAAACAGATAGTGGTGAAAGCTGGGAGTATATTTACTTCTTAGATGAAATAAAGCATCAAGCCATTAGTTTAAGTGTCTTTAATAGATTATTAGATTATGAAGAGGGAAATCTAATACAAGGCTTTAGAGTACTAGACCAAGAGAAAAGTAACATAATAATGAGTGCTTTTGATTTGTATAGTTCTTCTTATGCTCCAATTAGTACAAAGGAAGAAACAAAGAAAAATATCAAAGACATTATAGGTGACTTAGAACAAAGTGCCTCATTGGATAATGAGATAAAAGGTAAGGCTAGAAAAGAACAAGGGATATTACGTGGCTACCTGTTTAATGATAAGAAAACGTGTAACTGTGGAATTTGTGGGAAAGAGTACCCTATAGATTTACTTGTAGCTGCACATATTAAGAAAAGAGCATTTTGTAGCATAGAAGAAAGATTGGATATTGAAAATATAGCCATACCTATGTGTAAATTTGGCTGTGATGATTTATTTGAGAAAGGGTATATTACTGTCTTGAATGGAGAAATTATTAGCTTGGTTAATACAGATAATTTACCAGAGCCAGTAAGGGATTATATTGAGAGTCTCCAAGGAAAAGAATGCTTAACGTGGAATAAAGAGAATGCTGAGTATTTTGAATGGCATCTAAATTACCATAAAAAATAAAGTTACAGGGCTATCTTTATAGAAATAGGAGGTGCTTTTGTAAAATTTTCGATTTAAGTTATATATCTTTGTAGTATTCATAAAGAATAAATGTTAATCAGGGGGATAGACTTATGTTTGAAAAAATTAAATATAATCAAGATACAAATATAGTATTTGGCATTTCGCCTGACGGATTTTATCAAGGTATTATTAATGACGCTATATGTAGGAAAGAGCAAAAGATTGATGTTGCAGTTTATAATATAAGCAGTCATGATTTAAAGAGATTAAAGGATACATGTAATAAGCATAAAATTTATTTGCGTTTAATTACAAATAGCGTAAAACACGGTGAGAAAAATGCAAATTATAATGATGAATACTGTACAGTTTACATTATAAAAGATAATCACTGTAAAATGTTTTTAACTGAATCATATGCATATATTGGTTCTTTTAACTTTAGATATAAAAATTATAAAAATATAGAATGTGGTGTGGAATTTACCGATTTAAAAACAGTCAATGATATTAGAGAATATTTATTTAATGAATTAATCCAACAACATAATAATTTGAATAGTGACAATGTTAAAAGCCAACAAGAAAATAATTCAGATGTTAAGGTTATTAAAACGACGTATGATAGTCTTGTTAGAAAAACAGTATTGTATGAGAATGGTATAACTATAGAATTGTTCAAAGATTCTCTCAATTGGTATAAAGCTCTTTTTCTTCATGATTTTAACGAAGAAGATTTTATAAAAATAGCAACATATAATTTCAATTTAAATGGAAGTAAAAGGGATGAATATTCTTTATATTCAATAATAACTGATTTAGGGAAAAAAGATGTTCGTATACATATCGGCTATAATGAAGATCAATGCAATGTAGTAGAGGATTATAGTACTACTGAAATAAGTGCAGTTGTAAATTTAAATAAAATACCCCGAAATCATAGTAAGGTATTTTTATCAAAACACTATTTACATATAGGATCGGCAAATTTTAGTTTAGGTAGCGGAGATAGATTTGAATGTGGAGTTACTTTCACAGATCAAAAAATAATTAAAGAATTTGAGCGGGAATTTTTCGATAAATTAATCCATAATACAGATAGTATCTGGAGCAGTGATCCTAAAATGACCGAAAGTGCTATCGCTCGCTCTGTCCTTCCTACAATTAATCATTTCTTTGATATCATTAATAAGGCTGGTTATTCGTATGAAGATGAAAATACCTATAAATATGAAGGGTCTAATGATGAAGGGGTTAGTGAAGAACTAAGAAAAAAATTGTTTGAAGTTCCAATAGATGATTTTAAAAATCTAGATATTGATTTAGATATGTTCAATAAATACCATATTGATAATTCGTACATTGTCTTTAACATAAAAGGCTTTATTGAAAAAGTAGAATCGCCCAATAAAACACAAATTTCAGATGAAGAAGTAGAGGATTTTATAAGTTATCTTGAGATATTGTATGGTTTTTTAGTGGGGGCAGAAGGAGAAATAGGAACGTATATTCGGAAATATGGATCGTTAGACCGAAGATATGAACTAGGAGAAGATTAATTATAAATTATCCTCAAAAACTGTGGATTAAAAATAAAATTGTAACGTTTTATAAAAAAAGTGAACCGAAATAAGGAGATTTTTTTATTGCAAAAATGGGAAGTTTAATTCGATTGAATGTTAACTCATGAAGATATATATATTAACATTTATATGAAATTTAAGAAAATAAAAGGTTTTGAGTTTGTCTCTAAACTAGAAAGATAAGTTGAAAAATATTTTTCTGATAGTAAAAAGTATCCATAAGGGATACTTTTTTATTTTGTATTTTATTAGCCTTTACAGAGTTGTACAAGTCTTTAAATATAAGTGGAGAAATATTAAAATATCTATTTACCTAAGTTAATAGGCGTGGTATAATAAATATAGAAAGAACGAAAGGGGGGAAACAAATTGGCAAAGTTAGCACTGATACTAGGAATGATACTTACAGCACTAACAATCATTGAAAAAGTCCTAGTCATCCACGAAAAAGTAAAAAAGCTCAAAACCAAACGAAAACGCCCAGCCAGACGTAAACGAAAATGATTTTGAGCGGAAGAGAGAAGCCCATCTTCTCTCTTCTATACACATTATAACAACTTGCCAATTTGTAAACAATATGAAGAAAACAAGTAATTCATCGAACATCTTAATTATTTTCGTTACACTGTTTTACTTTGCGTATTTTCGAGATTCAGTCGAAGCGAGTATTTTTAAAACTGTTTTGGATATCGTGTTAATCATTCTTTTAGTCCTTTATATAATAAATACGTCATTGAGACTCTATGGAATTTTTAAAGAAAAAAGAGGTGAATAAAGTGTACAAGTTTGAAGATAAAGAGCAACTGCTTTCTTTTTTACATGATGAGGTATTAACGACCCCAGAGGTAATGGATGTTTTAGGGATTAGTAAAGCGAGAATTAGTAAAATGATTAAAGATGGTAAACTTGTGCCATTTAAGAAAATGGAACGAGTGAGTTTGTTTCTACGTGAAGACATTGAAGAGAAGAAGAAAGAATTAGAAGTCCTGCGTAGTAAATATAGACCATATGAAGAATAAATACGGAGAGGGGTGTGATATTGGAAGGTGGAAAATAACGATTAGGGTTTTGGATATTTAAGGGGCAAATCAAAAAATATAGTGGGAGAAGAGAAAATGAATCAATCTATAGTAGAAAGTATAAAAGATTATATAAAACAAAATGGAACAAATTATGCATTAGTGTTGAATGGTACATGGGGAAGTGGGAAAACATATTTTTGGAAGAAATATTTAATGGATGAGATTAAAGAAATATCCAATACTGATAATCAAAAATATGAACCAATATATATATCTTTATATGGTCTTGCTAACATAATGGATATCCAAAATAAACTATTATTAAATTTATGTTTAAATAAAAATAAGATGAAAATATTCGATAATTCAAAAGTAGTTAAATGGGGTAGTGCAGTTCTCTCGGGATTAAAAGATTTAGAGTTCATGGGGATGAGTGCAAAGAGCTTTGATACTACCGAGATAGATATTCAAGATATAATGGCTTTAAATAAAATTGTATTTTGTTTTGATGATCTAGAAAGAAGTAGTATTGATATTAGTGATGTATTAGGTTATATAAATAAATTAGTGGAACATGGGGAAGCTAAGGTAATAATTATTGCAAATGAAGATGAAATGACAGACCTAGAAACATACAATAAAATCAAGGAAAAAGTTATTGGAAGGACTTTATCTTATAGTCCTAATCATACCGAAATAGTGAAGCTATTGATTGGCACAGTGGAAAACGAGGAATGTCGAAGAGTTCTGAGTGATAATGCAAATCTTATTGACGAAGTATTTCTAAGTAGTTCGACTAATAATATACGTATTTTAAAGCAAATAATCATGGACTTTGAAATGATATATAGTAAAATTCAAGAATCCTATGATGATTTAAATGAACAAATTATTACCAATTTTCTTCATTTTACATTGGCTATTGGCTTTGAGATACGTTCAGGTACGAAAGGAAATGATATTTTAGAAAGTATAACATCTAATATGGAATTTTCTGGAAATGTTCATTTGAAACAAGAAGAACAAGAACAACAAGAAGAAGTGAGACGGGAGTATCTCAAATCGTTAAAATCTAAATATGCCACTGCAAACCGAAAATTATATTTCTTAAAATTCATTGAGATTTTTATAAGAAAAGGTATTTTTGACTTACAGTTATTTGAGTATGAAACCAATGAAATGATAGAACGTATTAATAATAATGATATGGAATGTAGTTTGTTCATAAATGATGAATATTGGAACTATTCTGATGAGGAGTTTGAAAGGTTGTCTGCATTAACATATGGAAAAATATTAAAAGGTGAAATTAATGTATACAATTATTATGCTGCGTATAAATGCTATGAAAAATTGATAAATCTTAAACTAATGGATATAACTACAGAAAAACTAAAAAATGACATTCTTACTGGTCTAGAAAAAGCTAAGACTATCACTCGTATTAATGATAAGAGAGATGTAATATTTAAACTTCGCAGTAATATTGGTGATAACAAAACTCATAAATTAATTGTACATAGAATAAATTCAATAATTGCTGAGTTAAAATTAGAAATAGAAAGAAAAGATACAATTGAATTATTTGAATTAGTAAAAGAAGATATTCATAAATTTGTTGATATTATGAAGACGGATAAACAGAAAGTACCGATGTTTAACTTGTTAGATAATGAATTATTTATAAATACTATATTAGAACTAGAAAACCGAAATTTATATTTTTATAATGGACTTTTAAAAACAAGGTATGTAATGCCAATAAAAAAAGAACTAGAGCCTGAATTAAAGATATTGAAAAGCCTTAGAATAAGCATAGAGGAAAACTTAAAAGAGAAGCCTGTTACTCCAAATAGTATTTTATTACGAGAACTATCTAATTTTATAGATTCATTGAAGTGAACGGGGATAATTGGGGTTTTTCTGTACATATTTCAAAAGAAAAGAGATGAAGATAACTTCATCTCTTTTCTTTTACATATTCTTATTTTCAGTAACACCTAAATGCTTTTTTAATGCATCTTGTAATACTTGAGAGTAGTTTACATTATTAGCTTTTCCCATTTTATCAAGCCAATGAGGAATAGTTAATGTTTTCTTTACTGCTTTATTTTCAATTTCACTACGGAATGGTGGCATCCATACTTCCATTAAGCCAATAACTTGATTGTCTTTAGTTTGGATAGAAGTTGGATTAGATGCGGGTGGAATAGTGCCTTTATTTTCTTCTATTCCATATAGATGAGTTGCTAATGTCTTTTTAGCCATTTCAAAAGCATCCTCATAGTTAGTACCATTAGCATGACAATCTGCTAAGTCAGGAAATGTAACAGTAACCTGCTCATTAGAAAAATCAAAAATAGATGGGTAGATGTAGCGATCTTGGTAAGTGCTCATTTGCTTTTCCTCCTGCTAAATATAGTGTAATGGATTTACTTCTTCAATTTCTTGATAATCGAAATGGTGAAGACCAGAATCCATAAAATAATAACTATTAGGTAGATAGTATCTAACATTTGTAAATTAGAAAAGTCGGTAACAATAAAGAAACGAATTGTTAAAAACAAACAAATAGTATTTAAAATCAATGAAGTTTTTGACATATAGATATGGGAGATGATAATATTTTTTTGAGAAACCCAACCAGTTGGTTGAGTTTCCCAATGGGTTACTTGCGTTTTCTTCGCTTAGGTTTTCTGCTTGGTCGGCTGGAACCTTTGCGTTGAGGACGCTTATTTTTTTCTTCTTTGCTTTCTTTGAGAAGTATGTATATCG
Organism: Bacillus cereus group sp. BfR-BA-01350; assembly: GCF_022663775.1. NCBI lineage: Bacteria > Bacillati > Bacillota > Bacilli > Caryophanales > Bacillaceae > Bacillus > Bacillus cereus group sp. BfR-BA-01350. The sequence goes on from NZ_JAKUGD010000019.1 coordinate 35,586, forward strand.
CTAAGATGAAAGAAGAAATCCCGCTTACTTTGTCTAACATATCTAGAATGTCCATCTCCCTTATTCCCTCCTTTCTATACTCTTATTATAACACGTATTATAATACGTGTAAAGGAAATTCGGTTAATTAATCTATGTTTTTTTATAAAATAATATAAGGATATTAAATGTTGAGAGGAAAGCTATTGATAGTATTTGCATTCAATATAAGTTTGTTCAATAAGAGATAAAAACTTTATTTTTGTCGTACAAAAGCCACCTAATAGTAGATAGGGATTAATGACGATTATGTTATATAAAACTTCATTTACCGTATTGGGTTTCGTATAACTTTATATAAAGGATAACCGTTCAACATTGAGCGGTTATTTGTTTTGAGGTGGATGCATGGCAAAGGAATATGCAAAGAAGTTTTATAAGTCCACAGCATGGAAGAAGTGTAGGGATTCATATTTTAAATTTAGATATGGATTATGTGAGAGGTGTAAGGGGACAGGGAAGATTGTTCATCACAAGGATTACATAACACCAGAGAATATAAATAACCCAGAGATTACATTGAGCTTTCATAACTTAGAACTTTTATGTCAGGATTGCCACAACCGTGAACATCATGAGAAGAATAGTCCAGTTGTTGAAGGAGTAATGTTTAATGGGAATGGGGATTTAATAAAAAAAGAATAAAAATCAAAATAAAAAGTGAACGCTGATATTTCCAAAGAAATAAAAGCCCCCCCATTTCAAAATCTTTTTCGAGTTCTCGAAGGACCGATGAGGTACCTTCAAAAAATAAATTGGTCATTTCACGTGACCCCCCTACCCAAAATGCAGAAGAGATGAGGTGTTATTTATGGCGATAAAGAAAGAACTAACAAAAGAAGAACGGGTTAATAAAGAGATAACCAGACTTAGACGTATATATAAAGAAATGCCAAAAGATACCCTCTTGGTAGTAGAGGGTCTAATTGTTGAAGCGGCAGATTTGCGTGTAAGATTAGAAGATGTTCGTAAAGATCTAGATGAAAATGGTTACGATGAAATGTTCTCGCAATCAGAGAATCAAGAGCCTTATGAAAGAGAAAGACCAGCGGCAAGAAGATATATAGCTATGAATAAAAGTTATCAAACGATAATGAAGCAGTTGGGTGATTACATACCTAAAAAACCAGTTGAAAGTAAGGAGAAGGATGATGGGTTTGATGACTTTGTGATGAATAAATGAGGATACAATATCCTTTGTCTTATAACCCAATCATTGAATATTACAGCCTTATTGAATCGGGAAAAGAAATTGTTAGTGAAAAAGTTCGTAGAATATATAAGAAATTAGTAAGTGATATTGATGATAAAGAAAGTATATATGAATACGACTCAAAGAAAGCAAACCATGCCATTGAGTTCATCGAAAACTTTTGTAAGCACTCAAAGGGAAAATGGGGCGGAAAACCAATTGTTTTAGAAGTATGGCAAAAGGCATTTATTGCAGCAGCATTTGGATTTGTACATGGAATAGATGGCACAAGAAAATACAGAGAAGTATTACTTGTAGTTGCTCGTAAAAATGGAAAATCTACTGTTGGCTCAGGTATTGGATTGTATTTGCAAATAGCAGATGGGGAACCAGGTTCAGAAGTTTATGCGGTAGCAACTAAGAAAGACCAAGCGAAATTAGTTTGGTTAGAATCAAAGCGAATGGTAAAGAAGTCACCAGCACTATTAAAGCGTATTAAACCTTTAGTATCTGAAATGGTTTCTGAATGGAATGATAGTACATTTAAACCACTTGGCTCTGATAGTGAAACTTTAGATGGACTTAACGTACATGGTGCTATGATGGATGAAATCCATGCTTGGAAAGATAAAAACTTATATGACGTTATTGTAGATGGTACTTCTTCACGAGAACAGCCAATGATATTTATGATTACAACAGCCGGAACTGTCCGAGAGTCAGTGTATGATATGAAATATGAAGAAGCAGAAATGTTGTTAAATGGACTCGATGATCCGGATGGATATAAGGATGATCGTTTTTTACCTATAATCTATGAGTTGGATAAACGAGAGGAATGGACTGACCCATCAAAGTGGAAGAAAGCAAATCCTGGGCTTGGATCGATAAAAAAGATAGACCAACTTGAAACAAAAGTAAACAAGGCAAAAGCAAATTCTTTGTTGGTAAAAAACTTACTAACGAAAGATTTTAATATAAGAGAAACTTCAACAGAAGCATGGCTGACTTTTGAACAACTAAATAATCCTGAAACTTTTGATATAGAAAAGCTAAAGCCTTCCTATGGAATTGGTGGTTGCGATTTATCTTCAACTACCGATTTAACAGCAGCGAAGGTTATTTTTATGGTTTCAGAGGACCCACATATTTATGTGAAGCAGATGTATTGGCTTCCAGAAGATTTATTGGAGCAGCGAAGTAAAGAAGATAAAATTCCATATAATTTATGGCACGAGCAAGGAATATTAAGAACAACACCGGGAAATTCCGTTCATTATAAATTTGTTACGAAATGGTTTTTAGAAATACGAGATGAATATGGCATTTATCTACCTTGGATTGGTTATGATAAGTGGTCAGCTAAGTACTGGGTTGAGGAAATGGAAGGTTATTTTGGTAAAGAATCTATGATTCCTATCGCACAAGGTAAACAAACTCTTTCTAGCCCGATGAAACTTTTAGGAGCTGATTTGGAATCTAAGTTAATAAACTATAATAACCACACAATTGACAAGTGGTGTCTTTCCAACACAGCCATAGACGTTGATAAAAATTTAAATATACAACCAAATAAAACAAAGAACCAACGACGTCGTATTGATGGTACAGCAGCGCTTTTAAATGCATATGTAGTTCTTCAAGAAAAACGAAATGACTACCTCAACATGATTTAAGAAGGAGGTGAGAATTTGGGGTTATTTGATAAGATCTTTGGTAAGAAACAGGCTCCTACTACAACTCGTTTTGAAATGATAAACGATAATGGTGGAGGTTTTTTTGCGTGGAATGGGGATATCTATCAAAGTGACATTATACGGGCTTGTATACGTCCTAAAGCAAAAGCAGTCGGTAAGCTGATAGCCAAGCATATACGAGATAACTCTACTGAATTTAAGGTGAATCCAGATTCTTATATGAGATTTTTACTGGAAGAGCCTAATCCATTGATGACAGGACAAATGTTTCAAGAGAAAATGGCTGTTCAATTAGAGTTGAATCATAATGCATTCGCTTATATTAAGCGTGATGATTTTGGTTATCCTACTGAGATTTATCCTATTCCATGTACAACAGTTGAAGTTGTAGAAGGTGCACAGGGAGACATCTTTTTAAAGTTTTATTTTAAAAATGGTAAGCAGATGACGATTCCGTACACAGATATCATTCATTTACGTAAAGACTTTAATGATAATGACTTTTTCGGAGAACATCCTGGTAATGCATTAGCTCAGTTAATGGAGATTGTTACAACTACTGATCAAGGCATTGTTAAAGCTATTAAAAATAGTGCAGTAGTAAAGTGGATTCTTAAGTTTAAGTCAGTATTAAAACAAGAAGATATTGATAGTCAGGTTAAAAACTTTGTGAATAACTATTTGAATATCTCGAATGATGGTGGGGCAGCTTCTTCTGATCCGAGGTATGATTTAGAACAAGTGAAACCTGAAGCGTTTGTACCGGATTCCAAGCAGATGCAAGAAACAGTACAACGTATTTATAATTTCTTTAATACAAACGAAAAGATTATCCAAAGTAAATACAATGAGGATGAATGGACAGCTTATTATGAATCGGAAATTGAGCCATTTGCAATGCAGCTTGCTGGGGAATATACCAGGAAGCTTTTTTCGCGTCGAGAAAGGGGATTTGGTAACAAGATTATCTTTGAATCCTCTTCACTTCAATACGCTTCTTTAAGTACAAAGATGGACTTAGTTCAAATGGTTGATAGAGGAGCTATGACACCAAATGAATGGCGTTCAATTCTTTCACTTGGACCAATTGAAGGTGGATCTAAGCCGATTAGAAGATTAGATACAGCTTTAGTTAAAGAAGGAAATGTCACTGATGAAGGAGGTGATGACAATGAACAAGACGGAAAAGAGGGAACTACTGAGTAGTGCTCTTGAAATTAGGGAATTAGAAAATGGCCTTCGAACAATTTCTGGTTATGCAGTTAAATGGGAAATGAAGTCTGTAACAATGGGCTATTGGCAACGATTTAAAGAGCAGTTTAAAAAAGGAGCTTTCACAGAGTCCTTGACTCAAGACGATCAATTAGCTTTATGGAGCCACGACACATCACAAGTGTTAGGAAGAACTAAAAATGGTACTCTTCGTTTATTTGAAGATGAGATTGGACTAAGGTTTGAACTAGACTTAGCCAATACAACACTCGGAAATGACACATATGAGACGATTAAACGCGGTGATGTAGACGGTGTTTCTTTTGGTTTCCAAATGGTCAAAGAAGAATGGGATGAATCGGATCCGGACAATGTAGTTCGTAGTGTAACGAAAGCTAAGTTATTAGAGATTAGTCCAGTAGCTTTCCCAGCTTATCCTGATTCGCAAGTTTCAGCTAGAAGTCATGACCCATATAAACAATTTGTGAAGGAACGCAATCAAAAAGAATTACGTAAAAAACTAATTTTAAAAACATATTTATAAGGGAGAGATTCATTTGAAAACATTACAAGAAATTTTAACTAGAAAATCAGAAATTCGTTCAATGTTACAAAGCGATAAGGAAGTAGACTTAGCAGCATTAGAAACAGAATTACGAGACCTTGAAGAAACACAAAAACAAATTGAAACACGACAAAGATTATTAAAAGAAGCAGAGGAGATTAATAATAATCAAATGCCTGAAATGCGTACAGTTGAAACATTTAACAATGAACCTCAAAAACAAGACGTAGAATTAGAGACATCTGAAAAACGTGGACAGGCTCTAATGGAAAACCGTGCTGTTACAGTTGGAAGTGGTAATGTAGTTTTACCTAAGCATAGTGCAACGGATATTCGTCCAACTTTCAATGAAGTATCTACACTGATTGATCGAGTTTCTTCTAAAACTTTAAAAGGTGGAGAGAGTTACCAACAGCCGTATATTAAAAGTTATGGAGAAGGTGATTACACAACTGAAGGTAATGACTACAATACATCAGAGACAACGTTTGGATATGCAGATATCACAAAAGCAAAAGTCACAGCTTATTCAGAAGACACGGAAGAGCTTCAAAAATTACCAGCAGCTGATTACGATGCTGAAGTAATGAAGGGGATTACGGTAGCTACTCGTAAAAAGTTAACTCGTGAAATTTTAATTGGGACAGGTGCTACGAATCGACTTGTTGGTATTTTCTCAGCAGCAGCTACGGCAATTGATTCAGAAACAGATTTAGAAATTTCAGCAATTGATGCATCTACATTGGATGAGATTATCTATAGCTATGGTGGAGATGAAGATGTAGAAGATGCGGCAGTATTGATTTTAAATAAACTAGATTTAAAAGCATTTGCTAAGCTTCGTACTTCTGATGGTAAAAAGGTATATAACGTAGTATCACAAGGTAACTCTGGAACAATTGATGGGGTACCATTCATTATTAATAGTGCTTGTAAGGCTGTTTCTGATGCTAAAACAACAGCTGGACAATATAGCATGGCATATGGTCCTTTATCAAACTATCAACTTACTATTTTCTCAGATATGGATGTTCAACGATCTACAGACTTTAAATTCAAGCAAGGTATGATTGCTCATAGAGGTTCTGTATTTGCAGGTGGTAACGTAATTTCTAAAAATGGATTCTTACGAGTGAAGAAGGCGGCTACTGTATAATAGTCGCTTTTCTTTATGGTATAAGGAGGCTTAACAGTGAGTGGGAAACCGTTGAATAAATATGTTGTAAAAAGAGCTTTTCGAGATAAATTCACTTTCGTTCATTATAGTGTTGCAGATTCATATGAATCAAATGACACAGAGCGTGTAATGTATTTACAAGATAAAGGTTTCTTGAATAAAGAACGAACTATAGATAAACAAGAAAACTTAAAAGTACCGGTTCATGTTGGAGGAGGGTATTACGAACTTCCAAATGGTGAAAAGATTAAGGGTAAAGATGCCGCTCTGGAAGCTTTAAAACAGCTAGAGCAAGTTGGTGAATGAATATGATGCTTGATGTTGTGAAGAAAGCGGTACGTATCTCACATAGTGCTCTTGATGATGAACTTGAAGATTTAATTGAAGCATCTCGATATGATTTGAAGTTATCTGGTGTTTCTCATCTCAAGGCAAATGATGAAACTGATCCTCTAATTAAAAGAGCAATTATTACGTATGTAAAAGCTAATTTTATTTCAGACGCAAAAGAGGCGGAACGTTTTTTAGCATCGTATAACATGCTTAAGAATCATCTAACTTTAGCGGGTGACTATAAATGAATGATATTTTACTATTCCCAGTAATAACAATTACTAAAGATGAACTAGGACAAGTTGAGGAAGATGAAGTATTTAGTAGACAGGTATTTTGCAAGAAAAAATCAGTTCCTCAATCTGAATTCTTTCAAGCTGGACAAAGTAACATCAAGGCTAGTCATATATTGATTGTTCATGTCTGGGATTACCAAGATGAACGAAAAGTGAAGTATCGAGATAAAGAATATAGCATTTACCGCACATATGAAAGAGACGATGAAAAAATCGAACTTTATTGTGAGGTGAAAGCGGGTGTCTAATATTGATACTCTTGCAAGTGATATTGCTAGGGAATTGCAAAGATACACTAACCTAGTAGAAGAAGATATAGAAGATGCTAAAGAAAAGGTTGCGACCAATCTTGTGAATGAATTGAAACAAAAAAGTCCTAAGAAAACAGGGAAGTATGGTAAAGGCTGGCGGAAAAAGAAGGATGGCAGTGCAATCATTGTTTATAATGCATTGAAACCACAACTTACACATTTATTGGAAAAGGGACATGCTAAAGCAAATGGTGGCCGTGTAGCAGCTAAGGTTCACATTGCTCCGGCAGAAGAAAAAGCAATAAATGAACTAATTGAACGTGTCGAAAGGGCGATTCAACAATGACATTAGGTGAATTAAAGAAAATCCTTGATGCTACAGGTTATCCTGTGGCTTATTCACATTTCACAGTAACGCCAACCAATCCAGTTCCAGCGCCACCTTATATTTGTTTTCTTGTCGACGGATCAGCGAATTTAATGGCTGATAACAAGGTATATCACAAGATAAATAACTTAAGTATCGAGCTTTATACAAATAAAAAAGATTTAGTTGCTGAAGCAAATCTTGAAAAAATCCTAGACAATTATGAGATTCCTTATGAATCCTATGAGGTTTTTATTGAAACTGAAAACCTATTTCAAAAAAATTATGAAACGAGGTTGATATAAATGAGTGAGAACAAAGTAAGTTTTGGATTAAAAAATGTCCATTATGCAACATATGAAACAAAAGATGGGTTAGTTACATTTGGAACACCAATTCCAATGCCTGGTGCGGTTGAACTAACAAATGAACCACGCGGTGATTTAATTGAATTCTATGCGGACGATATGCTTTATTACTCAGCAGATAATAACCAAGGTTATGAAGGAACGTTAAATATTGCACTCCTTCCGGAGCAATTTGTAATTGATGCGTTAGGTGAACAATTAGATGAGACAGATGGTGTATTAAATGAGTTAGCTGATGCAAAAGGGAAACCATTCGCGCTGTTATTTGAGTTTGATGGTGATGTGAAGGCAACTCGTCATGTTATGTATAACTGTTCAGCAAGTCGTCCTAATATTTCATCGAAATCAAAAACGAATTCAGCTGAACCGAATACAAACGAGCTTAAATTCGTCGCAAGCCCAATTATTCTAGCAACTGGTGGTAGACCGATGGTTAAGACAAAGACAACTTCTAAAACTACACCGGCAATCCATGATAATTGGTACAAAAAGGTCTATGTAAAAACACCACCAGCACCAAAAGGAGCGTAATCAAATGGAAAAAACAATTGTAATAGATGGTAAGCAAGTTCGACTAAAAAGTACAGCAGCAACTGTTAAGCGTTACAAAGCGCAATTTAGACGTGATTTGTTTGCTGATATGATGGCTTTAGGGGCTATTGGTACATTTACACCACAAGACGGTTCTCAGCCTTCTATTGACCTCTCAAATGTAGATTTAAAGAAAATAGATTTTGAAGTTATTTATGATTTAGTTTGGTTATATGCTAAAACCGCTGATCCGAACCTTCCGGATCCAATTACATGGTTAGACGGATTTGAAGAGTTTCCTATTTATGAAATCATTCCAGAGATTAACGATATGATTCAAAGTACAATGGGAGCAAAAAAAAACTAAAGAAAAGTAATGAAGAGCAAGGGACTTTCAGTGATGAAGAATTCACCACTGATTTGTTCCTTGCTCTTTGTTATAAAGCGAAATTAACGAGTTGGGATTTAGAAGTAATGACAATCGGTGATTGCTTTGATTATATTGCTGAATTTGCAGAAATGGAGAACCCAGACAAAGAGAAAACCCGTAAAGCAAATCAAAAAGACTTCGATTCGTTCTAAGAAAGGGGTGAGATGATGGCAGGAGGAAGAATTAAAGGGATTACGATTGAAATTGGTGGTGAAACCACTGGACTTCAAAATGCGTTAAAAGATGTTAACAAGCGTAGTAATGATTTAACCAAAGAGCTTAAAGATGTTGAGCGATTATTAAAATTTGATCCAGGTAATATTGAAGCTTTAGCTCAAAAGCAACAGTTACTGACTCAGCAAATTGAAAACACCACACAAAAGTTAGATAAATTAAAGGCAGCTGAGCAACAAGTCCAAGCGCAATTTCAAAACGGAAAAATTTCCGAAGAACAATACCGCGCATTTAGGCGTGAAATTGAATTTACAGAAGGATCGCTTAATGGCCTAAAGAATAAGCTTGGGAACATGAAGGCTGAGCAAGATAGTGTAGCAAGTTCAACAAGACAATTAGAAACATTGTTTAGTGCTACTGGGAAAAGTGTTGATGATTTTGCGGGAGCATTAGGAAATCGTCTTGTGAATGCAATTAAAAGTGGTACGGCTACAAGTCGACAATTGGAACAAGCAATAGGAATTATCGGCCGGGAAGCATTAGGAGCAGAAACAGATATAGAGAAATTACAACGAGCTCTTCGATCGGTGGATGCTGGAAACTCAATACAACAAGTGCGAAATGAATTAAGAGATTTACAGCAAGAAGCCGGAAGAACGGAGAAGAAGTTTGAAGGGCTAAAGATAGGATTAGAAAACGTCATAGGTGGTATGGCAGCAGGTGGCGGTATTGCTAGTGCGGTTGAAAAAGCAATGGATATGTCAAAGTTGCAAACGAAAATTGATATAACTTTTGATGTTCCAGAATCCTCGAAGCAATCAGTAGAGGCGGCTGTAAGAGGGGTAACCGCTTATGGTGTGGATGCAGAGGCATCATTAGAAGGTGTACGTAGGCAGTGGGCTTTAAATAAGAATGTAAGTGATGAAGCGAATGCAGCTGTTGTTAAAGGAGCAGCGACAATCGCGCAATCCTATGAAGGAATAGATTTTACGGAATTAATTCAAGAAACGAATGAAATTGGAAACGAATTAGGGATTTCGCAAGATGGTGCACTTGGTTTAACAAACGCTTTGCTAAAAATGGGATTTCCACCTGAACAATTAGACATTATCGCTGAGTATGGAGGACAGTTAACAAGAGCTGGATATAGCGCTGAAGAAGTACAGGCCATTATGGAGGCTGGTGTTGAAACAGATACTTGGAATATCGATAATTTATTGGATAAAGTATTGTCCCTATGAGTGGTGACATTCATAGAAAACTCCTTTAAAACGGTGGAACTCTCTGTTATAGAGACAATACCGTGCCAAGCATTTAATAAATCAAAGATGTTATTTACTTAGTATATTTAGACAGACATCCTTTTACAGATGATTTAACTATTTTAAATTGATGATTCATTTTTACTGTTGATACTACTTTTAATTATTCAAAAATCCTCTCTATTGCTGTAAGATATTGTATTAGGAGTGAGGGTATGGAAAGAAGATTTTATATTTACGAATGGATAAGGCTTGATACTAACGAGCCTTTTTATGTAGGAAAAGGTAGTGGTAATCGAGCGTATCAAATTGATAAAAGTAGAAATAGGTATTTTAAAAATATTTTAAACAAAACTGAGGTAGCTGTAGCTATCATATCTAATAATTTAACCGAAAAAGAGGCTTATGATGCTGAAGTTTGGTTTATTTATGAATATAAGCATGTTTTAAACTACAAACTTGTGAATTTAGATGATGGAGGGCTTGGTGCGGTAGAAGGAAAGTTTAACCACATGTACGGTCGGAAAGGATCGTTACATCCAAATTATGGCGTGGTTGTGTCAGAAGAAACTCGCAGAAAGCAAAGTCTAGCTCGTTCTGGAAAAAGAAATGGAATGTACGGCAAACGTGGGGATTCAAGTCCGATATACGGACGTAAGAAAACTGAACAAGAGCGTTTGAATATAAGCCAAGCGTTAAAAGGAAAAAAGAAATCAGAAGAACACAAAAGAAACTTAAAAATAGCTAGAGAGAAAATAGACGTAGGTGGAGCTAATAACCCGAACTACGGAAACGGCCAAGCTATTGCAGGAGGTAAAAATCCCGCCGCTGTAAAAGTTAAAGTTACTGACAATCTAGGTAATTTTACAATCTATGAAACGAAAGAAATAACAAGTAAACAGTTTAAAATAAGTTTATATTTATTAACAAAGTTATTAGGTAAGAAAATTTCTGTAGAAGATGATTTTAATAGGCAAAAAAGTAAATATCGTCATTTAGAAGGGTACAAATTTGATTTGTTAGATGAAGGTGTAACGACTAGTCGAGAGACGTACACTATAAGCGAATGATAGTGGAAATGGGGAGCATCTAGGATCTGTTTTGCTTAGATGATGATATAGTCTGGTCTTACTGGCGACAGTGAGCGGTCCTTTGGGGACGGGTAAAGTGTTGCGTACTTTACTGAACATAACGGGTTTAAAAGAAGGACGTATTAAAGCGGCTGAGTTCGGTCAAGGTGTCGATAAAGCGATGAAAGAAGCTCTTGAAGGCACTAATATTTCAGCGGAACAAGTTCAAAAATGGGGTCAAGCTGTAGCTAATGGCGGTAAAGAAGGTTCAGCGGCTATGACCGAGATTGCACAAGCCTTATCACAAGTTGATGATGAAACAAAGCGTAATGAATTAGGTGTTAAATTTTTCGGTAGATGATGAATTGTGCCGAAGTAAAATCGTTCAAAAACGGTGAAAGCTCAGCATGTAAAGATGGTGCTAACACCGTGGTAAAGCACATTCTAAAAGATGTGGCTCACCGTAACGCATAGGAGTTGAACCTGTATTACAGAATAAAATACTCCCACGAGTGAACGACAACCTAATAGGTTGAAAATATATGCTGAACCGAGGATGAATTAACGTCCTATAATGCGGAGAAATCCCCGGAAGTAGAGGATAAAAAGCCTTTACGATAACAAAATGACAATGTATGAAGATCAAGGGCAAAATATTATTAATACTTTGCTGGGTGCGAAAGAAAAAACAGTTGATTTCCAAAAGAACCAAGAACAATTGAATGGTTCCATTAAAAAAATGGATGCAAATCCAGCAGTTAAATTTCAAAAAGCAATGCAAGATTTACAAATGGCCCTCAAACCCGTTCTTGGAGTTATAGCTGATGTTGTTGCTAAAATAGCCGATTGGATTTCTAATAATCCAAAACTAGCAGCCACTTTGGCAGCTATCGCAGTAGCTATTGGCGTAATTGCAGGAGCATTTATGGCTTTAGCACCAATAGTTGTCGTCATATCGGGTGTAGGGGCTGCAATGATGGGGTGGGTAGCGTTAATCGCTGTGGTTGTAGCCGCTGTAGTTGCCTTAGGCGTACTAATTTACCAAAATTGGGATTCTATAAAACAATGGACCATTGATGCTTGGAATGCAATTGGAGAGTTCTTAGTAGGAATATGGGATGGGATTGTGCAATGGGCAAGTGAAGCGTGGAATAGCATTAGTGAATCTACATCAGCAATTTGGAACTCAATTAAGGAATTTTTAATAGGTATATGGAATGGCATTGTAGAGTTTGTTGTAACCTGGGGAACCGCTATTCTAGAAACGTACGTTGGTATTTGGACATCCATTTTTAATTTCTGTATGGAAATTTGGAATGGGATAGTTGAATATTTAACTTCAGTTTTGCAGGGAATAGCGACTTTCTTTACAGAAATATGGACTTCTATTTCTACATTCTTTCAAGAGACTTGGAATGGATTAGTAGCTTTTATAACTCCTGTTTTACAAGGGATTGCTGATTTCTTCTCTATGATTTGGAATGGTATTTCTACAGTGATCCAAACTGTATGGAATTTCATTACTCAATACTTACAAGCAATTTGGACGGCTATTTTATACTTTGCTACTCCACTATTTGAAAGTATCAAGAATTTCATTTCTGAATGTTGGAATAAAATTAGTTCTACTACAAGCCTAGTATGGGAAACAATTAAGAATTTCTTGGTTTCTTGCTGGAATGGACTTGTGTCATTTGTAACGCCAATCTTTGAAAAAATCAAATCTTGGATTATTAGTGTGTGGGATACAATCAGTTCAGCCACGATGGCTGTCTGGAATGCGGTTAAGAATTTCTTGCAAGCATGCTGGAATGGATTAGTATCTATTGTAACACCAATTTTTGATGCAATAAAAAACTGGATTGTGAATGTCTGGAATACTATTAGTTCCACTACGAGTGCTGTATGGAACGCGATTAAAAGCTATCTTTCTAGCTTATGGAATTCAATTGTTTCCACAGCAAGCTCAATTTTTAATAGCATTAAATTAGCTATTTCAACTGTTTGGAATATGATTAGTAGTGCAAGTAGTAGCGTATGGAATGGTATTAAGTCTACACTTTCAAGTATCTGGAATGGTATTAAATCTACAGCATCTTCAGTGTGGAATGGTTTGAAAGATGCCATTATGACTCCTGTTCGTTGGGTAACAAGTGCTGTTAGTGGGGCATTTAATGGAATGAAATCAGCAGTATTAGGCGTGTGGGATGGAATTAAGAGTGGTATTCGTACAGCTATCAACGGAATCATACGTATTATTAATAAGTTCATAGATGGCTTTAATACACCGGCAGAATTGTTAAATAATATACCAGGAGTAAGTGCGCCAACTATTCCGCATGTACCAATGCTTGCTAAAGGTGGAAAGCCTGTAGGTGATGGTTCATTTATAACAGGAGAAGCCGGACCAGAGTTATTTACGAAGAAGGGTAATTCAATTACAGTTACACCTTTATCATCGAGAGAAAAATCACTTGGTATTACTGGGACTATGAATCAATTAATGGGTGATATGAGTCGGATGATGGCTAGTTCTATGAGTCAATTAGCAGGATTAAAGTCTGTTATGAGTGGTGTGTATGGAAGTATGTCAAATAGTAGACAAGCCATGGCTGGTAATATCGCAAATCAAATATTCAATTATTCATCAGGGCAAACTGGTGGTAATGAAGTAATTTCAGCACAAGGTGGCGATTTAGTAATTGAAGTACCAGTTATTTTAGATGGTAGAGACTTAGCACGCGGTACTTATCGATATACAAAAGAATACCAAGAAAGAGAAGAGCAAAGAAACTCAGCCTTTTAGGTTTGAGTTTCTTTTATTTTATAGGGAAATGGGGTGTCAAAATGAGCTCTTTTACATTTAACAACGAACGTAAAGAATTTGTCCAAATTGCAAAAGGCTTGAAAAGACCTACTTGGGCACCATTGAAAAGAAATTTATTAAGTATTCCGGGGTATCCTGGTGCAAGACTATTAAACACACAAACTGAAATTCGGGTTCTTTCTATTCCTGTGGGAATTATAGTTCCTGATGGATCTGATTTAGAAACGCTGAAAGAAGAAATTGCAGGGTGGTTAATAACAGATCAACCAGCAGAACTTATTTTTGATATAGAACCACATAGAACATATTTAGCAATTGTAGATGATAGCTTTGATCCAGATGAATTTGTAGCCCTTGGTACAGGAACAATTAAATTTATTTGTCCAATGCCTTATAAGTTAGGAGCTGTACAAGAGAAAATACTGGCTATTGAGAAGGGAGACTTAAAAGCTTCATTACGTAACAATGGTTCTGTAGAGTCTAATCCCATTATTGATATAACTGTGGGAGCACAGAGCCCTTTTCTTGATATCTGGAATGGTGACGAATACTTTAGGTTAGGTTATCCCACAGGGGTTAAAACTCGTGTTGTGAAACAAAATGAGCGGCTCATATGGGATGAAATGAAGAGTTTAACAACTTGGAATGCTGTAACTGGTCAAATAGGAATTTACAAAAGTTCAGGGGCTATGAAGGTTTGGCAAGGGTACGCCTTTACACCTGACTCATACGGAACGGGAACAGATACCGAGTGGCATGGTCCTTTTATGAAGAGAACTATTCCTAATACAGGCGGTGTTATCCAAGATTTTAGACTTGATGTGCAAATGAGTTTTCAGTCTGAACACTGGAACAGAATGGGGAAAACTGTAGTTATGCTCTTAGATGCTAATGATAACATAGTAGTGGAACTAGCGATGGCTGATGATTATATGAGCCATGAAATGACAACAGCACAAGCAATTATTGATTCAGGAGGGTCTAGAAAGTGGATCTCTGACGAAATGGGAATGTATTCTGATACATTTAACGACTTCAGAGGACATGTTGCAGTAGCTCGCAGGGGCAAAGAATGGAGTTTCTATTTTGCTAAATATCGAAAGAATACGGAGATAGATGATGCTAGTTTTGTCCGTACATGGAGAGATGAGTCTGACAGTAATCCTATGACAGCTAGACCAGTAGCCAAGATAGCTGTAGGATGTATTGTTTATGGTTCTAATCCACCAGTTGATATTGCATTTATTGAAGATGTTAAGTTTTGGAAGATAAATACCTTAACTATAGATGAGACTCCTTATATTTTTGATATAGGAGACAAAATACAAATAGATACAGAAAGATCATTAGTAACAATTAACGGAAAAAATGTAATTGGATTGAAAGACATATTCAGTTCGTTTCCTATTGTAAAAAGAGGACTGAATGAAATTATAGTACGTCCAGCCAATATAGGAATAGCAAAATTAAGTTATAGGGAGCGATTTAGATGAGAACACCAAGTGGAATCTTACATATTGTTGATTTTAAAACTAATCAAATCGTTTCAGCTATACAACCAAAAGATTATTGGGATGATAAACGCCATTGGGAAATCAAGAATAATATAGATACATTAGAGTTTAGGGTGTTTGATAATACAGAACATGCAACAACGCTTTTACAACAAAATTTAGTGTTAAAAGAAGTGCGTGATGGTCGAATTGTTCCATATGTAATTACTGAAGCGGAAAAAGACTCTAAAGATAGATCAGTGGTTGCTTATGCATCTGGTGAATGGATTCAGCTTGCTAAAGCAGGGATTATTAATCCGCAAAAAATTGAAGGTAAAACGTTGAATGAATGCATGAGAAGAGCTCTCGCAGGTACGAAGTGGAAAATAGGTAAAACGGAGCATAATGGATCACACTCTATGACGATTGATGAATTTACTGATCCACTGACATTTCTTAAACAGATTGCTTCTTCATTTGAATTAGAAATTCAATATCGTGCTGAAGTTGTAGGATCTCAAATCGTTGGCCGATATGTGGATATGGTTAAGAAGCGAGGACGAGATACAAAAAAAGAAGTAACTCTTGGTAAAGATTTAATGGGAATTAAGCGTATTGAGAACTCTCAAAATATTTGTACAGCCTTATTGGGCTTCGTTAAAAAAGAAGGCGGAGAATTTATTACTATTGCGGAAATAAATAACGGCATACCTTACTTTGTGGATGACGGTGCATTTCAGCGCTGGAATGAAAAAGGACAACATAAATTCGGCTTCTATAGCCCAGAGACAGAGAATCAAGATATGACTCCGGAACGACTTAAAACTCTTATGAAAACAGAAATAGAAAAACGTGTAAATACTTCTGTTTCTTACGAAGTTCAAGCACAAAGTATAGGGCAAGTATTTGGATTAGCACATGAATTAATTAATGAAGGCGATACAATCAGAATTATAGATAGAGGGTTCAAACCTAAGTTGTACCTTGAAGCACGTGCTATCGCTGGTGATGAATCTTTTAAAGACCCTACACAAGATAAATATGTGTTTGGTGATTATCGTGAAATTATTGACTCGAATGAAGAGTTACGCAGAATGTACCAAAAAATTTTAGCATCATTACAAGATAAAGTACCTCAAGGGTGGTTTGATGCTTTAAAGGACAAAGTAAAAGATCAAGGTCTAGACATTCAAGATGCTATCAACAAGTCAAAACAAGCTCAACAGGAAAGTAAAACGGCTAAAGACTTAGCAGAAGCAACCCAAGATTACATGGAGAAAAATCTTGTAGATATTATAGAAAGTGTTAAACCACCTACTACTGATCTCAAAGCAAATAAAACACTCTGGCGTGATATTAGTAATGGTAAGCCTGGTATTTTAAAAATATGGACAGGTACAGCATGGGAATCAGTTGTTCCAGATACGGCTCCATTACAACAAAGTATTAAGGATGTTAAGAAAGATATTGAAACAGCTAAAACGGAATTAAATCAAAAGGTTCTAAGTGTGGAAGGTAAAGCTCAAGAAATAGCTGGACAAATAGTCGGGGTTCAAAAGCAGGTTAATGACAAAGTTGATCAAACGTGGATTAATAATCAACTAAGAGATAAGGCTGATAAATCCGGCGTTTATACGAAAGATGAAATTAAAGATGGTTTTATAGGAAAACAAATCTATGAAACTGATAAGAATGGTAACGTTAAGAAGTTCCAAGATATTAATACATCTATTAGTCAAACAAATGAAGCTCTTAAACAAAAAGCAGAGAAGTCGGAGTTAACGAAAATTAATGATGGTTTGTCCCAGCTTGAAAGTAAAACGAACGAGATTATATCAACGGCAGATGGAACGAAGCAGACAATTTCTAATCTGAAAACTCAAGTTGATAATATTCAAGTTGGTGGGCGAAATTTATTACTAGAAACAGCTACTAAATCACATTCAGTGAAGACTGGGGAAAATAAGCAGCATACCTACTTTGATTTAGCAAAGGATGCAGCTAGTTTAATGCAGGGTAAGAATCTTGCTATGAGTTTCCTGTTTACAGGTAAAGTTACTGCATGGGGAACAACGAATAAATGGGCTGGTTTCGAAGTGAAGATTACTTTCACAGACAATACATTTCATTATCCGAGTTGTCGCGTAGAAAACCGCCTAACACTAGGTAAACAGTATAACCAGGAAAGGTTCACAGCGAGTGCTGTAGTAATGGATAAACCTATTAAAGAGATTTCAGTTTACGCTTTAGCACGTGACTTCACGGGGGACGTGTTAATTGAAAAGCTTAAATTAGAAATTGGCACAATATCAACTGCATGGACACCAGCACCAGAAGATCAAGTATCCACAACTGATTTCACTAAAAAAACAGTAGAAATTGAGACTACTATTAAAGGAATAAATACTTCTGTATCAAATGTACAAAACGAACAAGGAAAGCTTACAGAACGAGTTACTAAATCAGAACAAACTGCAGATAGGTTTAAACAATCCATTGAATCGTTAACAAAAAAAGATAGTGAAATTAGTAATAAATTAAATACGGTTGAATCAACTCTGGAGGGCACGAAAAAGACGATTTCGGATATACAATCTGATACAAAGTCACTCAAAAAAACGACAACTGAAATTAGAGAGGAAGCAGGTAAGATTACCGAAAAACTCTCTAATATAGAAAAACGAGAAGTAAGTGTTCGAAACTATGTAATTAACTCAGATTTTTCTAATGAAAAAAATTTATGGAATGGTATTACTAATTCAACAACTTTTAAATTTATTGACGTTAATATATCAGATGCATCAGGTATTAAGAAAGGATTACAAATAACAAGCAATGCAGCTTATATCTACCAAAACTTAAGCCCAGATCAGTTTATAAAGAAAAAGGGGATAGCATCCTGTTATGTTGATGTAAAGGCTGTAACATCAACAACAGAATATCCGCGCCTATATATGAGATTCACGTATGATCAGAACGGGAAAGATCAACATTATTATGCTATTATTCAGCAAAAAGTAGTAACAAATGGTTGGAATCGAATTTCTATTCCTTTCGATACAACGAATTACACAGGTAATTTAAAAGAAGTACGTGTAAATATCGCTACTGGTAATACAACTACTGTAGATGCAACATTTACAGGGATAATGGTTACCTTAGGAGACTTACTTGAATCTTGGAATCTTGCTCCTGAAGATGGAGTAACACAAGGAGCTTTTCAATCGAAAACAAACGAGATTGAAAAAAGTGTGGATGGTGTGAAAAGTACTATTACAGCTATCGAGGGTAAGGGCATAGTAGGGACAAATTTAGTTTACAACTCAAGCTTTCTACAAAGAGATACAGGATTACCTGTAGGTTGGGAATTTCCTCATCCTGATGTGACGAGCTTTCAAATGCCATGGGATGACGATAAGCGAGCAGGAGTAATTCGCTTCAATCGTACTAACCTAGTGGAAACAGCCCCTAATAGCATCATAAGTGGGTTCTCAACAAAATTTTCTGTAACATTAAACCAAGAGTATACGTTCAGTGCCTATATGAAAGTTCCTAACGTAGCTACTTTTAAGTTTAAATATGCTTACATCATAGAGTTTTTCAACGAGGCAGGTGTGCGAGTACAATTCCAAGATGTACAGCTTACAAATGCAGAGTTAGCAGACATCACAACCGGTAAGTGGACTCGTATAATCAGAACTATCAAGCCGAAGATAGCAGGTATCGTCTCAGGTGGATTCCGTTTAGCTTTATTCCATAATGGGGACATATACTATAGAATGCCTCAGGTGGAATTAGGAGACCGTGTTACAGGGTGGAACTTATCTACCAGTGACTTCTCTACTCAGCATGGACTTAATGATCTGACAGTGAAAACTAACGCGATTAAACAAACTGTGGATAGCAATCAAGCCACAATTGCTTCTCTTAGTACAACGCAAGGAAAGCATACTACACAAATTCAAAAGAATACGAGTGAGATTACGCAATTGAACAATCAGATCAGCTCTAAAGTCTCTGATACCCAAATGCAAGATTATGTAGGGGGGCTGGGAAGTACAAACTTATATATAAATTCCGCTTTTGAAGATAGGACAATCAACCCTAGCTCTGGTATTATTACTTCCAGAACCCCGAGTCTTAGCAAATGGAAAGTAGTAGCTACTGTAGCAGGATCAGCCGTTACGCCTACAACAGCAAGGCAACATGATGGATATAATTCGGCTCAGATTCAAGCAACGGGGCTAACTGTAAATGCTTGGACAGGTATTAGTCAATTATTCCCTGTTACATCTAGCTCAGGAAAACTAGTATTATCTGCATGGTTTTTTACATATAACAAGGACGGTTTAGATCAAGGTGGAGCTTTGGAGATTAAGTTCCTAAATGGTTCAACTACAGTTACAACTAGTAGTGTAGACCTAAAAGATAAGTTGAATAACGGTGCATGGACACTTGTTTCTGTTACTGCTGAGGTTCCTTCAAAAGCTGTTACTCATGTAGAGGCTTATATATGGATACGTAGAAACGGACTTATCTGGGTATCTCAACCACAATTCCAACAAGGTGCTACACCTTCGGCATTTATGGAAAACCCGAAAGACTATGCTAACTATGATCAACTTGTAGGAGAAATTGCTAAGAAAGTAGCTACCACAGACTTTAACTCTAAGGTATCAACCCTTGAGACAAGCATAAATCAGCAATCCAGCCGAATTGACTTAAAGGCAGAAAAAAAAGAGGTTTACTCAAAAACAGATTCCGATGGACGCTTTGGAAGTAAAACTATTGTAGATTCGCATACTTCTCAGTTATCTGTAATGAGTAATGAGATTAACTTGCGAGTCAAAAAAGGTGATCTTGCATCAACAATTAACCAAACAGCTCAATCCGTATTGATTCAAGCTAGTAAGATTATGCTTGACGGATACATTGAAGCGAAGCACTTGAAAGCTCAAGAACTAGTTGGAGTTACTATTAAAACTGCCCCTAACAGTGAACAGCGTTTCGTTAAACTCAATAAACAGTTCTTAGAGCTTTATGATAAAAATATTTCTAGAGCTGAATTGAAATTCTTTAACAGTCAAGATGGAACAGCTATAACGCCTGCTCTTGTGATGGGGCGTTCTAAATCAGGTGGTATTGAAGGGGCAACAGCGCTCTACCATAGAACTCCCATTGATGGGAATGGAAACGATAACTTTCGAGAATCTTATTCAACTCTAGGAGTAGTAGAATCCTATAATAGTAATTCCAATTTATTCCTATATGGTTCAGGATTAGAACAGACTTGGGGAGGGAAAGTCCATTTATATGGTAAGGACACTGTAACTATCTCAGCTTCTCGTCAAGGTGATATAGTAATCAAGACTGATACGGTAGCTCAAAATACTTCTATTAAAATTCAGCCGTCGCTAGATTTTGAAGTTATAGCAGGTAATAACATTTACCTGCAAGGTAACGGATACCACCTATCAACTGTAAGGACAAATCATACTTTTAGAAATGGGAATGGTAACTTCTACTTTGAAAATAAGAACAAAACTTCAGGTAACAATATGCTTTTACAAGATGACAACAACAATGCTGATCTACGCCTAGCATATATACGTATCAGAGGCTCGCACGTTTCAGGATACCAGAGCGCATTACAGCTTATCCCAGTAGGTGAAAATACACCAACAGCAGGATTACAAGCAGGGAATATAAGTTACACAAGTCTTACAAACCGTTCATCTCGTAAGATTAAGTCCAATATTCGTGATTTAGAGATTAATGCCTTAGAAAAAATTATGAGCTTGAAAGTAAAGCAATATAATTTCAAAAGTGATGTAGAGAAACTCTACAAAATGAGACAGGAAGCTGAGGGAACAGGAAAGCTACACACTACAAGAGATATTCCTCTACAGTATGGTCTTATCCTAGAGGATACAGATGAAACTTTCCATGCTGATTTGGGGGATGGAATCAACCTGTACACTCTTGTAACCCTCCATTTAGATGCTACTCAAAAGATTAAGTTTATACAAGATGTTCATGAGAAAGAACTAAGTAATCTTAAATCGAAAGTTGCTAGTCAGGATAATGAAATTGAATATCTAAAATCACAAGTAGCCAGTCAAGAGGACAGAATTGCACGTCTAGAAGAATTATTACTTCAACAATTAATTGATAAGAAACCAGAGCAGCCATAAGCTGGTCTTTTTTTATTGTCTAAAAAGGGGTGATCAAAGTGGAAGGATTACAAGAAGTAAGAAGTGATGTTCAAGAAATAAAGCAAGATATTAAGGACATTCGCTTAGAGATTAAAAGTTTAGAAATGCGGACAACAGGTAACGAGAAAGACATTATCAATATCAATAAGCAATTAGATAAGATTAGCGCTAATACAACTTGGATCTTACGCCTTATTGTTGGTGGGCTTATTGGAGCGGCTCTGACCTTCTTTTTGAAAGGAGGTGGTATGTAATGTTTGAAATTACGGTAATGATTGGTGTTGTTGTAGGATTATCACAAATTGCAAAAACAGTTGGGATGCAAACAAAATATGTTCCGTTACTAAATTTAACGCTTGGCATAATGCTAGGCGTTTTATTTTTGTCTCAAGATATCAAAATAAATATATTTCAAGGAATCATTATTGGGTTGTCAGCAAGTGGATTATTTGACCATACAAAAATTATAAAAAAGGATGCCGATGTAAAATGAAAAAGAAGTGGAAACATATTTCATCTATAGTTGTCGCTATGATTTTAGTATTATCAATTGGAACAAACGTATTTGCTGATAGGGTCTTGATTATTACTGATTTACCAAAACAACCATACCGTAATGGTGTTGGCGCTTATGAAGGTGTTGTAGCACATTCTACAGCTACCCCAGAAGCTCCAGCTATTAATATTCAAAAATATGAGTCTCGTACATGGCGTTCGGCATTTGTTCACTACGCAGTTGACTGGGATGAAAAGATTCAAATTGCATCTACTAAATATCGTGCATGGGGTGCAGGTCCAGCAGCTAATGCTAGATTTGTTCACGTTGAATTGTGTGAAACAAGTGATCCGATGAAGTTCAAACGTTCTTACGAACGATATGTAGAGTTGATAGGGGAAATCTTACGGGAACGAAATATTCATCCTTCTAAAGGATTATGGACACATAAGGATATTACTTATAAATTAGGTGGTACAGATCATGAAGACCCACTTGATTATCTTCGTAGTCATGGTGTATCAGAGGCTAAATTCCGAGCAGACGTGTTAAAGGCTTATAACGGGAACTCTGTTACGGTGGATGCAAAACCACAGAAACCAAATGAAATACCTGGCACAGTACAGGTGAATGGTGTTGCGTATATTGAGGGATACAATGTAAATCTTCGTTCTGGACCATCAACAGATAATAGTGTTATTCGTAAACTACAAAAAGGAGAGGCTTATAAAGTATGGGGTAAATTAGGAAACTGGTTAAACCTTGGTGGTAACCAATGGATTTATTGTGACTCCTCATATATCCGTTACAATGGGACAGATGCTTCTACCATGACTGGTAAAAGGGTCATTTCTAAAGTGGACAATTTACGTTTCTATGAATCTCCATCTTGGCAGGATAAAGATGTCGTAGGTACCGTTGATGCAGGATTAGGATTTACAATTATTGATAAAGTATCAGTGGATGGTTCACCGCAATATAAAGTGAAAAACTCAAAAAGCAGTGTCTTCTATATTACAGCTAGTTCAACATATGTAGAAGTATCATAGAATCAAAAAGCCGATTCCAATTATGAAGTGACCCCCGAAAGTTAGACAGGTCGTTTCATTAGGCAGCCTCTAGGGTATGAGCCCGGTATTGTACTGGGCTCATACCCTTTAATTTTGCCTTAATTCTTTTATG
>NZ_JAKUGD010000020.1:0-58431 GCF_022663775.1 Bacillus cereus group sp. BfR-BA-01350
ATGATGGCAGAGAGGTCACACCCGTTCCCATACCGAACACGGAAGTTAAGCTCTCTAGCGCCGATGGTAGTTGGGACCTTGTCCCTGTGAGAGTAGGACGTCGCCAAGCAACTAAACACGAGTCAAATGACTCGTGTTTTTTCGTGTTTTCTTTTATAATCCATAGTAATAAAAAATGTATTTAAATAATAATTATTTTGATTAAATACAGGGGAATGTGGCTAGGATAGTAAATAAGCAAAAGAGTTGCAAATTTTATTAATACGTATATAATTAAAGTCAAAGATAGTCAAAGTCAATAAAGGTGGCGGATAAATGAGAAATATATCTGATATCATTGAGCAATATCTAAAGCAAGTTATTGACTTAAGTAATAATAATGTGATTGAAATCAAGAGAAATGAGATTGCGGATCGATTCGAGTGCGTACCATCTCAAATCAATTATGTAATCAATACCCGTTTTACGTTAGAAAGAGGATTTGTAGTAGAAAGTAAACGTGGTGGAGGAGGTTACATTCGCATTATAAAAGTCAAACTGCATGACGATATAGACATTATTGATCAAATGCTTCATATGATTGATCATAGCGTTGCGCAAGGAAATGCAGAGAGTATGATTATACGTTTAATAGAAGAGGGAATCATAACGAATCGTGAAGCTAAACTTATGTTAAGCGTACTAGATCGTTCTGTATTATCAATGGATGTTCCTTCTCGAGATGAACTTAGGGCTCGAATATTATGCGCAATGTTAAGAACACTGAAATATAAATAAATACAGCTTTTGTAAAAGAATAATAACTAAAAGATAAGGCAGTTAAATATTGTAGAAGTTTTGAAAAAAGAACACGCACTTTTGTAAACGAATAAAGGAAAGTGAACAGTCTAGTAATGTATGAAAAGTACTATGAGATAGATCGTTCCTGTTGTAAAGGTGGGGATAGTGATGACTTGTCAAAACTGTAATATAAGACCAGCAACTTTACATTATACAAAAGTAATTAACGAAAAGAAGGCGGAAGTTCATCTTTGTGAGCAATGTGCAGAACAAAGTGGCTATACGTCTTTCTTTCAATCATCGCAGTCTAACTTTTCATTCCATGATTTATTTGCTGGGTTATTACACGGTGAATCAACAATGTTTGAAGAAGAAAAAAGCGGATTTTCGAACACAAATATATTAAGATGTCCAAATTGTAAAATGACATATGAGCAACTTACAAAGGTAGGACGCTTTGGATGTGCTTCTTGTTACGATACATTTAAGGAACATTTAAAGCCGTTATTAAAACGTCTTCACGGCGGGCATACAGATCATTGTGGAAAAATTCCGAAGCGTATAGAAGGAAATATTCACTTAAAGAAAGAATTAGATGAACTAAAACTCATTCTGAAACAATACGTACAGAAAGAGGAATTTGAGAAAGCTGCTGAAGTAAGGGATAAAATTAGAAATCTTGAAACTCAGCTTAGTGAGCATAGAGAGGGGGAATAGTTCTATGTCACTGGACAAAATTATGAATGAAGCGATTAGTCCATGGATGAAGGGAGATGGCCCTGATTCTGATATTGTTTTAAGTAGTCGAATTCGTTTGGCTCGTAATTTTAAAAAATATCAATTCTCTACTATGCAAAACGAAGAAGAAGCTAAACAGATTCAAGAATTATTTAAAAAGGAATTTATAAATAAAACAGTAGAACCTTTTGGAGAGTTTGAACTATTAAAAATGAATGAATTAACGCCTCTTCAAAGGAGAGTATTAGTTGAAAAGCATTTAATTAGTCCCAACCTTGCAGGAACAGAATATGGAGCGTGTTTATTGTCAGAAAACGAACATATTAGTGTTATGCTGAATGAAGAAGACCATATTCGGATTCAGTGCTTATTTTCAGGATTGCAGTTATCAGAGGCCCTTCAAAGTGCCAATCAAATAGATAATTGGATTGAGAAAGAGGTTGAATATGCTTTTGATGAATCACTTGGATATATTACGAGCTGCCCTACTAACGTTGGTACAGGACTTAGGGCTTCCGTAATGATCCATTTACCAGGGCTCGTTTTAACGAAAAGAATTAGCCGTATTATACAAGTAATTCAAAAATTAGGGTTAGTAGTAAGAGGAATATACGGTGAAGGTAGCGAAGCGTTAGGTAATATATTTCAAGTGTCAAACCAAATGACGCTAGGAAAATCTGAAGAAGATATTATTGCAGATTTAAAGAGTGTCATTCAACAAATCATACAGCAAGAAAAAATGGCTAGAGAATTAATTGTACAAAATTCAAGTATTGAGCTTGAAGATAAAGTTTATCGCTCTTATGGCATACTAGCCAACAGTCGTTTAATTCAATCTGCGGAAGCAGCCAATTGCTTATCAGATTTACGACTTGGTATTGATTTAGGATATATAAAAGGTATATCGAGAAATATTTTGACTGAGCTAATGGTTCTTACACAACCAGGCATTTTACAACAATATGCAGGAGGACCTTTAGGGCCAGAAGAAAGAGATTATCGAAGAGCAACCTTAATCCGTGAGCGATTACGTATTGAAAAAAACTAAGCGCAAGTAGGAGGCGATTTCTATGATGTTTGGAAGATTTACAGAAAGAGCACAGAAAGTATTAGCTTTATCTCAAGAGGAAGCGATTCGTATTGGGCATAACAATATTGGAACAGAACATATTTTACTTGGGCTTGTACGCGAAGGTGAAGGAATTGCAGCAAAAGCGTTGATTGCTCTTGGATTAAGCCCGGAGAAAGTTCAAAAAGAAGTAGAAGCGTTAATCGGACGCGGAACAGAAGCTTCTCAAACTGTACATTATACACCGCGTGCTAAAAAGGTTATTGAGCTGTCTATGGATGAAGCTCGTAAATTAGGTCATTCTTACGTTGGAACAGAACATATTTTACTTGGTTTAATCCGCGAGGGTGAAGGGGTAGCAGCACGTGTTTTAAATAACTTAGGTGTTAGCTTAAATAAGGCAAGACAACAAGTATTGCAACTTCTTGGAAGTAATGAAGCAAGTTCAGGTCATCAAGGTGGTTCTTCAACAAATGCAAATACACCAACACTTGATAGCTTAGCACGTGATTTAACAGTTGTTGCACGTGAAAATCGTTTAGACCCTGTTATTGGACGTGGTAAAGAAATTCAACGTGTAATTGAAGTTTTAAGCCGTAGAACAAAAAACAATCCTGTATTAATTGGGGAGCCTGGTGTAGGTAAAACGGCAATTGCAGAAGGATTAGCACAACAAATCGTAAATAATGAAGTTCCTGAAACTTTAAGAGATAAGCGTGTTATGACACTAGATATGGGTACAGTGGTAGCCGGAACGAAATACCGTGGTGAATTTGAAGACCGTTTGAAGAAAGTAATGGATGAAATCCGCCAAGCAGGAAATATCATTCTATTTATTGATGAACTTCATACATTAATTGGTGCAGGTGGCGCAGAAGGTGCTATTGACGCATCGAATATTTTAAAACCATCTTTAGCTCGTGGAGAGTTACAATGTATTGGAGCGACAACGTTAGATGAATATCGCAAATATATTGAAAAAGACGCAGCTTTAGAGAGACGTTTCCAACCAATTCACGTTGATGAGCCAAGTTTAGATGAATCAACTCAAATTTTGAAAGGTTTACGCGATCGTTATGAGGCACATCACCGCGTATCTATTACAGATGATGCAATTGATGCAGCTGTAAAGCTTTCAGATCGTTATATTACAGATCGTTTCTTACCAGATAAAGCAATTGATTTAATTGATGAAGCTGCTTCAAAGGTTCGCTTACGCTCTTATACAACACCACCAAATCTAAAAGAGCTTGAAGTGAAGCTTGAGGAAATTAGAAAAGAAAAAGATGCAGCTGTACAAAGTCAAGAGTTTGAAAAAGCTGCTTCCTTACGTGATATGGAACAACGTTTACGTGAGAAGTTAGAAGATACGAAGCGTCAATGGAAAGAGCAACAAGGAAAAGAAAACTCAGAAGTGACAGTAGAAGATATTGCAAATGTTGTTTCTACGTGGACTCGTATCCCGGTTTCTAAGCTTGCACAAACAGAGACTGATAAATTATTAAACTTAGAATCGATTCTTCACGATCGTGTTATTGGTCAAGATGAAGCGGTAGTAGCTGTAGCGAAAGCTGTTCGTCGTGCTAGAGCAGGTTTGAAAGATCCGAAACGTCCGATTGGTTCATTTATTTTCTTAGGACCAACAGGTGTAGGTAAAACGGAGCTAGCAAGAGCGTTGGCAGAATCTATGTTCGGTGATGAGGATGCAATGATTCGCATCGATATGTCTGAGTACATGGAGAAGCATTCTACTTCTCGTTTAGTTGGATCTCCTCCAGGATATGTTGGGTATGAAGAAGGTGGACAATTAACAGAAAAGGTTCGCCGTAAGCCATATTCAGTTGTCTTATTAGATGAAGTAGAGAAAGCTCATCCTGATGTGTTTAACATTTTACTACAAGTATTAGAAGATGGTCGCTTAACAGATTCTAAAGGGCGTACAGTTGATTTCCGTAATACAATTGTTATTATGACATCTAACGTTGGTGCAGAAGCGTTAAAACGTAATAAACATCTTGGATTTAACGTACAAGATGAGAGCCGCGATTATTCAGATATGAAAGGTAAAGTAATGGATGAACTGAAAAAGGCATTCCGTCCAGAATTCTTAAACCGTATTGATGAAATTATCGTGTTCCATATGCTTGAGAAAAAACATATTCAAGAGATTGTAACACTTATGGTAAATCAGTTAGTAAATCGCTTAAAAGAGCAAGAAATTGAATTGCATTTAACAGAAGGAGCGATTTCGGCTATTGCTGATAAAGGGTTTGACCGAGAGTACGGTGCTCGTCCGCTTCGTAGAGCAATTCAGAAACATGTAGAAGATAGACTATCGGAAGAACTTTTAAAAGGTGCTATTGAGAAAGGACAAAAAGTTATCTTTGATGTTGAAGGAGAATCATTTGTCATTCATAGTGCTGAAAAGGTAAAATAAGTATAGACAAACTAAGAGGGCTACGAGATAGCCCTCTTTCTTGTACGATAAGGATAAATTGTTTATAGATGAAAGTGAAGTGAGATATAAAACGATATGGCTAAAAAGAAAACAAAATTCACATGTCAAGAGTGTGGGTATCAGTCACCAAAATATATGGGGAAATGCCCTGGATGTGGTCAATGGAATACGCTTGTTGAAGAGATGGAACCGGTTGTATCATCAAGGCGCCTTAATTATGCGAATGCAATTCAAACAGAAGTAACAAAACCAAGACGTCTAACAGAAGTGGAAACAAAGTCTGAGGCGCGTATTGAAACAAAATTTCAAGAATTTAACCGTGTACTTGGTGGCGGGATTGTAGATGGATCCTTAGTACTGATTGGTGGGGACCCCGGGATTGGAAAATCAACGTTACTATTACAAATATCATCACAATTAGCGGATTCTTCCTATGATGTCCTATATATATCGGGTGAAGAATCAGCAAAACAGATTAAACTGCGTGCGGATCGTTTACATGTAAATGGTAGTAATCTATTTGTTGTATCAGAGACGGACTTACAGCGAATTGCAACACATATTGAAGAGGTGAACCCAGCCTTTGTTGTTATTGATTCTATTCAAACAATACATCTACCTGAAGTAACATCAGCACCGGGAAGTGTGGCACAAGTTCGTGAATGTACAGCAGAATTAATGAAACTTGCAAAAACGAAAGGAATCCCTATTTTTATCGTTGGACATGTGACAAAAGAGGGAGCGATTGCAGGACCTCGTATGTTAGAACATATGGTCGATGCAGTTCTTTACTTTGAAGGAGACCGTCATCATACATACCGCATTTTGCGAGCAGTAAAGAATCGTTTTGGTTCTACGAATGAAATGGGTATTTTTGAAATGAAAGAGCTTGGCCTTGCAGAAGTATTAAACCCTTCTGAAATTTTTCTTGAGGAAAGACCAGTTGGGGTTGCAGGATCAACAGTGGTTGCCTCAATGGAAGGAACAAGACCAGTTTTAGTAGAAATACAAGCATTAATTTCCCCTACTAGTTTTGGAAACCCTCGAAGAATGGCAACGGGAATTGATCATAACCGTGTATCGCTTATTATGGCAGTGCTAGAAAAAAGAACAGGCTTATTATTGCAAAATCAGGATGCATATTTAAAAGTAGCAGGTGGTTTGAAGTTAGATGAACCAGCAATTGATTTAGCTGTCGCTTTAAGTATAGCTTCAAGTTTTAGAGATAAATCTACGGCACCAACCGATGCAGTAATAGGAGAAGTAGGATTAACTGGAGAAATAAGAAGAGTATCAAGAATTGAACAACGTGTACAAGAAGCAGCTAAATTAGGATTTCAACGCGCTATTATTCCTAGAAAAAATTTGGGAGGATGGACAATTCCAGATGGGATTGAGGTAGTTGGTGTATCTAATTTAGGAGAAGCACTTCGTTTGACATTAGGAGGCTAGGCTATGGAAGAAAACAAGCAACGTGTCAAAAGTATGATTAATATTTTACAACTTGTGGCCCCGGGAACACCACTGCGCGAAGGGATAGATAATGTACTTCGCGCACAAACAGGGGGATTAATTGTTCTTGGATATAATGAACAGATTAAAAGTATTGTTGATGGAGGTTTTCATATTAATTGTGCATTCTCTCCAGCTAGTTTATATGAATTAGCAAAAATGGATGGGGCACTTATTTTAAATGAAACGGGAAGTAAAATTTTGATTTCGAACGCACAGTTAGTTCCAGAGTCATCTATTGACTCTATTGAGACAGGTATGCGCCACCGAACGGCGGAGCGTGTAGCAAAGCAGACAGGCAGCCTTGTTGTGGCTATTTCACAAAGACGTAACGTAATTACGCTATATCAAGGGAATTTACGTTATACACTAAAAGATATAGGCGTTATTTTAACAAAGGCGAATCAAGCTATCCAAACGTTAGAAAAATATAAGGCTGTATGGAATGATGGGATTACGAATTTGGGCATTCTAGAATTTGAAGAGGTTGTTACAATGTCCGAGGTAGTCCATGTTTTACATAGTGTTGAAATGGTACTACGTATTAAAAATGAAATATTGAGCTATATTCATGAATTGGGAACAGAAGGTAGGTTAATTCGTTTACAACTTACGGAACTATTAGCCGACTTAGAAGCAGAGGCAGCGCTATTAATTAAAGATTACTATCAAGAAAAAACACAAGACCATCATCAAATTTTGAAAAAGTTACAAGAACTTGCGAATACACAACTTCTAGAGGACAGTGATTTAGTTAAATTGCTTGGATACCCAGGACAAACGAGTTTAGAAGAAAGTGTGACGCCGAGAGGATACCGAATCACAAGCAAAATTTCGCGTGTTCCACCACTTATCATTGAAAATTTAATTAATCGATTTAAAACTTTGCAAGGTGTTTGTCGTGCAACTATTAATGAATTAGATGATGTGGAAGGAATTGGAGAAGTCAGGGCGAAGAAAATACGAGAAGGTCTAAAAAGAATTCAAGAGCATCTCTATATGAGTAGACACAATTAAGAATATTACATTGATTCTATAATATAACGACACTAGAACATTTTTGGTATATGATATGATATATTGGTAAATAAAACTATTTATAAAAAAACACGTCCGCTTTTGCATTCGGCGTTTTGATTAGCGAAACAATGGTTAATAATGAGTAGGAGGTGGTTGGATGTTAAAACGGATTGTACAGCTCTTCTTTTTAGTAATCGGGGGGGCGTTAGGGATTTACTTAATCCCAAAAGTTATTAATGTATTAGACATCGGTGCTGTTCCATTATTGGAAGGATCGTATGTTCGTGCAATTATTGGTGCAATTATTTTATTTTTAACAACATTTTGGCTTGTAGATTATATTGTTCAACTTATTAAGCATATTGAAGAGGCTCTTGTAAAAGCGCCTGTAGCAGATGTTTTGTTTGGTACATTAGGTTTAATCTCTGGGCTTATTGTTGCGTATTTAATTTTAATACCAATTCGTGAATTTACAATTCCAGTTATTAGTACAGTGTTGCAAGTGTTCTTTACTCTTTTACTAGGATATTTAGGATTCCAAGTAGGGTTTAAAAAGAGGAATGAATTGCTAGGATTATTTACATTACCACAACGTGGGAAGAAGAAAAATAATAATAGTGAGAATGAAGAACCAGAAAATGAGGTAGAAGAATCTTTAGCGCATTGGAAAATTCTCGATACAAGTGTAATTATCGATGGACGTATTGCTGATATTTGCCAAACAAAGTTTTTAGAAGGAACAATTGTCATTCCACAATTCGTGTTAGAAGAACTTCAGCACATTGCCGATTCTTCTGATGCTTTAAAACGTAATCGTGGCCGTAGAGGATTAGATATTTTAAATCGTATTCAAAAAGAGATGCCGATTCCGGTAGAAATTTATGAAGGTGATTTCGACGATATTCAAGAAGTGGATAGCAAACTTGTAAAGTTAGCGAAAATCACTGGTGGAACGGTAGTAACGAATGACTTCAACTTAAACAAAGTCTCTGAATTACAAGGGGTAACGGTGTTAAACATTAACGATTTAGCTAATGCAATTAAACCTGTTGTACTCCCAGGTGAAGAACTAAGTGTTTATGTTGTAAAAGATGGAAAAGAACAAAATCAAGGTGTAGCATATTTAGATGACGGCACGATGATTGTAGTAGAAGATGGTAGAGAATATGTAGGCTCACAACTCGATGTACTCGTTACGAGTGTGTTACAAACGTCGGCTGGGCGCATGATTTTTGCCAAACGTAAATTATTAGAAAAAGCATTATAAGTAGAGGATTATTAATATGTATACATTAATTATTCCAGCAGCTGGTCAAGGAAAGCGGATGGGTGCTGGCAAAAATAAGTTGTTCTTACTTATTAATGAAGTACCGATTATTGTGCATACGTTACGTGCTTTCGAACAGGATAAAGCATGTAAAAATATTATTATGGCAATTAACGAAGAAGAGCGTCCGTATTTTGAAGAGTTAATGCAGAAGTATCCGGTTGCAAAGCCAGTACAATTTATTCAAGGTGGAGCTGAAAGACAAGATAGTGTATATAATGCGATTCAGCATACGAGTGATGTTGAGTATGTTCTTGTACATGACGGTGCGCGCCCATTCGTAACGAATAAAGTGATCCAAGATGTATTAACTGCAGCAGAAAAATATGGAGCTTCCATTTGTGCGGTGCCAGTGAAAGATACTGTTAAGAAAGTAGAGCAGGGTGTTGTTGTAGAAACAGTAGAAAGATCTCAGCTGACAGCTGTACAAACACCGCAAGGGTTCTCTGTTTCTCTTTTGTTAGAAGCTCATAGAAGTGCGAAGCAGAGTTGTTTCCTTGGTACAGATGATGCAAGTCTCGTAGAACGTATTGGGAAGCAAGTAGGTGTAGTAGAGGGGAGTTACTATAATATTAAAGTGACGACTCCAGAGGATTTACTAATTGCTGAAAGTTTTCTTCACGTTCAAAAGAAATGATAGCAATGATTATAGCGAAGAGAAGCTCGGCAAAGGCCGGGCTTTTCTTTATAAGGATAGCGATATAATATAGAGTCATAAAGCTCAGTAGTTTAGCTCGAGGAGGATGTAAAAAATGTTTCGAATTGGACAAGGTTTTGATGTGCATGAATTCGCGGAAGGTAGACCGTTAATTATTGGCGGAATTACAATTCCACATGAGAAAGGATTAATCGGTCACTCTGATGCAGATGTATTGTTACATACAATCGCGGATGCGTGTTTAGGTGCAATTGCAGCAGGAGATATTGGGAAGCATTTTCCTGATACAGACCCTGCCTTTAAAGATGCTGATTCAGCTGTATTATTGCAAAAGGTTTGGGGATTTGTGCGTGAACAAGGTTATGAATTAGGGAATTTAGATTGTACAATTATTGCTCAAAAGCCAAAAATGGCACCACATATTGAAAGTATGCGTAAACGCATTAGTGAACTATTAGAAACGTCTATTGATAATATCAATGTAAAGGCAACAACAACAGAAAAACTAGGATTTACAGGTAGAGAAGAAGGAATTGCTTCTCAAGCAGTTGTTTTATTACAGAAAAAATAATGGTTTTTAATTCGTAAGATGGATAATCACATTTTTTTGGTGTACAATTATAGAATGTGTTGACATTAAGAATGGAAGGTGTACCAATTATGGAAAAGCAAGTGAGAGTGCGCTATGCGCCAAGTCCAACAGGACACTTACATATCGGAAATGCGCGTACGGCATTATTTAATTATTTATTTGCTCGTCATCAAGATGGTAAGTTTATTATTCGTATTGAAGATACTGATGTAAAACGTAATGTTGCTGGTGGAGAAGAAAGCCAATTAAAATACTTAAAATGGCTCGGTATGGACTGGGATGAAGGTGTTGATGTTGGTGGTGAATTTGGACCATATCGTCAAACAGAGCGTTTAGATATTTATAAAAAGTTATATGAAGATTTATTAGAGCGTGGTTTAGCTTACAAATGTTATATGACAGAAGAAGAGCTAGAAGCAGAACGCGAAGGGCAAATTGCTCGTGGTGAAACACCTCGTTACGCAGGTAACCACCGTGATTTAACTGAAGCGCAAGTGAAAGAATTTGAAGCTGAGGGACGTATTCCAAGTATTCGTTTCCGCGTACCAGCTGACCGTGATTACACATTTAAAGATATTGTAAAAGATGAAGTTGCATTCCATTCAAATGATTTCGGTGATTTCGTTATCGTGAAAAAAGATGGGATTCCAACTTATAACTTTGCAGTAGCAGTAGATGATCACTTAATGGAAATTACACACGTACTTCGTGGTGATGACCATATTTCAAACACGCCAAAACAAATGATGATTTATGAAGCTTTCGGTTGGGATATTCCGCAATTCGGTCATATGACTTTAATTGTAAATGAAAGCCGTAAAAAATTAAGTAAGCGTGATGAATCTATTATTCAATTTATTGAGCAATATAAAGAGCTTGGATATCTTCCAGAAGCAATCTTTAACTTTATTGCACTACTAGGTTGGTCGCCAGTAGGGGAAGAAGAAATCTTCTCTCAAGAAGAGTTTATCAAAATGTTTGATGCAGCTCGTTTATCAAAATCACCTGCATTATTTGATTCTCAAAAACTAAAATGGATGAACAACCAATATATGAAAAAGCAAGATTTAGATACGGTGGTAGAATTAAGCTTACCGCATTTAGTGAAGGCTGGACGTATAGGTGAAACTTTAAGTGAACAAGAACAAGCTTGGATTCGTGATGTAATTGCGTTATATCATGAACAAATGAGCTTTGGAGCTGAAATTGTAGAGCTTTCTGAAATGTTCTTCAAAGATCACGTTGATTATGAAGAAGAAGGACAAGAAGTATTAAAAGGTGAACAAGTACCAGAAGTACTTCGTGCATTTGCTGGTCAAGTAGAAGCACTAGAAGCTATGGAACCGGCAGCAATTAAGGCGGCTATTAAAGCAGTTCAAAAGGAAACAGGTCATAAAGGTAAAAACTTATTTATGCCAATCCGTGTTGCAACTACTGGTCAAACACATGGCCCAGAGCTTCCTAATGCTATTGCACTTCTTGGAAAAGAAAAAGTTTTAAATCGTCTTCAAAAAGTAATTGGTTAACATTTTCTAGGTTTAGAAATATAATAAGTATACTTAAAACCTAATAAGGAAAAGCGACGAGAAGGAGAAGTAGAAAATCAGGCTTTTTACAGAGAGAACCACCTTTAGGCTGGAAGTGGTTTATAAGCGGATTTTTGAAATGCCCCTTCGAGTCTTCTGCTGAACAGCAAATTGCTTTGCAAAACGTCTTAGGGCGTAAAGTAAGCAGAAGCGGTGTACACCGTTATCAGAGATGAGTTTGAGGCTTTTTTAGCCTAAACAGAGTGGAACCGCGCTTATAAGGCGTCTCTGTCAATATGACAGAGGCGTCTTTTTTTATACCGTAAAATTGGTATGAGTATAAGTCTTATCCACGTGTATAAAGATTTAGGGGGATAAGTAGGGAGTTAGTTCACTCGAAAAAGCAGCCCATAAAGGGGAGGGAACGTCGATGTTTAAGAGGCTTCGGGAAGATATTGAAGTCGTTTTTGAACAGGATCCAGCGGCAAGAAGTTATTTCGAAGTCATTTTGACTTACTCTGGATTACATGCAGTTTGGGCCCATCGAATTGCACATGCTTTTTATAAAAAGAATTTCTTCTTTATTGCACGTTGGATCTCACAAGTTAGTCGTTTCTTTACTGGCATTGAGATTCATCCAGGAGCAACAATTGGTCGTCGTTTTTTCATTGACCATGGAATGGGGGTTGTAATTGGAGAAACGTGCGAAATTGGTGATAATGTAACGATCTACCAAGGAGTTACATTAGGTGGTACAGGTAAAGAAAAGGGAAAGAGGCACCCTACAATTCAAGATAATGTATTAATTGCAACGGGTGCTAAAGTACTAGGTTCTATTACAGTTGGAGAGAATTCTAAAATTGGAGCAGGTTCTGTCGTATTAAAAGAAGTCCCTGCACATTCTACAGTTGTAGGTATACCTGGCCGAGTCGTTATTCAAAATGGCGTAAAGATTGGTCAAGAATTGAATCATTCCGACCTTCCAGACCCAATTTTTGATAAATTAAAGGTCATGGAAGTAGAACTTGATAAATTGAAAAAACAACTTGAAGTAAAGGTAGAAAGGAAGGATAAAAATGACTATTCACATTTATAATACGTTAACACGTCAAAAGGAAGAGTTTATTCCATTAGAAGAAAATAAGGTAAAGATGTATGTATGCGGACCTACAGTTTATAACTATATTCACATCGGGAACGCAAGACCACCTATGGTATTTGATACAGTGCGCCGTTATTTAGAATATAAAGGATACGATGTGCAGTATGTATCTAACTTTACTGACGTAGATGATAAATTAATTAAAGCGGCAAATGAGTTAGGCGAAGATGTGCCGACAATTGCGGACCGTTTCGTGGAAGCGTATTTTGAAGATGTAACGGCACTAGGTTGCAAACATGCAACAGTTCATCCGCGTGTAACAGAAAATATGGATATTATTATTGAATTTATTCAAGAACTTGTGAATAAAGGATATGCATATGAATCAGAAGGGGATGTGTACTTTAGAACGAAGGAATTCGAAGGGTACGGTAAGTTATCGCATCAACCGATCGCGGACTTACGTCACGGTGCGCGTATTGAAGTAGGAGAAAAGAAACAAGACCCTCTTGATTTTGCACTATGGAAAGCTGCGAAAGAAGGAGAAATCTTCTGGGAGAGCCCTTGGGGTCAAGGTCGTCCAGGCTGGCATATCGAATGCTCGGCAATGGCGCGTAAATACTTAGGGGATACAATTGATATTCACGCCGGTGGTCAAGACTTGGCATTTCCTCATCATGAGAATGAAATCGCACAGTCTGAGGCGCTAACAGGAAAAACATTTGCACGTTATTGGATGCACAATGGATATATTAATATTAATAATGAAAAAATGTCTAAGTCACTTGGGAACTTCATTTTAGTTCACGATATCATTAAGCAATATGATCCGCAGTTAATTAGATTCTTTATGCTATCAGTACATTATCGTCACCCAATTAATTTCAGTGAAGAGTTATTACGAAGCACAAATAACGGACTGGAAAGAATTAAAACAGCTTACGGTAATTTGAAACACCGTATGGAAAGTAGTACGGATTTAACAGATCATAATGAGAAATGGTTAGCTGATCTGGAAAAATTCCAAACTGCATTTGAAGAAGCGATGAATGATGATTTCAATACTGCTAATGCAATCACTGAGTTATATAATGTAGCAAATCATGCAAATCAATATTTACTGGAAGAACATACGTCTACAGTGGTAATTGAAGCATACGTAAAACAACTTGAAACATTATTTGATATTTTAGGGTTAGAATTAGCACAAGAAGAGTTACTAGATGAAGAAATTGAGGCGCTTATTCAAAAACGTATTGAAGCTCGTAAAAATCGTGATTTTGCATTATCAGATCAAATTCGCGATGATTTAAAAGACCGCAACATTATTTTAGAAGATACCGCTCAAGGTACAAGATGGAAAAGAGGATAAGAATGATTGATGCAAAGCAATTAAACAGCTTAGCGTTAGCATATATGGGTGATGCGGTATATGAACAATATATCCGCTATCACCTACTTCAAAAAGGAAAGGTTCGTCCTAATCAGTTGCATCGATTAGGGACAAGCTTTGTTTCGGCAAAAGCACAGGCGAAAGTTGTTTATCATTTATTAGAGACAGCATTTTTAACTGAGGAAGAAGAGGCAGTACTGAGAAGAGGGCGTAATGCAAATTCAGGTACTGTTCCGAAAAATACGGATGTACAAACATACCGACATAGTACAGCCTTTGAAGCGCTGATTGGCTATCATCACTTATTAAATAATCGTGAAAGATTAGACGAAATTGTATATAAGGCAATTGCTGTTTTAGAAGAAAAGGAAGGGGGCACATCATCATGAGTAGTGAATATATTATTGGACGTAACCCTGTAATTGAAGCGTTACGATCAGGGAGAGATATTAATAAAATTTGGATCGCAGAAGGTGCTGCCAAAGGACAAGTACAAATTGTACTAGCGCTAGCGAAAGAAAATAAGATTATTTTACAACATGCACCAAAAAAGAAATTAGATCAATTAGTTGAGGGGAACCATCAAGGTGTAATTGCTCAAGTGGCCGCATATCAATATGCTGAGCTAGAAGATCTATTCAAAGTAGCAGAGAAGCGCAATGAAGATCCGTTCTTCTTAATTTTAGATGAAATTGAAGACCCGCATAACCTCGGTTCTATTATGCGTACTGCGGATGCAACAGGAGCTCATGGAATTATTATTCCGAAAAGAAGAGCTGTGGGACTTACAGCTTCAGTTGCGAAAGCATCTACCGGGGCAATTGAATATATTCCTGTTGCACGTGTAACGAATTTATCTCGTACAATCGATGAATTAAAAGAACGTGGACTTTGGATTGCTGGTACAGATGCAAAAGGGAAAACGGATTATCGTAATTTAGATGGTAAAATGCCAATTGGATTAGTAATTGGAAGTGAAGGAAAAGGTATGAGCCGTATTATTGGTGAAAAATGTGATTTCTTAATTACTTTACCGATGGTTGGTAAAGTTACATCCTTAAATGCTTCAGTGGCCGCAAGTTTGTTAATGTATGAGGTATATCGTAAACGTAACGAAATTGGTAAATAAAAAATGAACGATATTTTAATCGTTGACGGTTACAACATTATTGGAGCTTGGGGAGACTTGAAAAAACTACGGGATGTAGATTTGCAATCATCAAGAGATGCACTGATTGATAAGATGGCGGATTACCAAGGTTACACAGGTACAAAGGTAATGATCGTTTTTGATGCTTATACAGTCCACGGTATTGAAAAA
This sequence comes from Bacillus cereus group sp. BfR-BA-01350, assembly GCF_022663775.1. Classification (NCBI taxonomy): domain Bacteria; kingdom Bacillati; phylum Bacillota; class Bacilli; order Caryophanales; family Bacillaceae; genus Bacillus; species Bacillus cereus group sp. BfR-BA-01350. The sequence continues at coordinate 15,497 of NZ_JAKUGD010000020.1, forward strand.
AAGATGAAACAATCGCGTGTGGAAGTTATATTCACGAGGAAGAATCAAACTGCAGATGAAAAGATAGAGCAACTTGCAATTGAGCTTAGAAATATAAATACGCAAATATATGTTGCGACTTCTGATTATACGGAACAATGGGTTATATTTGCTCAAGGTGCGCTCCGGAAATCTGCACGGGAATTAGAGCTGGAAGTACAAGCGATGGAGCAACAAGTAAGAAGGCGTACACAAGACACAAAAGAAAAGCAACCTGCTATGCGAAAGATATTTAGTAAGGATATTACAGAAAAGTTAGAAAAATTAAGAAGAGGAGAGCGTTGAAGCATTGACGCTCTTTGTCTTTTTACTGTATAATATTGCTAAATAAATAGCGGTCGGAGGGATCAAGGTGGAAGCAGGCTTCGTAAGTGTAGGCGACGTTACATTTCGTGATTTAGAAGATGAGGCAATCGTTGAGTTAGTTCGAAAAGGTAATACTGACGCTCTAGAATATTTGATTCACAAATATAAGAACTTTGTTCGCGCGAAATCGAGATCTTATTTCTTAGTGGGTGCCGATCGAGAAGATATTGTTCAAGAAGGTATGATTGGATTGTTTAAAGCGATTCGTGATTATAAAGAGGACAAGCTGTCTTCATTCAAAGCATTTGCTGAACTGTGTATCACTCGACAAATTATTACCGCTATTAAAACAGCAACCAGGCAAAAGCATATTCCGTTAAATTCGTATGTGTCTTTAGATAAACCGATTTATGACGAGGAATCTGATCGGACATTATTAGATGTTATTTCGGAAGCGAAGGTAACTGATCCTGAAGAAATGATTATAAGTCAGGAAGAATATACCGACATAGAATCTAAAATATCTGAATTATTAAGCGATTTAGAAAGAAAAGTGCTTTCTTTATATCTAGACGGTCGTTCTTATCAAGAGATTTCGGAACAGTTAAATAGACATGTGAAATCTATTGATAACGCTTTACAGAGAGTGAAGCGGAAATTGGAACGATATATGGAAATGAGAGAGAGTACCACTTCAAATTAATAACAAGAGCTACAGGTGTAAAAAAATCACCTGTTTTCTTTTTGTAGAGAGTACAAAAGGCATGTCATTGACATTGTCTTTTATTGTATGATACATTTTTAGGGACATAATGTTACAAGGTTGGTGTAACTAATGAGGAAAAAAGTTGTACTCTCATGTGAAGAGTGTAAAAATCGAAACTACTCTACGATGAAAGATACGAGCTCAGTAGAGCGACTTGAAATAAAGAAATTTTGTAAAACATGCAATCAGCATACAGTTCACAAGGAAACAAAATAAATAATTGAAATAATACACTGGAGGTCCCGTAGATGCGTTTAACGAACTTTTTCGGCGATGTAGGTCGCGAAATGAAAAAAGTAAGTTGGCCTAAAAAAGATGAATTACTCCGTTCAACAGCGACTGTTATCGCTACAGTTGTCTTCTTTGCGATTTTCTTCGCAGTAGTTGATATGGGCATTTCTTCTTTAATTCGGTTAATTCTTGGTTAATTCTTGAATAAGAAGCACTTATCCATGATATAATGTTATTTATAAGAACTGTGTAAAAGCCCGGTGAACGGGTTTTTTCATTTGCGCAAAAAAATGTACGTCAGGGAGGGAAGGACGCTCGTCCTAAATGAATGGAAAAAAGTTGGTATGTTGTCCATACTTATTCTGGATATGAAAATAAAGTAAAAGCAAACCTAGAGAAACGTGTAGAATCAATGGGTATGCAAGATAAAATTTTCCGTGTTGTTGTCCCGGAAGAAGTAGAAGTAGAAATGAAAAACGGTAAAGAAAAATTAATGAAAAGAAAAGTGTTCCCAGGTTATGTATTAGTAGAATTAATCATGACTGATGACTCTTGGTATGTTGTACGTAACACGCCGGGTGTAACTGGGTTCGTTGGCTCTTCTGGTTCTGGATCTAAACCATCACCTCTATTAGAAGAGGAAGTTGTTACCATTATGAAACATATGGGAATGGACAACGAAGTGGTTGATTTCGACTTTGAACTTCATGAGACAGTACGTGTAAATGAGGGACCATTCGCAGATTATACAGGTGCTATCGAAGAAATTGATGTGGAGAAGAAGAAGGTTAGCGTACTTGTGGACATGTTTGGTCGCGAGACTCCAGTTGAACTTGACTTCCATCAAATTGAAAAATTATAAAATGAAACTTGAAATGAATTGTAAAAAGTGATAATATCTTTTAAGTCAGTACGTCTTCGTTATCGGAGACGTTTTTTGAAAGATTTTATCCTTACAGATAAAATATGACGTGGGAGGGCAAATCACTGTCCAATTGACCACATCACGGACTTAAGGAGGTGTGTCTCGTGGCTAAAAAGGTAATTAAAATGGTAAAACTTCAAATTCCTGCAGGTAAAGCTAACCCAGCTCCACCAGTTGGTCCAGCATTAGGACAAGCAGGTGTTAACATCATGGGCTTCTGTAAAGAGTTTAACGCTCGTACAGCAGATCAAGCTGGTCTTATCATCCCTGTTGAAATTACGGTATTTGAGGACCGTTCATTCACTTTCATTACTAAAACTCCTCCTGCTGCTGTTCTTCTTAAGAAAGTAGCTGGTATTGAGTCTGGTTCTGGTGAACCAAACCGTAATAAAGTGGCAACTGTTAAGCGTGATAAAGTACGCGAAATCGCTGAAACTAAAATGCCTGACCTAAACGCTGCTAGCGTAGAAGCTGCAATGCGTATGGTTGAAGGTACTGCACGCAGTATGGGCATCGTTATCGAAGACTAATTCGATTTGTTTTTTAAAAAAGGTTGCGGGTCTGGAATTCCAATTCGCAACCTTTATTATCGTAAATGATTATCGTTTTTAAATAAATGGATGGCGCGCATCCTCAGGTTATACCTGAAAATAAGCGTAAACGTGGGAGGTTATTCCGCTAAAACCACATTCGAGGAGGAAATAAAAATGGCTAAAAGAGGTAAAAAGTACGTAGAAGCTGCAAAGCTTGTTGATCGTGCAGCTGCTTACTCTGCAACAGAAGCAGTAGAATTAGTAAAGAAAACAAACACAGCTAAATTTGATGCAACTGTAGAAGCTGCATTCCGTTTAGGTGTTGACCCTAAGAAAGCTGACCAACAAATCCGTGGTGCAGTTGTTCTTCCACACGGTACTGGTAAAGTACAACGTGTATTAGTATTCGCTAAAGGTGAAAAAGCTAAAGAAGCTGAAGCTGCTGGAGCTGACTTCGTAGGCGATGCTGATTACATCGGTAAAATCCAACAAGGTTGGTTCGATTTCGATGTAGTAGTAGCAACTCCTGACATGATGGGTGAAGTTGGTAAACTTGGTCGCGTATTAGGACCTAAAGGTTTAATGCCAAACCCTAAAACTGGAACAGTTACTTTCGATGTAACTAAAGCTGTTAACGAAATCAAAGCTGGTAAAGTTGAATACCGCGTTGATAAAGCTGGTAACATCCACGTTCCAATCGGTAAAGTATCTTTCGAAGATGCTAAATTAGTAGAAAACTTCAGAACAATTGCTGACACTTTACAAAAAGTTAAGCCAGCTGCTGCAAAAGGTACTTACATGAAGAACGTAACAGTTGCTTCTACAATGGGACCTGGCGTACGTGTAGACGTTTCTACATTAGCGTAAATTTTGGAAGTTGACTTCATAAAGAAGTTTTAATATAATCATTTATGTTGTGAATTTAATTAGTGTACCGTAGACAGTAGGTGTCAATAGACTTAATTTCCTACCTAGGTGTTAATATACGAAGCGGAATTTTTTTCTGTGACTATATGCCTCCATGTCTACAAGTTGGGCATGGAGGTTTTTAGTGCACTTTCGGTACATCTTCTATATAATCTACAGGAGGTGTAATAACATGAGCAAAGTAATCGAAACTAAACAACAAGTTGTAACTGAAATCGCGGACAAACTTCGCGCTAGTAAATCTACAATCGTTGTTGACTACCGTGGTTTAACAGTTTCTGAAGCAACAGAATTACGTAAGCAATTACGTGAAGCTGGCGTTGAGTTCAAAGTTTACAAAAACTCTCTAACTCGTCGTGCTGCAGAATCTGCTGAAATGGCTGAGTTAAATGAATTCTTAACAGGACCAAACGCAATCGCGTTCAGTAACGAGGATGTAGTTGCTCCTGCGAAAGTATTAAACGACTTCGCTAAAGATCATGAAGCTTTAGAAATTAAAGCGGGCGTAATCGAAGGTAAACTTGTAACACTTGATGAGGTTAAAGCTATCGCTACTCTTCCATCACGTGAAGGCTTACTTTCTATGCTTCTTAGCGTTCTTCAAGCTCCAATCCGTAACCTTGCACTTGCTACTAAAGCAGTTGCAGATCAAAAGGAAGAGCAAGGCGCTTAATTTTTTAAAAGATAATTACGTATTATCGATAAAACAATACAAACCTATTTAAGGGAGGATATTTACAATGACTAAAGAACAAATCATTGAAGCAGTTAAATCTATGACTGTATTAGAACTTAACGACTTAGTAAAAGCTATCGAGGAAGAATTCGGCGTAACTGCTGCTGCTCCTGTAGCTGTTGCTGGTGGCGCTGGAGAAGCTGCTGCTGAGAAAACTGAATTTGATGTGGAACTAACTAGCGCTGGTGCACAAAAAATCAAAGTTATCAAAGTTGTTCGTGAAATCACTGGTCTTGGCTTAAAAGAAGCTAAAGAATTAGTTGACAACACTCCAAAAGTAATCAAAGAAGCTGCTGCTAAAGAAGAAGCTGAAGAAATCAAAGCTAAACTTGAAGAAGTTGGCGCTGCTGTAGAAGTTAAGTAATTAACTTTTGATGCTTTAAAAAAAGCTCGCTCTCATGCGAGCTTTTTTTTTAACTGTAAAGAAAAGAGGTGGCCATATGGCAGACCATTATTTTTCTAACGACCCTTCTAGTAAAAGTGACCGTAAGCGGTGGGAATTTACCCTTCGTGGATCTCAATTTACTTTCTTATCTGACCGTGGGGTGTTCTCGAAAAACGAAGTGGACTTTGGTTCTCGTCTTTTAATTGAAGCGTTTCAAGTGCCAGGTATTAAAGGTGATATATTAGACGTAGGTTGTGGATATGGGCCAATTGGTTTATCGTTAGCGAAAGAGTTTCAAGACCGTAAAGTTCACATGGTGGATGTGAATGAAAGGGCGCTTGAGCTTGCGAAAGAAAATGCCGCTAATAATAAAATTGGAAATGTGCACATTTTTCAAAGTAGCGTCTATGAAAACGTAGATGGTATGTATGCTGCTATTCTATCTAATCCTCCAATTCGTGCAGGTAAAGATGTCGTGCATGAGATTTTAGAAAAAGCTGTAGAGCATTTAGTTCCGGGTGGAGAGTTGTGGATTGTTATTCAAAAGAAGCAAGGCGCGCCATCTGCACTGAAGAAACTAGAAGAAGTGTTTTCTGAAGTCGAAGTTGTAGAAAAGAAAAAAGGATATTATATCATAAAATCAAAAAAACGTTGACGGTTATTTTTGGCTATGTTAACATTATACAATGCCAATATATGATTTTCTGCGTTGAGAAAGATGTATATTTTTGTTTCTCTTGGAAAAGATAGTAAAATCAGCAGATTATGAAACAGAATGATGGTTTTCTTATAGAAGCCATTTTTCTTTTTTGAGCAGGTAGAAAGACTCAACGTATTTATCTTTAAGAGAAAAAAGACTACGCTAAATAGCAGTAGTTGTATTTATTTGTGATTTTGCACAAATTTTTTTGTGCATTTATAATACTCATGATTTGAGGGGTGAAGCAGTTGACAGGTCAACTAGTTCAATACGGACGCCACCGCCAACGAAGAAGTTATGCCCGTATTAGTGAAGTATTAGAGTTACCAAATCTTATCGAAATTCAAACCTCTTCTTATCAGTGGTTTCTTGATGAGGGTTTGCGAGAAATGTTCCAAGACATTTCTCCGATTGAAGACTTTACGGGAAATCTATCGCTTGAATTTATCGACTACAGCTTAGGTGAACCTAAATACTCTGTAGACGAATGCAAAGAGCGTGATGTGACGTATGCAGCACCACTTCGTGTAAAAGTGCGTCTAATCAACAAGGAAACTGGTGAAGTAAAAGAACAAGATGTGTTCATGGGAGATTTCCCACTCATGACAGAGACTGGAACATTCGTAATTAACGGTGCAGAACGTGTTATCGTTTCCCAGTTAGTTCGCTCTCCAAGCGTATACTATAGTGGCAAAGTGGATAAAAACGGAAAACGTGGTTTTACTGCTACTGTAATTCCAAACCGCGGAGCTTGGTTAGAGTATGAGACAGATGCTAAGGATGTTGTATATGTGCGTATTGACCGTACGCGTAAACTTCCTGTAACTGTTTTGTTACGCGCATTAGGGTTTGGCTCTGATCAAGAAATCACCGAGCTTTTAGGTGATAACGAATACTTAAGCAACACATTAGAAAAAGACAACACAGATAGCACAGAAAAAGCATTGCTTGAAATTTATGAGCGTCTACGCCCTGGTGAACCACCAACAGTAGAAAATGCTAAGAGCTTACTTGTGTCTCGTTTCTTCGATCCAAAGCGCTACGATTTAGCAAATGTAGGTCGCTACAAGATCAACAAGAAGTTACACATTAAAAACAGATTGTTTAATCAACGTTTAGCTGAAACATTAGTGGATCCAGAAACTGGTGAAATTTTAGCGACAGAAGGAACAATCTTAGATCGTCGTACACTTGATCGCATTTTACCTTACTTAGAGAAAAACATTGGATTCAAAACAGCGAAACCAATGGGTGGAGTGGTAGAAGGCGATGTTGAGCTGCAATCTATTAAGATTTATGCTCCTGAGTCAGAAGGCGAACGTGTAATTAATGTAATTGGTAATGCAAACATTACTCGTGATGTAAAACACATCACACCAGGTGATATCCTTGCTTCTATCAGTTACTTCTTCAACCTACTATACAAAGTAGGGGATACAGATGATATCGACCACTTAGGAAACCGTCGTCTGCGTTCTGTTGGAGAACTATTACAAAATCAATTCCGTATCGGTCTTTCTCGTATGGAACGTGTTGTTCGTGAGAGAATGTCGATCCAAGATACAAATGCAATTACACCACAGGCATTAATTAATATTCGTCCTGTTATTGCATCTATTAAAGAGTTCTTCGGAAGTTCTCAGTTATCTCAGTTCATGGACCAAACAAACCCATTAGCAGAGTTAACTCACAAACGAAGACTATCTGCATTAGGACCTGGTGGTTTAACGCGTGAGCGCGCAGGCTTTGAAGTACGTGACGTTCACTACTCACACTATGGTCGTATGTGTCCGATTGAAACACCAGAGGGACCAAACATCGGTTTGATTAACTCATTATCTTCATTCGCGAAAGTAAATGAGTTTGGTTTCATTGAAACACCATACCGTCGTGTTGACCCAGAAACTGGTCTTGTAACAGGGCATGTTGATTATTTAACAGCAGATGAAGAAGATAATTATGTTGTAGCCCAAGCGAATATGAAATTATCTGAAGAAGGAGAATTCCTTGATGAAGATATCGTAGCTCGTTTCCGTGGTGAAAACATTGTCACAAATAAAGAACGCATCGACTACATGGATGTATCACCAAAACAAGTAGTGTCGGCAGCGACAGCTTGTATTCCGTTCTTAGAAAACGATGACTCTAACCGCGCACTTATGGGAGCGAACATGCAACGTCAGGCGGTTCCGTTAATGAATCCGGAATCTCCGATTGTAGGTACAGGTATGGAGTACGTATCAGCAAAAGACTCAGGTGCTGCAGTAATCTGTAAACACCCTGGTGTTGTTGAACGCGTAGAAGCACGTGAAGTTTGGGTACGTCGCTATGTAGAAGTTGACGGTCAAACAGTAAAAGGCGACTTAGATCGCTACAAAATGCAAAAATTCATTCGTTCTAACCAAGGAACTTGCTACAACCAACGTCCAATCGTAAGTGTTGGAAATGAAGTTGTAAAAGGTGAAATCCTTGCGGATGGTCCTTCTATGGAATTAGGTGAACTAGCACTTGGACGTAACGTGCTTGTTGGCTTCATGACTTGGGACGGTTATAACTACGAGGATGCGATCATTATGAGTGAGCGCCTTGTAAAAGATGATGTGTATACTTCTATTCATATTGAAGAATATGAGTCAGAAGCTCGTGATACGAAGCTTGGACCAGAAGAAATCACACGTGATATTCCAAACGTTGGGGAAGATGCATTACGCAACCTTGACGAGCGCGGTATCATTCGCGTTGGTGCGGAAGTAAAAGATGGAGATTTACTTGTTGGTAAAGTAACACCTAAAGGTGTAACAGAATTAACAGCTGAAGAACGTCTATTACATGCTATCTTTGGAGAAAAAGCGCGTGAAGTACGTGATACATCACTACGTGTACCACACGGTGGTGGCGGTATTATCTTAGACGTAAAAGTATTCAACCGTGAAGATGGCGACGAATTGCCACCAGGCGTGAATCAACTTGTGCGTGCATATATCGTTCAAAAACGTAAAATTTCTGAAGGTGACAAGATGGCCGGACGTCACGGTAACAAAGGTGTTATCTCTCGTATTTTACCAGAAGAAGATATGCCTTACTTACCAGACGGTACGCCAATCGATATCATGTTAAACCCATTAGGGGTACCATCTCGTATGAATATCGGTCAGGTATTAGAGCTTCATCTTGGTATGGCAGCAAGATACCTTGGCATTCACATTGCAACACCAGTATTCGATGGTGCTCGTGAGGAAGATGTTTGGGGCACAATTGAAGAAGCTGGTATGGCAAATGACGCGAAAACAATCCTGTATGACGGACGTACTGGTGAACCATTCGATAACCGTGTATCTGTTGGTGTCATGTATATGATCAAACTTGCGCACATGGTTGACGATAAACTTCATGCTCGTTCTACTGGACCATACTCACTTGTAACGCAGCAGCCTCTTGGAGGTAAAGCTCAGTTCGGTGGACAGCGTTTCGGTGAGATGGAGGTTTGGGCACTTGAAGCTTATGGTGCTGCTTATACTCTTCAAGAAATCTTAACAGTGAAGTCTGATGATGTTGTTGGACGTGTTAAGACGTATGAAGCAATTGTTAAAGGCGAAAATGTTCCAGAACCAGGCGTTCCTGAATCATTCAAAGTATTGATTAAAGAGCTGCAAAGTTTAGGTATGGACGTTAAAATGATGTCTAGCGACGATACAGAAATTGAAATGCGTGATACGGAAGATGACGATGATCATCAATCAGCAGACAAATTGAATGTCGAAGTTGAGACAACTAAGGAATAATTGGGATAACCTGTAGACTAAAAGGGAGGTAGGCCCCTTGATAGATGTAAATAACTTTGAATATATGAAGATTGGACTTGCTTCACCTGACAAGATTCGTTCTTGGTCATACGGTGAAGTTAAGAAACCAGAAACAATTAACTATCGTACGTTAAAGCCTGAAAAAGATGGCTTGTTCTGTGAGCGTATTTTCGGACCACAAAAGGACTGGGAATGTCATTGCGGAAAATACAAACGTGTACGTTATAAAGGTGTAGTTTGTGATCGATGTGGTGTTGAAGTAACGCGTGCGAAAGTGCGTCGTGAACGTATGGGTCATATCGAATTAGCTGCTCCTGTATCTCATATTTGGTATTTCAAAGGTATCCCGAGCCGCATGGGACTTGTCTTAGACATGTCCCCTCGCGCGCTTGAAGAAGTAATTTATTTCGCTTCTTATGTTGTAACAGAAAGTGGAGATACACCACTTGATAAGAAGCAATTACTTTCTGAAAAAGAATACCGTGCATATCGTGATCGATATGGTAGCACATTCCAAGCTGCTATGGGTGCAGAAGCGATTAAAAAGCTATTACAAGACATCGATTTAGATAAAGAGGTAGACTTCTTAAAAGAAGAATTAAAAACAGCACAAGGACAACGCCGTACTCGTGCTATTAAACGTCTAGAAGTATTAGAAGCATTCCGTAACTCTGGAAATGAGCCATCTTGGATGATCTTAGATGTTCTACCAGTAATCCCACCAGAACTACGCCCAATGGTACAGTTAGATGGTGGACGTTTTGCTACTTCTGACTTAAACGACTTATACCGTCGTGTAATTAACCGTAATAACCGTTTAAAACGTCTATTGGACTTAGGTGCACCAAGCATTATCGTTCAGAACGAAAAACGTATGTTACAAGAAGCTGTAGACGCATTAATCGATAATGGTCGTCGTGGCCGTCCAGTTACTGGACCAGGTAACCGTCCATTAAAATCTCTATCTCACATGCTTAAAGGTAAACAAGGACGTTTCCGTCAAAACTTATTAGGTAAACGTGTTGACTACTCTGGTCGTTCTGTAATCGTTGTAGGACCGAACTTAAAGATGTATCAATGTGGATTACCGAAAGAGATGGCGCTTGAACTGTTCAAACCTTTCGTAATGAAAGAGTTAGTTGAAAAAGGATTAGCACACAACATTAAGAGTGCGAAACGTAAAATCGAGCGTGTACAACCTGAAGTTTGGGACGTTTTAGAATCTGTGATTAAAGAACATCCAGTACTTCTAAACCGCGCACCAACACTTCACCGTCTTGGTATTCAGGCGTTTGAACCTACATTAGTAGAAGGTCGCGCAATCCGTCTTCACCCACTTGTATGTACTGCATACAACGCGGACTTTGACGGTGACCAAATGGCCGTTCACGTACCTTTATCATCAGAAGCGCAAGCAGAAGCTCGTCTTCTTATGTTAGCGGCACAAAACATCTTGAACCCGAAAGACGGTAAACCAGTTGTTACTCCATCTCAGGATATGGTATTAGGTAACTACTACTTAACACTTGAGCGTGAAGGTGCAATCGGTGAAGGTATGGTCTTCAAAGATGCGAACGAAGCATTACTTGCATATCAAAATGGATATGTACATCTTCATACGCGTGTTGCAGTAGCTGCAAGTGCAGTAAACAACGCAACATTTACTGAAGAGCAAAAGAGTATGCTTCTATTAACAACAGTTGGTAAATTAATATTTAACGAAATCTTACCAGAGTCGTTCCCTTATATTAACGAACCAACAAATTCAAACCTTGAAAAAGAAACACCAGCGAAATATTTCGTTGAAAAAGGTGCGAACATTAAAGAGATTATTGCTAGTCGCGAAGAAGTGGCGCCATTCAGTAAGAAAATCCTTGGTAACATCATTGCGGAAGTGTTTAAACGTTTCAAAATTACAGAAACGTCTCGCATGCTTGACCGTATGAAAAACTTAGGATTCAAATACTCTACAAAAGCTGGTATTACAGTTGGGGTATCTGACATTCTTGTATTAGGTGAAAAAGATGAAATTCTCCACGAAGCACAAGCAAAAGTAGATAATGTAATTAAACAATTCCGTCGCGGTTTAATCACGGAAGAAGAACGTTACGATCGCGTTATCTCTATTTGGAGTAATGCAAAAGATGTTATCCAAGGAAAACTGATGAAATCCTTGAATAAACGCAACCCAATCTTCATGATGAGTGATTCTGGTGCCCGTGGTAACGCATCGAACTTTACTCAGCTTGCTGGTATGCGTGGTCTGATGGCCAATCCATCTGGTCGTATCATCGAACTTCCAATCAAATCAAGTTTCCGTGAAGGTTTAACAGTACTTGAGTACTTCATCTCTACGCATGGTGCGCGTAAAGGTCTTGCCGATACAGCACTGAAAACTGCCGATTCTGGTTACTTAACACGTCGTCTTGTTGACGTTGCACAAGATGTAATCGTTCGTGAAGATGATTGTGGAACAGATCGCGGTTTATTAATTGGTGCGATTAAAGAGGGTAATGAAGTTATTGAGTCATTATATGATCGTCTTGTTGGACGTTTTGCAAGAAAAACTGTAAAACATCCTGAAACAGGTGAAGTATTAGTTGCTGAAAATCAATTAATTACTGAAGATATCGCTCATATCGTTGAAAACTCGGGTGTTGAAACTGTAAACATTCGTTCAGCGTTTACGTGTAACACTCGCCACGGTGTATGTAAGAAGTGTTACGGTCGTAACTTAGCAACTGGAACAGACGTAGAAGTAGGGGAAGCGGTAGGTATTATCGCAGCTCAATCTATCGGTGAGCCAGGTACACAGTTAACGATGCGTACGTTCCATACAGGTGGGGTTGCCGGAGATGATATCACTCAAGGTTTACCTCGTATCCAAGAGATCTTCGAAGCTCGTAATCCGAAAGGTCAGGCTGTTATCAGTGAAATCGACGGTGTTATCGCAGCGATCAACGATGTTAAAGATCGCCAAGAAGTAGTTGTACAGGGTGAAGTTGAAGCTCGTACGTATGCTATTCCTTACGGTGCACGTCTGAAAGTAATTCCAGGACAGAAAATTAGCCACGGTAAAGAGTTAACAGAAGGTTCTATTGATCCGAAAGAATTACTAAAAGTAACGGACATTACGGCAGTTCAAGAATACTTATTACGTGAAGTTCAAAAAGTATACCGTATGCAAGGGGTAGAAATTGGTGACAAACACGTAGAAGTAATGGTACGCCAAATGTTACGTAAAGTACGTGTAAGTGATGCAGGTGAAACAGATGTATTACCAGGAACATTACTAGATATCCATCAGTTTACTGATGCGAATGCGAAGGTGTTACTGCAAGGTAAACAACCAGCAACAGCTAGACCTGTTCTACTTGGTATTACAAAAGCTTCACTCGAAACAGATTCATTCTTATCTGCAGCATCGTTCCAAGAAACAACTCGTGTCTTAACTGATGCAGCGATTAAGGGTAAACGCGATGAGCTTCTAGGATTGAAAGAAAATGTTATTATCGGTAAACTTGTTCCTGCTGGAACAGGTATGAATCGTTATCGCAAAGTGGATCTTGTTAAAACTACACAAGATGACATGAATGTAGAAAACGATGAAGTTTATGTGGAACAGTAAAATTTTCCGTCGTAAATTTTGTATAAAAACAGTTAATCCTAGTTGACATTGTATGAGTCAAAATGTTACTATAAGCAAGGTTGCTCCTGAACGATGCTTTGGAGGATATTTATATGTCTTATCAAAAAGTGTCAAATGCTGAAAATGTAGTCGTTGGTCATAAACGTACATTGGAAGCAATCAAAAATGGTATAGTTAAAGAAGTTGTCATTGCGGAAGATGCTGATATGCGGTTAACCCATGTTATCATTCGCACTGCATTGCAACATAACATACCCATAACCAAAGTTGAATCAGTTCGTAAACTTGGAAAAGTTGCGGGGATTCAAGTGGGAGCTTCAGCAATAGGAATAATAAGTTAAAACTGTTTTTGTGAGGAGAGAGCATTTGCTCTCCCTTGCAAAAACTTTGTTTTCAACTAATAATGAACCACCTGGATATGTGGTCATACAAACATGCGAAGGGAGGATAATCAAATGCCTACTATTAACCAATTAGTGAGAAATGGTCGTACTGATAAAGTATGGAAATCTAAATCACCTGCGTTAAACAAAGGTTTTAACTCTTTAAAGAAAAAATCAACTGATATCTCTGCACCTCAAAAACGTGGTGTATGTACTCGTGTTGGTACAATGACTCCAAAGAAACCTAACTCAGCGTTACGTAAATATGCTCGTGTTCGTTTAACAAATGGTATTGAAGTAACAGCATACATCCCAGGTATCGGTCACAACTTACAAGAGCACAGCGTAGTATTAATTCGCGGTGGTCGTGTAAAAGACTTACCAGGGGTACGTTACCACATCGTTCGTGGTGCGCTTGATACAGCTGGTGTTGACAAGCGTATGCAAGGCCGTTCTAAATACGGTACTAAAAAGCCTAAAGCGGCTAAGAAATAATAACTTTTTAATGAAAGGAGGAACTCAATATGCCTCGTAAAGGACCTGTTGCAAAACGTGACGTGTTACCAGATCCAATGTACAATTCGAAGCTAGTAACACGCCTTATCAACAAAATGATGGTTGACGGTAAAAAAGGTAAATCTCAAACAATTCTTTATAATGCGTTCGATATCGTAAGCGAACGTACTGGTAAAGAGCCAATGGAAGTATTCGAGCAAGCTCTTAAGAACATTATGCCTGTTCTTGAAGTACGCGCTCGTCGTGTTGGTGGTGCTAACTACCAAGTTCCAGTTGAGGTTCGTCCAGAACGCCGTACAACTTTAGGTCTTCGTTGGTTAGTAAACTACGCTCGTCTTCGTGGTGAAAAAACTATGGAAGAGCGTCTTGCTAACGAAATCTTAGATGCAGCTAACAACGCTGGTGCATCTGTTAAGAAACGTGAAGACACTCATAAAATGGCAGAAGCTAACAAAGCATTTGCTCATTACCGTTGGTAGGATTCAACGTAAAATAAATGTAAGCATAAACCGCTTTATTTGTCGCTTATGGAAGTGTGGAGAGGGAGAATGCCTCTCCCTTTCGTTGGGCGCTCGTTTTACATAATGAGGGTACTGGACATACTGACATGTGTAACAATATAAAGTGGCTTTTTTGCTACTTAAAATAAAAAATCCAATCCATATATGGAAGGAGCAAGACACCAAATGGCAAGAGAGTTCTCTTTAGAAAACACTCGTAATATTGGTATCATGGCTCACATCGATGCTGGTAAAACAACAGCTACTGAGCGTATTCTGTATTACACAGGACGTATTCACAAAATCGGTGAAACTCACGAAGGTGCATCTCAGATGGACTGGATGGAGCAAGAGCAAGAGCGTGGTATCACAATTACTTCTGCTGCAACTACAGCACAATGGAAAGGTCACCGTGTAAACATCATTGACACTCCAGGTCACGTAGATTTCACAGTAGAAGTAGAACGTTCTTTACGCGTACTTGATGGCGCAGTAGCAGTACTTGATGCACAATCTGGTGTAGAACCACAAACAGAAACTGTTTGGCGTCAGGCTACTACTTACGGCGTACCTCGTATCGTATTCGTTAACAAAATGGATAAAATCGGTGCAGATTTCTTATACTCTGTAGGAACAATCCACGATCGTTTACAAGCAAACGCACACCCAATTCAGTTACCAATCGGTGCTGAAGATGAGTTCAATGGTATCATTGACCTTGTTGAAGAATGTGCTTACATGTACGGTAACGATTTAGGAACAGACATTCAACGTGTTGAAATTCCTGAAGAGCATAAAGAACTAGCTGAAGAATACCGTGGAAAACTTATTGAAGCGGTAGCTGAGCTTGATGAAGAAATGATGATGAAGTACCTAGAAGGTGAAGAAATCACTGTAGAAGAGCTTAAAGCTGGTATCCGTAAGGCTACAACTTCTGTAGAATTCTTCCCAGTAATCTGTGGTTCTGCATTCAAAAACAAAGGTGTTCAAATTCTGTTAGACGCAGTTATCGACTACCTACCATCTCCATTAGATGTACCTGCAATCAAAGGTACTCTTCCGGATACAGATGAAGAAGTAGAACGTAAGTCTAGCGATGAAGAGCCTTTCTCAGCTCTAGCATTCAAAATCATGACTGACCCTTATGTTGGTAAGTTAACATTCTTCCGTGTGTACTCTGGTGTGTTAAACTCTGGATCATACGTGAAAAACTCAACTAAAGGTAAGCGTGAGCGTGTAGGTCGTATCCTACAAATGCACGCTAACAGCCGTGAAGAGATCTCAACAGTTTACGCTGGTGATATCGCTGCTGCTGTAGGTTTAAAAGATACTACTACTGGTGATACTCTTTGTGACGAGAAGAGCCTTGTTATCCTTGAGTCTATGGAATTCCCAGAGCCAGTTATCTCTGTAGCTATCGAACCAAAATCAAAAGCTGACCAAGATAAAATGGGTACAGCATTATCTAAGCTTTCTGAAGAAGATCCAACATTCCGTGCTCACACTGACCAAGAAACTGGCCAAACAATCATCGCTGGTATGGGTGAACTTCACCTTGATATCATCGTTGACCGTATGCGCCGTGAATTCAAAGTTGAAGCAAACGTTGGTGCTCCTCAGGTAGCATACCGTGAGACTTTCCGCGCTGCTGCGAAAGTTGAAGGTAAGTTCGCTCGTCAATCTGGTGGACGTGGACAATTTGGTCACGTTTGGATTGAGTTTGAACCTAATGAAGAAGGTAAAGGATTCGAATTCGAAAACAAGATCGTCGGTGGTGTTGTTCCACGTGAATACATCCCAGCTGTAGGCGCAGGTCTTGAAGATGCACTTAAAAATGGTGTACTTGCTGGATATCCAGTAGTAGACATTAAAGCTGCATTAGTTGACGGATCTTACCATGATGTCGATTCATCTGAGATGGCGTTCAAAATCGCTGCATCTATGGCACTTAAAGCTGCGGTTTCTAAATGTAACCCAGTAATTCTTGAGCCAATGATGAAAGTTGAAGTTGTAATTCCTGAAGAGTACATGGGTGACATTATGGGTGACGTAACATCTCGTCGTGGACGTGTAGAAGGTATGGAAGCTCGCGGTAACGCTCAAGTTGTTCGCGCTATGGTTCCGCTTTCTGAAATGTTCGGTTATGCAACGTCATTACGTTCTAACACTCAAGGACGCGGAACATTCTCTATGGTGTTTGACCACTATGAAGAAGTACCAAAGTCTGTTTCTGAAGAAATTATCAAAAAAAATAAAGGTGAATAATTGATTTTTATCGATTCTTCACGTATAACTACTTATGTAAGCTTAGAAAGTGGGACGCAAGTTTCGCTTTCTAGCCTAAATATAAAATAACCTATATAAACTAAGGAGGAATTTAGAATGGCTAAAGCTAAATTCGAACGTTCTAAACCCCATGTTAACATCGGTACAATCGGCCACGTTGACCATGGTAAAACTACATTAACTGCTGCGATCACTACAGTACTTGCAAAAGCTGGTGGTGCTGAAGCACGCGGATACGATCAAATCGATGCTGCTCCAGAAGAAAGAGAGCGCGGTATCACAATCTCAACTGCACACGTTGAGTACGAAACTGAAACTCGTCACTATGCACACGTTGACTGCCCAGGTCACGCTGACTATGTTAAAAACATGATCACTGGTGCTGCTCAAATGGACGGCGGTATCTTAGTAGTATCTGCTGCTGATGGCCCAATGCCTCAAACTCGTGAGCACATCCTTCTTTCTCGTCAAGTAGGTGTACCTTACATCGTTGTATTCTTAAACAAATGCGACATGGTAGACGACGAAGAATTATTAGAATTAGTAGAAATGGAAGTTCGCGACCTATTATCTGAATACGGATTCCCAGGCGACGACATTCCTGTAATCAAAGGTTCTGCTCTTAAAGCTCTTCAAGGAGAAGCTGATTGGGAAGCAAAAATCATTGAATTAATGGCTGAAGTTGATGCTTACATCCCAACTCCAGAACGTGAAACTGACAAACCATTCTTAATGCCTGTAGAGGACGTATTCTCTATCACAGGTCGTGGTACAGTTGCTACTGGTCGTGTTGAGCGCGGTATCGTTAAAGTTGGTGACGTAGTAGAAATCATCGGTCTTGCTGAAGAAAATGCTTCTACAACTGTAACTGGTGTAGAGATGTTCCGTAAACTTCTTGACCAAGCTCAAGCTGGAGACAACATCGGTGCTTTACTTCGTGGGGTTGCTCGTGAAGACATCCAACGTGGACAAGTACTTGCAAAAAGCGGTTCTGTAAAAGCTCACGCTAAATTCAAAGCTGAAGTTTTCGTATTATCTAAAGAAGAAGGTGGACGTCACACTCCATTCTTCGCTAACTACCGTCCTCAGTTCTACTTCCGTACAACTGACGTAACTGGTATCATTCAATTACCAGAAGGTACTGAAATGGTAATGCCTGGTGACAACATCGAAATGACTATCGAACTTATCGCTCCAATCGCTATCGAAGAGGGAACTAAATTCTCTATTCGTGAAGGTGGACGTACAGTAGGTTACGGCGTAGTTGCTACTATCGTTGAGTAATCTTAACTGATATAAAAAACCCCGAGGGATTTTCCCTTGGGGTTTTTGTTTGTGTTTATATAATAAATGAAATCATATTTTTATGTTTTGACGAGTTTCTTCTATAGTATATAAAAAGTAATAAACAAAATCCAGAAACTGTAAAATGAATTCTACTAGATGAAAACTTGAAATTCTTTAAAGTGCCATGTATAATAGCAAAAGTAGAGAAAAGCAGATGCAAACAAAAAGATGCTTGCATCTAGACGAATAACATTGTATAATAGACAATGTTGGTCTTTGACTGCGATGAAGTGGAAGGTTGCTGACACACCCGGCCGCTTTGCCATGGCATGGTGTGAGGAAATTTCCATGGAGAAGGTCTATT
The DNA here is from genome assembly GCF_022663775.1 of Bacillus cereus group sp. BfR-BA-01350. NCBI lineage: Bacteria > Bacillati > Bacillota > Bacilli > Caryophanales > Bacillaceae > Bacillus > Bacillus cereus group sp. BfR-BA-01350. The sequence goes on from NZ_JAKUGD010000020.1 coordinate 33,833, forward strand.
TTAGAAATAGGCGAACGAAGGAGGGAAAATAATGGCAAAAGAAAAAATTCGTATCCGTTTAAAAGCTTACGATCACCGTATTCTTGATCAGTCAGCTGAGAAAATTGTAGAAACAGCTAAGCGTTCTGGGGCAACAGTTTCTGGTCCGATCCCATTACCAACTGAAAAAACTGTTTACACAATTCTTCGTGCTGTTCATAAGTACAAAGATTCTCGTGAGCAATTCGAAATGCGCACGCACAAACGTCTAATCGACATCGTGAGTCCTACTCCACAAACAGTAGATTCATTAATGCGTTTAGACTTACCATCTGGTGTAGATATCGAAATCAAACTATAATTTATATAACTTAAAAATGTAGGAGGTGTAACTCATGACCAAAGGAATCTTAGGAAGAAAGATCGGTATGACTCAAGTATTTGCTGAGAACGGTGAGTTAATCCCAGTAACAGTTATCGCTGCTAATCCAAACGTTGTTCTTCAAAAGAAAACAACTGAAACTGATGGCTACAACGCAATTCAGTTAGGATTTGAAGATAAACGTGAAAAGTTAACTAACAAACCTGAACAAGGCCACACTGCTAAAGCATCTACAACTCCTAAGCGCTTCATTCGCGAAATCCGCGATGCAGACGTGGACGGATTAGAGGTTGGTCAAGAGGTAAAAGTTGACGTATTCGCTACAGGTGAAATCGTTGATGTAACAGGAATTTCTAAAGGTAAAGGTTTCCAAGGTGTTATCAAACGCCACGGACAATCTCGCGGACCTATGTCTCATGGTTCTCGCTATCACCGTCGTCCAGGTTCAATGGGCCCAGTTGCTCCGAACCGTGTATTCAAAGGCAAAAAACTTGCTGGACGTATGGGTGGAGACCAAGTTACTATCCAAAACTTAGAAATCGTTCAAGTTGACACTGAGCGCAACTTATTACTAGTAAAAGGTAACGTTCCAGGTGCTAAGAAATCTCTTGTAGTTGTTCAAGGCGCTGTGAAGGTTAGCAAATAATTCACAATAGGAAGGAGGAATTCCAATGCCAAAAGTTACTGTATATAACCAAACTGGTTCACAGGTTGGTGAAATCGAATTAGCTGAAGCTATTTTCGGTATCGAACCAAATGAAGCTGTACTTTTCGAAGCTGTAATGATGCAACGTGCATCTTTACGTCAAGGTACACACAAAGTAAAAACTCGCTCTGAAGTTCGCGGTGGTGGTCGTAAACCATGGCGTCAAAAAGGAACTGGACGTGCTCGTCAAGGGTCTATCCGCTCTCCTCAATGGCGTGGTGGTGGTACGGTATTCGGACCTACACCAAGAAGCTATGCGTACAAACTTCCTAAGAAAGTTCGTCGTTTAGCAATCAAATCTGCATTAGCTACTAAAGTAGTTGAGAACAACATTGTAGTTCTTGAAGACCTAGTGTTAAATGCACCAAAAACAAAAGATATGCTAGCAGTACTTAAAGGATTAACTGTTGAGAAGAAAGCTCTTATCGTAACTGCTGATGCAAACGAATCTGTAGAGTTATCTGCTCGCAATATCCCTGGAGTAACAGTAATCACTGCTGATGGCGTAAACGTTTTAGACGTGCTTCATCATGATAAGCTAATCATGACAAAAGCGGCAGTGGAAAAAGTAGAGGAGGTGCTTGCATAATGAGAGATCCTCGTGATATCATTAAGCGCCCAGTTATCACTGAACGTTCTATGGAAATGATGGCTGAAAAAAAATACACGTTCGATGTGGACGTTAAATCTAATAAAACAGAAGTTAAAGATGCTCTAGAAGCGATCTTTGGTGTTAAAGTAGAAAAAGTGAACATCATGAACTACAAGCCGAAAGCAAAACGCGTTGGTCGTCACGCTGGTTTTACTAGCCGTCGTCGTAAAGCAATCGTTAAGCTAACTGCTGACAGCAAAGAAATCGAAATCTTCCAAGGCGTTTAATTCTTACTAAAGAAGGAGGGAAATTGAGATGGGAATTAAAAAGTATAATCCAACTACTAACGGTCGTCGTAACATGACTACGAATGATTTCGCTGAAATCACGACTGACAGACCCGAAAAGTCTTTACTTGCTCCTTTAAGCAAAAAGGCTGGTCGTAATAACCAAGGTAAAATCACTGTACGTCATCAAGGTGGCGGACATAAGCGTCAATACCGTATCATCGACTTCAAACGTAACAAAGATGGAATTCCAGGACGCGTTGCTACGATCGAATACGATCCAAACCGCTCTGCGAATATCGCATTAATTAACTACGTTGACGGTGAAAAACGTTACATTCTTGCTCCTAAGAACTTAGAAGTAGGTATGGAAATTATGTCTGGCGCTGAAGCTGACATTAAAATCGGTAACGCATTACCATTAATCAACATTCCAGTAGGTACTGTTGTTCATAACATCGAGCTTAAACCAGGTCGTGGTGGACAATTAGTTCGTTCTGCTGGTACATCTGCACAAGTACTTGGTAAAGAAGGTAAATACGTTCTTGTACGTTTAACTTCTGGTGAAGTGCGTCTTGTATTATCTGCTTGCCGTGCAACTGTAGGTCAAGTTGGTAACGAGTCACACGAACTTATCAAGATCGGTAAAGCTGGTCGCTCTCGCTGGTTAGGTAAGCGCCCAACTGTTCGTGGTTCTGTAATGAACCCAGTTGATCACCCACACGGTGGTGGTGAAGGACGTTCACCAATCGGACGTAAGTCTCCAATGTCTCCATGGGGTAAACCAACTCTTGGATTCAAAACTCGTAAGAAAAACAAAGCGTCTGACAAATTCATCGTTCGTCGTCGTAAAAAATAATGGGATTGTAGTACGGTTCACTTTGAGAACCGTACGGCAATCACGAAGGGAGGCACCAAAATGGCTCGTAGCTTGAAAAAAGGACCATTTGTCGATGATCATTTAATGAGTAAAATTGCAAAGCTAAATGAAACTGAGCAAAAGCAAGTTGTTAAAACTTGGTCTCGTCGTTCAACGATCTTCCCTCAGTTCATCGGTCACACAATCGCTGTATATGACGGTCGTAAACATGTACCTGTATATGTTACTGAAGACATGGTAGGCCACAAGTTAGGTGAATTCGCACCAACTCGTACGTATAAAGGTCATGATGCTGACGATAAGAAAACTAGAAGATAATGAGAGGAGGCACTTCAATGCAAGCTAAAGCAGTAGCGAGAACAGTTCGTATTGCTCCTCGTAAAGTTCGTTTAGTTGTAGACTTAATCCGAGGTAAGCAAGTGGGTGAAGCGATTGCTATCCTTAACCACACACCAAAAACTGCTTCTCCAGTTGTAGAAAAAGTTTTAAAATCTGCAATCGCAAATGCAGAGCACAATTATGAAATGGACATCAACAGCCTAGTTGTTGAGAAAGTTTTCGTTGACGAAGGTCCAACGTTAAAACGTTTCCGTCCACGTGCAATGGGTCGTGCAAGCCAAATTAACAAACGCACAAGCCACATCACAGTTGTGGTATCAGAAAAGAAGGAGGGATAATCGATGGGTCAAAAGGTTAATCCAATTGGTCTTCGTGTCGGCGTTATCCGTGACTGGGAATCTCGTTGGTTCGCTGAGAAAGATTACGCTACATTATTACATGAAGACATCAAAATCCGTGAGTACATTAATGTACGCTTAAAAGATTCTGCTGTTGCTAAAGTAGAAATCGAACGTGCAGCAAATCGTGTAAATGTTACAATTCACACAGCAAAACCTGGTATGGTAATTGGTAAAGGTGGTACTGAAGTTGAAGCACTTCGTAAAGCTCTTAACCAATTAACAGGCAAGCGTGTACACATCAACATTTTAGAAGTTAAGAGAGCTGATCTTAACGCTAAATTAGTAGGCGAAAACATTGCTCGTCAATTAGAAAACCGTGTATCATTCCGTCGTGCACAAAAGCAAGTTATTCAACGTGCTATGCGTGCAGGTGCTAAAGGTATTAAAACACAGGTTTCTGGTCGTCTTGGCGGAGCTGATATCGCTCGTGCAGAATCTTACAGTGAAGGAACTGTTCCACTTCATACACTTCGCGCTGATATTGACTATGCAGCAGTTGAAGCTGATACAACATACGGTAAATTAGGCGTAAAAGTATGGATCTACCGTGGAGAAGTCCTTCCTACAAAAAAGAAAGCTTCTGAGGAAGGAGGAAAATAATATGTTAATGCCAAAACGCGTAAAATATCGTAGAGAGCATCGTGGTAAAATGCGTGGTCGTGCAAAAGGTGGAACTGAAATTGCTTTCGGTGAATTCGGTTTACAAGCACAAGCTGCTTCATGGATTACAAACCGTCAAATCGAAGCTGCTCGTCGTGCAATGACTCGTTACATGAAACGTGGCGGTAAAGTATGGATTAAAATTTTCCCTTCTAAACCTTACACTGCAAAACCTCTAGAAGTACGTATGGGTTCCGGTAAAGGGGCACCAGAAGGCTGGGTAGCAGTAGTAAAACCTGGGAAAATTATGTTCGAAATCGCGGGTGTATCTGAAGAGGTAGCACGCGAAGCATTACGTCTTGCAGCTCACAAGTTACCTGTGAAATGTAAATTCGTAAAACGTGAAGAAAATGGTGGTGAATCTAATGAAAACTAATGATATTCGTGAATTAACCACTGCCGAAATCGAAACAAAAGTTAAAGCTTTAAAGGAAGAGTTGTTTAATCTTCGCTTCCAACTTGCTACAGGACAATTAGAGAATCCAACTCGCATTCGTGAAGTGCGTAAAGCAATTGCTCGTATGAAAACTGTAGTTCGTGAAAGAGAGATCGGAATTAATCGATAAATTGAGGGGAGGTTTGCATAGTGAGCGAACGTAACCAACGCAAAGTTTATACTGGTCGTGTAGTGTCTGACAAAATGGACAAAACGATTACAGTTTTAGTTGAAACTTACAAAACTCATTCCTTGTACGGAAAACGTGTTAAGTATTCTAAGAAGTACAAAGCCCATGATGAGCAAAACCAAGCGAAACTTGGCGATATCGTTAAAATCATGGAAACTCGCCCGCTTTCTGCTACTAAGCGTTTCCGTTTAGTTGAAATCGTTGAAGAAGCGGTTATTATCTAAATAGACGAATCGGAATTTTTAGTCCGAAGGGAGGTTTCATAACATGATCCAACAAGAATCTCGTTTGAAAGTTGCTGACAACTCTGGTGCACGTGAACTTTTAACAATTAAAGTATTAGGCGGCTCTGGTCGTAAATATGCTAACATTGGTGACATTATCGTTGCTACGGTAAAACAAGCAACACCAGGTGGCGTTGTTAAAAAAGGTGACGTTGTTAAAGCAGTAGTAGTACGTACGAAGAGCGGAGCTCGTCGTCCGGACGGTTCTTACATCAAATTTGATGAAAACGCAGCGGTTATCATTAAAGACGATAAGAGCCCACGTGGTACTCGTATCTTCGGACCAGTAGCTCGTGAATTACGTGATAGCAACTTCATGAAGATCGTTTCTTTAGCTCCAGAAGTTCTATAATTTAAGGTATTGCCTTGCTAAGGAGGTGCAGAATTAAGATGCATGTAAAAAAAGGTGATAAAGTACAGGTAATCACTGGTAAAGACAAAGGAAAACAAGGCGTTATCCTTGTGGCTTTCCCAAAGCAAAACCGTGTTATCGTTGAGGGTGTCAATATCGTTAAGAAGCACTCTAAGCCATCTCAATTAAATCCACAAGGTGGAATTATTACTAAAGAAGCACCTATTCACGTTTCTAACGTTATGATTTTAGATCCGAAAACAGGTGAACCTACTCGTGTAGGCTTCAAAGTAGAAGATGGTAAAAAAGTTCGTATTGCAAAAAAATCTGGTGAATTATTAGATAAATAATTTTCTTAAGAAAGGAGGTCACTTCATTGAATCGCCTTAAAGAGAAGTTCCAAAAGGAAATTACTCCTGCTCTAGTGAGCAAGTTTAACTATAAATCTGTAATGCAGGTACCAAAAATCGAAAAGATCGTAATCAACACTGGTGTTGGTGACGCGGTATCTAACTCAAAAGCGTTAGACAACGCAGTAGAAGAATTAACACAAATCACAGGTCAAAAACCTGTTGTAACTCGTGCTAAAAAATCAATCGCTGGTTTCCGTCTTCGTGAAGGTATGCCAATCGGTGCGAAAGTAACTTTACGCGGCGAGCAAATGTATGAGTTCTTCGACAAATTAGTATCAGTTTCTTTACCACGTGTACGTGATTTCCGTGGTGTTTCTAAGAAATCATTCGATGGTCGTGGAAACTACACATTAGGTGTTAAAGAGCAACTTATTTTCCCTGAGATTGATTATGATAAAGTAAGCAAAGTCCGCGGTATGGACATCGTAATCGTTACTACAGCGAAAACTGATGAAGAAGCTCGTGAACTGTTAACACAATTCGGTATGCCATTCCAAAAATAATGGAAGCCAACGCTAAGTAGAGGAGGCGAAAACGTGGCTAAAAAATCTATGATAGCGAAACAAAAGCGTACTCCTAAGTTTAAAGTACAAGAGTATACACGTTGCGAACGCTGCGGTCGTCCGCATTCTGTATACCGCAAATTTAAACTTTGCCGTATTTGTTTCCGTGAACTTGCATATAAAGGTCAAATTCCTGGTGTTAAAAAAGCTAGTTGGTAAAACCCACAAATGGGAAGGAGGTAAAACACATGGTGATGACAGATCCAATTGCAGACATGCTTACTCGCATCCGTAATGCGAACATGGTACGTCATGAGAAATTAGAGGTTCCTGCTTCTAAAATCAAAAAAGAGATCGCTGAACTTTTAAAACGTGAAGGTTTCATTCGTGATGTAGAATACATCGAGGATAACAAACAAGGTATCCTTCGTATTTTCCTGAAATATGGTGCAAACAATGAACGTGTAATCACTGGATTAAAACGTATCAGTAAACCTGGCTTACGCGTTTACGCTAAAGCTGACGAAGTACCACGTGTACTTAACGGATTAGGTATCGCTCTTGTTTCTACATCTAAGGGAGTAATGACAGACAAAGACGCTCGTCAATTACAAACTGGTGGAGAAGTAGTAGCATACGTTTGGTAATATATATTTAAAACGAACGGAGGTGTGACCACATGTCTCGTATTGGTAAAAAGATTCTTGAAATCCCTGCAGGTGTTACTATTACAGTTGCAGAAGACAATACTGTAACAGTAAAAGGCCCTAAAGGTGAATTAACTCGTACTTTCAATGCTGATATGCTTATCAAAATTGAAGAGAATACATTAACAGTTGAGCGTCCATCTGAACAGAAGGAACACCGTGCATTACACGGTACAACTCGTGCTTTAATCGGAAACATGGTTGAAGGTGTAACTGAAGGTTTCGCACGCGGACTTGAATTAGTCGGTGTTGGTTACCGTGCTCAAAAACAAGGTGATAAACTTGTATTAAGCGTAGGTTATTCTCATCCAGTAGAAATGACTCCGGAAGCAGGTCTTGAAGTTGAAGTACCTGCACCAACTAAGATCGTAATCAAAGGTATCGACAAGCAACGTGTTGGCGAATTTGCTGCTAACATCCGTGCTGTACGTGCTCCTGAGCCTTACAAAGGTAAAGGTATTCGTTACGAAGGCGAAGTTGTTCGTCGTAAAGAAGGTAAAACTGCTAAGTAAACCCGTTAGGTGAGAGAAAGGAGTGACAAGAATGATCACTAAAGCTGATAAAAATGCGACTCGTAAGAAAAGACATGCACGTGTACGTGCTAAACTTACTGGTACTGCAGAGCGTCCACGTTTAAACGTGTTCCGTTCTAACCAACATATTTACGCTCAAGTTATTGATGATGTGAATGGTGTAACGTTAGTAAGTGCATCTACTCTTGATAAAGACCTTGCTCTTAACGGTACTAGCAATATTGAAGCTGCTACGAAAGTTGGAGAATCAGTTGCTAAGCGTGCTGTAGAGAAAGGCGTTAAAGAAGTAGTATTTGATCGCGGTGGTTACTTATACCATGGCCGTGTTAAAGCTCTAGCTGAAGCTGCTCGTGAGGCTGGATTACAATTTTAATGGTCAAAGGAGGGAAAATTGATGCATCGCATTGACCCAAGTAAATTAGAACTTGAAGAACGTGTAGTTACGATAAATCGTGTCGCGAAAGTTGTTAAGGGTGGTCGTCGTTTCCGCTTTGCTGCACTAGTTGTAGTTGGCGATAAAAACGGTCATGTTGGATTCGGTACTGGTAAAGCACAAGAGGTACCAGACGCAATCCGCAAAGCTATCGAAGACGCTAAGAAAAACTTAATCGCTGTACCATTAGTTGGTACAACAATTCCACACACAATCAACGGTCATTTTGGAGCTGGTGAAGTATTCTTAAAGCCTGCTGCTGAGGGTACTGGTGTTATTGCTGGTGGACCTGTTCGTGCGGTCCTTGAATTAGCAGGTGTACAAGATATTCTTTCGAAATCTCTTGGTTCTAACACACCAATCAACATGATTCGCGCTACTGTGAACGGATTAAGCGAACTTAAGCGCGCTGAAGATGTTGCAAAATTACGCGGTAAATCTGTAGAAGAGCTACTAGGTTAAGGAGGGAAAACAAATGGCGAAAAAGTTAGAAATTACCCTCACTCGTAGTGTAATTGGTCGTCCACAAGATCAACGTGCGACGGTAGAAGCTTTAGGTCTTAAAAAGTTGAATTCAACTGTAGTTAAGGAAGAAACTCCTGCTATTCTTGGTATGATCAACAAAGTTTCTCACCTTGTAACTGTAAAAGAAGCTTAAGGATAACTCATTAATATAAGGAGGTGCCTGGGAATGAAACTTCATGAATTAAAACCTGCAGAAGGTTCTCGTAAAGTACGTAACCGTGTCGGTCGTGGTATCGGTTCTGGTAACGGTAAAACTGCTGGTAAAGGTCATAAAGGACAAAACGCACGTTCTGGCGGCGGTGTTCGTCTTGGCTTCGAAGGTGGTCAAACTCCATTATTCCGTCGTTTACCAAAACGCGGCTTCACAAACATTAACCGTAAAGAGTTTGCTATTGTAAACTTATCAACGTTAAATCGTTTTGAAGATGGTACAGAAGTAACACCTGAATTATTGCTGGAAACTGGCGTTATCAGCAAATTAAACGACGGTGTTAAAATTCTTGCAAGCGGCGCAGTAGAGAAAAAACTAACTGTTAAAGCGCACAAGTTCTCTTCAAGTGCTAAAGAAGCAATTGAAGCAGCTGGCGGATCAGTTGAGGTGATCTAATGTTTCGTACAATCTCCAACTTTATGCGCGTTGCTGAGATAAGACGTAAAATATTATTCACTTTAGCGATGTTAATCGTATTCAGGATTGGCACGTTTATCCCCGTGCCATTTACAAATGGAGACGTACTGAAGGCACAAGATCAATTAAATGCCTTAGGTATTCTAAATACATTTGGCGGTGGAGCCTTGAAAAACTTCTCCATCTTTGCGATGGGAATCATGCCGTATATTACAGCATCCATCATCGTGCAATTATTGCAGATGGATGTTGTTCCTAAATTTTCGGAATGGGCGAAGCAAGGTGAAATGGGCCGTCGTAAACTAACGCAATTCACGCGTTATTTTACAATTGTTCTTGCGTTTATTCAGGGGTTTGGTATGTCAATCGGTTTTAACGGTATGGTAGGTGGACAATTAATTTTGAATCCTGGTTGGAGCACTTATTTATACATTGCTACGGTACTGACTGCTGGTACTGCATTTTTAATGTGGTTAGGTGAACAGATTACAGCTAAAGGTGTAGGTAATGGTATTTCCATTCTTATCTTTGGTGGTATTGCCGCAGCGATCCCAAGTGTTATATCTCAAGTGTATCAGCAACAGTTTCAAAATATCGGAGATCAATTGTTCATGAGTATCGTTAAAGTTGCATTGATTTTACTAGCTGTGCTAGCAGTTATTGTGGGTGTTATTTTCATTCAACAGGCTGTTAGGAAGATCCCAATTCAATATGCGAAGCGTGTAACAGGAGGAAATGGTGGTTATGCTGGAGCACAAAACACACATTTACCGCTTAAGGTAAATAGTGCTGGTGTTATTCCAGTAATTTTTGCTGTTTCATTCTTAATTACTCCTCCGACTATTGCACAGTTCTTCCCGAAACATGATGTATCGCAGTGGATTATTGCAAACTTTAACTATTCTCACCCAGTGGGAATGATCATATATGTTGCGCTCATTGTAGCCTTCACATATTTCTATGCGTTTGTTCAGGTTAATCCAGAGCAAATGTCAGAGAATCTAAACAAACAAGGTGGATATGTTCCAGGTATTCGTCCGGGTAAGAATACAGAACAATATCTAACAAAAATCTTGTATCGTTTGACCTTTGTAGGATCAATTTTCCTAGCAGCGATTGCAATCTTACCAGTTATCTTTACGAAGCTGGGAAATCTTCCTCCATCTGCACAGATCGGTGGAACGAGTATGTTAATCGTTGTCGGCGTTGCTTTAGAAACAATGAAGCAACTAGAAAGCCAACTGGTAAAACGCCATTACAAAGGGTTTATCAAGCAGTGAGTAAGTGGGAAGTATTGTCTTCCCTACATGCTCATGTACTCTGAGGGGGAACAAGGATGAACTTAATTTTAATGGGGCTTCCTGGTGCTGGTAAAGGTACACAAGCCGAACAGATTGTTGCCAAGTATAACATCCCTCACATCTCAACAGGAGATATGTTCCGTGCAGCTATGAAGGCTGAAACTGAAATGGGTTTACAAGCAAAATCCTTTATTGATAAAGGGGCACTTGTTCCAGATGAAGTTACAATCGGAATCGTTCGTGAACGTTTAAGTCAAGAAGACTGCGTAAGAGGCTTCTTATTAGACGGTTTCCCACGAACTGTTGCACAAGCATCAGCTCTTGAAGAGATTATGAAAGATCTTGGCAAAAAAATCGACTATGTTTTAAACATTAATGTGGATTCAGGATTGTTATTAAAACGCCTTACAGGCCGTCGCATTTGTAAAGAGTGCGGTGCGACTTACCACTTAGAATTCAATCCGCCAGCAAAAGCTGACGTGTGCGATAAATGTGGTGGCGAGTTATATCAACGCTCTGATGACAATGAAGAAACTGTAGCAAATCGCTTAGATGTAAATATTAAGCAAACTAAACCTTTGCTTGATTTCTACGAGGAGCTTGGTTACTTACAAAGCATTAATGGTGAGCAAGATATCAATAAAGTATTTGCTGATATCGATGTTCTCATCGGAGGCTTAGCGTAATGATAATCTGCAAAACTCCTCGCGAGATAGAAATCATGCGAGAAGCGGGCAGGATCGTTGCTTTGACTCATCAAGAGTTAAAACAGCACATTACTCCAGGAATTACAACGAAAGAGCTCGATCAAATAGCGGAAAAGACGATTCAAAAATATGGTGCTACGCCATCTTTTAAAGGATACAACGGATTTCCGGGGAGCATATGTGCTTCTGTAAATGAAGAGCTTGTACACGGAATTCCAGGGAAGCGCAAGCTCAAAGAGGGCGATATCATCAGTATCGATATTGGTGCGAAATACAATGGGTACCATGGAGATTCTGCATGGACGTATCCAGTTGGAAACATTTCTGAATCTGTTCAAAAGCTACTTGATGTCACAGAAAAATCGTTGTATCTTGGTCTAGAACAAGTAAAACCAGGCGAGAGATTATCAAATATCTCACATGCGGTTCAAACCCATGCTGAAGAGAATGGATTCTCGATCGTTAGGGAGTATGTTGGTCACGGAATCGGGCAAGACTTACATGAGGACCCTCAAATCCCGCACTATGGTCCACCAAATAGAGGCCCTAGATTAAAGCCGGGAATGGTCATCTGTGTTGAGCCGATGGTGAATCAAGGAAGACGATATGTAAAAACACTATCTGATGACTGGACAGTGGTAACGGTAGATGGTAAATGGTGTGCCCATTTTGAGCACACGATTGCTCTTACAGAAGCAGGATACGAAATCCTTACCACTTTATAAGTAGCTGGCTCTCCGGGATTTCAGAGCAGTGTAAAATGTTACTGATTTGAAGAAGGGAGAACTATTGAATGGCTAAAGATGATGTAATTGAAGTCGAAGGTACCGTTCTTGAAACGTTGCCAAATGCTATGTTCAAAGTAGAATTAGAGAATGGGCATGTCGTATTGGCTCACGTTTCTGGTAAAATCCGTATGAACTTCATTCGTATTTTACCAGGAGACAAAGTTACGGTAGAATTATCTCCGTACGATTTAAATCGTGGTCGTATTACGTACCGTTTTAAATAATATAGCACTCCGTAATCTTTAAGGAGGTTCGAGACATGAAAGTAAGACCGTCAGTTAAACCAATCTGCGAAAAATGTAAAGTTATTCGTAGACGTGGAAAAGTAATGGTTATTTGTGAAAACCCTAAACATAAACAAAAACAAGGTTAATCAGAAGGAGGTGCATTCAGAATGGCACGTATCGCAGGTGTAGATATTCCTCGTGACAAACGCGTTGTTATTTCTTTAACTTACGTATTCGGCATTGGTCGCACAACTGCTGAAAAAATTCTTGCTGAAGCTGGTGTTTCTGAAGAAACACGAGTTCGTGATTTAACGGAAGACGAATTAGGACGTATCCGTGATATCATCGATCGTATTAAAGTTGAGGGAGACCTTCGTCGTGAAGTATCTCTTAACATCAAACGTCTAATGGAGATCGGTTCTTACCGTGGTCTTCGTCACCGTCGTGGTTTACCAGTTCGTGGTCAAAACTCTAAAAACAATGCTCGTACACGTAAAGGTCCACGTCGTACAGTAGCAAATAAAAAGAAATAATAAGTAAAGGAGGTTGAACTAACAATGGCACGTAAAACAAACACTCGTAAAAAACGTGTGAAAAAGAATATTGAAGCTGGTGTAGCTCATATTCGTTCTACTTTCAACAACACAATCGTAACACTTACAGATACTCACGGTAACGCGCTTTCTTGGTCTAGTGCTGGTGCACTTGGTTTCCGTGGATCTCGTAAATCTACTCCATTCGCTGCGCAAATGGCTGCTGAAACTGCTGCTAAAGCTGCAATGGAGCACGGTTTAAAAACTTTAGAGGTTACTGTTAAAGGTCCTGGTGCTGGTCGTGAAGCTGCAATTCGTGCTCTTCAAGCTGCAGGTCTAGAAGTAACAGCAATTAGAGATGTTACTCCAGTTCCTCATAATGGATGTCGTCCACCAAAACGTCGTCGTGTGTAATTTTTCTGTATAGAATTTTCCCTTTTGTCTATAATGGATATGATGCATTATCGAGAAATTTCGTACAGAAACATCGCTTGTTGTGCACAATCGGGAACTGCCTAAGGGGGACTTTCGGTTAGACAGAGGTTATACCTTTGTTTAACCGGGGTTTCGACGTTTTGAAGGAGGGTTTAGTTAATGATTGAAATCGAAAAGCCGAAAATCGAAACGGTTGAACTTAACGAAGATGCTAAATATGGTAAATTCGTAATTGAACCGCTTGAGCGTGGATATGGTACTACGTTGGGTAACTCCTTACGTCGTATTCTTTTATCTTCACTCCCTGGTGCCGCTGTTACTGCTATCCAAATCGATGGCGTATTACATGAATTTTCAACAGTTGAGGGCGTAGTAGAAGACGTTACAACGATCATCTTAAACTTGAAAAAGTTAGCTCTTAAAATCTACTCTGAAGAAGAGAAGACGTTGGAAATTGATGTGCAGGGCGAAGGTATTGTCACAGCTGCTGATATTACTCACGATAGTGATGTAGAAATCTTAAATCCAGATTTACACATTGCAACGTTAGCAAAAGATGCGCATTTCCGCGTGCGTTTAACTGCAAAGCGTGGCCGTGGGTATACGCCAGCTGATGCAAATAAAAGCGAAGATCAACCAATAGGAGTAATTCCTATTGATTCTATTTATACTCCAGTATCACGTGTGACTTACCAAGTGGAAAAGACACGTGTCGGACAAGTGGCTAATTATGATAAGCTTACGCTTGATGTATGGACGGATGGAAGCATCGGGCCAAAAGAAGCTATCTCTTTAGGTGCCAAAATCTTAACTGAGCATTTAAATATCTTTGTTGGTTTAACTGATGAAGCACAAAATGCTGAGATTATGGTCGAGAAGGAAGAAGATCAAAAAGAGAAAGTTCTTGAGATGACTATCGAAGAACTAGACCTTTCTGTTCGTTCTTATAATTGCCTAAAACGTGCAGGAATTAATACTGTACAAGAGCTTGCGAACAAAACAGAAGAAGATATGATGAAAGTTCGTAACTTAGGACGTAAATCCTTAGAAGAAGTTAAACATAAACTTGAGGAATTAGGTTTAGGTTTACGTAAAGACGACTGAGGATTTAAACCCATCAACAAAGGAGGGAACTACGAATGGCATACAGAAAATTAGGCCGTACAAGTGCGCAACGTAAAGCTATGTTACGTGACTTAGCTACTGATTTAATTATCAACGAGCGCATCCAAACGACAGAAACTCGTGCAAAAGAACTTCGTTCTGTAGTGGAAAAAATGATCACTTTAGGTAAACGCGGAGATCTTCATGCTCGTCGTCAAGCAGCAGCTTTCATTCGCAATGAAGTAGCTAACGCTGAGACTGGTCAAGATGCACTTCAAAAACTATTCGCTGATGTAGCTCCACGCTATGCTGAGCGCCAAGGCGGATACACTCGTATTGCAAAAATTGGTCCACGTCGCGGAGACGCAGCACCAATGGTAATTATCGAGTTAGTATAATGATAATTAAAAGGGCAGGACAGTTCTTTTCAAGAAACTGGTCATGGCCCTTTTTTTTAAATATAAAAATAGGCTTACTTGGCGAAGGAAAGGGTGCCTTGTATTGAAAAAAGAGAAACTTCGGACAGAAAATATATCATTTCAATATCCTGGTGCAGCCACTTATGCATTAAAAGATGTTTCATTCTCCTTATATGAAGGAGAATGGGTATCTGTTATTGGACAAAACGGTTCTGGGAAGTCTACACTTGCAAAATTATTGAATGGTTTGTTTTTGCCGGAAGCAGGGACAATTACAGTAAATGATACAATGGTTTTGTCAGAGGAAACGGTATGGGATGTTCGAAAACAAATTGGGATGGTATTTCAAAATCCAGATAATCAATTTGTTGGAACAACAGTGCAAGATGACGTTGTCTTTGGTTTAGAGAATATCGGAATGCCAAGAGAGCAAATGGTAGAAAGATTAGATCAGGCCTTACGACTAGTCCGTATGGAAGATTTTCTTAATGATGAGCCACATTCGTTATCTGGTGGGCAAAAGCAGCGAGTAGCAATAGCGGGCGTTTTAGCACTTCAGCCGTCTATTTTGATATTAGATGAAGCAACGTCAATGCTAGACCCTCAAGGGAGACGTGAAGTGGTAGAAACGGTTAGACAACTTGTTAATGAAAAAGGTATTACCGTGTTATCAATTACGCACGATTTAGAAGAAGCGGCACAGTCAGACCGTGTCATTATTTTAAATAAGGGAGAGATATTAGAGGAAGGGACTCCAGAACAAATTTTCAAGTCCTCTCATATGCTCCAAGAAATTGGATTAGATGTACCATTTTCAGTGAAAATAGCAGAATTATTAAAAAGAAATGAAATTCTCTTGCAAAATACGCATCTTACAATGGAAAGCTTGGTGAACGAACTTTGGAGATTACATTCCAAAAAGTAGAACATCGTTATCAATATAAAACTCCATTTGAAAGACGCGCACTTTATGATGTAGACGTGTCGTTTCCAAGTGGGGGCTATTATGCCATTATCGGTCATACTGGTTCAGGTAAGTCGACGATGATTCAACATTTAAATGGTTTATTGCAGCCGACAAATGGCACAGTTCAAATTGGTGAACATTTCATTTCGGCAGGAAAGAAAGAAAAAAAGCTAAAGCCGCTACGTAAAAAGGTTGGGGTTGTCTTTCAATTCCCAGAACATCAGTTATTTGAAGAGACTGTGGAGAAAGATATTTGTTTCGGCCCTACTAATTTTGGGGTATCGGAAGAAGAAGCGAAGCAAAAGGCAAGAGAAGCAATTGAAATTGTAGGGTTAGAACCAGACCTGTTAGCGCGTTCACCATTTGAGTTAAGTGGTGGGCAAATGAGGCGTGTTGCGATAGCAGGCGTATTAGCGATGGAACCCGAAGTGCTTGTATTAGATGAACCTACAGCAGGACTAGATCCAAAAGGGCAAAATGAACTTATGGAGATGTTTTATAAGCTACATAAGGAGAAAGGCCTTACAGTTATCCTTGTAACGCATAATATGGAGGATGCTGCTAAATATGCCGAGCAGATTGTAGTCATGCATAAAGGAACGGTCTTTTTGCAAGGAAGTGCAGAGGAAGTATTTTCACATGCTGATGAACTAGAGAAAATTGGTGTGGATCTTCCTATGTCTTTAAAGTATAAACGTGCAATTGAAGAGAAGTTTGGCATTTCAATCCCAAAGGCTACCTTATCTTTAGAGGATCTTACTCATGAAGTTGTGCAGGTGTTACGAAAAGGTGGTCATGAATCATGCAGCAGTTGATTATTGGAAGATATATTCCAGGGAATTCTCTTATTCATCAACTTGATCCACGTACGAAGCTGCTGATTGTCTTTTTATATGTATTTGTTGTTTTCTTAGCAAATAATGCGATTTCATATGGATTTTTATTTTTATATGCACTCATTGCTTTATTTTTTGCAAAAGTGCCGATTCGTTATGTACTTTCGGGCTTAAAACCAATTCTATGGATTTTTCTTTTTACATTTTTCCTGCATATTTTAACAAATAAAGAAGGGGAAGTACTATTCCAGCTTGGTTGGTTTTCGATACATGAAAAAGGATTAGAGCAAGGAATATACATTTCTATACGATTCTTCGTTATTATTTTAATGACGACATTATTAACGTTAACGACGACACCCATTGAGATTACAGATGGTTTGGAGACGTTATTAAAGCCGTTGAAGCGTATAAAAGTTCCTGTTCATGAAATCGCATTAATGATGTCAATTTCTCTTCGTTTTATCCCGACATTAATGGATGAAACGAGTAAAATAATGAAGGCACAATCGTCACGTGGTATTGATTTTGCAGGGGGACCGATAAAAGATAGGATGAAAGCTATCATTTCACTACTCGTTCCTCTATTTATCAGTGCTTTTAAGCGTGCAGAAGACTTAGCAATTGCTATGGAAGCCCGTGGATATCAAAGTGGCGAAGGACGTACTAAATTTAGGCAACTACGCTGGAAAACAAGCGATACTGTAACGATTATAAGCTTACTTTGTTTAGCTTGTATTTTGGCATGGGTGCGATCGTAATGGAGAATAAAGAAATGGATAGAATAAAATGTACGGTTGCATATGATGGCATGCATTTTTGTGGTTATCAAATTCAACCGCAGCATCGTACTGTTCAACAAGAAATAGAGAAAGCTTTACAGAAATTGCATAAAGGGGAACTTGTTCGTGTTCAGGCATCGGGCAGAACAGATTCTACTGTTCATGCTAAAGGACAAGTGATACACTTTGATACACCGTTGTCTCTTGAAGAGTGGCAATGGAGCAATGCATTAAACACTATGTTACCAGATGATATTGTTATCACACAGGTAGAGAAAAAAACAGAAGAATTTCACGCACGTTACGGTGTCGAGAGAAAAGAATATCGTTATCGTGTATTATTATCAAAGACTGCGGATGTATTCCGTAGAAATTACGTATATCAATATCCATATCCGCTCGAAATAAATGCTATAAGAAAAGCGATCCCTTATTTTATTGGAACGCATGATTTCACTTCTTTTTGTTCGGCAAAAACTGACAAAAAAGATAAAGTGAGAACAATTTATGAAATCGAGCTAATTGAGCAGGACGACGAATTAATTTTTCGTTTTGTAGGTAATGGATTTTTATATAATATGGTCAGGATTATTGTTGGTACGTTACTGAGCGTAGGGCAAGGAAAGCTTGATCCGGATAGCATTCCAGAGATTTTAGCGAAACAAAATCGTCAGTTTGCTGGAAAGATGGCTCCTGGTCATGGGCTTTATTTATGGCAGGTAAACTATAACAACTAATCCTGGTGTAACATTTGCTTGACATTAGAAACTCAAAAGTATATCATAACATATGGTATTGTTTCTAAAACCACGATTAGCCCCGGAAGGAAATCGTGTTTAAGATAAACAATAGATTTTTTCTATGGAAAAGATAACGAGGAGGGAAACACATGCGTACGACTTTTATGGCAAAAGCTAACGAAGTTGAGCGTAAATGGTATGTGGTTGATGCTGAAGGTCAAACTTTAGGTCGCCTTGCTAGTGAAGTAGCATCCATTTTACGTGGTAAAAACAAACCTACATTTACACCACACGTTGACACGGGTGATCATGTAATTATTATTAACGCTGAGAAAATTCATTTAACAGGTAATAAATTAAACGATAAAATTTACTACCGTCACACTAACCACCCAGGTGGACTTAAACAAAGAACAGCTCTTGAAATGCGTACAAACTACCCTGTACAAATGTTAGAGCTTGCAATTAAAGGCATGCTTCCAAAAGGACGCTTAGGCCGTCAAGTTTCTAAGAAACTAAACGTGTATGCTGGAGCAGAGCATCCACACCAAGCACAAAAACCAGAAGTTTACGAACTTCGCGGATAATCAATTAAAGGAGGGCTTACTTTGGCACAGGTTCAATACTATGGCACTGGACGTCGTAAGAGTTCAGTAGCGCGCGTACGCCTAGTTCCAGGCGAAGGACGCGTTATCATTAACGGTCGTGATTTTGAAAACTATATCCCATTTGCTGCATTACGTGAAGTAGTGAAACAACCTCTAGTTGCAACAGAAACTTTAGGTAACTACGATGTACTTGTAAACGTAAATGGTGGTGGATACACTGGTCAAGCTGGTGCTATTCGTCACGGTATTTCTCGCGCTTTATTAAAAGCTGATCCAGAATACCGTCTAACACTAAAACGTGCAGGTCTATTAACTCGTGACGCACGTATGAAAGAGCGTAAAAAATACGGTCTTAAAGGCGCACGTCGTGCACCTCAGTTCTCAAAACGTTAATTTTTGCGAACTACAAACCCCAACCATTTTGGTTGGGGTTTTTTATGTTTCATTCCGCTTTTGAAATTTTTGTAGTTTGGAATATTTTAGTGCTATCCTCTCGCGTATGCTTCTTCTTTAGAAGTTTAGACTAATACGTATTAGGGAGGTTTATAAGTACTATGAATGTCATTGTCAGCTTACAAGAAAAACAAAAAGAAAAGCAGTTGAAATATGAGCGGAAGATGCTGCGGGAATTATCATTAAAAACATTACGTTCAAATATTAGAGATGCCTTTCAGATGCAGGAACTTCATCGTCAGTATGAAGATTACTGCATTGAATTAGGGATAGAATCGTATTTATTAGGAGCGAGATATAGCAAATTTGGTTATTATGGCGAATCGTTCTTTGATGTGAAATATAGGGCCTTAGAAGAAGAGCAACAATTAACGGAAACACTATTTCAATTTTTAACGAGCATGACTATGCGGGAGATTAAGTTACAAGATGAGGAATTACTTTTTGAATCTTGCCAGCAGTTTATCGGCTTATGGTGGCAGGAAGGATATGAAAAAGGTGAAAGAAGATATCGATTAAAGCTTCATTAAGACAAGCATAAACTTTCCTCTTGTCCCATATAAGTAATTAGAGGGACTAGCTGGAGGAGGAAAGGTATGAAGAGAATTCGAATTATCTCTTTTGCACTCGCTGCGGTTATTTTGTTTTTTTTAGTCAAACAAGAATTTCAAATTACAAAATCGTGGCGAGCTTGGAATTTACCCTTATCAGGGAAAGTAATTGTATTAGATGCTGGGCATGGTGGACCAGACGGAGGGGCTGTTGGTGGCAAGGATATTGTAGAAAAAGATATTACGCTTGAGATTACAAAGAAGGTGCAAGATTATTTACAAGAGCAAGGTGCACTAGTGATTTTAACGCGTGAGGGAGATTATGATTTAGCCCAGAAAGATACAAAGTCATATAGTAGACGTAAAGCAGAAGATTTAAAAAAACGTGTAGAGATTATTAATAAACCCGATGTAGATTTTTTTGCAAGTATCCATTTAAATGCTTTAACTAGTAGTGGATCGAAAGGCGCACAAACGTTCTATTACCGTTCTTCAATTGAAAATGAACGTGCTGCGAAATTTATACAAGCTGAGTTGAGAACGAGTTTAGAGAATACAAATCGTTCTGCTAAAACAATTTCTCATGTGTATTTATTAAAGTATGCGAAAACCCCAGGTGCTTTAATTGAAGCTGGCTTTTTATCGAATGTAAATGAAAGGTATATGTTAAATTCGGAGAAATATCAGCAAAAGGTAGCAGCTGCAGTATATCGTGGTATATTACGTTATTTCACGGAAAAAGGAAATCCTCCAGAATAAGGAGGATTTTTTTGCGTTTCTCTCGTTAACGAAGTTTTCCGAAAATATGTTATACTGGAAATGTAAACGCATTTATTTCAAAAGTAAAGAGAGATATATTTAATTAAAACATTATGTTATTTTTCATACAGGGGGCTGGGCTAATTATGGTAACGAAAGAGCAAGTAGTGGAAGCGTTAGAAGGGATTGTAGATCCGTTTTTACATAAAACGTTAAAAGAAACAGGGGCAATTAAAGAGGTAACAGTCAAGCCTGAGAAGGAACATGTAAGTGTTAAAATTGCAATCGTAAAAACTGGTACCGCGGAACAAATGCAATTGCAATCTGGAATTGTAAAGTTAGTAAAAGAACTAGGAGCAGCAACAGTAGGGCTTCGCTTTGCAGAATTTACAGAAGAGGAATTAGCTCAGTTTGCACCAGAACAAGAAGAAGAGCAAACTGAATCTTTATTGTCACCAAATTCGAAAACGACATTTTTAGCAGTGGCGAGTGGAAAAGGTGGAGTAGGGAAATCAACAGTTTCTGTTAACCTTGCTATTGCTTTAGCTCGTCTAGGGAAAAAAGTTGGTATCATTGATGCTGATATTTATGGTTTTAGCGTACCTGATATGATGGGGATAGAAAAACGCCCTGTAGTAAGAGGAGATAAAATCATTCCAGTGGAGCGTCTAGGTGTAAAGGTAATCTCAATGGGATTCTTTGTAGAAGATAATGCACCGGTTATTTGGAGAGGGCCTATGCTTGGGAAAATGTTAAATCATTTCTTTACAGAAGTAGAATGGGGCGATTTAGATTATTTAGTTTTAGATTTACCACCAGGTACAGGTGATGTTGCGCTAGACTTACATTCGATGTTGCCGGCTTGTAAAGAGATTATTGTCACAACACCGCATCCAACAGCGGCATTTGTAGCAGCACGTGCTGGAGCAATGGCTTTACGTACAGAACATAGCATTCTTGGTGTTGTTGAAAATATGGCTTATTTTGAAAGTAAAACAACTGGCGAAAAAGAATATGTGTTTGGAAGAGGTGGTGGAGATAAATTAGCTACAGAACTTCAAACAGAAGTACTTGGCCGAATCCCGCTTCAACAACCTGATTGGAATAAAGAAGATTTTGCGCCGTCAGTATATGAAGATACGCATACGACAGGTCTTATTTATCGCACAATAGCTGAAGCGGTAATTGATAAAACAACTGTTGCGCAAAAATAAAATAATAATGAGTGGATGATACATGTATTGTCCACTCATTATTATCGTTATTATTTTTACTGCTGTTCCTTTTTACCTTCTTGGGAACCACCTTCACCGCCGGCTTCCTTTTTATCAGAACCACTTTTTTCGGCTTTTTGGACACCTTTACTAATAATATCAATCATCTTAGCTTGGAAGAGTGGGCTTTCAGCAGTTTCTGTTAATACTTGTTGTAAATATTGACGGTATTCTTTGCTCTTCATTGTTTGTAACATCATTTTTTCTACTTCAGGGTTTTTCATAATTTCTATAACGCCTGCTTGGTATTCAGGGTCTTTTAGTAATGTTTTCATTAAGGCTGTTTGTTCTTTTCCCATACTTTTAGCGAATTTCGATGAGAACTCAGGGTCTTTAAAGAGCTTTTCCCAGAATTGTTGCCCTTTATCGGATACCATTGCATCTTCAATCGTTTTCTTTACTACTGTTTCATCTAGTATGAGTGCTTGTTTCATTTTTTCATCAGTTAACACATCTTGAATGGCTTTCTTACCTTGATCGGTTTTTAAAATATCAACAATCATTTTCTTCGTTTGATCATAATCAAGTTCGGACTTTGCTTCTTTTTCTTGTGCACATGCTACAAGTACAAGAAATAGAAAAGAAGAAGTCAAAACGAGCAGCATCCGTTTCATAAGTTGGAACTCCTTTCAGCACAGTTCTCTCTTTTTAATATAAATATCTTTAAGGAATTTATACATGAACATGGCTAGCTTTTTGAAATTGTCATTGATACAATTTAATTAGAAATATAAGGATAATGGGGGATGTGTTGTGAATAGCCGCAAGTGGGTTCGACTATTTTTTACGACGTTGTTTCTTGGTGGGGTTAGTACAGTCATTATTGGATTTGTTTTAGAGTGGGACAAGTACGCGAAGTTTTTTCAAAATTTCGACGGAAAGGAAATTTTGGCAGTTTCCTTCTGGTTGATGGGTGTAGGATTTATTTTTAGTGTGATAAGTCAAATGGGGTTTTTTGCCTATTTAACAATTCATCGTTTTGGATTAGGGATGTTCAGGTCATCTTCTTTATGGAATATAGTCCAGCTCTTCTTCATTGCATTCGTTTTATTTGATTTTGTGTATTTAAGATCGGTATTGATTGCAAATGGGGAAATTTCATTAGGGAATAACATACTTGTTGCTGGTGTGTTATTTATGTTTGGGGCCATCGTTGCTTATATAAAAAGTAAAGAAACGAATAAAAAGGCATTTGTGCCAGCTTTGTTCTTTATGGTTGTTGTAACAATTCTTGAGTGGGTACCAGCACTTCGAATTAATGATACAGATTGGTTATATTTAATGGTGATACCACTTTTATTATGTAATGCATATCAGTTACTTATATTACATCGTTTAATTGGAAAGACGAGTAAGTCGGCCTAATTAAGAGAGTTTTTACGCAGGGTAGTTGTACGAATGAAAATATCGGGATAAAAAAAGCTCTATTACCTGAACGAAAGGTAGTAGAGCTTTTTATGTGTAAAAAATTATTGGACATCTTTACTTTTCGTACTTGTGTTGGAAATAAGTTGTGATACGGATATTTGCTCATAGCCGTCACTCTTTAATTTCTGTAGAAGCAGTGGTAAAGCTTTATTTGTTTGAAGAGCAGAATCGGATGCATGTAATAAGACGATATCTCCACCTTTTAAATTATTAGAGACGGTGGAAACGATATTGTTTACGCCAGGGTTTTTCCAATCGTTTGAGTTATTACTCCAATGAACGACAGTGTATCCGAGTGATTCTGCTATTTTAAGTGTTGCCTTGTTAAAGTCTCCACTAGGTGGACGCAATAGTTTAATTTGTTTCACACCGAGTTTTGTAAAAACATCTTGTGCTCGCAGAAGATCTCTTCGTATTTCATTTGCCTCTAGAGAAGTGTAGGACGTGTAATTATAACCCATACTACCGATTTCATGTCCATCTTTTATGATGCGTTCAACAACATCAGGGTGTCTTTCTGCCCATGCAGCAGAAAGGAAGAAGGTTGCATTCTTAATATCTCTTTCTTTAAGTGTATCAAGGATTGGAATTGCTTTTTTGTCTCCCCAACTAATATCAAACGTGAATGCAACTTGTTTTTTAGAGGTGTCGCCTTTGTAAATAACTTTAGGTCCTGTAGCGGTTGAAAAAGCAGACTCGTGTGAATATGTTTTCAAAAAGAGTAGCCATGCTGTAAATAAGGAAAGTATCACTATTAAGCTAATGTGTTTAAAGTTTCTTTTACTCGTAATAAAAAAGAAAAACATAATATTACGCCCCTTTGTCCAATCCTTTTCAGTTACATATATGCTGTAAATATAAAAAAGAGAACAAGGGATTAATATCGTAAGTAGTGGATATAATGGATGGTAGGATTTTGTTAAATGAAAATGGGCTTAATTTTTATTGATCTGGAAGAAGTGATTGAGGTGATGATTTGCTTGGGTTTATGTTAACGAAAGAAGAGAAAAAAGAAATGGAATACATATTGAAGAGAGAGTTAGAAGAACTTTTATTTGATTTTGAAGATGAACGTATTCATGACGTTGTAAAAAAGGCAATGGAAGAAAGGTATAAAATCATTTTTTGTTTGTTTCGAAGAGTCGCTAATGCAGAAGAATGTATTCGTTATGTAAGAAAAAGAACTTTTTATTAAAAAGTGTTGACGTCGATAGATATTATATGATAAATTAATAACCGTCGCTGATGCGGAAACGCAAAAAACGACAAAAAAGAAATTGAAAAACTTAGTTGACATTGAAAAACGAAGATGTTAACATAAGGAAGTCGCAAATGAGCGACTAAGCAGTTCTTTGAAAACTGAACGAAACAAACAACGTGAAACGTCAATTTTTATTTTAGATGCTAGACAAACTAACTTTATTGGAGAGTTTGATCCTGGCTCAGGATGAACGCTG
>NZ_JAKUGD010000021.1:0-48722 GCF_022663775.1 Bacillus cereus group sp. BfR-BA-01350
CGCAGGTTCAAATCCTGTCCCCGCAACCAAATGGTCCCGTGGTGTAGTGGTTAACATGCCTGCCTGTCACGCAGGAGATCGCCGGTTCGACCCCGGTCGGGACCGCCATTTATGTTTGGCTCGGTAGCTCAGTCGGTAGAGCAGAGGACTGAAAATCCTCGTGTCGGCGGTTCGATTCCGTCCCGAGCCACCATTTTTTTATGCCGACTTAGCTCAATTGGTAGAGCAACTGACTTGTAATCAGTAGGTTGGGGGTTCAAGTCCTCTAGTCGGCATCCTTTAGGGGCATAGTTTAAAGGTAGAACTGAGGTCTCCAAAACCTCCAGTGTGGGTTCGATTCCTACTGCCCCTGTAAAGTATATGGGCCTATAGCTCAGCTGGTTAGAGCGCACGCCTGATAAGCGTGAGGTCGATGGTTCGAGTCCATTTAGGCCCACCATATATTATTCCGCAGTAGCTCAGTGGTAGAGCTATCGGCTGTTAACCGATCGGTCGTAGGTTCGAGTCCTACCTGCGGAGCCATGGCCCGTTGGTCAAGTGGTTAAGACACCGCCCTTTCACGGCGGTAACACGGGTTCGAATCCCGTACGGGTCATAAAAAAAGAGTCAGCAATATGCTGACTCTTTTTTATTGTGCGTTCATTCTCCTTTATCAACTGATTTTCCTGAAATAAATAAAGGGATTTAGGAAAAGCTATGGTATGTATAAAAAGGAGGAGATACAAATGACACGAGTGAGAGACTTGATGAGCACTCATATTGTACAGTGTACACCGTTAGACAATGTATATGAAGCTGCTGTAAAGATGAAAGAAGAATCGATTGGATTGATCCCGGTCGTTGAAAATGAACAAGTTGTTGGTCTTGTTACGGACCGAGATTTAGTTGTTCGAGGGATTGCTGAAAAACATCCTGGATCTAATAAAATTACAAATGTAATGACAAAAAACATTGTTTCAGTTTCTCCAGATGATCCTATTGAAAAGGCTACAGAGTTAATGGCACAGTATCAAATTAGACGATTGCCAGTAGTTGAGAGTGGTCAACTCGTTGGGATGTTAGCACTAGGAGATTTAGCTATAAAAGAATCGGCAGATGATCAAGCGGGATTTGCTTTAAGTGAAATATCAGAGCATACGGAATGAAGTGAGACTTTAATTAGTGTAATACGTTACGTATAAAAATCAGATACATTATTCTAGTATATAGGGTTAAGCTAATATGTTAGCATGATGTATCTGAGCCATTATATAATAAGTATACAGTTAGTAATTTCGACAGTTTATTTAAATTTGTCATTCCTAATTATAAATAAGAGAAAAAATGATATACTGATAGATATAAGTATTATGATTGATTTCGAATATAACAATATTTATTGTTAATGATGTGATAATGGATTAATATTTCCTATGTAGATAAAAGGGAAGGGGAATTATATGAAGGCTGTACAGCGCGATCCAAATTGGAATTTGGTTACAGATACATATATAGAACCAAATAATTTCGCTGAATTATTTTCTTTGCTTGTACCTTGTCATCCAAAAGGTGAAGGGAAAGAACGAACTATATTAGTGTGGAAAGAAAAAGAATTTTATAAAGAAGAAAATTTAGCGGCATTTATCGTATATGGAATGAATAAAGCAAAGAATTTACCGCAATTTCATAAAGACGAAATTCCAACTTTAGTACGTATTCTTCGCTTATGCCAAGAAATTGGTTGGTATGAAGAAGCGAATACTTTTATGGTAACTCAAGGGCTAGCTGAGTTTGTTCATACTTCATTGGAATATGAAACGTGGGACCTTTTGACGCAGGCGGTTGCTTTAAACTATTTAATAATTAAATATCGTATTGGTGAATTAACTGATGGAGATGTAGAAATTTGGGATAGAGTGAAATTTAATGAGAAATGTATAACAGACTGTAAACATTTATTATCCCATAAAGAAGTATTAGAATTTACATTTTTTTATATGTGTAAGAGAGCTAAGTCACTATCAAAAGAGCAATTAAATAGTGATATGATGAGTTTAGCGATGTATTGTAATACTTTTGTTTATGACTTATATACATATGATTTATTACGAAAGTATCGTAAGTGTACAGACTTTCTATCATATTATGGACCTAGTCAAGCGGTGTTAGCTTGCCAAAGGGCTGTACTTTCTCAAATTTCAGATCGATTAGACCCACTCAAGACTACTCATGTAGATGATTATTTATATGTAATGAAAGATATGATGGAGCATATGACGATAGGGATAATGGATCGATATGATCATTTTATTGGAAAGTTATTATCATATGTGCCATTTTTTGAAATGATCCAAGTTCCACAACATGCATATTATTGTGAAGAATTATTGTATATTTGTAAGGGCATTAAATATAAAGAAGAAATATTACGCAATTATATATTTATACAATTACATGACTGTTTACCATCTTTCTTTAAACTGTTTCTTAAAAATAAGCGTTATGCAACGATTCATGATATTCTGTTCTATTGGTGTGATGATGAACAAAGAATGAGCTTAGAGAAAAAATATAATCTTAGCTTTATTTATGAAAAATATGCTTGTGGATAAAGGGCACTTTCTATATAAATTAAAAAGGATCTCAATTGTGAGATCCTTTTTTTATTAGTAAAGCAAGGAGAATGTAATTAAGACGAGAAATAACATTCCATAAAGGAGAAATTGTGCCGTATAGCTTCCTTGTATACCAAAAAAAGTATTTGTTTTTTTGTATAAATTCAATATATATTTTATCGGATTATCTTTGAAAGATTGGTACACAGTGTCTCCTCTTTCTAAGCTTCTTGTTCGTGTTTTTTGTTATTAGGGACATGAATGTATCTAGCTATGAATAATAAAACAGCCATAAAAAATACGGGAAATACGGTAGATAAATAAAAACCATTACTAATAATATTTGTTATTAAAGCACTTAATAGAAAGATGGCATTATAAATATGGGCAATTTTTTGTTTTAGTTGAACTTGAAAAGCTTCCATCATAATTTCTAAAGCAACAAAAGCAATGATAATAGATAAAAATACAGTATTTGTATTATAAATTACTAAGCAACAGATTAAGCCTAAAAAGGCTAAGTATTCAATTAAGAGAGGTATATTGATATTGCGTGGCATACAATTTACCTAACTAAATATGGCAGTGGGTTTACTGCATTTGTTTTTTCAAAATTCCATTCTCCATTGTGTAATTCAAAATGAAGATGTTGCCCGTATGAATGACCTGTGTTTCCCATATGACCTACTAATTGTCCAGCTTGTACTTGATCACCAGCTTGTACAGTGCGATCTTTCATGTGAGCATAGACTGTTGTATATAATTTCCCGTTTATTTGATGGGCGATGAACACAACATTGCCATAGCTAGCTGAATAATATGATTTCACGACTTTACCTGCCGCAGCAGCCTGGATAGAGACATTACCCTGAGCTGCGATATCTATACCATAATGCATTTGTTCCCAGCGCATATCAAATGTTGAGCTAATTTTTCCTTGAGTAGGGAATTTGAAAACGGCTGGAATGGAAGTAGGTTGAGCCGTTTGAGCTTGTGATTGCGTTTGATTTTGCACTACATAATGCTTTGCCACATATCCGTATCCTGTGCCAAAACGAATTTTATACCAAGTTCCTACAGTTTCCACTACTTGTAATTGTGTACCATTTTGTAATGAACCAAGTAGTGCGCTACTTGTACTAGCATTGCTACGCACATTAAGTTTAGGTGTTGCAACTGTGTATTTCGTATTATTTTGAACTGTGATGCCTTTTACTAAAGGCTGTGAACCATTAGATACGAATGCCTTTTGTACGTAACCTGTTTTGCCATTATGTAAAATTTTATACCATTCACCTTGTTCTTCTTGAATAGTAACGAATTTCCCATTTGGTAATACATCTAAAATTGAAGATTCTAAATTAGGTTCAGAACGAACGTTTAATGCATTGGCATTGACGATATATTGATTATTAGATTGAAGTTTGTTTTTTAGTAGAATAGAATCTTTTTGTACGTAACCTACTTTATTATTAACAGATACTTTATACCAGCCATTAGTTGTTTCAAGTATATTCACTTTCGTATTAAAGCGAATTGTATCAATTGATGAGCTATTTGCGTTATCTTTTGTATGTAAGGTTACTTGATCGACTTTGACATATCCAGTTTTCACATTAGATAATTGTTCAGCGTTGGCTGTTTGTACATTTGTTTCTCCCATAGAAGGAAGTAAAGAAGCAATTGCGACAGTAGTTGCTGTTAAAGCAGTAGCTTTCATATTCATATAATAGAGACCTCCTCTAGTTGTATAGTTGTAATTTTATTATAGTATAAAGATATAATATAGTGGGTGTATTCACATAAATGTAATATGAAATCAATATAAAAATAAATTTTTTGAGGATAATAATTTCTGAGATAGAATATAAGTATTATATGGTTTTGTTATTTTGTTGACAATTGAGAAAATTAAAACAGTTGATGATGTCTTATTACGGTGTTATACTGACAGTGATAATTTTATAGTTTGCTAGGAGAGCTGGTGTTGCCAGCTGAGAGTAAGACCTTAAGTCTTTGATCCTTTTTATTACCTGATCTAGATTATGCTAGCGTAGGGAAGCAATTCGGACACTAATAATGAGTCCCCGTTTCTTTGCGTATAGAAACGGGGCTTTTTTATTTGAAAATTTCATATTGAAACCACTAGGGGTGCTTGTTGTGCTGAGAGAGGAATAATCCTTAACCCTTACAGACCTGATCTAGATAATACTAGCGAAGGGAAGTGGAGCAACGAATAAATTATAATTTTATTTGCTGTAACCACTTCTTATTTAGAAGTGGTTTTTTATTTAGATATATAAATTGAAAGGGGATAGAGAAATGAAATTTTGCGATAGATTATTAGAAACTGTACAACCAGTTTGGGAGATGAGTCATAATCATCCATTTGTTGTAGGTATGGGGGATGGTACGTTAGAAAAAGATAAGTTTCAGTATTATATTATTCAAGATTATTTATACTTGTTAGATTATGCAAAGTTATATGCGATCGGTGTTGTAAAGGCAACAAATCCACAAGTTATGGGGAAATTTGCTGAACAAATTGATGGGATATTAAATGGAGAAATGACAATTCATAAACAGTATGCAAAAAGACTTGGAATTTCTATAGAGGAGATAGAGTCTGCAAAGCCATCTGCTAAAAATTTAGCTTATACAAATTACATGATGTCTGTATCTCAAAATGGCACACTTGCGGAATTAATAGCAGCACTTCTTCCATGTATGTGGAGCTACTGGGAGATTGGAAAGCGTTTAAATGATATTCCTGAAGCAAGAGATCATGAGTTCTTTGGTGAGTGGATTCAAGGCTATAGCTCTGAAGAATATGGCAACCTTTGTGTTTGGTTAATCGATTTATTAAATGAAATGGCAGTTGGAAAGTCTGAAAAAGAGCTAGATCGATTAGAGGAGATTTTCCTATATTCCAGTCGATTTGAATATTTATTCTGGGATATGTCCTACCGTAAGGAGATGTGGGGATTTGAGGAGCAAGAACATACTACAGTTTCATAATGTTTCTTTTCATTATGATGAGAAGCCAATCATTAATGAATTAAATGCTTCTATACAAGATAAAGAGTTTGTAAGCATTATCGGACCGAGTGGATGCGGGAAAAGTACTTTATTTCGCCTTATTACAGGTTTAGAAGAAGCGAGTACGGGACAGATAGAACTAACAGAAACAAAGAGCCATCCTGTAGGGTATATGCCCCAAAAAGATATGCTCCTGCCATGGAGAACGATTATTGAGAATGCGGCCCTGCCGCTAGAGTGCCAAGGTGTACAGAAGAAAGAAGCACAAATAAAGGCAAAGGAACTGTTACACAAATTTGGCTTACAAGGGTATGAGACAAAATATCCGAAAGATTTATCTGGTGGTATGAGGCAACGCGTATCTTTCATTCGAACTTTATTAACAGGCGGAGAGATATTGCTCTTAGATGAACCGTTTAGCGCGTTGGATGCTTTAACGAAGGCATCTTTGCAGGAGTGGTTGTTTGAACAATGGAAAGAGTGGGAAAAAACAATTTTATTTATCACTCATGATGTGGAAGAAGCATTGTTTCTTTCTAATCGAATTTTAGTTGTAGAAAATCAACCGATAACTACTTTAACCGAGAGGATTGTACCGCTTGATTGTAATCGGACAAGAAAAGATTTATATAAACCAGAAGTATTAGCACTGAAAGATGAGCTTCTTAGTATGTTGCAAAGGCAGGTACTCGCATGATGAACCGGTTGAAGGAGCTATTACCTGCTCTTACACTTTCTAGTATTTTACTTGCTCTTTGGGAAGTAGGCGCAAGAATTGTAGATGAAATGTACATTTTACCGTCACCGTCTGCAATTGTAATGAAGATATGGAAACTAAAAGACATATTATTTACGGTTCATTTGCCAGCAACATTATATGTCGTTTTAATAGGGGTGGCTATTTCTATCGTACTTGGAGTAGGGCTAGCGATGTTAATGAATGCGAGTAATTGGATGGAGAGAGCATTTTATCCATTATTAGTTGCCTCACAAACGATTCCTATTACAGCGCTTGCTCCGCTTTTCGTTTTATGGTTTGGATATACGATTTGGAGTAAGGTCGTTGTTACGGTTTTAATTACGTTTTTCCCAATTGCGGTTAATACGTATGATGGACTGCGCAGTACGAAAAAAGAATGGGAAGAGCTTTTAGTTACGTATGGGGCAACGAAAAAAGATGTTTTTCTTAAATTAAAATTGCCGTCTGCTCTTCCTTATTTTTTCTCAGCTTTAAAAATTGCAGTACCGCTTAGTGTAATTGGGGCGGCAATTGGTGAATGGCTCGGTGCACAAGCGGGGCTAGGATATTTCAGTAAGAGAATGATGACGCAATTAGACGGGGCAGGTGTATTTGCACCCATTGTATTGTTATCATTATTAGCTATTTTCTTCGTCGTACTTATTTCGGTATTAGAAAAGAAATTCATTAGTTGGAGGAAGCATTCATGAAATTTTTAAAACGCATCTTTGTGCTTACATTATTAGTTGCAATGATTGCTGGATGTTCGAGTAATTCAGCATCAGATAAGAATAAAAAAGAAAAAGAAATAACGGTCATGCTTGATTGGTACCCAAATGCGGTACATAGCTTTATTTATGCGGCAATTGAAAAAGGTTACTTTAAAGAAGAAGGAGTAAAGGTGAATATTAAATTCCCTTCCAATCCGACTGACCCATTAACGTTAGCAGCTGCAGGAAAAGTAACGGTTGGCTTATATTATCAGCCAGATGTTGTCATGGCAAAAGCAAATGAACAAATTCCAGTGAAATCAATTGGAGCTGTCGTACGTTCACCATTAAATCATGTTGTATCGCTGAAGTCTGCAGGCATTCAATCGCCAAAAGATTTAGAGGGTAAAACAGTTGGATATTCTGGAACACCTTTAAGTGAGATGTATTTAAAAACGATGGTAAAAGAAGCTGGTGGTAATCCAGATACAGTGAAAGTAGTCGATGTTGGTTTTGATTTAGTACCAGCATTAATTACGAAAAAAGTGGATGCGGTAACAGGGGCATACATTAACCATGAAGTACCTGTTATGCGTCATGAAGGTCATGAACCAGCATACTTTAATCCAGCAGATTACGGTGTACCGAATTATCATGAACTCGTATTTGTAACAGGTGATAAAACATTGAAAAAAGATAAAGAAGCTTTGCAAGCTTTCTTACGTGGTACGAAAAAAGGTTATGATTTCATGAAGAAAAATCCAGATGAAGCATTAAATATTTTATTAAATCATCAGGAAAAAGAAAACTTCCCACTTGTACCAGAAGTTGAAAAAGAAAGTATGAAAATTTTATTAGAGAAAATGGAAACGAAGGATGAACCATTTTTATCAGATTCAAAAGAGTCATGGGAGAAACAAAATAAATGGTTGAAAGATAAAGGAATGACGAAAGAAATCGTTCCGGCCGATGAGTTATTCGAAAACATTTTAAAGTAGGCGAATGAATATGAAAAATGAGCTTCATGTAATCTCAAATGGTCACATGTCATTCGAAGAGTTAGTGAATGTAGCGATGCAAATTGAAAGTGAAATTGATTATTTGCATATTCGTGAGCGTGAGAAAAGTACGAAGGAATTGTATGAAGGTGTGGAAAGTCTTTTGAAGAAAGGCTTTCCAGCATCAAAAATAGTGATAAATGATCGAATTGATATTGCTATTTTATTAAACATTCCGCGTGTACAGCTAGGATATCGAAGCGCAGATGTAAGGTCAGTGAAAGAAAAGTTTTCTTATTTGCATGTCGGTTATTCTGTGCATTCTTTAGAAGAGGCGATCGATGCATTTAAGAATGGCGCGGATTCACTCGTCTATGGTCATGTATTTCCGACAGATTGTAAAAAAGGTGTGCCAGCGAGAGGGCTTGAAGAAATTTCAGACATTGCAAAGTGTTTATCCATACCGATTACAGCAATTGGAGGAATCACTCCGGAAAACACTGGAGATGTTCTTACTAACGGCGTCAGTGGTATTGCTGTTATGTCTGGGATTATAAGTAGTAGTAACCCGTATAGCAAAGCGAAATCTTATAAGGAATCAATAAGAAAGTGGGCGGAAAAACATGTGTAAGAAGTATGATGTAGCGATAATTGGCGGTGGTGTAATTGGTAGTTCAGTTGCACATTTTCTAGCAGAAAGAGAGCATAAAGTAGCGATTGTAGAGAAGCAACAGATTGCATCTGAAGCCTCGAAAGCAGCCGCTGGTTTACTTGGGGTGCAGGCAGAATGGGATGAGTATGACCCGCTATTTGAACTTGCTAGAGAAAGCCGTGCTATATTTCCACAACTTGCAGAAGTTTTACGTGAAAAAACAGGAATTGATATTGGGTATGAAGAGAAAGGCATTTATCGCATTGCTCAAAATGAAGAGGAGAAGGAAAGAATTCTTCATATTATGGATTGGCAGCAGAAAACCGGTGAAGATTCTTACTTTCTAAGGGGAGATCGTTTACGAGAGCAAGAGCCGTATCTATCTGAGTCAATTATAGGTGCTGTATATTATCCGAAAGATGGCCATGTTATTGCGCCAGAGCTTACGAAAGCATTCGCGCATTCTGCGGCAATTTCCGGTGCGGATATATATGAGCAAACAGAAGTGTTTGATATTCGTATTGAAAATAATAAAGTGACTGGAATTGTGACAAGCGAAGGTATGATCACTTGCGAGAAAGTTGTTATTGCAGGTGGCTCATGGAGCACGAAGTTACTAGGTTATTTTCACCGCGAATGGGGTACATATCCAGTTAAAGGAGAAGTAGTAGCGGTAAGAAGTAGAAAACCACTTTTAAAGGCACCTATTTTCCAAGAAAGATTTTACATTGCACCAAAGCGCGGCGGACGTTACGTAATTGGAGCAACGATGAAGCCTCGTACGTTCAATAAAACTGTGCAACCAGAAAGTATTACTTCTATATTAGAGCGCGCGTATACAATATTGCCTGCTTTAAAAGAAGCTGAATGGGAAAGTGCATGGGCAGGATTAAGACCACAATCGAATCATGAAGCTCCTTATATGGGAGAGCATGAAGAAATAAAAGGTTTATATGCTTGCACAGGCCATTATCGAAACGGCATTTTATTAAGTCCTGTTTCTGGTCAATATATGGCTGATTTAATAGAAGGAAAGCAGGAGAATCACTTGCTAGATTTATTGCTTTCTAAAACAGTTTAGAAAGGGGATGGAAGTTTGAATTTAAAAATTAATGGTAATCAAATTGAAGTGCCAGAGAGTGTGAAAACAGTAGCTGAGCTACTTACACATTTAGAGTTAGATAACAGAATTGTTGTAGTAGAGCGTAATAAAGATATTTTACAAAAAGATGATCATACAGATACATCTGTTTTTGATGGAGACCAAATTGAGATTGTAACTTTCGTAGGAGGCGGTTGATTATGTTAAACATTGGACCATTTTCATTTCATTCTAGACTTTTATTAGGAACAGGCAAATTCCCTGATTTTGATGTGCAGCAAAAGGCAATTGATGTATCTGAGGCAGAAATTTTAACGTTCGCAGTACGTCGTATGGATATATTTGATGCAAAGCAGCCTAATTTATTAGAGAAACTTGATGTAAAAAAATATACGTTATTACCGAATACAGCCGGAGCAAAAAATGCTGAAGAAGCTGTTCGTATTGCAAAATTAGCAAAAGCTTCAGGGCTTTGCGACATGATAAAGGTAGAAGTTATTGGTGATGATAGAACGTTATTACCTGATCCGGTAGAGACGTTAAAGGCATCTGAAATGTTACTAGAAGAAGGATTTATCGTACTTCCGTACACATCTGATGATGTTGTATTAGCACGTAAATTACAAGAACTTGGCGTGCATGCGATTATGCCAGGAGCATCTCCAATTGGATCAGGACTTGGTATTGTAAATCCATTGAATTTGAGCTTCATTATTGAACAAGCGACAGTACCAGTTATCGTTGATGCTGGTATCGGTAGCCCGGCTGATGCGGCATTTGCGATGGAATTAGGAGCAGATGGTGTGTTATTAAATACAGCTGTATCAGGAGCAAAAAATCCTATTAAAATGGCACAAGCAATGAAATTAAGTATTGAGGCAGGCCGTTTAGGCTTTGAAGCAGGTCGTATTGCACGTAAACGTTGTGCAACAGCAAGTAGTCCTTTAGAAGGAATGAGCGTAGTTGAATAATCGATATTCTCGCCAAGAATTATTTTCTCCGATTGGGGAAGAAGGCCAGCAAAAGATAAGAGAAAAGCATGTGCTCATTATCGGCGCAGGCGCACTAGGTAGTGCAAATGCAGAAATGTTTGTAAGAGCTGGTGTTGGCACAGTAACGATTGTTGACCGGGATTATGTCGATTGGAGTAATTTACAAAGGCAGCAATTGTATGCAGAGAGTGATGTGAAAAATAATCTTCCGAAAGCTGTAGCAGCGAAGAAGCGTCTAGAAGAGATTAATAGTGAAGTAAGAGTAGAAGCGCTCGTTCAAGATGTAACAGCTGAGGAGTTAGAAGAACTCGTTACAAACGTTGATGTAATGATTGATGCAACTGATAATTTCGAAACGCGTTTCATTGTGAATGATATAGCACAAAAATATTCTATTCCATGGATTTACGGAGCATGTGTAGGGAGTTACGGCCTTTCTTACACAATCCTTCCTAGTAAAACGCCATGTTTATCTTGTTTATTACAATCGATTCCGCTTGGCGGAGCGACATGTGATACAGCGGGGATTATATCACCTGCTGTATCTCTCGTCGTTTCTCATCAAGTAACGGAAGCTCTTAAACTGTTAGTGGAAGATTACGAATCACTTCGAGATGGACTTGTATCGTTTGATGTATGGAAGAATGAATATTCATGTATGAATGTGCAAAAGCTTCGTAAACATAATTGCCCTTCGTGCGGAGAGAATGCATTATATCCTTATTTAAACAAAGAAAATACATCGAAAACAGCAGTTTTATGCGGGAGAAATACAGTTCAAATTAGACCACCTCATAAAGAGGAAATGGATTTTGAACGATACAAAGAGCTGCTGAATGATCGTGTAAATGATTTAAATGTAAATCCATATTTATTATCATTTTCTGTGGAAGAAAAGAGATTAGTTGCTTTTAAAGATGGTCGTGTACTTGTACATGGAACGAAAGATATAAGTGAAGCAAAAACAGTTTATCATCGTTATTTTGGATAGAAAAGGATGAGTGGGATGAAAGTAAATAAAGCTTTAACAATTGCAGGATCTGATAGCGGTGGCGGTGCCGGCATTCAAGCAGATTTAAAAACATTCCAAGAGCTTGGTGTGTACGGAATGACGGCGATTACGGCGATTACTGCTCAAAACACGCTTGGCGTTCAAGGGGTATATCCAGTTTCGTTAGAAGGTATTACGGAACAGTTGAATTCAATTGGTACGGATTTAACACCAGATGCTGTAAAAATAGGTATGTTATTTAGCAGCGAAATTATTCAAATTGTAGCAGAATATATTAATAAATTTGGCTGGAATAATATTGTACTAGACCCTGTTATGATTGCTAAGGGCGGTGCATCATTATTACAACAAGAAGCAGTACAAGCGTTAAAAGAATATTTATTGCCAGTAGCAACAGTTGTAACGCCGAATGTTCCTGAGGCAGAAGTGTTAACGGGGCTGGAAATTCATAACATTGAAGATAGTAAAGAAGCTGCAAAAGTACTGCATGAATTAGGTGCGAAATATGTACTTATGAAGGGCGGACATGCAGAATATCAAGGTAATGAAGTAATTGATTTACTCTTTGATGGAGAAGAGTTTATTGAATTTAGAAGTGAACGAATTCCTTCAAAGCAAACGCATGGAAGCGGGTGTACATTTGCTTCAGCGGTTACAGCTGGACTTGCGAAAGGATACTCAATTGAAGAGGCAGTTCAAGAAGCAAAACAATTTATTAGTATAGCAATTGAAGAGCCGTTGCATATTGGAAGTGGTCATGGACCGACGAATCATTTTGCATACAAAATGAATAAAGAACAAGTGTAAAGAAAAAAAAGTCAGTTTTATAACTGGCTTTTTTTCTGTTTACTTTTTCAAAATACAGGAGTAATATATCAGCCAGAATATATTTTTTGTAATACGCTGAGTCCAATGATATGGAGCGGAGGAACCAATTTGTGCAGTGTCACTCGGGGTGAATCTTTCAAATTTGAAAGTAGGGCTACTCTCAAAGCCCGAATCCGACAGCTAACTTCGTAAGCGTCTTGAGAGAGGACGGTGCCACGATGGATACATCACTTCATCGGTCCGATTAGTATAAGGGAATATTAATCTACGTTTGAGTTCTTTTATGCTAAGGAGGATGAGGTACATGGAACTAACACTTATTTGTGTTGGGGAGGAAAGCAAGGTAAATAGTTTAATAGATTTAGTAGCATATCAACATGAGTTAATTATTTTCACAGCAAATGAAGAGATAGCGGCCGAAGTGAGGAATTGTGGATTTGATTGGACGTATAGTTGTAGTAAGGAGCAAGATTTTACTAGTATTTGTGAGTGTATTAAGAAGGTAATTTTACTAGGGGATGAGCTCCCAATCGTTAGCTTCTTCACAGAACACATTCGCTTTTCTTTTCAAGCACCTATTACTGTTGTTACAAGGAATAAACGATATCCAGCGAGGCTCTATGAAACAATTGGAGCTGCATTTGTCGTGTTTACGAATTGTGATAATATATCTTTTTTATTTTTTGAATAGGGTGGGTGAAAAGAAGATGAAGGTGTTGTTACTAGGAGATATAGCGAATCGTTGGGCGGTATCGATAGAGCGAGTTCAAGAATTGGTGATGCTCGACCCCACTTTTCCAAAGCCCTATATCATACTGCCATCAAAAGACGCCTTATATTTAAAAACAGATGTTATCGAATATGAGCAACTACATGCAGAATTGTCACAAGTCTATATTCGCGGGAGAAATTTACGTGCTTTTTTAAGAGGAGAATAAATAGTGAAAAAAAAGAGCGAATGCGAAGTGCAACAAGCGATGCACTTCATATCATTCGCTCTTTTTATTTCGTATTTAAAAGATCATTTCTATGAAAAAGCAAGAAAAGACGAGAAAATAGATGGAATAATATTAATAATACTTAATGTAAGCGTTTAAATAGATGGATATTTTCTTATTTTCAGTAATTTAGCTCTTTACAAGTGAAATATAGAGGAGTATATTTACTCTCATAAATCATTCATAAATTTTCCAAAAAAACCTAAAATCGCTGAGTTCCAGAAATGGAGCGGGGGAACCAATTTTGTGCATCGTCACTTGGGGTGAATCTTTCAGTTTTGAAAGTAGGGCTACTCTTTAGGCCCGAATCCGACAGCTAACCTCGTAAGCGTTTAGAGAGGAGGTTTACTTTTTGTTGTTCATTTTTTGAACACTGAGTAGAGCTCAGTGTTCTTTTTTAATATTTTAATGGTAAATTTTAACAATTAGAAATGAGGAATAGCCATGTTAGATGTTGTAATGATCGGGATTTTTGTTGTGTTAGTTGCATCGATGATAAGTCTTGCAAGTTGGTCAGATAAAGTTGTGAAAGAAGGGAAGCAATCATGATGATTGTTTTATCAGTTATTGTTGCAGCAATTACGGTGTACTTAGTGTATGCATTATTAAATCCGGAAAAGTTTTAATTAGGGGGAGTCATTCATTATGATTTGGGTTGCAGTCGTTATTACAATGCTATTGTTTATTCTTGTGGCAAAGCCAACGGGAATTTATTTAGAGAAAGCTTTTCAAGGTAGTAAAAAGCTAGATAAAGTATTCGGGCCTTTTGAAAAACTTATTTTTAAAATTACGGGTGTAAAAGAATACAATCAAACGTGGAAACAGTACGCATTATCATTAGTTTTATTAAATGGATTTATGATTGTTGTCGTATATTTCATTTTCAGACTACAAGGAGTATTGCCATTAAATCCAGCACACATTGAAGGAATGGAGCCTACGCTCGCTTTTAATACAGCAATTAGTTTTATGGCTGATACAAACTTACAGCATTATAGCGGTGAAAATGGTTTATCTTATTTATCACAATTAATCGGAATTACATTCTTAATGTTTGCAGCACCGGCAACGACTTTAGCGCTCGTTATGGCATTTATAAGAGCGCTTGCTGGAAAAGAACTCGGTAACTTTTTCGTTGATTTTACGAGAGCACTAACGAGAGTATTTCTTCCTATCGCATTTATGGCGGCACTAGTGTTTGTTGCACTTGGCGTACCACAAACGTTAGACGGTGCCCTTACAGCACAAACGATTGATGGCGCGAAGCAAAGTATATTACGCGGGCCAGTTGCATCATTCGTTTCCATTAAGGAACTTGGAAATAACGGCGGTGGATTTTTCGGAGCCAACTCCACACATCCCTTTGAAAATCCAGGGCAAATGAGTAATATTTTGCAAATGATGCTTATGATGTTGTTGCCAACAGCACTTCCATTTACGTACGGACGAATGGTAGGAAATAAAAAACAAGGTCGCATCCTTTTCGTTTCACTATTCATGGTGTTTTTACTAGGATTTATAACAATTACGACATCTGAACTAAACGGGAATCCGGCATTAAATGGAATGGGTATTGAACATGTACAAGGAAGTACAGAAGGAAAAGAAGTAAGGTTCGGAACAGTATTTTCTTCACTATACGCAACAGTAACGACAGCTGCTGAAACCGGAGCTGTGAATACGATGCATGATACGTTAACACCAATTGGTGGGTTAGTACCGCTCGTAAATATGATGTTAAATACAGTATACGGCGGCGTTGGAGCAGGCTTTGTGAACATTATTATGTATGCGATTATCGCAGTCTTTATATCTGGATTGATGGTCGGACGGACACCAGAGTTTTTAGGTAAGAAAATTGAAGGTAAGGAAATGAAATTAATTGCGGTAACGATATTATTTCATCCATTGCTCATTTTAGGATTTTCGGCATTAGCTCTTTCAACAAGTTTAGGGACGGATGCTATTTCTCATTCCGGTTTCCACGGTTTAACGCAAGTGGTATACGAATACACCTCGTCAGCTGCGAATAATGGGTCTGGATTTGAAGGATTAGCGGATAATACACCGTTTTGGAATATTACAACTGGTTTAGTTATGTTTTTAGGGCGCTATTTCAGTTTAATTACGATGCTAGCTGTTGCAGCTTCTTTGAAAGAAAAGACGGTTGTGCCAGCAACAGTCGGAACGTTCCGTACAGATAATAGTTTATTTGGCGGCATTTTCATCGGAACAATTGTAATTGTTGGTGCATTAACATTCTTCCCGATGTTAGTACTCGGACCAATTGCAGAATTTCTTACATTGAAGTAATGGAGGGTAAATGATGAGACCGGTAGTAGTAAAAGAAAAAAGAGTAAATGAGTCACAAATACATGTTGTAGAAGATGAAGTTAGACAAGCGAAAACGATGGATCGTGATATCGTAACACATGCGATGAAACAATCCTTTGCGAAATTGAATCCAAAAGTCATGATAAAGAATCCGATTATGTTCGTTGTAGAAATTGGATTTATCATTACGTTCATTTTATCGTTTCTTCCAAGTCATTCTAGTAGTGTACCAGGATGGTTTAATATAACAGTTTCTTTCATTCTCTTATTTACAGTTTTATTTGCTAATTTTGCAGAAGCATTAGCGGAAGGACGGGGGAAAGCGCAAGCTGATTCTTTAAAGCAGTCGAAGAAAGATGTGTTTGCAAATGTTGTAAAAGAAAATGGAGAAATCGTTCAAGTTTCAGCAACTAACCTTAGAAAAGATGACGTTGTTATTGTAAAGCAAGGTGAGATGATTCCAAGTGATGGTGAAGTCATTAAAGGATTAGCGTCTGTTGATGAATCTGCGATTACAGGGGAATCAGCACCTGTAATAAAAGAAGCGGGCGGTGATTTTTGTTCCGTAACAGGCGGTACGATGGTTGTAAGTGATGAGATTACGATTGTCATTACGAGTAATCCTGGTGAATCCTTTATTGATAAAATGATTTCGTTAGTAGAAGGAGCTGCTCGTCAAAAAACACCGAATGAGATTGCTTTAAATACAGTATTAACGAGCTTAACTCTTATTTTCTTAATCGTTGTTGTGACGCTGCCGATTTTTACAAATTATTTAGGATTTCAAATTGATACAGCTGTACTTGTCGCGTTGTTAGTTTGTTTAATTCCGACGACAATTGGTGGGTTATTATCGGCAATTGGTATTGCCGGGATGGACCGCGTGACAAAGTTTAATGTGTTAGCGATGTCGGGTAAAGCAGTGGAAGCTGCGGGTGATATTAATACAATTATTTTAGATAAAACGGGTACGATTACTTTCGGGAACCGAATGGCTCATACATTATTACCTGTAGGAAATGAAACGATTGAGCAAGTTGGAAAGTGGGCCGCTATTAGTTCTGTTTTAGATGAAACACCAGAAGGTCGATCTGTAATTGAGTATGTGCAGGCGAAACCTATATCATATAATAGAGAACTTGCGGAACAAGGCGAGTTCATTCCATTTAAAGCAGAAACGAGAATGAGTGGTGTTGATTTACAGGACGGAATGAAAGTGAGAAAAGGTGCTGTAGGTAGCGTGATTGAATGGGTTAGGTCACAAGGCGGAACAATTCCGAAAGATGTAAATCAAAAAGCAGATTTCATTTCAAAAGAGGGCGGAACACCACTTGTAGTTGCAGTGAATAATCGTATTTACGGTTTAATCTATTTAAAAGATACAGTAAAACCTGGTATGCGTGAACGTTTTGAACAGTTACGTCAAATGGGGATTAAAACGGTTATGTGTACAGGGGATAACCCATTAACAGCAGCAACCATTGCAAAAGAAGCAGGAGTAGATGAGTTTGTTGCTGAGTGCAAACCAGAAGATAAAATTGCAGTTATTAAAGCAGAGCAAGATAAAGGAAAACTCGTAGCGATGACAGGTGATGGTACAAATGATGCGCCGGCATTAGCGCAGGCTGACGTTGGATTAGCCATGAATAGTGGTACAACAGCTGCGAAAGAAGCAGCCAATATGATTGATTTAGATTCGAACCCGACAAAAATTATTGAGGTTGTAGGAATCGGTAAGCAATTGTTAATGACACGTGGTGCGTTAACGACGTTTAGTATTGCAAATGATATAGCGAAATATTTTGCAATCATTCCAGCAATGTTTACACTTGCGATTCCGCAAATGGAAGCATTGAACATTATGAAACTAACATCACCGCTGTCAGCGATTTTATCAGCATTACTATTTAATGCAGTTATTATTCCGTTACTCATTCCGTTAGCGATGAAGGGTATCGCATATAAACCGATGAGTTCAAATGCACTACTTGGCCGAAACCTACTTATTTATGGGCTTGGCGGAGTGATTGTACCGTTCATTGGAATTAAAGTAATTGATATCATTGTCGGATTGTTCATATAAGGAAGAGGGGAAAAAGATGGCGAAGAAACAAAGTATACTATCACCAATCATCCGTATTACTTTTACATTTTTAGTGTTGTGCGGCCTTGTATACCCGCTTATTGTTACTGGTATTGCACAAGCGGTAATGAAGGATAATGCGGATGGAAGTCTAATATATAATGATAAAAATGAAGTGATTGGTTCTACATTAATCGGTCAAAATTTCACAAATCCACGTTATTTTCATGGGCGTGTTTCTAGTATTGAATATAAAGCAGAGGCATCTGGTTCAAATAACTATGCACCGTCTAATCCAGATTTAGAGAAACGAGTAGAGAAAAGTATTGAAGAGTGGAAGAAACAAAATCCCACCGTACCAGTTACAGAAGTGCCAATTGATTTAGTGACAAATTCAGGTTCAGGGCTTGATCCTGACATTAGTCCGAAGGCAGCTTCCGTACAGGTAGAGCGTATCTCAAAATTAACGAAAATTCCGAAAGAAACACTAGAGCAATTGATTAAAGATCAAACAGAAGGTGCGGCACTTGGTTTATTTGGAGAGACCCGCGTAAACGTCTTAAAGTTAAATTTAGAATTACAGAAACTACTGAAATAGTAACAGTGCTACCTCAATCTAACGGATTGAGGTAGTGTTGTTTCGAAAGAAAGGTTGTGTGTGTTTTGTATGCGGATGACTATAAACCGACGTTTCAAAGGCGAACGCCAGAGGAATATTTAGAATATATTCGTCAGCAAAATCGTGGGAAGTTAAAGCTATATGTAGGGGCTGCTCCAGGAGTAGGGAAAAGTTATAAAATGCTCTATGATGCTAGAGAGATGAAAAAGGACGGTATGGATATTGTAATTGGTTTAATTGAAACGCACGGGAGAAAAGAGACGGAAGAAGCAATTGCTGATTTAGAAAAAGTTCCTTTGAAAGAAATACAGTATAAAGGAAAAGTATTTTATGAGCTTGATGTGGAAGGCATTATAAAACGTGCACCGCAAGTTGTTGTGGTGGATGAACTTGCGCATAGTAATGTTCCTGGATCTAAAAATAAGAAACGCTATATGGATGTACAGGAATTGATAGATGCCGGTATATCCGTATTATCAGCGTTTAACATCCAACATTTAGAAAGCGTTCATGACATTGTAGCTCAAATTACAAATGTGAAAGTAAGAGAACGTATTCCAGATTTTATTTTGCAAAAGGCGAATGAAATTCAGCTCGTTGATGCAACGCCGGAAGTACTTCGGAAGAGGTTAATAGACGGAAAGATATATAAAGAAGAAAAAATTCAGCAAAGCTTACAAAATTTCTTTACGCTTAATAATTTAGGAGCACTAAGAGAATTATCACTTCGTGAAGTCGCTGACGATATGGACGAAAAGATTAGTCAAACAGTGATAGAACCGATTGGAGTGAAAGAAAAAATTCTCGTTTGCGTACAGTACAGTTCAACGGCAGAGAAATTAATAAGACGGGGATGGCGCATGGCTGATCGGTTATACGCTGAATTGTATGTATTAAATGTTGAAAGAGAAAATATAGATTCTCTTTCAGCTAGTAAAAAGCAAACGATTGAAGAGTGGAAGGCGCTCACGAATCAATTTGATGCAAGGTTTGTGTTAGAAGAGTCGAAAGGGAGAAAGCCAGCAGACGTTATTATTGAAGTCGCGAAAAGATTACAAGTAACGCAAATTTTACTTGGGCAATCAGCGAGAACGCGGTGGGAAGAAATTCGAAAAGGTTCTATTGTAAATGAAATTATGAGACAGACGAAACATATTGATATTCATATTGTTGCGGATCAAAGAGTTTAAAATAGAGCCGACCTTTTTGGGGGCTCTATTTTGCTTTTTGTAAAGCATGAAAATGTAGCATTTTCATTGCGTATAAAATGATAAGTAGAAATGTAATTGCACCTAGGAAGAAAATCCAAAAGTAATTTTGATTAAATAAAAGAAAGCCACCTACAATAGGTCCAGTCCCCATACCAAGATAGCGGATGA
Organism: Bacillus cereus group sp. BfR-BA-01350; assembly: GCF_022663775.1. Lineage (NCBI taxonomy): Bacteria > Bacillati > Bacillota > Bacilli > Caryophanales > Bacillaceae > Bacillus > Bacillus cereus group sp. BfR-BA-01350. Next base: position 20,080 of record NZ_JAKUGD010000021.1, read on the forward strand.
AGTTGTACATACCGATAGCTGTTGCGCGTTCTTGTACGAATTCTTCCGTTAATAAAGTAGTGTGAGTTGGCATAGAAAGTCCCATACTAAAACCGTACAAAGATGTAACGATAATGATGAATGGGATATTGATGCTATATGTGAAAGAAAATAAAACGACACATATAATATTGAAGAAACTCGTAATGAATAAAGCTTGCTTTGTTGTGAGGCGTTTTTGCAAAAACTTGTAGCAAAAACTTCCCAGCATGATAGAAAGAGACATTGGTACAAACATAAGACCAATTTCCTTTACAGTTAAATGAAATGAATTTGTTAAAATACTCGGTAAAAAAACGAGAAAGCAAAAGTAAATACAAAATTGAATGAAGCCAATAAGAGTAATAGAAAATCCAGTTTTATTTTTTAAGATAAACCAGTAATTCTTTTTTGCTTGCGGTCGCTTAATTACAGTAGGTTTTGTTTCTGGAAGTAGTGAAATGTTTATCATTAATAAGAGAATGCCAAGTATAGATAAAAATAGAAATACGGATAAGTGGCCATTTATACTGCCGAGATAACCACCAATGAGAGGACCAATCGCAGGTGCGAGGGCAAGTAACATTTGGTATAGGCTCATCGCTTCTCCGCGTTCTTTTCCTTCAAATAAATCGCCGATAATCGTTGCTGAAACTACAGGTATAGCCGCTATTCCTATAGCTTGAACAGCTCTAAAAAAGAGAAATAAATAAATGTTTGCCGAAAAAGCACATCCGATTGAACCAATTGTACTAATGACTAAACTAGGGATAAGGACAGATTTTCTCCCTTTTGTATCAATGAAAGGTCCATATACGAGCTGCATAATTGCAAGAATGAATGTGAAAAGTGAAACTGTTACATTTACAAGATAAAGAGAAGTATGAAAAGAACCTTGAATCATGGGCAAGATAGGTGTGTAAATATTTTGAGCGAAGGAACCAAGTAAGGCACTAATACAGACAACATATAAAGTGAAATGTAGTTTGGATTTTTTCATTATGTTAACCTCCTTCTTTTTAGTTTCCTTGGAAACTAAATTTATTTTAACATGATTTTCTCACTTGTAAAGATGAAAAAATGGTTTTAAAATGGTATATAGTTAAATTGTTTCTTTGGAAACTTAGGAGGCGAACGGATTGAAGCGTGCAACGAAACAAATGGAAATACTTTCGGACATTCGTACACTTTTGCATAAAAGAGAAGAACATTTGAAAGGACAAAATGAGAAGTTTCTTCGTGAGACAGGTGTAAGTAGTATGTCTTTATCTGAGTTACATGTAATCGAGTGTATCGGGAAAAATGGTCTGATGAATGTAACGGCAATTACGATAGAAATGGGAATGACGAAGGGTGCAATCTCTAAAGTTTGTACAAAGTTGTTCCAAAAGAAATTCGTTGAGAAGATGCAAATGTTAGACAATCAAAAAGAAATTTTCTTTCGCTTAACGGAAAGCGGAAATGAAATATATAAAGCTCATGATAAATTGCATAAACAAGCTGAAGAAAAGTGGCTGTTACTCTTAGATAGATATACGAAAGAAGAACAAGATTTTATTCAGAGGTTTATAAAGGATGTCTCTGATCATTTGGAAATATAATTGGAAGAAAAAATTCCGTTTTCTCAAGTCTTTTAAATATAATTTCTGAAAGAACTCATATATAATAGAAACAGATACTTAACATGGTGAATAATTAAAGAGTCAATATATATAGAGGAGAGAGTAACATGCTTGAAAATACAGGGTTAGTATTAGAAGGCGGCGGTATGCGTGGTGTATATACGGGCGGGATATTAGAATATTTTATGGAACAAGATTTATATTTTCCATATGTAATCGGTGTATCAGCTGGTGCTTGTCATGCAGCGTCGTATCTTTCCAGACAAAGAAATAGAAATAAAACAGTAAATATTGATTATGCATCACATCCGAAATATTTATCGTATAAAAACTTATGGAGAAAACGTCAGCTATTTGATATGGATTTTATTTTTCATGAAATTCCAGAAAAGCATGTGCCGTTTGATTTTGAAACATACTTTAATAGCCCAGAGCGTTTCCTTGTAGGAACGACGGATTGTGAAACAGGACAGTCTGTTTATTTTGAAAAAGAGGGAACGAATGACGATGCACTAAATTTATTACAAGCTTCTAGTTCATTACCTTTCATTGCACCAGTAGTAAATTATCGTGGTAAGCAATTATTAGATGGCGGGATTTCAGATCCAATTCCAGTTCGTAAAGCACAGGAAGATGGATTTGAAAAATCAGTCGTAATTTTAACAAGAAATCACGGTTACGCAAAGAAAAAATCAAGATTTGGGTGGATTGCTGCGAAAGCTTATAAAAAATATCCGAATCTTGTTAACACGATGCTAAATCGCTATGAAGTGTATAATGAAACACTTCACTACATTGAAAAAGAAGAACAAGCGGGTAATTTATTTGTTATTCGTCCAGAAGTACCGCTTCAAGTAGATCGTATGGAAAAAGATACAGCAAAACTACAAAATCTATATGAGCAAGGCTATGAAGATGCAAAGAGACAGTTTGCAGATTTAAAAGCGTTCTTGCAAAAATAAGTATTAGGCTGTGGAGATGGAGTTCTCTGCAGTCTTTTTTATTATTGGTTTCAATACTGAATGTTGGTTATACACGTTTTTAGGTTGTGGTATAATATGGATAAAAGGTATGTGGAGAGGTGATACATATGGAAAATGTATATAAAGGTCTTAGACATACTGGATTTACCATGATGCTTATTTTTGGTGGTGTATTTTTACTGCGCTGGTTCATTCATGATGAAATGCTACTGGATCAGCTTATTGGGTGTAGCGTAGGGATGGTAATGGTTATTTCTTCAGTTTTCATTCAGAAGTATAGTAAAGAATTACAGGTAGAAGAGAAATATTAAAAGATTATAAGCTCCTTCATATTTTGGAGGGACCGTTATAGTTTGAATGATTGTTATAAAAGAAAAGTAGAGCATCGAAATCCGATGCTCTACTTTTTTAATGTGGTAAGAAAATCAATTGATAAGCAAACAAAATTCCAAATACATATACAAGTGGGTGAACAGCACGGAATTTACCTTTTGCCACTTTCATAAGTGGATATGAAATAAATCCAAGTGCAATACCTGTTGCGATACTTGATGTAAGTGGCATGCTTAAGATTACTAAGAATGCTGGGAATGCTTCATCAAATGCGTCCCAATCGATGTGGCGAACTGAACCCATCATAAGGCTACCAACGATAATTAATGATGGTGCAGTAATAGCTGATACACCAGAAACGGCACTTACTAAAGGTCCGAAGAATGCTGCTAGAGCGAATAGAACAGCTACTGTAACAGTTGTTAAACCAGTACGACCACCAGCTGCAACGCCAGCAGAAGATTCAATGTAAGCTGTTGATGGTGTTGTTCCGAACATAGAACCGATTGTTGCTGAGAATGAGTCAGATAGAAGAGCTCGTCCAGCTTTTGGAAGCTTTCCATCTTTCATAAATCCACCTTGTTGAGCAACGCCAAGTAATGTACCTGTTGTATCGAATAATGTAACAAGGAAGAATGAGAATACAACGCCGTATAATCCATAGTTAATTACGTCAGATACAGCAGTAATTGGATTTGAAACGATAATTCCTTCTGGTAATCCAGGCATTGATGTAACGCCGTTTGAGAATGTTAATTGTCCTGTGAAGAAAGCAATAATACCAGTTAATAGCATACCGATAAATAGTGCGCCATTTACATTTAAAGACATAAGAACAATCGTAATTCCAAGTCCAGCTAATGCTAGTAGTACTGGAGCAGAGTGAAGATCACCAAGTCCAACTAAGTTTGCTTCATTTTTTGTAACGATACCTGTTAAACGTAAACCGATAAAGGCGATGAAAAGCCCGATACCAGCAGTAATTGCATGTTTTAAGTTTTCAGGAATTGCTTCCATTAATTTTGTACGGAAAGATGTGAATGATAACAAAATTAAAATCATACCTGCTACGAATACAGCAGAGAATGCAATTGCGAAAGTCATGCCTTCATGAGCTTTTACAACAGAGTAAGAGAAGTAAGCATTTAATCCCATACCTGGTGCAATTGCGATTGGTAAGTTTGTAAAGATCGCCATAAATAATGTTCCGACAACAGCAGCGATAATGGTTGCTGTAAATGCTTGTTCGAATGGAACTCCTGCATCCCCAAGGATGACAGGGTTTACGACAATGATATATGCCATTGTTAAGAAGGTAATAATACCTGCCATAATTTCAGTTTTAATAGAAGTTTTATGTTTTGAAAGGTTAAACATATAAACATCCTTTCTGTTTACGAATAATTTTCACAACAGTTATATATAATATTCGTTTTTTAACTATTTTGCAATAGTTTTGCATAAAAAGTTTACAACAATTCATATTTTGTGTCTTAAATTCGAATATTAATCGTAATATGATGTGCGAATTTCAGTTTTTATTATGCACATTATAAGAAAAAGGAGTTGAAAGAAACTATGCCGCAGCAGAAAAACTTTGTAACAATGCCGGCGCAACATCAAAATAAACAGCCTGGCATTGAATCATTAATGAATCCTCTACCGCAGTTTGAAGATCCAAATTATAAAGGAAGCGAAAAGTTAAAAGGAAAGAGTGTATTAATTACAGGTGGAGATAGCGGAATTGGACGAGCTGTTTCTATCGCTTTTGCGAAAGAGGGAGCAAATATTGCGATTGCGTATTTAGATGAGGAGGGGGATGCAAATGAGACGAAACGATATATTGAGAAAGAAGGCGTAAAGTGTGTATTGTTGCCAGGTGATTTAAGTGATGAACAGCATTGTAAAGATATTGTACAAGAGACTGTCCGGCAGCTAGGTAGTTTAAATGTTTTAGTAAATAATGTCGCGCAGCAATATCCGCAGCAAGGATTAGAGTATATTACAGCAGAACAGTTAGAAAAGACTTTTCGTATTAATATTTTTTCTTATTTTCATGTTACGAAAGCAGCACTTTCTCATTTAAAGCAAGGGGATGTCATTATAAATACGGCATCTATCGTTGCATATGAAGGAAATGAAATGTTAATTGATTATTCCGCAACGAAAGGAGCTATCGTTGCTTTCACACGATCGCTTTCTCAATCGTTAGTGCAAAAAGGGATTCGTGTAAATGGTGTTGCGCCAGGACCAATTTGGACACCACTTATTCCATCAAGTTTTGATGAGAAAAAAGTATCACAGTTTGGGAGCAATGTTCCGATGCAAAGACCTGGTCAACCATATGAATTAGCGCCAGCATATGTATATTTAGCGTCTAGTGATTCATCCTATGTTACCGGGCAAATGATACATGTAAATGGGGGCGTTATTGTAAATGGATAGTTTTCATTTATAAGAGCAAAGTAAAGTTAATTCCACTTATTATAGTGAGCGCTAGGGGGATATAAATGAAAAAGTTATGTTTCATCATACTATTATTTTTCATCCTACCGGTTAGTGCTTTTGCTAATACAGATCATTTAATATTAGTGAATCTTACGACAAACCAGTTGTCTTTTTTTGAAAATGGAAATTATACAAAAACATTCCCTGTAACAACTGGAAGAGATCGTACACCTACGCCTGAAGGTAATTTTTGTATTATAACTAAATATAAAAATAAAGAATACCATCGAAAAAAAATAGCTGGGGGTGCACCAAATAACCCCCTTGGTACGAGATGGCTTGGGCTAGATAAGAATGAATATGCGATTCATGGGACAAATCGGGAATGGACGATTGGAAGTAGGGAATCAAATGGGTGTATTCGCATGCATGACAGGGATATACAGTGGTTATATGATCGAGTCCATTTACAAACAAAAGTAATCATTTCTCGTTTTCATACGAGCCCCGAATATGAAGCGAATAAGCTTGGTTATCGTGTTGTGAGCTGGAATGGTCGTAAAGTAGAAGAAGAGCAAATTGGTATGCTTACGTTAGTAGATCGCGCCGATATATATTGGCAAGAACCGAATGGACAGCTAACGAAAGTGAAAATGGTATTGCCAAACGAAAGGTATGCAGTGTACTCAAAACGAAAAGATGGAATATATTATATAGGAAACAATTTGTATATAGTGGATGAAACAGGAGAAAAAATTCGTTATGAGCAAATTCCTTCTTCAGCTTTAAGTAATATATATAAACGAAAATATAATGTTCCGTAATAGGCTACCGTATTATAGACGGTAGCTTATTTCTACTTTGAGTTTAACTGCAACTATTGTACTTTGCTGAATATAATACAGTACAGATAGGGGGCGGTTACATTATGAAAAGTGAATTTGCGTTTAAAGTTTTCTTAGTAACGACCTGTTTATTTATCGTGTATTTGTATGCGTTTCTCGTCTTTTCGTTTTATGTTCCATACGTTGATTTAATATTGTTCTTCGGATTTATTTGGGCGTTTGTTAAGGCAAGGGAAGGGGAGAAAAGTATATATCGGCGTATTACGTTATGCGGGACAGCCGTTCTCGTTATTTTGTACTTTTTTATTATGCATGATTTTTGGAGGGGAATGTAAAAAAGCATACGATTAGTCGTATGCTTTTTATGTTTAATATTTTGGCTTAAATGTATGACAACAAGTCTCTACACTTGTTGCTACAGAACTTTCTAGCGTCTCGTTCGTTAAAACTGCACTTGTATACGATTCATTTTCAGTTTGACCAGTTTCATCCGCATCTGGCTGAACGATAATCGCACTTGCTTGACAAAAGTTACCTTGTCCCCAAAATGAACAATTGGAAACAGAGCATCTTACTTCTGGCATAAAACCCCCTCCTTATACATTAGTTTGGAATTTTACGTCCATTTCATGTGTAGAAGGAGTTTCCTTTTCTCGTTATTTTTTCGTTTGTTCAAACCATTCTTTAAACTTTTCTTTTGATTGTTCTCCGCTAATACGGCTTACTTCTTTACCATCTTTAAAATGAATAATCGTTGGCGTTCCTTTAATATCGTACTTATCCCAAGGCTCGTTTAAATTTTCAATATCAATTACTTTCATATCAACATTTAAATCTTTCGCTAAAGGTACAACAATAGGAGAGACCTTTTGACAATGAACGCAAGAGGTTTGATAAAAGTAAATCGTTTGTTCTTTTTTATCTTCTATATTTTTATTGAGATCTTCAAGAGAAATTTTATTTGAGTAGTAACCTTTTTCATCTGTCGATGCGCTTTTCTTTTCCATTTGTGTTACAGCAAAGATTGCCGCAAATAAGACGATAATAATACCGCCAAATATAAGCATTTTTTTCATTCTTTCATCTCCTTATTTGTTTTTGATGACAATAAAGCTACAAACAGCGATTGTAATAAAGCCGATAAGTGCTAAAAACGGGATTGTCACAAAGCCGAACCAGTTTATGTATTCTCCCGTACATGGTACGCGGCCGCAAGCTGCCCCTGCAGCTGAAAATGCTGCGATTTTTTGAATTGCATAGTGATATAAAGAAATACAAGCACCAATACTTGCGATCGGTAAAGAATAACTTGCGATGCGATAATCTTTTTTTACTACAGCGATACCGAGCCATAAAACGAATGGATACATGAAAATGCGTTGATACCAACAAAGGACACAAGGCTCAAATTTCATGATTTCGGAAAAGTATAAACTTCCTAGTGTTGCAATAAAAGAAGCTCCCCACGCGGTAAATAAAGCATATTCTTGCTTTTTTTCTCGTCCCATATTTTATACCTCACTTATAATAGTTACATACTAAATTATAGTATGAAGTGGCACAGAAAAGAAAGAAAAAATATGTTTATCAATAAAAGTTTTATAAGGGGAAACTTTTATTGATATGAACATTTTAAAAAAGCGCCATTCTCCAGAAGAGAATAGCGCTATAGTTTACATTTGAATTTGCTCTACTTCTTCTATATGTGACTTTTGGGATGCGTGGTCAATATATTGAAATAGAAGCTGCAATTGTTTATCAACTTCTGGCAGTTCTTTACTGTATTGATAAGCGTGTAAAAAATGCTCAATACGCTTAGAAAATAATTGATCGTTCGTTTGAACCATGAGAACGAGTAATTTATCCCAATTACAGCAATACGTGTAATAGAGAGCTTTATCATAGTCGTTATATGTTTGCACTGTGTACCCTCCTTACCGAGAGTTATATATAGTGTGTGATAAGTAAGGAGAAATACACTTGAAAGAATTTGTTAAGAAAAAAAGTGAATGAAAAAAAACGAGGTGTTTCCTCGTTTTTTAAGCTTTTGGCATTGGCGTAGGTGTTGGTTTTCCGTATCCTTCTTTGTATTTATTGTCGATATAGTTACGAATTTCAAGCGTTGATTTTCCTTTTTGTTTCATCGAAGCAGATTCAACTGCAATTTCTAGGCAATTGACGCAAGTTGTTGCATGGGAATCCCAAACAACTTCACCATTTTTTTTAATTTCACGAATAAAGCAATTTTTATTATTTTTATGTCCTACACTTTCACCGCAACCACAGTAACATGGAATCCAATCTAATAGCTCTGCATTTTGTCCAGCGACAGTGTAAATGTCTTTCATTTGTGGATCAAGCTTGTCTAGGAAGGTAGGAAGTGTGTCGACTCCTTTTGTTTTCTCTTGAATGTCAGCTTGCTGAGTGTGCGATGCATGGTCGTGCTCTTCTTTTGATTCAGATGATTTTTTTTCATTTGTACTAGTAGCTCCGCATCCAGCAAGAATTAAACTCAGTACTGCAAGTAAAGAAAATACATATTTCTTCATACGCTTGTCCCCTTTACAAATGTATTAATCAAATTGTATCAGAGATTATGGTGTGTCGGGTGAAGATTTTTTTGACCGATTTTTGAAATGCCATCGTAGTGAATGGAATAGAAATAAAACCGGGATATAAGCGTATACAATATATAAGCCAGCTTGAGATAGGACTGTATTTAATGTATTGATACTTTCGCGGTTTTTAAAAAATAAAGAAGCTGTAAAAACGATGAAAATAAAAAACGGTAATGTAAATTTAAATGAAATATGAAATGAACGCTTCATCGTTTGGCATGATGACCAAATGGTTAAACAAAGGTTCGGCAAGATAATTAAAAACCAAACAAAAATAATAATATATTCAAACCGTTGAATAAAAGGAACTTTAATTATTTTTAACATCGTTAAAGTAGGCCAAATAGTATGATTTAATTGTCCTTCACTATAATACATAAAAGATACAATAGCTAAAACTACATAAATCAAAATGCTAAAAAAAATTCCTGCATGAGCCCATCTTTTTAAAGATTTACCTTTTTCAATAAATGGATAGAAGATAAGAATTGTTTCAAAACCGAGAAACTCTAATGCAGATTGTTTTGCAGATATAAGTATATCAAAAGGTGAATGTGTAAAAATAGGTAAAATATTACGGAAATGGGCGTATTTCATTGGATAGACTAAAAAGAATACAACGAAAAGAGGAAGTACAATACCCCAAAAACATATCCCTGTCACAGAACGGAAGCCACCTTTTATAATGTAGTAAGTGACTAATAAAAACATAAGGGTAAGTTTCCATAACTTAATGGTAGGGAAGATCCAAACTTGTATCACTTCCATATATGTACGAAGAACAGTAAGGCAAAATAATAAGCAATAAAGAGTGAAAATGACAGAAAATATAGAGCCAAACCATTTTCCAAAACTTGTTGTATGAATGCTAATTAAATCTCCATCTTTTTCTAACATTTTTAACATACAAAACAACACAATATGGGTTGCAATCCCCGCAATAATAAGAGAAATCCAGGCATCATAACCAGCGTTTTTTAAAATTACACGTTGATACCCAAGAACTCCTATTCCAATTTGAAGCGAATGTAATAAAATAAAGGCAAAGTATGGAGAGACTGTCTTTGATTTATTCATTGTATTCATTGCTTATTTCACCTCACTATTCCCCGATTCCAGATTGTACAATATTAAGATCCAAATTTATATCTACGGCGACGTTTTTATACATATTTCGAATTTGTTTTATATTCCATTTTCTCGTATGACTTCTAATTTCATCGCGTATGCCTAAAGGATCAATTTCCTTTTTTTGAAATTGTTTTATTAAATCTTCACAGTCTTTTTCAACATTTCGTTCAATTTGTTTCTTTATATAGTTGATATTTGTTTCTTTTCTTAAATCAATCCAATTAGGAGAGTTTTTAATTAAACCGTTTAATTTTAAATGGATTTTTACTTTTGGTATGTCGCCAGTTTGATCTATATCATATTTATTTTTCCCAGCTAAGTTTTGTATAACGACCATACCTTTATGTTTATCCTTTGTTATTGCTGCTTCGTAACGTCCATTTTTCGTAGGATTAATAAGTAATTTTGCTAAAACAGAATGTCTTTTATTCGTATACATGACGACTTTATCGCCTTTTAAAAAGGCAAGTCCTTTGACAGCGACAGAATGATTATCGTCCATTTTAATATAAGGAACATAGGCATCACATACAGAAGAGTAATAATTATATAAAAAAATGTTTAATTCAGTTTGTGGAATGTTCTCATTTCTTATATTTTGCTCGAGTAAATCAGCAATATATAAAGAACCATTTTTTTTTCCGTAATTTAAAAGCTCTTCAGCTGATCCATCTACAATTGCTAGTTGTACATCACGTCCTATATTTGGATCACGTTGTAAGTTAGTAATAATTTCTCCCATTCCACGTTCTCCTAGAGCCTTTCCAAATAAGACGACACGCATTTGACCTACAACAACATTGTGAGGAGATTTAGCATTCAATCGTGAAGCGATTGTTTCAAGTGAACGAGCAGATGTTGATTGCGTCTCAGGCTTAGACTTTACACCATGCGTGTATTCTGGGAATAAGATAGTTCCTTGGAATTGTTTGTTTTTTGTAATATCAAATCCAGCAATATGAATAATACGCTGTGTATCCACTATATACGTTTGTGTACAGCCAGTCTGTAGAACAAAAAAGAGTATAATAAGGAACAAGAAAAGTTTTTTCATTCATTATCACCATCACGTTTTTGCTTCACTTTGTTTGGGTTATAGCGCCATTTTGATTTCGGTCTAAGGAAAGAAGGCCGTTGTGCCGTTTGACTAAATGGTAATCGAAGAAAACCTTCTGCTGTACCTAAACCACGAAATGGATATAAAGGTAATAAATAAGGTGATCCAAGTGATTTTAATTTAATTAAATGAGCTAAAATAAATACGAATCCGACAATAAGGCCTAATCCTCCGAATGCGCCAGCTAAAAGAATAAGTGGAAAGCGTAACAACCGGATAGTAGAAGACATCTTTACAGTCGGTGTTGTGAAAGATGCAAGGGCGGATAAAGCAACTGCAATTAATAAAATTGTACTCGTTAAAGCTGCTTCAACCGATGCTTGTCCAATTACAATCCCACCAACAATTCCAATCGTTTGTCCAACTTTTGTCGGTAAACGTGCTCCCGCTTCACGAAGCAATTCAATTGTAATTTCTAAAAAGAGCGCTTCTAGAATAGGAGGGAAAGGTACGTTAGCTCTCGAGAAAATAATAGGGCCTAGTAAATCGGCAGGAATCATTTGATAATGATATGTTAAAGCCGCTGTATAAATAGCGGAGGAAAAAAGAGAAAATATAGCTCCGAAAAAACGAATAATGCGAAAGAACGATCCAATCATCCACGGTAAATAATAATCTTCTGGTGAAATGAAAAAATCTAGTAACGTTGTTGGTCCTGATAAAGCATACGGAGAGCCATCTGTTAAAATTAAAACTTCACCGTTAATTAACGCAAATACAGCCCGATCTAATCGTTCTGTAGGTAATAGAACAGGAAAAGGTGAATTGCTATTATCACTAATAAATTGCTCAATCATAGTTGCGTCAAATGGGACATCAAAGTCAATGTCTTCTAGCCGTTGTATTGCGGTGTTGATAAATTGTTCATTTGTAACTCCTTCTATATAAGCAACTGCTACTTTCGTCTTTGACATAGTTCCGACGGTCACTTCTTTAAATATGAGTTGCTCTGTGACAATATTTCGGCGTAATAAGTGTATGTTTGTATCAAGGTTTTCAACGAAACCGATTTTAGGCCCGATTACGCTATATTCATTTTCTGTATCGTTATTTAATCGTATTCCTAAAACAGTACTTTCGGCACGAATTAAAGCATATTGATCGGGATTCGAATTGTTTTTTAAGCGTAATAAAATATATCCCCCTAATAATTTCTCACGAATATCATCAATAGAAGGGGAGGTAATAATATCTTCAATAGAGACGATATTACATAAATCAGAGATGTTTTGGATTCGATCCGATTCCTTTTTTAGAGGAGTTAAAATAAATTGTTTAATAATAAGTGCTTCCACTACAGATTTATAATAAAACAAGCATAATGTTTCATTTTCAAGTACGTTATAAGAGACAAAGTCGCTAGATTCTGTCATGCTTTGTATAAATTCTGGAATAGAACAAAGTGTTTTTTGATTAGTCTTTTTTGATTTCTTAGATGATAAACCGAACATTTTCTCACCTCTAACATATATCATTTGCTTGTGTTAGTTTTTGGGAAAGACGGGAATTTATACTTAAAAATTGAAAGTTCATAAACAAAAGGAAGAGTATAAAAAAACTCTTCCTTTTGTTGTATTAATTTGTTTTCTTTTCTTTAATCGACTTTACTAATTTAATCATTTCAGCTCGTATATCTTCTTTTTTTACATTTAATTTTTCGGCAATTTGTTTCATATCCATTCCGTCTTTTTTCATTTTTAGCACATCATCAAGGGGAATATTACTTTTTTGAGAGATGATTGTTAATACCGTGAGCTGACGTAATCCGATATTATATTCTTTCATTTTTTGTTTTAGCCCGTCTGGTGTAGATTTTTGCATATTTGCTAATTGTTGCAGTAGTGCTTTTTTTGTTTCTTTATTCATATGATGCTTTTTCAACTTACTTGGATCTACCCCGAAATACTCTGCTGTTTTCTCCCAAGAATTATTTTGCTTATAGTAAGCTAAAACGTCTTTTATTTCTTTATTACTCATTTTTGCAATATGGGCAGCTTTCCAAATTTCATGTTTGTTATAGCCGAGTTTTTCGAGCGATTGCATTTCTTCTTCTGAAATTGGTTTATGATGATGCAATGTTACTTCTTTTGGCGTAGCAGCGAAAGTGGGGAAGACGGTTGCACCGAATAATAATGCTGCCATAGTCATACTTACTGCGATTTTTTTGTACATATAAACTCCTCCTAGATAGATAATGTGGAAAACTGTACACATATCATTTCCATAAAATGTGAAATACTTGTGAACAAATCAAGTTTTTTTATTCACAGTATGAACTGAAGTTTTTGGGAGTTTTCCAACATAAAACATTGATTAATAGTAAAAAACTAAGGTATAATCGAAATTGAAAATCAATATCAACAATAAACGTATACATATAGATAAAAATAAGGGAGAGAAAAATATGACTACATATACTTCCATCGCAAATGTAATTAAAGAAAGACGTTCTGTTCGTACATTTATAGATAAAGCAGTAGACAAAGAGTTATTAATTGAACTATTAAATGACGCAACATGGGCACCGAATCATAAACACCGTGAACCATGGAATTGTAAATTATACATTGGAGAAGGCCGTCAGAAATTAGTAGACGCAGTATTAAATTCTTTCACAGAAGAAGAAAGAGCAAAACGCGGTAAAATTTTATCGAATCGTTTCTTAAGCACACCTGCACAAATTGTTGTATATATAAATGAAGATCCACGTCAAATTCAACGTGATGAAGATTACGCTGCAACATGTGCATTTATGCAAAACTTCCAACTTCTTGCTTGGGAACGTGGATTAGGTTGTGTTTGGAAATCAGGCGGATTAAACTACAATCCACTATTTATAGAAGGACTCGGTTTAACTAGAGGTCAACGCATCGTTGGAATTCTTCACCTTGGCTATTTTGATAAAGCGCCAGAAGGAAAAGCTCGTACGCCGATTACGGAGAAGATGGAGATTATTGAAGGTTAATAGATGAGACATTCTCGTTTTTATGAGGGTGTCTTTTTATTATGCAATCAATCCTCATGAAAGCTTGTTCTCAATCATACACTTTCTTAAGGGAAAGTGTAAGGAGGGAAAATAATGAGAGCAAGTGACGATAAAGCACTGCAATATGCGATTGCGGAAATTACGGAAATTGCGACTGGATTTGGGCTTGATTTTTATCCGATGCGTTATGAAATATGTCCAGCGGAAATTATTTATACATTTGGTGCATATGGGATGCCGACGCGGTTTTCACATTGGAGTTTTGGAAAACAGTTTTTCAGAATGAAATTACAATATGATTTAGGTCTTAGCAAAATATACGAACTCGTTATTAACTCTGATCCATGTTATGCCTTTTTATTAGATACGAACTCGTTAATTCAAAATAAATTAATCGTAGCACACGTGTTAGCGCACTGTGATTTCTTTAAAAATAATATTCGTTTTTCAAATACGAAGCGAGATATGGTAGAAAGTATGTCAGCAACAGCTGAACGGGTGAAAGCATATGAGCATAAATACGGAAAAGAAGAGGTAGAAACATTTTTAGATGCCGTACTTGCTATTCAAGAGCATATTGACCCGTCGCTTATGCGTCCGAAACTGGCGTGGAGTATTGATGATTTAGAAGAGGAAGAAGTAGAGAAGAAAAAGGCATCACAATACGATGATTTATGGAATTTAGATAATCGAAATAAAAAGCAGGAACGCTCCAATGTACGTAAAAAGAAGAAAATCCCACCGCAACCAGAAAAAGATTTACTTCTCTTTATTGAAGAATATAGCCGTGAGCTAGAAGATTGGCAGCGAGACATATTAACGATGATGCGTGAAGAAATGCTATATTTCTGGCCGCAGCTTGAAACGAAAATTATGAACGAAGGCTGGGCATCCTTCTGGCATCAACGCATACTTCGCGAAATGGACTTAACATCTGATGAAGCAATTGAATTTGCGAAATTAAATGCAGGCGTTGTACAGCCATCAAAAACGAGCATTAATCCATACTACCTCGGTATTAAAATGTTTGAAGATATTGAAGAACGTTACAACAACCCGACAGAAGAAATGAAGCGACGAGGTGTCAAACCAGGATCTGGTCGAGACAAAATCTTTGAAGTACGCGAAATCGAATGGGATGTATCGTTTTTAAGAAACTACTTAAATAAAGATCTCGTAATGAGAGAAGATATGTACTTATTCCAGCGCCAAGGAAAAGAATATAAAGTAATAGATAAAGAGTGGGAACATGTACGTGATCAGCTCGTAAATATGCGTACAAATGGCGGTTTCCCGTACTTAGTAGTAGAAGATGGAGACTACTTAAAGAATGGAGAATTGTACATTAAACATAGTTACGAAGGAATTGAGCTCGATTTAAAATACTTAGAAAAGGTATTACCATATCTTCATCAGCTGTGGGGAAGAACAGTGCATATGGAGTCGATTGTGGAGAGTAAGGGTGTTGTGTTTTCTTATGATGGGAAGATGGTGCATCGGAAGTATGTGTGAAGGAAAGAACGGACATAGAATGCTATGTTCGTTCTTTTTATTTGGAACAAGGTTAAATATGCTATTCTTGAAAAAGGGAGTTACATAGAGAAATGGAGAGATTCAAATGAGCAAAGTAGGGGTATGTAAGGTGGATATTACGCCGCCTATAGGTATTGATTTTGTCGGATACCATCGAGAAACAGGAATAAATAATATTGAAGAGCGTATTTATGGGACAGTTTTTGTATTTGAAAAAGATGAAATGAAAACTGTGTTTATAAGTATTGATAATATTGGAATGTTAGTAGAAGATACGAATATGATTCGTGAGCGAGTAGCAAGTAGGCTTCATGTGCCATTTGAGCGAATAACTGTTGTTTATACACATACACACTCTGGTCCGGAAACGGTTGGTAAGCAACCTTTAGTAAAGTCGTATAAAACGATTTTACTAAATAATGTAGTGCACGGTGCGGTTACTGCGAATAACAACTTGAAGCAATGTGAAGTGGGCTGGGGTGTTACGGCAGGTGATATTGGAGTAAACCGAAGAGAGAGAACATCTGATGGAAGAGCAAAGATGGGAACAAATATAGGGGGTGTTGTAGATAAACGAATTGGGATGTTAGCGATAAGGGATGCTGAAACGAGGGGTTTATCTGGAATTATAGTATTTTGTACTGCACATCCGAATGTTTTAAAAGGTGATAGTGATGTATTATCAGCAGATTATCCGGGAATGACGAGAGAGATTCTCGAGAAAATTGTAAACTGTCCTGTTATGATTGTGCAAGGTGCTGCTGGTAATGTAAATGCGAAATATCGCGGTTCAAGGGAAGCATTAAAGAAAATGGCTTACACACTTAGTGGACATGTATTAACGATGTTGCCAACAGTTACATACAGCCCAATTGTAAATGTAAGAACAGTTTCGAGTACGATGCAAATGAAGTTGAAAGATATTCCTGAAATGAATGAGATACGAAGCATGGCTCAATTAGCAGAGAAACAGTGGGGTGTGAATACGGATGAATGGCTTACTATCGTTTTAGAGAAATATAAGCAAGGTATTCGGCAGTTACGTATTGATTTAGAAGTGCAACTGTTTCAAATTAATGAGGGTATATTCTCAGGTATACCGATGGAACCTTTTTCAGAGACTGCGTTAGTAATGAAAGAGAGTCTTCAAAATGAACTAGCTTTCTTTGGTGGATATACGAACGGATATATTGGTTACTTACCAACGAAGGAAGAATTCGCATATGGTGGATATGAAGTGGAATTAAGCCCTGTAGTGTATGGACCGGTTACGAATTTATTGATGCCACCGGAGGAAAATACAGCAGATGTAATCGTACAGAAAGCTATAGAACTATACGTAAAAGAACTTAGAGAGATCTAAGTTCTTTTTTGTTTCAAATTTGTGAAAGAAAGACATATGGATTGAAATTAAATTTTTTATAATTTATTATATACCCATACAGGTATAGGTTTTTCGTATGTGATACATGAGAAAATTAAATAATAAATAATATGGAGGTTTAAAATATGTCCAGAAAAATAGTTGTAGTAGGCGGAGTTGCCGGTGGGGCCTCAGTAGCTGCAAGGCTTCGTCGATTAAGTGAAGAAGATGAAATTATTATGGTGGAGCGCGGTGAGTATATTTCATTCGCAAATTGTGGATTACCATACTATATTGGCGGTGTCATTACAGAAAGACAAAAGTTATTAGTACAAACTGTTGAAAGAATGTCGAAGCGTTTTAATTTAGATATACGTGTATTGAGTGAAGTAGTAAAGATTAATAAAGAAGAAAAAACAATTACGATAAAGAATGTAACGACAAATGAAACATATAACGAGGCATACGATGTGTTAATTCTTTCACCAGGGGCAAAACCAATTGTTCCATCTATTCCAGGGATTGAAGAAGCGAAGGCGTTGTTTACGTTACGGAATGTACCGGATACTGATCGTATTAAAGCGTATATTGATGAGAAGAAACCACGTCATGCGACGGTGATTGGTGGCGGATTTATTGGAGTGGAAATGGTTGAAAACTTAAGAGAACGCGGGATTGAGGTTACTCTTGTAGAGATGGCGAATCAAGTAATGCCACCAATCGATTATGAAATGGCAGCATATGTGCATGAGCATATGAAAAATCACGATGTTGAGCTCGTTTTTGAAGATGGTGTAGATGCGTTAGAAGAGAACGGGACTGTTGTACGTTTAAAAAGTGGCTCAGTTATACAAACAGATATGCTTATTTTAGCAATTGGTGTACAACCAGAGAGTAGTTTAGCGAAGGATGCAGGGTTAGCACTAGGAGTTAGAGGAACGATAAAAGTAAATGAGAAATTTCAAACGTCTGACCCACATATATATGCAATTGGTGATGCGATTGAAGTAAAAGATTTTGTTACTGAAACAGAAACGATGATTCCTTTAGCGTGGCCAGCTAATCGTCAAGGTCGTATGTTAGCAGATATTATTCATGGTCATACGGATTCTTTATATAAAGGTACGCTCGGAACTTCTGTAGCTAAAGTTTTTGATCTAACAGTTGCTACGACTGGAGTAAATGAGAAAATATTAAAACGATTAAATATACCCTATGAGGTAGTACATGTGCAGGCAAATTCTCATGCGGGATACTACCCGAATGCTACGCCAGTGCTAATAAAATTAATTTTTAATAAAGATAGTGGGAAAATTTACGGAGCACAGGCTCTAGGACGTGACGGTGTAGATAAGCGTATCGATGTTATCGCAACGGCAATAAAAGCAAATTTAACTGTACTTGATTTGCCCGATTTAGAATTATCATATGCACCGCCATATTCTTCTGCAAAAGACCCTGTAAACATGGTAGGGTATGTAGCAAGTAATATAGTAGATGGTTTTGTGGACACAGTACAATGGCATGAGATAGATCGTATTGTTGAAAATGGTGGATATCTTATTGATGTTCGAGAGCCTAATGAACTAAAGCAAGGAATGATTAAAGGCTCTATTAATATTCCGTTAGATGAATTACGTGATCGTTTGGAGGAAGTGCCAGTAGATAAAGATATATATATTACGTGTCAACTCGGTATGAGAGGGTATGTTGCAGCACGCATGTTAATGGAAAAAGGATATAAGGTAAAGAATGTAGATGGTGGTTTTAAGTTGTATGGGACAGTCTTACCAGAACGTATTGTATATTGATATTTTTTCATCTTCCACTTCAAAATTTGGTGGAAGATGAAAGCCTATAGATGAAGGTTTCGCTTTGTGTTTTGTGAATGTATAAAATAAAATTTTAAAATAAGGGTTTACAAAATACCCTACAGGGTATAATGTATTGTCATAAGTTATAAATAGTGACATAATGGTAATGAGGTGATTATACAATGGAATATAATCAAGATATGAAAAATAGATTGAAACGTATTGAAGGTCAAGTTCGTGGCGTGCTTCGTATGATGGAAGAAGGAAAAGATTGCCGAGAGGTTATTACACAGTTAACGGCATCTCGTTCTGCACTTGATCGTACAATTGGCCTCGTTGTTGGAACAAATTTAGAGCAATGTTTACGTGAACAGTTTGAAAGTGGTAATGGTTCAAATGAAGAATTAATTAAAGAAGCTGTTCAATTACTTGTAAAAAGCCGATAATCTGTCAAACGTAAGTGTTGACAGATTTTCAAAAACATTTTATTATACCCCTACAGGTATATGTATATAAGTTGTGGAGGAATCGACTATGAGTATAAAAGTGGATATGAGTTTAGATTGCAAAGGTTTGGCTTGTCCGATGCCGATTGTGAAAACGAAGAAGGCGATAGAAGGATTAGCATCAGGGCAAGTGATTGAAGTTAAGGCAACAGATAAAGGGTCTACTGTAGATATAAAAAGTTGGGCGAATAAAGTAGGGCATCAATATATCGGTACAAAACACGAGGGCGATATTTTGATGCATTACGTTAGAAAAGCACATGAGCATGAAGTGAATGAAGTTGTGAAATATCCTCATACAATTACGAATACAGAGTTGGAAGAGATATTAGTAAGTGGTGAAGAGTGTACTGTATTAGATGTTCGTGAAGCAGCGGAATTCGCTTTTGGTCATATTCCATCTGCTACTTCGATGCCGTTAGGTGAACTAGAAAGTCTAGTCTTAGATAAGACGAAGAAAATTTATGTTGTTTGCCGAACTGGTAATCGCAGTGATGTAGCTTGCCAAATGTTGAAAGAGAAAGGTTATACAAATGTGAAAAATGTTATTCCCGGTATGATAGAGTGGCAAGGGAATATAGAGAATTAAATTTTTTTAAATAAAAATATACCTCAGGGGGTAAGAAGATGGAAGTTAAATCATTACAAGCAAAAGATGTTGCAGAGAAAGTTTTATTCGGAGAGTTGTTTATTTTAGATGTTCGTAATGAGACGGATTATGAAGATTGGAAAATTGAAGGGAAACAAATCTCATCTATAAATAAACCGTATTTTGATTTATTAGATGGTGTAGATCAAATTGTAAGTGAATTACCTAAAGATAAAGATATTTTAGTAGTATGTGCAAAAGAAGGGTCTTCTATATTTGTGGCAGAGCAGTTAACAGAGGCTGGATTAGAAAATATTTATTATTTAGCTGGTGGTATGAAGGCTTGGAGTGAATATGTAAAGCCTATAAAAGTTGGAGATTTAAAAAATAGCGGAAGTATGTACCAGTTTAACCGCCTTGGAAAAGGCTGTTTATCTTATATGGTCGTTTCAAACGGTGAAGCAGCAGTTATTGATGCAGTAAGAACAGTTGAAGCGTATGAAGAATTTGCGAAAGAGCATGCTGTTACGATTACGAATGTAATGGATACACATTTACATGCAGACCATATTTCTGGAGGACGTAAGTTAGCGGAAAAAGTAGGGGGTACGTATTGGTTACCGCCAAAAGATGCGGAGGAAGTTGTTTTCTCATATGAACCGCTCGTTGAAGGATCTGTTATTACGATGGGGGGTACTAAAATTGAAATTGATGCATTATACTCACCGGGGCATACGATTGGAAGTACGTCATTTATTGTAGATGATTCCTATTTATTATCAGGCGATATTTTATTTGTAGATTCCATCGGGCGTCCAGATCTTGCTGGGAAGGCTGAAGATTGGGTAAGTGATTTACGTAATACTTTGTATAGCCGATATAAGGAACTATCTCAAAATTTAATTGTGTTACCGGCTCATTATTCAAAAATAAGTGAAATGGACGAAAGTGGTATTGTTAGTGCAAAATTAAAAGATTTATTTGAGCATAATGCAGGATTAAATATTGAGGATGAGGGAGAGTTCCGTAAAGTTGTAACAGAAAACTTACCACCTCAGCCAAATGCATATGAAGAAATCCGTCAAACGAATATGGGTAAAATTCACCCGAGTATGGATGAAGAGCGTGAAATGGAGATTGGTCCAAATCGTTGTGCAGTTCACAAATAAATAAACGAATGAATGAAAAATGGAGGAATAGATGATGAATGTAAAACAAGTATTAGATGCGAAAGATTTAGCATGTCCAATGCCGATTGTAAGAACGAAGAGAGCGATGGATACTTTGCAAACTGGAGAAGTGTTAGAAGTACAGGTAACTGATAAAGGGTCAGTTAAGGATATTCCAGCGTGGGCAAATAAAAGTGGCCATGACATCGTAAAGCATGAAGAGGAAGGCGATGTGCTGAAGTTTTGGATTAAGAAGGCATAGTATTTTTATAAATGTAGAGAGGTTGATTATATGAACACAATATTAAGTACGCTTTTCATTGTACTTGCTGCATGGTTTGTTATTTCACGTTTTTTACCTGTGAAAGGTGTTCAAAATATAAACGGAAAAGAATTAAAAAGTATAGTAGGAAAACAGGGAAAGTACTTTATCGATGTTCGTACAGTAGGTGAATATAGAGGAAATCATATGAAAGGATTTCAAAATATCCCGCTAAATGACTTAGCGAGTAAGACAAATCAATTAGATAAGAATAGGGAAGTAATCGTTATTTGTCAGAGTGGAATGAGAAGTAAACAAGCAGCGAAAATGTTAAAAAAATTAGGATTTCAGCACGTTATCAATGTTTCAGGCGGTATGAATGGTTTGTGAGGAGGAAATGTAAAATGAAAGAAATGACAGCAAAAGAATTAGAAGAAAAATTGTTACGTAAAGAAGCAGTAAATATCGTAGACGTACGTGAAGTAGAAGAAGTAGCTGAAGGGAAAATTCCAGAAGCGTGTAACATTCCACTAGGACTATTGGAGTTTCGTATGCATGAGTTGGATAAAAAGAAAGAGTATATTATCGTTTGTCGTTCTGGCGGAAGAAGTGCACGAGCTGTTCAATTTTTAGAGAGCTACGGTTTTCAAGCAATCAATATGGTAGGTGGTATGTTAGCGTGGGAAGGGCAAGTAGAATAGGGCGAAGCAATTTTTTATAAAAATAAAAATACCCCTATAGGTAATTGGAGGGAGAACAACATGGAACAACAGAAGAAAACAACAATCGTTTTATTTAGCGGAGATTATGATAAAGCGATGGCTGCTTATATTATTGCAAATGGTGCAGCGGCGTATGATCAAGAGGTAACTATTTTTCATACTTTCTGGGGATTAAATGCTTTAAGGAAAGATGAACATGTAGAGGTAAAGAAAACTTTCATAGAAAAAGTGTTTGGAAAGATGATGCCACGCGGCGCTGATAAGATGGGATTATCTAAAATGAATTTTGCAGGTATGGGACCAAAGATGATTAAAGGTATTATGAAAAAACATAATGCGATGCCGTTACCAGATTTAATTGATTTGGCGAAAGAACAGGGGATTAAACTTGTAGCTTGTCAAATGACAGTAGATTTATTAGGGTTAAAAGAGGAAGAGATTATGGAAGGGGTAGAGTTTGCAGGAGTAGGAGCTTATTTAGCAGACGCTTCGGATGGGAATGTGAACTTATTCATTTAATTCATCTTCTTTCTAGAAGGGAGGGGATGTAAGATGAGCTTAGTCGTATTACTTTTTATAATTGGGTTTATAGGATCGTTTATATCAGGAATGGTTGGAATTGGCGGTGCGATTATTAATTATCCGATGATCTTATACATTCCGGTATTGCTAGGATTTACTGGCTATACTGCACATGAAGTGAGTGGTATTACAGCGGTGCAAGTATTCTTTGCAACTTTTGCAGGGGCATGGGCTTATCGGAAAAGTAATGATATGGATAAAACGCTCGTTGTGTATATGGGAGCTAGTATATTAATAGGAAGTTTTATAGGTAGTTTTGGTGCTAATGCATTAGAGGAACATACGGTCAATGTTGTTTATGCAGCGTTAGCAACAATTGCTGCTATTATGATGTTCGTACCGAAACGAAATAATGGTGATGAACTGAAATATAATAAATGGTTAGCAAGCTTGTTAGCGTTTAGTGTAGGCGGAGCATCAGGTATTATAGGTGCTGGAGGTTCGTTCCTTTTAGTTCCGATTATGCTAGTCATTTTAAAATTGCCAATACGTACAACAATAGCAACATCTATAGCTATTACGTTTATTTCCTCAGTAGGGATTACAACTGGAAAAGTAATAACTGGGCAAGTAGTTGTAATGCCAGCTCTTATTATTGCGATTGCAAGTATCTTTGCTGCGCCGATTGGAGCGCGAGTTGGGAAAAGGATCAATCAAAAAGCACTACAATATATGTTATCGATTTTGATTGTAGGAACTGCTGTTAAAATGTGGATTGATATGATATCGAAATAAAAGGATGGCGCTGCTTGCAGCCCATCCTTTTATTTATGCCCAAATCACTTTCATTAAGTTTTTGTATTCGTCATTTGCTAATTTATATAGCATTCTCGTATGTTCAAAGACAAGTGCTGGATTAAAGTTTGGTTCTGAGAATGCAAGAGATGTTGAAATATCAATTGCATTTTGCTTGTTTAATGTGAATTTTGCAAATCGATAAGATGTGTTTAATTCATTAATAACGTGCAAAATATCATTTGTTGCTGTTGCATCAGGTACGTGAGCAACATTGAAGCAGTATATATCTACAGTAGGATGTTCGTTTTGGAAAGCAGCGATAAGTTGAATTTTTGCGCCAGCTTCTGTCTCTAATCCTACTGAAAAATGAACAGAACCATCATTTTCATCTATATTTTCTTCCATGTATATATCGTTGGATTTTAAGTAGTCTTTAAAATCTGAGATGTTATGTTTTACTGCAGCTTTCATATGTATGAGCCCCCTGATAATTGGAATAGATTGCTACTATTTATTATAATTTAAAAATATTAAAAAAGATAGTTAGAAAGTTCTGATTTTTAATTGTGACGGAATAAAAAGAAGCAGTACTCTACCTCCATAGAGAACTGCTTCTTTATTATTCATTGTCGTTAGACGATGTTTCTGTATCTTCATTGCTATTTTTATTTTTCATTTCATTGTTACTTGATTCGCGTTCACTTGTATTTTCAGACTTAGATTCTTTTGTTTTCTCTGTACTTGTTTTTTTCGAATCAGAGTCTGTTTTTGTATATGCAGGTAATCCAAGATGAGTACGAAGATCGTTTGTAACTTTTGCTAATTCTTTTTTATCTGGATTGTAGTAATACGTTCGGCCGCCACCAGCGGATTTGCTACATGTATCGTCACCTTTTTCCATATAGCAGTCGTCACCTTGAATTTGTAATTTCTCGATTTCTGAATCCGATCCGTACTTATAGAATGAAAGCATATCATCAAATGTTAAGTTTGTAACGAATTGTCCGTTAATATCATCAATGATGTTGCCAACTTTTGTTACAGAACCAACACTTGTTAGTTTCTTTAAAATAGCCTCGATAACGAGTTGTTGACGTTGTCCACGCATTGCATCACTATCGATGTGTCTTGTCCTAGCAAGAGCAAGAGCTTCTTCGCCATTTAACTTTTGAACACCTTTTTCTAGGTGAATTGCCTCTGCATTATCATTGCTATCTTGCTCAGTAAATTCAACTGGTACATCAACTTCAATACCGCCCAAGTCATCGACGATTTTTATAAATGATTTAAAGTTAAATTTCACAAAATAATCGACAGGAACATTCATTAATTTTTCAACTGCATCAATGCTTGCTTGTGGTCCACCATTTTTTCCATTTTTAGCAGAACCGAATGCATGAGCGTGTGTAATTTTATCTTTTTTCTTTTCTATTGGAATATAAGTATATGTGTCACGTGGGATACTTAATAGTTTTACAGTTTTGCTATCTTTATTAAACGTTGCAAGCAACAGCGCATCTGTTCTAATAGCTTCACCATATTCTTTTCCTCGGACATCGCTTTCATCAACACCCATTACTAAGACAGAGACATTGTTTGTAATAGGTTTTACAGCTCTATCACGTAAATCAGATTTATCACCGCGCGCTAAATCATGTGCGGCATTTCGAACAGCAGAAGATGCTTTATTTACTAAAAACCAAGTATAACCGCCGCCTATTAATAAAACGAATAGTATAGCGCTTATAATAACTTTTATTTTTTTCTTATTTTTTTTCGGGTTACTGCGTGTATTTTCTTGCAAAGATGGGTTTTGCTCCATTTCCTGTACTCCTTCATTTGGATTGAAATACGACACTCATATCCACTTATTATAATGAAATTTAGCGAAAAAAAACATTACAAATCATTTACATTTCGTAAAAATTCAATTTATTTATAAAAAGTCAGATATTCTATATTTTATTTTTCAGATGTAGAATAAGTATAAGGTTTTTTAGTAGAAATGAAAATATGTATTGTGAGAAAGTAATAGAGAAGTAAGATTTGTTGAAATATAGCCAAGAAGAAATGAATAGGTCTACTTGTTTCTTCTATATAATAAAGAAGAATTTGACGGATAAAGGAGAGAACATAATGAATCATACATCATTCCGAGCAATCGTTGTGAACGAAACAGAAAATAAGCAGTTTGTAAGAAACGTTGTCGAGAGAGAAGTAAGTAGTTTACCTGAAGGGGACGTATTCATACAGGTTCATTATTCTTCACTAAATTATAAAGACGCTCTTTCAGCCACTGGTAATAAAGGTGTTACGAGAACATATCCTCATACGCCAGGAATTGATGCAGCAGGAGTGGTTGTGAGTAGTAAAGATGCTACCATTAAGGCAGGAGATCAAGTCATTGTAACGGGATATGATTTAGGGATGAATACTTCTGGTGGTTTCGGAGAATATATTCGCGTGCCAGCATCTTGGATTGTCCCTTTACCAGAGGGAATGTCATTAAAGGAAAGTATGATGTACGGGACAGCAGGTTTTACAGCTGCTTTATCAGTATATAAGCTTATTAGAGCAGGTATAACGCCAAGTATGGGAGATGTACTAGTAACGGGTGCTACAGGCGGCGTAGGAAGTGTAGCTGTTAGTATTTTAAGTAAGTTAGGGTTTAGCGTAGTAGGAGCGACAGGAAAAATGGAAGAGGAACAGATGCTACTACGTCTAGGAGCGAAAAAGGTGATTCATCGCGCAGAATTGAATGATGAATCAGGAAGACCAATGCTTAAAGGAATATACGCCGGGGTTATCGATACTGTAGGTGGACATATGTTAGAAACGGCTTTAAAAACGGTAAAGTATGGCGGGTGCGTAACGACATGCGGTAATGTGGCAGGACAGGAATTACAAACAACGGTATATCCGTTTATTTTGCGAGGCATAAGCCTGTTAGGGGTAGATTCTGTGCAATGTCCAGCCGATGTGAGAAGGGATGTATGGACGCTCCTAGCAAATGAATGGGAAAATAAAGAGTTACTATCTTATACAGAAGAATGTACATTAGAAGAATTAGATGAGAAGTTTACACTTATATTGCAAGGAAAGTTAAAAGGTAGAACGGTTGTAAATATGAAATGAAAAAAGAGACGCTCATGTTAGCGTCTCTTTCCTATTATAATGATTGTTTTAAATTGACTTTACCTTGTTCACCTAAAACACCATCAGCGATATTTACAGCGTGATCGCCAATGCGCTCTAAGTTACTTACCATATCAACGAAGATGATACTTGCATCACCTGAACAGCTACGTTCATTCAGACGTAATACGTGACGTTTACGAAGAACACGTTCCATTTGATCGATTTTACGTTCTTTTGCAATAACTGTTTGAGCTAGTTCAGTATCGAAGTTTGTTAAAGCTTCAACTGCGTCTTGTAATGTTGAAATCGTTAACTCAAGCATTTCATTTAATTCAGCTAGTGCTTCGTTTGATAGGGAAACACGGTTTGAAATTTGGAAATCAACAAGTTCTACAAGGTTTTCTACATGATCACCGACACGTTCAATATCGCCAACGACACCTGCTAAAACGGAATGTTTTTCAGAATCTGTAGGTGAAAGCGGCTTTTCTGATAGTAAAACTAAATACTCGGTAATTTTTTTATCTAAGTTGTTAATAGCTCCTTCTAATTGAGTAGCCATGTCAGCGTGTTTTTTATCTTGTGTGTTTAAAAATTGGTTTGCTTCTTTTAATCCATGTAATGAAAACTCAGCCATACGAATAATCTCTTTTTGTGCTTCAGTTAAAGCAATAGCTGGAGATTGTTCAATAAAGATTGGATTTAAATGTTGCGGTTTGAAATCAATAGCAGCATCTTCCCCGCGAATAATTTTCGTTACAATCCATGCTAATACAGCGATGAATGGGAACTGAATAATTGTATTCGTTACGTTAAATGTTCCGTGTGCAAATGCAATTGTCATCTCTGGATTTAAGTTTAATGACGTTTGGAAGTATTGAATTAAATTTGTAAAAGGTATTAATAAAATTGTAAAGATGATTGTACCGACAATATTAAAGATAACGTGAACTAATGCTGCGCGTCTTGCAGCAATTGAAGTACCGATTGCTGCTAATACAGCTGTAATTGTTGTACCGATGTTATCACCAAACAATACAGGAAGGGCAGCTTGTAAATCGATTGCACCTTGACCGAATAGTTCTTGTAAAATACCGATTGTTGCACTTGAGCTTTGTACAATTAAAGTGAAGACTGTACCAACAACAATACCTAAAATTGGATTATCACTCATGCTAACCGTTAATTCTTGGAATGATTCTAAAGAGCGAAGAGGCTTCATACCTGTGCTCATTAGTTCTAAACCGAAGAATAACATACCAAAACCGAATATAACTTGACCTAAAGAATGTACTTTTTTATTTTTAAAGAAGAATAGTAAGATAGCTCCAACTGCCATAATTGGAAGAGCATATTCTCCGATTTTAATTCCAATAATAAATGCAGTAACTGTCGTACCGATGTTCGCACCCATAATAACACCGATTGCTTGTCTTAATGTCATAAACCCAGCACTTACAAGTCCGACTGTTAAAGCAGTTGTTCCTGAACTTGATTGGATTAATACGGTAACTAACATACCTGCTAGTACACCCATCAGTGGGTTTGTTGTAAAGCGATCTAGAATATCACGAAGACGATCTCCGGCAGCTTGTTGCAGTCCATCGCCCATGTATTTAATTCCGAATAAGAAAATACCTAATCCACCAATGAACTGGAAGATCATATCTTGAACATTGTATTCCACGCATTCCACTCCTTAAATTTCATGTACGATGTAATTATTAACTAAACCGTGAGCCACTGTAAACGATTTATCAGTAAAATTTACACTAAATTTACAAAGGGATAAAAAGTTTACAATTCTTTAAAGAAACAGCTGTATTTTATTGGTTTTTATCTTTTGTAAATCGTATTTTTGTAAAGAAATCACACTCTTTAGAATAGTGTTTTTCATTTGTATATGAAGGAAATCGTCTGTGAGTTCATCGTATATTTTTTGATGAAAGGTAAAAAAATATGTAGGAAAATGCATGTAGTTTTATAAAATCAAAAATACGTAAAAAAGCCACTGGAATTTGAAGTGACCCCCGAAAGTTAGACAGGTCGTTTCATTAGGCAGCCTCTAGGGTATGAGCCCGGTATTGTACTGGGCTCATACCCTTTAATTTTGCCTTAATTCTTTT
>NZ_JAKUGD010000022.1:0-48490 GCF_022663775.1 Bacillus cereus group sp. BfR-BA-01350
CAGCGTTCATCCTGAGCCAGGATCAAACTCTCCAATAAAGTTAGTTTGTCTAGCATCTAAAATAAAAATTGACGTTTCACGTTGTTTGTTTCGTTCAGTTTTCAAAGAACTTCTTCATCGCTCAGAAGCGACTTTATTAATATAACATTTTGTTATATTTTCGTCAACAACTTTTTTCAATAAGTTGTTTTTCGTTTGTTTTGTTTGTTACCTTTCGTGGCAACGAATATAAATATACCAGTTTGATTATTAAAATGCAATAGTTTTTCTAATAAAATTTTTAACTTAGTAAAAAAGTATAAAAACAGCACTTTTCTTCTATATAAATATAATTTTTCGCACTATCAAGACTTACTATCTCCAAGCAGTTCATACCCAAATAAAAAAGCTTTGGAGAAATCTCCAAAGCTTAGTCTTGTTTATGGCGCATAGCAGGGAATAATAATACATCACGAATAGATGGTGCATTCGTTAATAACATAACAAGGCGATCAATACCGATTCCTAGTCCACCTGTAGGAGGCATACCATACTCAAGAGCTTCGATATAATCATCATCCATCATGTGAGCTTCGTCATTACCTTGTTCGCGTTCTTTTAATTGCGCTTCAAAACGTTCTTTCTGATCGATTGGATCATTTAATTCAGTGAATGCATTTGCATGTTCACGTGCAACAATAAATAATTCGAAACGATCTGTGAATCGTGGATCTTCGTCGTTCTTTTTCGCAAGTGGCGAAATTTCTACCGGATGACCGTAAATAAATGTTGGTTGGATTAATTTATCTTCTACTTTTTGCTCGAAGAATTCATTAATAATATGACCAACTTCCATTGTATCCTTAATTTCTACATTATGTTCTTTTGCAAGTTCACGCGCTTCTTCTACACTCATCGGATTCCAGAAATCTGCTCCAGAATGTTCTTTAATTGCATCTACCATATGAAGACGTGTCCATTCTGGTTCTAGATTAATTTCATAATCACCATACTGGATTGTTGTTGTACCTAGTACTTGCTTCGCGATATGAGCAACCATATTTTCTGTTAGTTTCATAATATCTTTATAATCAGCATACGCTTCATATAATTCAATCATCGTAAACTCGGGATTATGACGAGTTGATACACCCTCGTTACGGAATACACGGCCGATTTCATAAACTTTTTCTAATCCACCCACAATAAGGCGTTTTAAATGAAGTTCAATTGCGATACGCATATATAATTCCATATCTAACGCATTATGGTGCGTGATAAAAGGACGCGCAGAAGCTCCACCTGCAATTGCGTGCATCATAGGTGTTTCCACTTCAAGATAACCATTGTCATCTAAGTATCTTCTCATTTCACGAATGATTTTACTGCGAGTAACGAATGTTTCACGGCTTTCCATACTTGTAATTAAGTCTAAGTAGCGTTGACGGTAGCGTTGTTCAACATCTTTTAATCCATGATATTTATCCGGTAACGGACGAAGAGATTTCGTTAATAGCGTAAAGCCCGTTGCTTTCACCGAAAGTTCTCCAACGTTCGTTTTGAAAACTTTACCTTCAATACCTACTAAGTCACCTAAATCTGCTGTTTTAAATAATTCGTACTCTTCATCTCCAACAGCATCTTTACGAACGTAAATTTGAACTTGTCCATGTAAATCTTGAATATGTGCAAATCCAGCTTTTCCTTTACCGCGTTTTGTCATAATACGACCAGCGATAGAAACAGAGATTTCTTTCTCCTCTAATTCTTCTTTAGAGAACTCTCCATATAGGCTTAATAATTCATTTGTTGCATTTGTACGTTCAAAACGTTTACCGAACGGATCGATCCCTTGCTCACGTAAGTTATGTAGCTTTTCACGACGAACAAGCAATTGGTCGTTTAATTCTTCGTGGTTCATGTTATCCATGGTATTGATATCACTCCAGCTCTATTAATTTTTACAATATATACAGTATAGCATTTTCTACTCAACTAGAAAAACTGCCAGCAACTAACTGGCAGTTCTTCTTTCTTTCACGTAATTATAGGAAGTGTATAGAAGAATGTCAATCTTCCCTTCCTATTATTAACCAACGTGAATTGTTTGTTGTTTCGCTTCTACTTCTTCTACAAATGTACCTAATACATTTGCAAGGTCTTCACGCGTATTACAAGCATTGATACCATTACGTACAGTTGCATTACCACGAATACCTTTTAAATACCAAGCTGCATGCTTTCTCATCTCTCTTACAGCGACATTTTCGTTCTTTAAATCAATAAGACGATCTAGATGCAACATACATACGTCAATTTTCTCACGCACTGTCGGTTCCGGCATTAACTCACCCGTCTCTAAATACTTTACCGTACGATAAATCATCCATGGATCTCCAAGGGCAGCGCGGCCAATCATAACACCATCTACACCAATTTCATCAAGCATACGCTTTGCATCTTGCGGCGTTGCGACATCACCATTTCCGATAACCGGGATATTTACAGCTTGCTTTACTTGTTTAATAATATCCCAATCCGCTTTTCCTTCATACATTTGTACTCGTGTGCGCCCATGAACTGCTACCGCTTGTCCACCAGCACGCTCAACAGCTTTCGCATTCTCGATTGCGAAAATATGATCCTCATCCCAACCAATACGCATTTTTACTGTAACTGGTTTTTCTACAGCATCTACAACTGCCGCTACCATTTCATATATTTTATTTGGGTCTAAAAGCCACTTTGCTCCTGCATCACACTTAACGATTTTCGGTACTGGGCACCCCATATTAATATCAATGATGTCTGCTGTCGTATATTGATCTACGTATTTCGCAGCATCTACAAGAGTTTCTTTCTCGCCACCAAAAATTTGTAAACTTAATGGCTTTTCTCTCTCATCAATATATAACATATCTAATGTTCTTTTATTGTTCAGTAGTATCGCCTTATCACTTACCATTTCAGCACAAACTAGGCCTGCACCGAATTCTTTTACTGTCAAACGGAATGCAGAGTTACACACTCCCGCCATCGGTGCTAATACAACCGGATTTTTCATCTCAATATTTGCGATTTTTAACACTCGATTTACTCCTTCCTTCATGGTCACTTTGGCATTAGCTCATCTATCGAGACCTTTAATGCTTTAGCAACTTCCACTACAAAGTCTTGGGAAGGCGATCGATTCCCTCGCTCAACTTCACCTAAAACAGATACAGATACCCCTAATTCTTTTGCAAAACCTTCTTGCGTATAACCTTTTAGTTTTCGAAAAGCACGAATGCGTCTTCCCCATTTTTCTGCTTCCATACCGTTACTCCCTCTCGCCTTTTCATTTCTTCTACTTGTGAACGTGAAATGTTTTGTTTTATATCTTGATTAATCTCTAACAACGGAACGATAACAAAAGCTCTTTCGAACATCCGCGGATGCGGAACAATAAGATTCTCTGCTTCAATATTTTCTTGATTATATAGTAAAATGTCAAGGTCGATAGTCCTAGGTCCCCACCTAATTTCCCTTTTTCTTCCTAGATCATTTTCTACTTTTTGCGTTACTTTCAATAATTCTTGCGGTGATAAATTGGTAGAAATTTTTATAACTAAATTTAAAAAGCAACTTTGGTCAGTATAGCCAACCGGTTCCGTCTCATATACAGACGAAACATCCTCAACTTTGATATAAGGATTTTTATTCAGAAACTGAATCGCTTCAGTTAAATACGTATAACGTTCTCCAATATTTGAACCTAATGCAATGTAAGCTATATTATTCATGGACGTTCTCTCGTAATTTCTACCGCTACAGCACGATAATGTCCTGGTATCGGCGGATCTGGTTTAATTACCTTTATCGTACATCTTGAAATACTCTCATATTGTTTCAATATATCTGTAGCAATATTTTCAGCAATACTCTCTACAAGCTTATATGTTCTATCTTCTACAACTTTCCTACATAATTCGAAAAGCTCTCCATAATTAACAGAATGCTCTAAGTCATCACTTTCTCCTGCTTGTTTCAAATCTAATTCCACCGTTAAGTCCACTTTAAATCTCTGGCCCAATTTATTTTCCTCTGGGAATACACCATGATAACCGTAAAACTCCATATCATGAATATAAATTTTATCCAATCACTTTACCCCCTTACCAATCATCGCATCCATCATCTTAGCCATACGTGCCATTTCCTTCACATCATGAACACGAACAAACTCACAACCCTTTTCAATACCAAGACAAACGGTAGCTCCCGTCCCCTCAAGACGTTCTTCTACCGGTAAATCTAGCACATGCCCAATAAAGGACTTTCTTGAAGTACCTAAGAGAACTGGATAACCTAGTACGTTTAACTGTTCTAAATTACGCATCGCTTCTAAATTTTGTTCAGGTGTTTTAGCAAAACCGATGCCTGGGTCTAAAATGATATTCTCATCTCGTACACCAGCATCTTTAGCAATTTTAATACTGTCATATAAATCAGCAACCATATCAGCCATTAAATTACGATAATTCATGTTATCGCGATTATGCATTAAGATAATAGGTACATCGTAATGAGCCGCAACTTCAGCGATTTTCGGTTCCGCCTTCGCTCCCCAAACATCATTAATAATATGAGCACCAGCTTCGATCGCTTGTTTTGCAACTTCCGCTTTATATGTGTCGATAGAAATAGGCAATTTCACCTCTTTTGAGACAGCCTGAATCATTGGAACAACTCGTTTTATTTCTTCTTCCACTGACACTTTAGCAAAGCCCGGACGAGTAGATTCGCCACCAATATCAATAATATGAGCACCTTCATCTTGCATTTCTTTCGCATGGCGCACTGCAGCATCTACCTCGTTGTAACTCCCACCATCAGAAAACGAATCTGGTGTTACATTTAAAATCCCCATAATTAACGTTTTTTCATTTAAGTTCAATGTATATTCGCCGCAGCGCAAATCATAATCCCACTTCAAACTACACATCTCCTCTTCGTAATTCATTTCTGCTCCACAATTTCTCTCTCTGCATTTCATAAAGGTTCATAAATCTTTTTGTAACCATACCTACTTTACCCGGGAAATCTCGTCCCTCTATACGATTAAGCGGAACAATTTCTTGAATCGAGTTTGTTACGAAGACTTCATCGGCTGAAAGTAATTCATCTTTTGTAAAGAAACCTTCTTTTACTTCTATACCAATCTCTTCAGCAACCTTTATAATAAACGCACGAGTGATACCATTTAAAATCCCTGTTTCAAGCGAAGGTGTATATAAAATATCACCTTTCACAAAAAAGAGATTCGAAACAATACCCTCTGCAACATAACCTGCTTCAGTCAGGAAAATCCCTTCCTTATTCACACCATTTCCAATTTCACGTTTCCCCAAAATGTTATTTAAATAATGGTGAGACTTCAAGCGAGATGCACCCTCTGGTGTATTTCTCACTTGATTTAAGACAACCCCTTCTTTTTCCACTACATCTCCCGGGGCCGCTAAAGGTTTTATAAAAACAATAATAGACGGCTCTTCATACATTTCTGTTTGCAATCCAATTTCATCTATACCCGCCGATACATTAAAACGGACATACGCATGCTCTAATTTATTCTTAACGAGTAAATTCTTCAAAATAAGCATTACTTCATCTTTCGTCATCGACCATTTAATTTGCAACGTATCCAGCGCATCTATTAAACGGTCATAATGATCATCCAATAAGAAAGGATGACCATTATAAATACGAAAAGTCTCAAAAACTCCAAGACCATATAAATAACCGTGATCATAAGGAGAAATTCTCGCTTCACTCGATTCTACGTACTGACCATTTACGTAAATTAACATGATGTCACACTCGGACTATATTTACGAATGAAATTCTGCAACAACTCTTTCCCGTGAGAAGTCATAATAGATTCCGGGTGGAACTGCACACCTTCAATCGGTAATGTTGTATGGCGGAGCGCCATAATTTCCCCTTCTTCTGTCCAAGATGTTACCTCTAGGCAATCAGGTAACGTCTCTTTCTTAACAATAAGGGAATGATAGCGCGTCGCGGTAAACGGATTTGGGATATCCGAAAAAATCGTCTTTTCATCATGATGCATAAGCGATGTTTTCCCATGCATTAATCGCTCTGCGCGGACAACCTCTCCACCAAACACTTGCGCAATGGATTGATGCCCAAGACAAACCCCAAAAATCGGAATCTTTCCGGCAAAGTATCGAATAACCTCCATACTAATTCCCGCTTCATTCGGACTGCATGGACCTGGTGAAATCATTAAAAAGTCTGGTTTCATATTCTCAATATCTGAAATAGTCACTTCATCGTTACGTTTAACAACAAGATCTTGTCCAAGTTCTCCAAGAAACTGCACTAAATTAAATGTAAAAGAATCATAATTATCAATCATTAATATCATTTCTCTCACCTAACCGTTTCTTCGCTACGTTCTTTTGCACGCCATAAAGCAATCGCCTTTTTTAACGACTCTTTATATTCATTTTCCGGATTTGAATCAATTACAATTCCCGCCCCCGCTTGTACATGCGCTTTTCCATCTTTAGCAAGAAGTGTCCTAATCACAATATTCAATTCTGTATCTCCAGAATAACCAATCCAACCAATTGAACCTGTATAAATCCCTCGGCGAACAGGTTCTAATTCTTCAATAATTTCCATCGTACGTATTTTCGGGGCACCAGTAATTGTCCCCCCAGGGAATACAGCCTTCACTAAATCAAAAGCGTCTTTATCTTCTTCCACCTCACCACGCACATTAGAAACAATATGCATAACGTGTGAGTATTTCTCAATTACCATAAATTCATCTACTTCTACAGTGCCATATTTACAAACACGCCCTAAATCATTTCGCTCTAAATCTACAAGCATGACATGCTCTGCTCGTTCCTTTTCATTCTCAATTAATTCTCTTGCCAACTCTTCATCCTCTTGCTCATTCGCCCCTCTAGATCTCGTTCCAGCAATTGGCCTTGTACTTACCTCAATTCCTTGTTTCTTAATTAGCAACTCCGGCGATCCACTAACAATTTGAAAATCCCCAAGCTCCAAATAACCCATATATGGAGATGGATTAATTTCGCGAAGACTTGTATAAATTTCTAATGGATGTGTTTGTAACGTTCTTTCTTGTCTTGTTGACAAGTTAACTTGGAACACATCACCAGCACCAATATATTCTTGAATACATTCAACTGCCTTCATAAAACCTTCTTCAGTAAAAGCAACTGCTTCACTTTTCTTTTCAGGGCACGCAAACGGCATAGTCACTTCTGGCGCTTCTGTCGTCCAAAGAACCTTCCATTCATTTAATCGTTCTTTTGCCTCTTCGTGCTTATCTGCATAATGTGTAATAATCCATAATACTTTTTCCTCTTGATCATACACAAACACATCATCAAATAATAAAAAGAATATGTCAGGTATATTAATATCATCCTCGGCAAGAGAAGGAAGTTTTTCAATATAACGGATGCAATCATAACTAAAGTAGCCAATTGCACCACCTTGAAAAGGCGGGTATTCCGGATTATAATCCGTTTTCCATCGCTCCATATATTCCTGCATTAAATCTAATGGGTTTCCTTGCTTTATTGTTTCCTTACCACTTTCACTTATATGTAACGTTTCACCCTTCCCTCGGATTACCGCTACCGGGTTTAACCCCACAATGTTATAACGACCGCCACGCCCACTCTCTAACAAAATATGTTGCGGTTTATCCTTAGAAAGAAATTTATATTGCTTAAAGAAATCTAACTGATATGGAATAGAAAGCGCTAAAGATTTTCTTCGTTGCATATCAACACCCCGTCTTCTTTTATCCCACCCTCTTATATTAACCACTTCAAACTACATTCGTTATGTATATAGAAGAGTTATACTCGAAGGCTAGTGAAAATAAATTAATTATACTACCTCTTATTTTACATGAAGTTTTCTAGTCATTCACTCTTTTCCTATTTCCAATCCAAAAAGAAAAAGCATCCTTTTTCAAGGATGCTTTTTCAATCACATATAATTAAGACTCAAATTGATAAAGTGGTGTACTTAAATAACGTTCACCGTTACTTGGGATAATAACAAGTACCTTTTTCCCTTTACCTAACTTTTTCGCAATTTCTGTTGCTGCATAAATAACTGCTCCAGAAGAGATACCAACTAGAATACCTTCCTCTTTAGCCACTCTTCTTGCATATTCAAACGCTTGCTCCGTTTTCACTTGAACAATTTCATCATATACTTCTACATCCAATGTCTCTGGGATAAATCCAGCCCCAATTCCTTGGATTTTATGCGGGCCTGGTTTCCCACCAGATAATACTGGTGAATCCGCAGGTTCTACTGCATAAATTTTAATATCTTTATACGCTTCCTTCAGCACTTCACCAGCACCAGTAATCGTTCCACCCGTACCAATACCTGCAATAAACGCATCTAATTGGTCGCCCATTTGTTCAACAATTTCTGGACCTGTTGTTAAACGATGAATTTCTGGATTCGATTGGTTTTTGAACTGTTGTGGTATAAAGTAACCATTCTCTTTTGCTAATTCAGTCGCTTTACGAATTGCTCCACCCATTCCTTCAGGCCCTGGAGTCAATACTAATTCCGCACCGTAAGCACGTAATAAATTACGACGTTCAATACTCATTGTTTCTGGCATTACTAAAATTGCCTTATATCCTTTAGCAGCCGCTACCATCGCTAAACCAATTCCCGTGTTACCACTTGTCGGTTCAATGATTGTATCGCCTTCTTTTAATAATCCTTTTTTCTCAGCATCTTCAATCATAGCTAATGCGATACGATCTTTAACGCTGCTCCCCGGATTCATAAATTCTAATTTTAAGTATATATCTGCGCTGTCTGATTCTACGATGCGGTTCAACTTAACGATCGGCGTTTTCCCGATTAATTCTGAAACTGATTGTGCCACTCGCATTCCTGTCACTCCTAACACCGAGTATTTTTATTGGTTTTGTCTATATTTAGATTTTGTCAGAAAATTCCCTGTTTGTCAATGTATTTAGAGGGTAAATTCCCTTATTACAAATTCTCAATTAGATTTGTAATATCTTCTTTAGTGAACTTGTATCGCTCATTACAGAAATGACAATGAACTTCTGTTTCTTCTTCTTCTTCACGAACTTGCTCTAACTCCGTTTTACCTAAACTAATTAACACACTCTCGATACGTTCGCGTGAGCATGTGCAATTAAATTGAACATCCATCGTTTCTAATACTTTTACCTTATCTTCTCCAAGGACTGCATACAGTAACTCTTCTGGAGAAAGCCCTTGTTCGATCAATGTTGATACAGGAGGAATCTTCTGTAAACGCTCTTCAATGAATGAAATTGTCTCTTCCTGTGCACCCGGCATAATTTGAAGGATAAATCCACCTGCCGCTAATATGCTATCGTCTCCATTTACAAGGACACCAACACCTACAGAAGAAGGCGTCTGCTCAGAAACTGCAAAATAATACGTGAAGTCTTCTCCTAATTCTCCTGAAACAATTGGAGATTGACCAATAAACGGCTCACGCATACCAATATCTTTAATTACCGTTACAAATCCTTCAGTACCTACCGCTTGATATACACGTAATTTCCCTTGTTCTGTTCCTTCAAAGTCAACATGTGGATTCGTTACATAACCACGTACATCCCCATTTGCATGAGCATCTACTAAGATAGGACCAATCGGACCATTACCTTCTACTTTAATCGTTAGCTTTTGGTCACCTTTTAACATTG
Organism: Bacillus cereus group sp. BfR-BA-01350; assembly: GCF_022663775.1. Taxonomy (NCBI): domain Bacteria; kingdom Bacillati; phylum Bacillota; class Bacilli; order Caryophanales; family Bacillaceae; genus Bacillus; species Bacillus cereus group sp. BfR-BA-01350. The sequence continues at coordinate 9,774 of NZ_JAKUGD010000022.1, forward strand.
CACCCATCATTGTACCTGCAGTTAAAGAACGACCAAGTGCCGCTGAAGCTGTTCTCCATGTATCATGACGTCTTTGCGCCTCACTTACCGTGTTTGTAGTACGTACACTATACGCACGCACTTCCCCATCAAATGCTAACGCTTTTACTAAATAATCTTTCATACTTATTTATTCACCTTTCTCATGCTGTAAATTTGCATTACGCTCGTATAACATATACAAACCTTTTAATGTTAAGAATGGATCTACAACATCAATTACATTCGATTCTTCTGAAATTAATTTAGCCAATCCACCTGTTGCAATAACTTTCGGTTCTTGTTTAGCTTCCTCTTTCATGCGCTTAACAATACCTTCCACTTGTCCTACATAACCATAAAGAATACCAGATTGCATCGCACTTACCGTATTCTTCCCAACTACACTGCTTGGTTTTGTAATTTCAATACGAGGAAGTTTTGCTGCTCTACTATATAAAGCCTCTGCTGAAATCATAATTCCCGGTGTAATAACTCCACCCATATAATGCTTTTCTTCGTTAATATAACAATATGTAGTAGCCGTACCAAAATCGACAATAATAAGCGGACTTCCATATAAGTGGATTCCTGCTACTGCATTTACGATTCGATCCGCACCTACTTCACGTGGATTTTCATATTTAATATTTAGCCCCGTTTTTATTCCAGGACCTACTACAAGCGGCTTAATTTTAAAATACTTTTCACACATGCGCTCTAAAGCAAACATAATTGGTGGTACGACTGAAGACACGATAATACCTTTCACATCTTCAAACGAAAGACCCTCATGCTCAAGCAACTGCTTCACAAGCATCCCATATTCATCTTCTGTCTTATGACGATCTGTTTCCATGCGCCAATGTTGACGAAGTTCCCCCTCTTCAAACACGCCCAGTACAGCATTTGTGTTCCCTACATCCAATACAAAAATCATATTCTCACCACTTATCTTATTTAATCTATATTTGTGCAGTATGTATAAAACTTATAAAAACATCATATCACACATACTTATATAATCAGCTTTTCTATCCTCATCATTTTACAAAAAGATTACTCCCCATTTCAATTTTTAATACCAGATTTATTTAAATTCTTTTTCTACTTAGTTCCCTTCTACAAATAAAAAAGGAGTGACTATCGTCACTCCTTCATCTCTTACTTATCTTCTGATTCTTCATCGTCCTTCTTCATGTTGATGTTTACTTTCACATCAGTTGAAGATGTTGGACGTTCTGGCAATCTGCCATAATCACATAAATGATTGATTTGCTCTGCATCTAACGTTTCTACTTCAAGTAACGTTTTCGCAATAAGATCTAGTTTATCACGATTGTCAGTAAGAATTTGTTTTGCACGAGCATAACATTCTTTCATAATCGTTTGCATTTCCATATCGATTTCGTGTGCAATCGCATCACTATAGTTTTGTTCTGAATGGAAGTCTCTTCCTAAGAACACTTGACCACCTTGTGAGCTACCAAATTGCATTGGTCCAAGCTTATCACTCATACCAAATTCCGTAACCATACGTCTTGCAATACCAGTCGCACGTTGGAAGTCATTATGAGCACCTGTACTTACTTCACCAAATACAATTTCTTCAGCTACTCGACCACCAAGTAAACCAGTGATTTTATCAAGTAACTCTGGTTTTGTCATGAAGTAACGATCTTCTTTCGGAAGCATTACTGCATATCCACCAGCTTGACCACGAGGGACAATTGTTACTTTATGAACGACATCAGCTTCATCAAGAACAACACCAATTACAGTATGGCCCGCTTCATGGAAAGCAACGATATTACGTTCTTTTTCAGAGATAACACGACTTTTCTTAGCCGGACCTGCAATAACACGATCCGTTGCTTCATCAATGTCACTCATATCAATTTTCTTCTTATCTTGACGCGCAGCTACTAAAGCAGCTTCGTTTAATAAGTTTTCAAGATCGGCACCAGAGAATCCCGGTGTACGAGTTGCAATTGCTCTTAAGTTGATATTCTCATCAAGCGGTTTATTACGAGCATGTACTTTCAGTACAGCTTCACGGCCATTTACATCTGGACGATCTACTGTAATTTGACGGTCAAAACGACCTGGACGTAATAATGCTGGGTCAAGAATATCAGGACGGTTTGTCGCAGCGATGATAATAATACCTTCGTTTGCACCGAATCCATCCATTTCAACAAGCAATTGGTTTAACGTTTGCTCACGCTCATCATGGCCACCACCAAGACCCGCGCCACGTTGACGTCCTACCGCATCAATTTCATCAATGAAAATGATACAAGGAGCATTTTTCTTTGCGTTTTCGAATAAATCACGTACACGTGATGCACCGACACCGACGAACATCTCTACGAAATCAGAACCACTGATAGAGAAGAACGGAACGCCTGCCTCACCTGCAACGGCACGTGCTAGTAAAGTTTTACCTGTACCTGGAGGTCCCACTAATAGAACACCCTTCGGAATACGGGCACCAACTTCAGCAAACTTACGAGGATCTTTCAAGAATTCAACTACCTCAACAAGCTCTTGTTTCTCTTCATCCGCTCCAGCAACATCTCTGAAACGAACTTTTTTCTTTTCGTCATTATATAACTTCGCCTTACTTTTCCCGAAGTTCATAACACGGCTACCGCCGCCTTGAGCTTGGTTTAATAAGAAGAAGAATAAAATGAAGATAATGACAAACGGAATGATAGAAGTAAAGAAGGTTACCCAAGCACTTGTTTCTTCTGCTGGTTGATACTTAACTTCAGCACCTTGCGCTTTATCATTAATTTTCTTTTGTAATTCCTCAGTATTTGGTGCATAAGTAACAAATTGTTCTCCCTGGCTAGAGTTATTAAATTGTCCTTTTACTTCAAACACACCATTTTTCGGTTGAAGTTGCACATTACGAACTTCACCTTTTTCTAGTTTAGTAATGAATTTATCGTAGCTAACTGATGTCGTTTTTTGTGTCGAACCATTAAAATAGCTCACGATTCCAATTACTACTAGGAATATCAGTAAATAAAAGATGGTATTACGGAAGATACGATTCATTCCTAACCTCCTCTCACGGCATAAACACTATAGTAAATCGTAACATAGAAAAACTTTCCTATACAATTGTGACGCCTGTATTTAATTAATTTGAGTAAACGCTTGGTTTTAATACTCCTACATAAGGAAGATTACGGTACTGCTCTTTATAATCTAATCCATATCCTACAACAAATTCATGCGGTACAGTAAATCCAACATAATCCGCTTTCAAATCTACCTTACGGCCTGTTGGTTTATCTAATAACGTAACAATTTTTACAGACTTCGCTTTACGATATTTAAATAGGTCTACTAAGTAACTTAGCGTAAGACCGCTATCAATAATATCTTCAACGATTAAAATATCGCGACCTTCTACAGAAGTATCAAGGTCTTTTAAAATTTTTACTTCGCCTGTTGAAACAGTTGAGTGACCGTAACTAGATACAGCCATAAAGTCCATTTCAAGATATGTATCTGTTCTCTTTAATAAATCTGCCATGAATGGCATTGCACCCTTTAGTACACCAATCGCAAGAGGTACTGTGTTTTTATAATCCTCTGCAATAATTGCGCCTAATTCGAGCACCTTTTCTTGTATTTGCTCTTCAGAAATTAATACTTTTTCGATATCTTGATTCATCATTTCATTATCCTCCCGGAAGACTCCTTGCTTTTGTAGTGAATAATCATATATTTATCCTTCTTTGCTGTCTCTTTCGAGATAGCAAATGCAGATCGCTTCAACAAGGGTAACCAAATAACATTCCCTCTTGCATCACAAACGACCGGCCATTCTTCTCTTTTTTCTCTTGGCACTTTCGCTTCGATAAAAATAGCTTTTATCTTTTTAGTGCCATTCATACCTTGTATTGACATGCGATCTCCATTTTCTCTAGACCGAATACGAAGCGGATATGATATATCATTATACTTAGCAACAAATACTGTTTCATTCATGTCACTTGGTATATCTTCGCTCACCTCTGTTACAAGTTTATCCCCGTTCGATAGCGTAATTGTCCCGGGAACTGATAAATCCTGTAAAAAAGGGGAAACAATTTCTTGTTTAAATCCAAAGCTACACTCCTCGTATGCGCGAACAATTTTTAAATCACCTGGGAAATCAAGTGAACCCGAAGGTTGTGTCCGCTTAAAAAACTCAATCACTTTGTCAATATGTATAGAGGAAAGAGAAGATGGAATCTTATATTCATAAAGATAGTTTAATATTAGTTGAATCCCTCTTCTTTGTAAAGGCATAGACATGGATTCAAAGGCAGGAATTGATATGCTAATTTGTTTATCACTTTTTTTTGTAATTACTTTATTCATTTTCTCAAAAGCTAATTCCTGCAAATACGCCTCATCCTCTTGCATCTGCATGCTAAATTTTTGGAATTTCTCATGCACTTGTGGGTTTTCTTCTTTCAAATGAGGAAGAACATATTTACGTAATCGATTCCTTGTATATACTTCCTTTTTATTACTTGGATCTATACGAGGAATTATTTTCAGCTTATTACAGTAATCAACAATTTCTTCCTTTGTTACTCCAAGTAACGGCCTAATTAAATATCCATTATGAAAAGGACGCTTCACTGCAATTCCTGCATATCCTTTCGGAGTACTCCCTCGTACAAGACGCATTAAAATCGTCTCTACTTGGTCATCACCATGATGTCCAAGGGCTACATATCTCGCATCATATTTCTTCATTATTCTTTCCAAAAATGCATATCTGCATTCTCTAGCAGCAACCTGTGCATTCATCCCGTATTGCTGTTGATATTGCGACACATTAATTCTTATCGTTTCGCAAATAACTCCCAGTCCTTTACAAAGGTCCTGCACAAACTGTAGATCCTCATGAGATTCATCACCTCTAAACATGTGATCCACATGCGCCACTACAATTTCAAACTGTTTTGCTGCTCTTTTTTCTAACAAATAATATAGAAGAGCCAAAGAGTCAGGACCACCAGAAACCCCTACAACAATTGTTGAGCGTTCCTTTAATACATCATGCTGCTTTACAAAGTCATCTACCTTTTCAACAAATGTATCTTTCAACTTCGTAATCACCTTTCATTAAACAAGAACAGCAACGTTAGTTACCTTGTTTATAATGGTACAACTTTTACAAACATTGTGCAAAAAAAAGATATACAAAAATTATATTTTTATCTTACATCATCCGTACATATTCACAAAAATAATAACATTATCTTTTAAAGCAAAAAAACCTAGGTATTCACCTAGGTTTTTAGAAAGAAACATTACACTTCAAGTTTCACTTTATTGCGCTTGCATTCCTACAATTGGAATGGTAGCCCACTTCGGCATATTTTTCTTCACTTTGGCTACTACAATAGTCATATCATCATTTATATAACCATCGCCAGATCGAATCACCTCTTCCATAATGATATCAGCAATTTCTTGCGGATCTTCAGTTTGTAACTCTTTAATTTTCCGCTTCATCCATAACTCGTGATTCTCCACATGCTGCGCGCCCTCAAAAATCCCATCACTCATCATAATAAGAATATCACCTGTTTTTAATTGCTCACCCACTACATCAACTTCAACATCCTCGATAATTCCCATTGGTAAATTACTTGCTTCAATTTTCAAAATATTATTTGCGCGTTTAACAAAACTCGGCGTCGATCCAATCTTTAAAAACTTCGCACTCGCATCCCGCAAATCTACCATAGCTAAGTCTAATGTCGTAAACATCTCTTCTGTTGTTCTTAAAGAGAGAATAGAGTTAATAGATTTAATCGCTATCTCCTCATCAATGCCTGACTGAAGTATTTTTTGTAATAATTTCACTGTTTCTTTACTCTCCATATGAGCTCTTTGCCCATTTCCCATGCCATCACTAATTGCAAGGGCATATTTCCCAACACTTAAATCCATCATCGCATAAGAATCACCCGAAACAAACCCACCGCCTTTCGCGGCTGTGGCCAAGCCGGTATCAAGGGAATACGTTTTTGCTGAACCAAATGATATTAAACTGTGGCCGTTCGGATAAGAAGATTTTTCTTCATGTTTCACAACTATGTTTTCCTTCAGGATATCAGAAAGCATTGGTGCAACTAATTTTTCACACTCTCCATGTTCATTAGATGCAACTGGAATCAACATTTCAATATCAATACTTCCTCTATCTAAACAATAAATATCAACATGCTCTATTTCTACACCAAAATCACGAAACGCTTGCAGAATCTGTTCTTCCTGTACTTGATGATTTTCTCTTTCTCTTTGTATCTCCTTAGCAAAATCCTCCATAACTTTTGATACACCTAACAATTGCTCCGCTACTATTCTACGATTTTCTTTCATTTGTTTTCGTAATTTTTGTCCCTCATAGAAGTGATCTAATTCACCCGCTACTAAATCCGTCACTTTCTTGCCTCTTACGCAATGCTTGTCCCATTCACGAACTAACTTCCGATTATGCTGCAGAGTTCCTTCTTCCGTTTCACTCATTATTTGTTTCATATAATCATACGTTTTATCGAAATTAACTACCCAGCATTGGTCCTTTTTAAAGCATGTTTGACATGTTTTTGCAGTAATTGTACTTAAGAACAAATCTGCCTCCGTCTCTTTATCTTCCTCCTCCACATATCCATATACAGAAAAGCTATTAGATAAAGCAGCAAATACATTGGCAAATTGATTGATTTTATTCGCTGTAACATCACGCATTCTTCTTAAATACTGTTGTTGATCTTGCGAATGCTCCTGTGTGCCTGGCATAAATTTAGCAATACGATCCATAACAAGTTTCGGTGTTAATAAAAAGAAAGCAATCGCCACACCAGATTCAATTAAAGTTGTCACAATGTTTGTTTGCTTGTCTACATATAGCGTAATCAAGCTTGTCCCAATTAATAAACCTAAACTAACACCTAAGCGTTTCCCTTCTTTTAACAAACCACCAAGCAATCCAGAAAAAGCAAGCAGACTAAGTTGGGACAAACTAGAGACATTTGCTAAGCTTAATATTAACCCAGTGACGACCCCTACTGTAGATCCTGTAGCCGCTCCTGCGATAAACGCAAACACAAGCACTAAATACCTAGTAAAAATATGTTGAATAGAAGCGTCATATATGAACCAATCTGTTGTACCAGTTAAAACAGATGCTAGTAATATAATTAAACAAACAATTTCTTCTGTCTCTAACGCTTGTTGTTTCCCTTTTCTTTCTACTAAAAGCGGGACACTTTGTAAAAATATCATAGTTAATACGAAGCTAAGTCCTGCCTCAATCGTACTAACGAGTAAATCGTACATGGTAACAGTTTGTTGTGCAAAATATACGACAACTAAATGTGCAGTTAATGCGGAGATAAATACTTGGAATGGTACAAGTCCAACAGTTTTACGTGTAAACCGACTAAAGAAGATATTATAAATGAAGAAAGTAAAAATAGATGCAAAGGTAAAGAATAAATTATCTATCGAAACTGAAAGTGCGCCCCCCATTAGGGCCAAGAATGCGAGCGGCATTTTATCCCGCTTCATAACATAAACAGCAGCAAAAAACGGTAGTGCAAACGGTAAAATGTTTGTTAATATATATGCTCGTCCCAAAAGAAAACCAATAACAACAATAATGAATCCCCATCTAAAGAAAACTTGCTCAAACTTCATTCGCAACTTACTCGTCCACTTTACTCCTCCAAGCTGACCTTCATTCATTGCCAATGCACTTGTATTCATAGTATTCCTTCCTGCTTTAGGCATATTTTTAACACCACCTGCATAGTTTAATTACTGTCATTATAAAAGATGATTATTGGGATTTTTGTCAAAACAACAGTTTTCACTTTTATAATCGTTCGACTTTTTATTCGAAATAACTCTACATATATACACAGTATGTATTTTATTTTTAATATTTTAATCGAACATTCAGAAAATATAGGGTGATTTTGTAGAAGTGTTGTATGTCTTAATTTATTTAACAAAAAAAGATCATGCACATTTGCATGATCTTTTTAGATGACCCGTACGGGATTCGAACCCGTGTTACCGCCGTGAAAGGGCGGTGTCTTAACCACTTGACCAACGGGCCGTTAAATTAAATATAGCGGCGGAGGGGATCGAACCCCCGACCTCACGGGTATGAACCGTACGCTCTAGCCAGCTGAGCTACACCGCCATGTCGTCTTATTTAACGGACAATTAGTATCTTACCTCAGATATAATTTAAAGTCAACACATCTTGAAAACTTTTTTAAAAATATATTTTCACATATAAAAAAGCACCCTGAGCAATCGCCCTGGGCACCTCTCTATATTCTAAGAATTAAACGTTCTTATTATCCGCGACGTGCGCCACGGCCACCACGTTTAGATTCAGTGTTACGCTTTAAAGAAGTTAAACGATCTTCGCTATCCTTTAAGAAACGTGCCATCTTTTGCTCGAATGTTTCTTTTGGAGCACGGTCGTTACCGCCACCACGGTTATCTCTGTTGAAAGAACGATTACGTTGTGGACGTCCAGAACGTTGTTGATCACCACCGCGTTGGTATTCACCACGTGGACGATCTCCTTCTGTTTTTTCACGCTCTTTCGCTTTTTTAATAGATAGACCAATCTTACCATCTTTTTCAACGTTAATAACTTTTACTTCTACTTGGTCGCCCACTTTTAAGTGATCGTTAATATCTTTCACATAATTATCAGCAACTTCACTAATATGAACAAGACCCGTTAAGCCTTCTGGCAGCTCCACAAAAGCCCCAAAATTTGTAATACCTGTTACTTTACCCTGTAACTTGCTGCCTACCTCGATTGACATAAAAAAAATGCTCCTCCTTAGTGGTTAAAAAGTCAAATTTTACTTTATTATATATAATCCTAAAATATAGTGTCAATAAGACATACTCTACTTAGAAACAGGAAAAATTATCTCCCCTTTTCCAGAGAAGAAATAATCCCTTCTAGCAATCTTTAATACGTACTCTTCATCATTTAACTTTTGAACGTCGTCTTTTAGACTCTTTTCTTTGTTCGTTAATGAATCCAGTTCTTTTTTCATGTCCTTAACTTTTGCTTCTTTTGCTTTAATGGAACTGTTTTGTTGATAAAACGTTACACTAATACTCGCAATAATTGTAAAAGCAAAGACAAGAAAAACCGCTAAACGGCGATAAAGTCGCTTCCTGTTCTCATCCGTTTGTATTATATGCTCTTTAACAGGATTTGGACTCTGTTTTTCGATTGTTCTTTGTCTCAGTTCCCTCATTTCCGAGGTCCCCCTAACTTCTTTTTTATACGCTCCCATAATTGGAAGATATGTCCCTTCAATTTTGCTATATATTGCAGGAACCCTACATGCTTCATTATAAAAAGTTTAACACGATTAGGGAGAAGTTTCCATATGAGCGAAGCAATAAATCGAACAGGCCAGAAAAAAACTTTCCATATGAAAAGTAATATCCAAATCACCATTTTCCATAACACATGTCCAATTGAAAGCAGTATACGAAATAAGAATAATATAAATGCAATAAATAGCTGCGCTATAATAATAACAGGTTTTATCATGAGTAGCTGTATAATTTGAACAAAAAAGTGTGTTGTTTGCACAAAAATATAGATGAGAAAATTTAACAGTCTCATGTATATTGCTTTCAACATGCTTTGATATGCCGCAAAACCACATAACAATGCTAAAAATACATATATACGTAGTTCAGCTTCATTTACAAGAAGTAATACGTAAAAAACGAATAATGCTTGGACAATCCAAAATAGTATATCATGTATAAATACAATCCAACGCTTACGTTCTTGACGTTTTAAAAATCGTTGGTATGTATCTAAAGACGCTCCAATCCAAGCACCCATTCCGATCATTGAGAGCATCGTATACAACTGAATTGTTAGACTCATTTAAACAACTTACTAAAGAAGCCTTTAGTTTTCTCCCCTTGATTCTCATCAATATACAGCATCTCATGAACTTTCCCTTTAATCGATACAACACCTTTTTCTACATCTAAATTTTTCATTTGCAAATTTTGACCGCGAATTGTTAAAAAGCCCATTACGGTCTCAAGTAAAAACTCTTCGCTATCAAAACTCTCTACCTGCTTTACACCGGTAATATCAATTACACGTCTGCCACGCATAATAATATCATGCTCTACAGAAACATTTTGTTGATTAGAAGACATAGGTGAGTAACCATTATTCACGTAAATCCCCCCATACATTTATACTAGCTAATAGTAATGTATGAAGGGATAATCGATTTTAGAACAAGCCTTCTTCGGCCTTTACTTTTTCTTCACGAACTAAGCTATACATATTTGCTGCATCTTCTTTTTTAGTCGTTTCTTTCAATTCATTTATTTTTACAGTTACTACTTTTTGACCAAAACGAATTGTTAATTCATCAGCTACTTTTACATCTGAACTTGCTTTTGCCACTTGACCATTAATAGATATTCTTCCTTGATCAGCTACTTCTTTCGCCAATGTTCTTCTTTTAATTAAACGTGATACTTTTAAAAACTTATCTAGACGCATATTAAATCCCCCTATTAACGCTCTGTTTGTTTTGCCTCTTCCCAGAAAACATCTAACTGCTCTAATGATAGATCTTGCATCTCTTTCTTCATTTCAGCTACCTTTGCTTCCATGTATAAAAAACGACTGACGAATTTCTCATTTGTTGAACGTAACGCTTCTTCTGGATCTATTTTATAATGACGAGCTATATTAACAAACGCAAATAGTAAATCGCCAAATTCACTTAACATCTTCGCCTCATCCATGTTTGTAACTTCTTGTTGGAACTCTTGCCATTCTTCTAAGGCTTTCTCTATCATCGGCTGTACATCAACCCAATCGAAACCAACCTTACCAGCTTGTTTCTGGATTTCATAAGCGCGTAGTAACTGCGGCAAACTTTTTGGAACCCCATTTAAAACAGATTCTTTTACAAACCCTTTTTCTTGTTTTTTAATTTCTTCCCAATTGGCAATTACTTCATCGGCATTATTTACATCCGTATTCCCAAATACATGTGGATGACGACGAACCATTTTCTCAGATAAAGTTTGAATAATATCATCTATAGAGAACCAACCTTCGTCCTCTCCGATTTGGGCATGAAGCATAACTTGTAATAATACATCACCCAGTTCTTCTACTAAGTGATCATCATCCTCTTCATCAATTGCTTCTAATACTTCATAAGCTTCCTCAATTAAATATTTCTTTAAAGATTGATGTGTTTGCTTTTTATCCCATGGACAGCCATTCGGGCCACGAAGATCTGCAATAATTTCTCTAAGCACATCAAACTGTTGATACAAGGACGCACGTTCCTGAACTGGCGGTACGTACACACTCGTTAAATTATTCAACTCCGTTTCATGATCTAACATGTACAACGGTACCTTTTTAACTTGTTCAAATGAAGTTCCTGCAGCTGTTACGATATACACTTCATAATCATCTGGCAGCATCTCCATTAATGTTAATTTCACATCAGATGCAACGAATGCATCATATACTTGGCAAAAGATTAAATGTTGACGTAATTCTAATTGTCCTCTTTCAAATGATGTAGCGTCAATTAATTGGAATCCTTCAATCGGATCAATCTTAAGACTTGCAAACATAGGATCAAGGAAACTTTGCCCACCTTCAATTCGCACTTCAATATTCGCTACTTCACTTTTTTCCAATAGTAGCTGAACCGTTCTTTCCGCTACAAGTGGATGCCCTGGAACAGCATAGATGATTTCTGCACCTTCAGCTTGTTTTAGCAATGTATTCGCAATTGTTTCATATACAATTTCAAATGTATCATGTGCTTCATATACATTGTCAAAAGCAGTATATTGTATACCTTCTTTCTCCAACTCTTCTATAACGGGATGTTCCTTCGTTCTAACAAACATGTGATCTGCTTCTTTTATTTTTCTATATACACCCATCGTTAACTGATCTAATTCACCAGCACCTAATCCTAAAATAGTAATGATTCCACTCACAACCTGTCACCTCTATCCACTCTTCTTCAATGAACCTTCTTTTTTCTCTTTTTTCTCTTTTTTCATAACGGTTCCTATTTCTGCTTTTGTAAATACACGTAATTTTAAAATGAAAAACATATATGCCAATCCGCCGATGGCTACACCTAACAACGCCTCAAGTGTTGCAACACCTCTATGACTTGTATCCATTACTAATCCAGACATTTGCAATACACGCATAAACATTATTAGTACAAATCCCATACCGATACCACTAATAACTATACCTAACATATTCCGTTTGTCGATAAGCGATTCGGATACAGCTCGCATAAGTAATACACTATTTAGTATAGAAATTACAATTAACGCAACTAGCGTCGCAATTGCAGCTCCCTTCACACTAAAATATGGCATTAATATATAATTTAAAGCTAACTTTAAACAACCGCCAAATATAACGAATATTGCTGGTTTTAATGTTTGTCCTAACCCTTGCAAAATAGAAGCAGTTGTAATCGACAATGAACTAAATAAAATAGATAAAGATAAAATAGATAAAACATCTGACCCATCACTATTTTCAAACAACATAATATTCGTAGGTTGGATAATACAAGTTAATCCAATGGCTGCTGCAAATCCGATAACAAATGTTATTTTCATCGCTAACCTTACCTTTTCTCGAATAAAGGTAAGATCCCCTCTTTCCTTCGCTGCTGTAATAATTGGAATAAGCGACAACGAGAAGGAAGTTGTCACGACAGTACCCAATTGCATAAGCGGGATACTTCTGTCATAAACACCTTTTAACACCTTTGCACTTTCAACTGGCTCTCCCGCTCCAATAAGTAGAGAATAGAAAGAAATAGAATCAGCCATTTGTATAAAAATAAGCACTAAGTTACTAACACAAATCGCTAACCCCTGCCAAAACAGGATTTTTATAATCTTCTTTTTCCCTTTAATCCTCTTTACACTTTTGAAGAATATAGAACGAAAGTCATGACGCATATAAAGTATAAGTACGATAATCCCAATCAATCCACCTGCGATTGAACCGAGCATAGCACCTGCACCAACTGTATATAAATCAAATTCGTGAGCAATTAGGAATAGAGATAAAAATACAATAATAGAAACACGAATCGTTTGTTCTATCACTTGCGAAACAGCTGTTGGCATCATATTATTGAATCCCTGGAAATATCCTCTTGCTACAGATAAAAACGGCATCAATATGAATGAAAAGGAAATAACGCGTAATAGCTTATCTAATTGTATATCGCCCATAGCTATCGCAATTGCTTCGGCACCAAAGAACAATGTAAAAAATCCTATGAAACCAATCCCTAATAAAAACCAAAAAGATACACAAATAATTTCCTCTGCTTCTTGTTTTTTCCCTCGCTCTAATCGTTCCGCAACCATTTTTGAAATTATAATAGGGAACCCATAAGTAGCTAAAATTAAACAAAATCCATAAAATGGATAAATTTGTTGGTAAATATAAAAACCAATGTCACCCGCTATATTTTGATATGGAATACGGTAAAAGGCGCTTAATACCTTTGTAACAAAACTTGCGATTGTTAATATAATAGCCCCACGCCAAAAGGCTTGATACTTCTTCGATTCCATGCAAGAAAACTCCTTTTTCTATTCTCACCCCTCGTATTATATCATAAAGAAAAGGACAAGCTTCCTTACCTACACAAGTAAGAATACGTTCGTGCAACGTTAGAAATATTCAATGAAAAAAGGTAGCAAAGCGCTACCTTCATTCAATATACATATATCTCCAAATAATTGATTTCTCAAGAAGAAATATCATAATTAGGAAAGATTGCTACTTCTAAAATCATACACCTTTACTGTTCCATTTGTTTCGCTAAGAAACTGGCAGCAGTATTGACCGCCTTGTGCTCTATTTCGCTTATAATCGCTTCTTTTGAAAAAATAATGACAGCCCCAATTGGGTCTCCATTTGCAACAATCGGCCCAACTGTATAAGAATGAACCTTTTCTGTTACACCATCAATAATGGAAATATCACTTTCATCCGTCATAATAACAGACTTTCTTTCTTCCATCGTTTTTTCAATTAGATCGCCAACGCTTTTATTTAAGTATTCTTTTTTTGATACACCTGATACTGCGATAATAGAATCTCGATCACATACAAGCACATTATGTCCTAAGCTATCATATAAAGCATCTGCATATTCTTTTGCAAAATCACCTAGCTCGCTAATTGGAGAATATTTCTTTAAAATTACTTCTCCATCGCGATCTACAAATATTTCTAGCGGGTCCCCTTCTCGAATACGTAAAGTTCTACGAATTTCCTTCGGGATTACTACCCTACCTAAATCATCAATTCGACGTACGATTCCAGTTGCTTTCATTCTAATGCTGCCTCACTTTCTACTGATGATCAAAGTGGTGAATTTACCTGTTCATGTAAAAATCACCAACTGTTAGACATAGTATTTTACACATTAGTTCTTCTATGCACGTCGAATTGCATTTTTTTATCTAATATTAGGCATTTATGACTTCTTTTTTTACATCTGGCAAGCCTTTTAATAAATTTTCAGCAATTGTTAACCACTTCGATGTCTCTAAGCCATTTGTTTTCATGACGATTTTCAATTGTGATCCTTCCATTCCTAGACCGATCATTCGTCCAAAACTATTTCCAAGCATGAATAATTTTCCGCCATCAATGTTTTGACTCGCTTGTTCTGAGAACAGAATTGTTACTTCAAATTTATTTTGCTTAATTAATTCAATTTGTTCTTTCATTGCTAATACTTTAATATTTGCGATTTGTAATAAGTAACCAACTTCTTGCGGGTAATCACCAAATCTATCTATCATCTCTTCCTGCAATTCTTCAATATCCTCAATTGCAGAAACACCTCTAAACTGTTTATACATCATAATTTTTTGTTTACTATCAGAAATATAAGCATCCGGTAAATATGCATCTACTTCTAAATCAATTTCAACATTAACTGTATTTTCAACTCCGTCTGTTCCTCTACGCTGTTCAATTGCATCTTTTAACATTTGAGAATATAAATCAAATCCGACAGAATCAATAAATCCATGTTGTTCGGCTCCTAACAAGTTACCAGCACCACGAATTGATAAATCTCGCATCGCAATTTTGAAACCAGATCCAAGCTCTGTGAACTCCTTAATGGCTTGCAGGCGCTTCTCCGCAACTTCCGATAACACTTTATCCCGTTTATATGCAAAGTAAGCATATGCAACACGATTAGAACGTCCAACACGCCCACGAAGCTGATACAACTGCGATAATCCCATACGATCTGCATCAAATACAATTAATGTATTTACATTTGGAATATCTACACCCGTCTCAATAATCGTTGTACTTACAAGAACATCATGCTGTCCTTCTAAAAACGATAGCATAACAGACTCTAATTCACTCTCGTTCATTTTCCCATGTGCATAAGTTACACGCGCATCTGGAACTAACATCGAAATTTCATCTGCTTTTCGTTCGATATCCTCTACACGATTATATAGGAAGTAAACTTGACCACCTCTTGCAAGCTCCCGTTCTATCGCTTCTCGCATTAATGCTGGATTATACTCTACTACATATGTTTGAACTGGGAAACGATTTTCCGGCGGCGTCTCAATAACAGATAAATCACGCACACCAAGCATAGACATATGGAGCGTACGCGGAATCGGAGTTGCCGTTAATGTTAATACGTCAACATTTGCTTTTAATTGTTTAATTTTTTCTTTATGCGTTACACCAAATCTTTGTTCTTCATCAATAATAAGAAGACCTAAATCTTTATAAGTAACATCTTTAGATAAAATACGGTGCGTTCCGATTACAATATCTACTGTGCCATCTTTTAAACCTTTAATTGTTTCATTTTGCTGCTTTCTCGTACGGAATCTACTTAATAATCCTATATTGATTGGATAATCTTGAAAACGCTCTCGAATTGTTTCATAGTGTTGTTGTGCAAGGATCGTTGTCGGCACTAAAATTGCAACTTGTTTTTCATCCATAATTGCTTTAAACGCCGCACGAATAGCTACTTCCGTCTTTCCATATCCTACATCACCACAAAGAAGCCTATCCATCGGACGTCCACGTTCCATATCCTTTTTAATCTCTTCAATAGAACGTAATTGATCCTCTGTCTCTTGATACGGGAAAGAGGACTCGAATTCTTGTTGTTCTGCCGTATCCGGTGTATATGCATAACCCTTTGAAGCTTCGCGCTCAGCATATAGTTTAATTAGGTCATCCGCAATGTCTTGTACAGATTTTTCAACTTTCGTTTTGACCTTCTTCCAATCATTTCCACCCAATTTATAAACTTTCGGATCCTTACCCTCAGATCCTACATATTTTTGCACTTGGTCAATTTGTTCAATTGGAACGTATAACTTATCATTACCTTGATATTTAATATTCAAATAATCTTTATGAACACCGTTAATCTCTAATGTTTCAATACCTAAGAATTTACCTATACCATGATTTACATGAACTACATAATCCCCAACTTTTAATTCCGAATAACTTTTAATACGTTCAGCATTCGATAACTTTTGCTTACGTTGTGATTTTTTAACTTTCTTATGAAAAAGCTCTTTTTCAGTAATGACAACAAGCTTTTGCATCGGCATTTCAAATCCTGCATGTAAATCACCTACAGCAATTTGTAACCTTCCAGGCAATAATATATCTGTGCCTTCTACAATATCTGCCTCAATATCATAATCACTTAAAATATGTTGTAGTTTTTTCACACGTTCATCATCTGTACCTAACACAACAGTCGTAAAATGCCCTTCGTTCCATCTATCAATTTCAGTTTTCAACAACTGCATCTGCCCATGGAAATCCTGCATTGTTTTACATGTCACATTCACAATGTTTTGCGGATGTGTATGTGCTATATGACGTAAGAATAACGTTAAATATACAAAACTTCTTTTTTTATGATGAAGAAATTCTTCAAACGAATGAGAGAAAGATAAATCTTGAATGATTGTTCCCTCACCGAGAAGGGATATATACCATTCCGCCTCTTCCGTTTCAAGATGTGATGCTGTTTCTTGAATACGTGAAATCTCATCTAAAATCACAACACCATCTTCTGGTAAATAATCTATCAGACTAGCAGGTTCGTTATAGAAAATAGATAAATATTTAAACATCTGTTCTATACTTTGCCCGTTTTTTAACATCTCAATTTCATGACTTACCGTCTCAAGCACTGTAGTCTTCAACTTATCATCAGAAAGTTTTTGCATCGTCTTAGTCAGACCTTCTTCAAGATGCTTAATTCCTGATTTCAATTCTTCCTGCGAAAATAAAAACTCTGTTGCTGGACCAAATCTAACACTTTCTTTTTTATCTTGAGAGCGCTGTTCATCCACATCAAATAATCGAATAGAATCGACTTCTGTATCGAAAAATTCAATACGAAATGGTAACTCTTCAGTTAGTGGATATATATCTAATATTCCCCCACGCAAACTAAATTCTCCAGGAGCTTCTACCATAGACTTACGCTCATAGCCAATATGATGTAAAGTATGCAAAAATGTATCTAAATCAATCTCTTGCCCTAGACTGATTTCGATTTGCCTTTGCTTCCACAACTCTTTCATTGGTAAAAATCTGCGTAGCCCTGCAACTGGTGCTACAATAATCCCATGCTCTCCTGCAGCTAAGCGATTTAAGACTTCAATACGTTGCGCCTTCAATTCTGGGCTTGCAACACCAAGTTCTGATGCTATCAATTCATTTACTGGATATAGCCATACATCTTTTTCACCAAGTAACGCCACTAAATCTTCATGTACTTTTTGTGCTTGGTATAAATTATGCGTCACAATAAGTTGTGATTTTTTTGTTTTTTTATATAAGGCCGCCATTAATAACGAACGAGAAGAGGTTGCCATACCTGATACAAGTTGCTCTTTTAAACCATCTTCTAATCCATTAATGACCGATTGGATCTCTTCATTTTTATAAAATTGCTCTAATAAACCTATCATTTTCAAAACCCCTCTCAACATAAAAGAGCAAGCCACTATATTTTATGCAAATATTTCGGAAAAAGAAAACAGAAAAATGCTTTGGACATGCCAAAGCGACAACATTTTATTGCAGAAATTTTTCATATTCATAATACTCAGGATAAGATGCGAGCGTTTCTTGACACAATTCACAAATCGTTTTTATATATATATTTCCATTCTCATGAAAATGAATCATTTCTACTACTTCTTGCTCTGTTAGTTGAAATAAAACGTCGCTATATACTTTTTCTGCGGTAACGGAGCCTACATTACTCCCGCAATGTCTGCAATAATAATACCCTTCCATACTAGCCTCCTAAAAATCCAATTACTGCTAGTATGGGTAAAAATAAAATAAAATATTCCCAATCGTACTCTTAACTATTGAAAGTATTCATAATTTGAAGAAAAGGTTTATTTAACCATTCTTCACATGCATCTGCTGCTTTTTCAATAGAATGATTTACATCAGGAATCTCTTCTGATGTAAAACGTCCTAATACGTAATCTACTACCTTCATTCCATTTTTCGGACGATCGATTCCCATACGGATACGTTGAAACTCTTGTGTTCCTAAATGTGAAATTGTTGATTTCACACCATTATGTCCACCCGCACTGCCTTTCATACGAAGGCGTAATTTACCTACAGGGATGTCTAAATCATCGTACAGAACAACGAAGTCCTCTACATCAATTTTATAGTAATCCATTAACGGACGAATACTTTCCCCAGATAAATTCATATATGTAAGTGGCTTTAATAAGATTACTTTTTCTCCATTAACAAATCCTGCACCAAATACTCCTTTAAACTTTTGTTCGTTCAAAGAAATATTCCAACGCTTTGCAAGTTCATCAATCGCCATAAATCCAATATTATGCCTTGTTAATTCATATTCTCTACCTGGGTTCCCAAGTCCTACTATCAATTTCATTCTTGTACCACTACTTTCTTTTTTCGATACGAAAAGACGTAACCAATCTTGGTTACGTCTCATTCTATCCAATTAATTGAATAATACACTTACAGATTCTTCTTCGTATACACGAATGATTGCTTCTCCGATTAGTGGAGCAACTGAAAGTTCATGTACTTTGTCGATTTTCTTCTCTTCTGGTAATACGATAGAGTTCGTTACAACTAACTCTTTAATATTTGAGTTTTGGATACGCTCAATTGCTGGACCAGATAATACTGGGTGTGTACAGCAAGCATATACTTCAGAAGCACCGTTCTCAACAAGAGCGTTTGCTGCTAATGTAATTGTACCAGCTGTATCAATGATGTCATCAATTAAAATTGCTGTTTTACCTTCAATATTACCGATAATGTTCATTACCTCAGATACGTTCGGACGAGGACGACGCTTATCAATAATAGCGATCGGTGCTTTTAGGCGATCTGCCATTTTTCTAGCACGAGTTACTCCACCGTGGTCAGGTGACACGATTACGATATCTTTAAGACCTTTTGTTTCAAAGTAATCTGAAAGAATTGGTACACCCATTAGGTGGTCGATTGGGATATCAAAGAACCCTTGAATTTGTGGAGCATGTAAATCTAGAGTGATTACACGAGTTGCACCTGCTGTTTCAAGCAAGTTTGCTACAAGTTTCGATGTAATTGGTTCACGAGAACGCGCTTTACGGTCTTGACGCGCATAACCATAGTAAGGAATAACAATATTAATTGTTTTTGCAGATGCACGCTTTAATGCATCGATCATAATAAGTAATTCCATGATATGTTCGTTTACTGGGAAGCTTGTAGATTGAATAATGAATACATCGCAACCACGGATACTTTCTTCAATGTTAATTTGAACTTCTCCATCACTAAAACGATCAACAGAACATTTTCCTAGTCCTACTCCAATATGCTTTGCAATTTGCTCAGCAAGTTCCTTATTAGAGTTTAAAGAGAATACTTTCAAATTAGAATTTAGATATTGAGTCGACATCTAGATTAACCCTCCACATTATGATTTTTTCTTATTCAGCAATTGATCAACATAGTCTTCTTTGTTAACTTGACGTGCACGTGCTACAGATAATGCTTTTGATGGAACATTCTCTGTAATTGTAGAGCCTGCTGCCACATAAGCACCGTCTTCAACTGTTACAGGAGCAACAAGGTTTGAATTACATCCAATAAATACCCCGTTACCAATCACAGTTTTGAATTTATTCTTACCGTCATAGTTCACCGTAATTGAACCACAACCAAGATTCACGTCTTCTCCAACTTGTGCATCCCCGATATAACTTAAGTGTGAAGCTTTACTTCTATTACCAAAAACAGTTTTTTTGATTTCCACGAAGTTTCCAACGCGTACTTCATCTCCAATAACTGAATCTGGGCGAATATGTGCAAATGGGCCAACCGATACTTCTGTACCAAGCTTACTATCATGTACAGTAGATTGACGAATTGTCGTACGATCTCCAATTTCACTATCGCGAATTACTGTATGCGGTCCAATCTCACAATCAGAACCAATTACAGTGTTCCCCTCAATAATTGTTCCTGGATGAAGAACTGTATCACTACCGATAATTGCATCAGCAGAAATATACGTGTTACTTGGATCAATAATAGTAACACCATTTACCATGTTCTTTCGGTTGATACGGTTTTTCATAATAATTTCCGCTTGCGATAGAGCGACTCTGTCGTTAACACCTAACGTTTCATCGAAGTGCTCTGTTTGATAAGCTGATACAATATGACCTTCATTTTTTAAAATTTCAATAACATCTGGCAGGTAATATTCACCTTGTACGTTATCATTTGAAACTTTAGAAAGTGAAGCGAATAAAGCTTTATTATCAAAACAATACGTACCTGTATTGATTTCTTTAATAGCTAATTCTTTCTCATTTGCATCCTTATGCTCAACAATCTTTTCAACATGACCATTCTCATTACGAACGATACGACCATATCCAGCAGGTTCTTCTATGTAAGCTGTTAATACCGTTGCCATTGCCCCTGCTTCTTTATGTTGCTGAAGTAATGCTTCCATCGTTTCAGCAGTTATTAGCGGTGTATCACCACAAATAACTAAAGTTGTTCCTTCTTCGTTTGCAAGTACACTTGCAGCTTGATCTACAGCATGTGCTGTACCAAGTTGTTCTGCTTGTAATGCAAACTCACTTACGTTTCCTAGCTGTTCTTGTACCATTTCAGCACCATGTCCTACGACTGTTACAAGTTTCTGCAATCCTAATTGAGATACTTGATCGACAACATGTTGTACCATAGGTTTTCCACATACAGGATGAAGCACCTTGTATAGCTTAGACTTCATACGTGTGCCTTTACCTGCCGCTAGAATCACTGCAAATCTGTTTGACATATAGACCCTCCATCGCAACCTATTTATCCATTAACGATATTATCCTAAATCATCATATATTTCAAGAAACACATTTTAACTATTAAATTTTACCATAATTCTTATAAGATGTTTTACTCTTTAGTATCTTTTTTAAGAAATAAGCTATACTATTTAAAATGATTTTGAAAAAATTAGAAGTTCCCCTCTTTATTTTATTTAATTCGGAATTTTCTAAACGAAATATATGTATAAACACAAAAAAAACAAACCCCTGTAAATGCTTACAGGAGTTTGTTGCAAAATTATAGGGCTTCCTTTAAAAAGCCCTTTTCATTCGAATTTTACGAAGCGCCCGCTTCTTCAAACTCAACCTCTTCTAACTCGCCTAAACGATGATACTCTGTTAAAACCGCATCTTGAATTTTAGAGCGTGTACCAGAATTAATTGGATGTGCAATGTCACGGAATTCTCCATCTGGAGTACGTTTACTTGGCATTGCTACAAATAATCCATTATTACCATCAATTACACGAATATCATGAACAACAAATTCATGGTCTAGAGTAATAGAGGCAATTGCTCTCATGCGGCCTTCTGTGTTTACGCGGCGTAATCTTACGTCAGTCACTTCCATCTTGTGTTCACCACCCTTTTCTAAATAAGCGATATATTTGTATAAATTCCACAAAATTTCTATTTTCCCTTTAATTTTTTAAAAATTTTTAAGATAAAAATTTTTAATGTAATTGAATATAGAGATTAGTGGAGGTTATCGCTTACAAAGAATTACTTAACTAGGGCAATTACTTCAATTTCAACTGAAACATCTTTCGGTAATTTTGCTACTTGTACGCAAGAACGAGCTGGCTTATGAGCAGAGAAATAAGATCCATATACTTCATTAACAGCATTAAAATCATCCATGTCTTTTAAGAATACTGTTGTTTTTACTACCGTATCAAATGAAGCACCTGCTTCTTCTAATACTGCTTGTAAATTTTGAAATACTTGCTCTGTTTGTACTGTTACGTCTCCTGCTACAAGCTCTCCACTTGCAGTTAACGGAATTTGTCCTGAACTGTAAAACATATTATTTACAATAATCCCTTGTGAATATGGTCCAATCGCTTGTGGTGCATTGTTTGTTTGAACAACTTTCATACTTTTCACCCTTTTATTATTTATTTTTACTCTTTAAAAATAGTGTACGAAAAGCAGTTTGTCCATCTATTTTATAACTTATAAATAGAATAAAAAAAGATAAAGCTATTTGCTTTACCTTTTTACTCAGCCTCTACAAGCCCTTCATCAAATGGTGCCAGTGAATAATTTCCCTTTTCCACTTGAATCGCTTTTTCTTTCACATCAACTTCCGATAGACGAATTAATGATACAAAATTATTAATTAGTCTTTCTTCAATATCCGTAGACTCTACTAATACACCAATACCAACAACATTAGCTTTAAACTCTTCTAACATACTCATCATACCTTGAATGGTTCCGCCAGCTTTCATGAAGTCATCAATAATTAAAACATTGGATCCTTCTGGAAGGCTACGCTTCGCTAACGTCATTGTTTGAATTCGCTTAGAAGAACCTGATACATAGTTAATACTAACAGTTGGTCCTTCTGTTACCTTATTATCTTTTCTTGCAATCACTACCGGTACATCTAAGTAGTTCGCCACTGCATATGCAAGTGGAATCCCCTTCGTTGCCACCGTCATAACTGCATCAATTGGTTGCCTAGCAAAAACAGAAGCAAACAAACGACCTGCGCCATTAATATGACGAGGATTACTTAAAAGATCTGTCATATATAAGTAACCACCAGGCAAAATACGATCTGGATTTTCAAATAAGCTACACAGCTCACCAATAATTAAATCTGCCTCTTCCTCACTTATATATGGTATATATTTCACTCCTCCTGCTGCTCCTGGTATCGTTTGCAATGTGCCGACCCCTTGTTGTTCAAACGTTTGCTTAATAATAACTAAATCTTCACTAATAGAAGACTTAGCTGATTGATACCTTTCAGCAAAAAAAGTGAGAGAAACTAGCTGACGAGGGTTTTGTAGCAAGTAATAAGTCATATCGACTAATCTTGTACTTCGTCTAATTTTCATACTCCCACCTCAAATCACGAATATTCTAAACAAATCATAACGTATTATACGTCTTTATTCAAGCGTTTCTCGCTCTCCTAATAAACGTACTGCGTATACTTGTTCACAAAATCCTTTTAATCCGTTATATATACGATGCATTCGCGAATCATGGTGCACTAGGCCGAATACAGTTGGACCACTACCACTCATTAATACGGCATCTGCTCCAAATCGCTTCATCTGTGCCTTAATACGTGCAACTTCAGGATGCATCGCAAACGTTACATCTTCTAAAACGTTACCGACAGTATCACAAATCCCTTTGTAGTCTCCAGCATTTATGACATCCACCATTTTATCTACATTTGGATGTGTAACTCGATTTAACTTTAAATTTCCATACACATCAGCAGTAGATACACCAATATGGGGTTTTGCTAAAATAACCCAACAAGAAGGTGGAGTTTTTATGTGCTCAATCTGCTCCCCTCTTCCAGTGGCAATTGCTGTCCCACCATATACGCAAAACGATACGTCTGACCCAATTTCTGCGCCAAGCTCTGCTAACTGATCAATTGTAAGCCCTAAATTCCATAATTTATTAAGACCACGTAATGTCGCTGCTGCATCACTACTTCCACCCGCTAATCCAGCTGCTACTGGAATCGTTTTTTCAATAGTAATAGATACACCCTTTTTCACATTAAACTTCTCTTTTAATAATTTCGCTGCTTGATAAGCCAGATTTCTTTGGTCGTCTGGGACATACCGATTATGGGATAAAATTTCAATACGGTCTTCTGCTAATTCCATTAGTTCTAAACGATCCGCTAAATCAATTGTTGTCATAATCATTTTCACTTCATGATATCCGTCTTGTCTTTTTCCCAGTACATCTAACGACAGATTAATCTTTGCTGGTGCTTTCACTAGTAGCTTCAATCTATTCACCCACTCTATGTACTCAATCTTTTATCGTTTATTTTACCATAAATTTATAGTAAGACGATGACACTTCCCTAATTATAACGAAAAGCATTCAGAATGAAACTACTTATGTAAAATGATGGCACCTTTTATAGTACAAAAAGCCGAGGAATCACTCCTCGGCTACCGTAGCATAGAAAGTATCTTACAACTACTGGTTTTGTTTCATTAATTGCTGTTCTGCAATTTCTATAGCACGTTTCACCATGTTACCAGCATCTTTCGCACGAATTCCGCCCCATCCTTCTTTCTGAACAACATCATAAAAGCCCAACTCTTTTGCAAGCTCTTCTTTAAATTGATTCGACATGACACCTCTTCGTCTACTCAATGCAGAGTCCCTCCTTATTTTGCTACGGTATCATTAGTATGCAAAATAATATAGCTTTTCATTTGTGGGAATATATGTAACGATACATGAATTATAAAATCACTTCATTATGAGGTTCACCATAAAATGTTAACTCTACTGTCTCTGTTAAAACATCCGCATAACTATACGACACACGTTGCAACGTATCTTCTTGTTGATCCAGTTGTACAACAAAAACAGAACGGTACGTTTCTGCAAGTACACCTGATTGTTCTACAGTTTTTCTTCTCCCACTGTTTGCCTTTAACATCAGTCTCTGTCCAAGATGGTGATCTAATTCGCTTTTAATTTCATCTAAACGTTTTGACATATACTTCGTTACACCTCGCTGTAATTTAGATTGAACACTTAAAACACGATATATCTATCCCAATTATTAACCGCAACTCACAGACAATATCATTATAAAAGCATCATGCGTTCGAATAGATAGAAGAAATACTATATTGTAAAAGTATCATTATGTAGTCTGTGCGTTCTTGTCTCTTTTTATCCAAACTGATTTAAATCCTCTCCAAATAAAAAAGCAAGATACATATGTACCTTGCTTATTCTTCATAATGTTGAAAAGGTAATCCAGTTCGTAAAATCCCCCTCGTCTCAATCCCGCCAAGCCCCTTTTCACCAGTAATCGTATTACGTACAACATCCCATACATTAACCCTTTCCATAAATGATGTAAAACTAATTTTACCAACCACATATACAGGATCTAGTGCATGAATATTAATTCTAGATGGGGAACTAGCAAAATTAGCGCCTGCTCGAATTAATGCTTCAAAGTGTGATTGACATGCCCCAGCAAAAATAACGAGTTGATCCAATGATGGATATTTTTTTCTCACTTCTCGAACAGCCTGTACAAAATGCCTTGAATGCCTATAGGCTGCTAAATCTCCCTTTACGCCTTTTGATTTTGTATACGCATCGTGCCCTGTAATAACTAAAATGTCCGGACGAAAATGGTCTATTAAATCTACTACCTTTTCATGCATCTCCGTTTCTTTACAATGAATACCTTGTACAGGAACACCAATTTTATTATATAAATCTAGGCACTTGCGCAAATATAACGGGTCTCCATCTATATGCAAGACACGCCCTGGCATTTGAAAATAATTCACTTCACTTGTATATCCACCAGTTGAAGTGTGTTCATGCCTTTGTTTCATTAATACGTAATCTTGTTGAAACAAACGATACGTGCGCTCCATTGTTTCTTTCTCACGCTTTGCTCTCTTTTTATGTTCTCGTTGATCTATACTAATTAAATCTTCAAGTGGCGCATCTGCCACTAATCTAATTTCCTCTCCAAACAATATAGCTATCTCGCCTTTTATTTCTATAATACGAAAAAGGATATCCCTATTATGAGAATATCGTTCCACTAATTCTCCAACATGTAAAGCCATTCTCCTACCTCCAAACTCGTTAGGCCATCTTACCTGTTTTTAAAGTATGAATTTAGGAGGAGAAAGGTGACAAAAGGGACAGTTCAAATTGAACTGTCCCTTTTGTATTCTTATGATAACTTATGAAGAACTAATGCATTACTTAATGTCGCAAACTCCTCGATAGATAGCGTTTCGCCTCTTCGTTTTGGATCAATTCCTACTTCTGTTAAAATTCGATCCAACAGCTCTTTATCTTTCGGGAAACCATTTAAATTATTTGATAAATTATTCATTAAAGTTTTACGACGCTGTGCAAAACTTGCTCGTACTACTTCAAAGAAGAATGTCTCATCTGTTACTTCTACTACTGGTTTCGGACGCTTTAGGAGGCGAATAATTGCAGAATCAACATTCGGTTGTGGCACAAACACTGTACGCGGTACAGTCATAACTGTTTCTACCTCTGTATAATACTGAATAGCAATGGATAAAGAACCGTACTCTTTCGTTCCAGGCTTAGCCGCTAAACGATCCCCAACTTCTTTTTGCATCATAACAACGAATCCACGAACCGGTAATTTCTCTTCCAGCAATTTAAATAAAATTGGCGTTGTAATATAGTATGGTAAGTTAGCTACTACCATTACATCTTGTCCTTCTTCAAATTGCTCACTAAACACCTCATGTACATCTGCCTTTAGTACATCTTTATTGATAACTGTAACGTTGCCATATGGAGCTAACGTCTCATCTAAAATCGGTAATAACCTTTGATCAATTTCAAAAGCCACTACTTTTTTGGCACGCTTCGCTAATTGTTCCGTTAATGCACCGATACCTGGTCCAATTTCAATTGCACCACTTTCTGAACCAATTTCAGCGTGATCAACGATACGATTTAATACATTCGTATCAATTAAAAAATTTTGCCCTAAACTTTTTTTGAATGAAAATCCATACTTTTCAACAATGTCTTTCGTACGATTTGGCGTTGCGATATCCTTCATTTTCTTTCCTCCTGTATGACTTGCTTATAAGCTTCTGCAAATGATTCTTTTGAGACTTGAAACATTTGTAAACGTTTATGTAACTGTTTTGCGTTTGTATAACCAATCTTTAATAGCTTACCCATTCTTTCTCTGCGACTCTTTGCCATTTCTCCGCCCACTAAACCTGCATCGACTAGATCGCTCCAACTGATTTCACTTGTGTAAGCTTCCATTTCTTCATGTATATTCTCTAAAGCACGGCGAATTGATTCATTAGAAGCATGTTCAATCCCGACACCTTTTTTCCTCTTAGCAAGTGCTTCTTCCTTCGGTAAAAAAGCATGTTTACACCCAGGTACCTTGTCAGAAATAATTTTTCGAATACGCTCTCCAGGATAATCCGGATCTGTGAAAATAATAACGCCTCGTTTTTGCAGCGCTAATTTTACTTGTTCAATAACATGATCACCGATTGCTGAACCGTTCGTTTCAATTGTATCCGCATCAACAGCACGCTTAATCGCGACTGTATCATCTTTACCTTCTACAACGATAATCTCTTTAATTTTCATGCTTGCCTCCACACTCGTTTCGTCTCTACTTAGTAAAACAAAAAAATGACGACTTTTCCATTATTATTTTCCCCATTGTTACATTTTAAAAAATAGAATGTCCAAAACTTTGTTCTCTCTCCTTATTGTAACACTTACTCATTCACCCTCGTTTTCTCTACCACTTCTACTATTCTGTTTCTCAAAAAATAAAAAGAATGGGCTCCCCCATTCTTTTTATTCGACACCAAATAAAGCTTTTGCATTCTTAGTTGTTACTTCCGCTACCTCTTCATAAGAAATTCCTTTTAAGTTTGCAATTTCTTCTGCTACGAGTTTTACATAACTCGGTTCATTTCGTTTTCCTCGAAATGGATGTGGTGTTAAATACGGACAATCCGTCTCTATTAACAATTTCTCTAATGGAATCTCAGTAGCAACTTCTTTCGGCTTCTTAGCATTTTTAAATGTAACTGGTCCACCTAATGAAATTAAAAAGTTCATATCAACACATCGCTCTGCTACTTCTACACTGCCGCTAAAGCAATGCATAATGCCTCCTACTTCAGCTGCATTCTCTTCTTCTAGAATATCAACAATATCTTGCGTTGCATCGCGGTTATGTATAATAATCGGCAACTTTACCTTTTTCGCTAACGCAATTTGTTTACGGAATACTTCTTTCTGTATTTCTTTTGGCGACTTATCCCAGTGATAATCTAAGCCCATCTCTCCAAGTGCAACGACCTTAGGATGAGCAGTAAGTTCTTCTAACCAAGCTAAATGCTCTTCTGTCATGTCAATTGCATCAACTGGATGCCATCCAACCGCAGCGTAAATAAAATCATAGGCTTCAGCTAATTCAATCGCCTTTTTTATCGTTGCTTCATCAAAACCAACAACAACTGTATAAGTAACCCCCGCTTCTTTCATTCGGGCAATCACTTCTTGCAAGTCTTCTTCAAATTGCTCTGCATTCAAATGTGAATGTGTATCAAACAACATAATACATAACTCCTTTTATATTGAAATCCAATTTATTCTACGCAAATAAGCTCTTTCATAACTTAACGATAACAATACTACAATCTTAATGCAAAAATGAGAGTGTAAAAAGAAAAAAGACGCTTCACACATGTTACACGTGAAACATCTCTTTTCTTGTCTTAATTACTTGATTTTTGTACCATTTGGTAGATTTTGGTCAATCGATGCTAATGACAATACGCCATTCTCTTCACCCGCTAAAATCATACCTTGCGATAATTCACCGCGTAATTTTACAGGTTTTAAATTTGTTACACAAATAACCTTTTTACCTTTTAGGTCTTCTGGCGAATAGAATTTTGCAATTCCAGAAACAACTTGACGCTTTTCTGTACCTAAGTCTAGTTGAATTTTTAACAACTTATCTGCCTTTTTTACAGGTTCAGCAGATAGTACTTCAGCTACACGCAATTCTACTTTAAAGAAATCATCAATTGTAATTTCTTCTGCCTTCGGTTCTTCTTCTTTTTTCTCTTCTACTTTAGGAGCAGAGGCTTTCATTTGTTCTTTAATGTACGCCACTTCCACGTCCATTTCTAAACGAGGGAAAATTGGTTGTCCTTTTTCTACTTTTGTTCCAGCTGGAATACAGCCGATTGTAGATAGGCTTCCCCAGGATGTATGTGCTTCATCAGTCAGGCCAAGCTGAGCAAACATTTTGCTTGGTGCTACCGTTAAGAATGGCATAAGCATAATACCCGTTTGACGAAGTACTTCTGCTAAGTGAGCCATTACAGAAGCTAACTTTTCACGATCATTCTCGTCTTTCGCTAATACCCATGGTTGTGTTTCATCAATATATTTATTCGTACGGCTAACCAATTGCCAAATTGAGCTTAGAGCTACAGAGAATTCCATATTCTCCATTGCTTCTTCAACTTTTTTCAATGTATCTTTCGCAAATGTTACTAACGTTTCATCAAATTCCGTTACATTTGCTTTAAATGCAGGGATTTCTCCGTTAAAGTACTTATCAATCATAGCTACTGTACGATTTAATAAGTTACCTAAGTCATTTGCTAAATCGAAATTAATACGCTCCACAAATCCTTCTGGTGTGAATACGCCATCAGATCCGAATGGAACTTCACGAAGTAAGTAATAACGTAATGCATCTAATCCGTAACGATCAATTAATGTAACTGGATCTACTACATTTCCTTTTGACTTACTCATCTTTCCATCCTTCATTAAAATCCAACCGTGAGCAAAGACTTTTTTCGGAAGAGGTAAATCTAATGCCATTAAAATGATTGGCCAATAAATCGTATGGAAACGAACGATTTCTTTTCCAACTAAATGCACATCTGCTGGCCAGAACTTCTTATACATCTCTTCATTTTCTGTTCCATAACCTAATGCTGTAATGTAGTTAGATAATGCGTCAACCCATACGTAAATAACGTGTTTCGGATTACCTGGAACACGAACTCCCCAGTCAAATGAAGTACGGGAAACTGCTAAATCTTCTAAGCCTGGTTTAATGAAGTTATTAATCATTTCATTCTTACGAGACTCTGGCTGAATGAAATGTGGATTATCTTCATAGAATTTTAATAGTCTGTCGACATATTTACCCATTCTAAAGAAATACGATTCTTCACGAACAAGTTCTACATCATGACCACTATCTGGACTTTTTCCTCCAACTACTTTGTCACCTTCCATAATTGGATCTACTAATTGATGCTCCGTATAGAATGTCTCATCTTGTACAGAATACCAACCTTCATATTCATCAAGATAAATATCACCTTGATCTACTAGTTGCTTAAAGATTTTTTCAACAACATCTTTATGACGATCTTCCGTTGTACGAATAAAATCATCATAAGAGATATCCATTTTCCCCCAAAGTTCTTTAATTCCTGCAACGATGTTATCCACATATGCTTGTGGTGTAACGTTTAATTCTTCTGCTTTCTTTTGGATCTTCTGTCCATGCTCATCAGTTCCTGTTAAATAATGAACATTATATCCTTGCATACGCTTATATCGTGCCATCGCATCTCCTGCTACTGTTGTATAAGCATGTCCAATGTGTAATTTTCCACTTGGATAATAAATTGGGGTAGTAATATAAAAGGATTTGTTTTCCTCTGTCATTGTTTTGGACCTCCCGAATAACCTCATATGTATTTATAAATAGTATATCAAAAACTTATATATAAAGTGAAACTTTAATCTGTGAGGGTCTTGTTCATTCCCACGGATTATCAACCCACACCAATCGGACTTTTACGAGCAATCCGACTTCCACTTAACTTCTTTGGCCCAGCCGAATTTAAAATTTAGAATCTTACTACTCGTCAATGCAGGATAAAAACAAGTTCATATTTTTATATTTATCATCTATTACTCATATTTCAAGAAAATATACAGTCATTACCTATAATTTCTTGATTTTTCCGAAAATAAAGTGAAATAATAGTAGAAATTACTCAAATTCTATTATATATAAGAAGTAAGAAATCTATAAATCTTTTTAAAAAATATAGAATTAAAGAATTGACGGAAATGTAAATGATTGGTATCATATGTCCATAGGGTATTTTGTCGAAAAATGACGAATCTAAAAATAGACTCGAAACTTATAAACTATTTCTTTAGGAGGAAAAGAATTATGAAATCTACTGGTATCGTTCGTAAAGTTGATGAATTAGGTCGTGTAGTAATTCCGATCGAATTACGCCGTACTTTAGGTATTGCAGAAAAGGATGCTCTTGAAATCTATGTTGATGACGAGAAAATCATCTTAAAAAAATATAAGCCAAACATGACTTGCCAAGTAACTGGTGAAGTATCTGATGGTAACCTATCTTTAGCTGAAGGTAAAATTATCTTAAGCAAAGAAGGCGCTGAGCAAATCTTAAACGAGCTTCAAGATTATATCGAAACAGCAAAATAAGCTTCTCAATTATGAGAAGCTTATTTTTTATCGACATGATAGATTTGATATACATCGCGTTTCGACAAATCTCGATCTTTAGCGACTGTTTTTATCGCCTCTTTTGAATTCATACCTTTTTCGTTTATATAATGTTCAATATGATTATATACTGAAATAGATTCCCACCATTTTTCTTCTGGAGCAGGTTCTTCCGTTGAACCAGCTACTAAAATACAAAACTCACCACGAACTTCATTTTGTTTCGTCCACTCAATTGCTTCTTCAACTGTTCCTCGAATAAATTCCTCGAATTTTTTCGTTAACTCTCGGCATAATACGATTTCTCTATTTCCCAATACTTCTTGCATCGAGATTAAAGTATCATCCAGGCGGTGAGGCGCTTCATAAAACATCATTGTAGTTTGTATGTAACGAAGCTTCTCTAACTCCATTTTTCTTTCTTTTTTATTTCTTTGTAAAAACCCATAGAAATAAAACTGTTTTGTTTCAAGTCCTGATGCAATTAATGCTGTAAGGGCTGCATTTGCCCCAGGAAGCGGGATTACATGATATTGCTCAGCTACTGCCTCGACAACAATATCATAGCCTGGATCGGAAATACACGGCATACCAGCGTCACTAACAAGTGCTACAGTCTTTCCTTCATCTAACTTCTCTAATATTTTCTTTCCACTTACTTCTTTATTATGCTCGTGGTAACTCATAACAGGCGTTTCAATTTCAAAATAATTACAAAGTTTTTTCGTTTGTCTCGTATCTTCAGCAGCAATTAAATCCGCTTCTTTTAAAATTCGGATTGCACGAAATGTCATATCTTCTAAATTTCCAATAGGAGTTGGTACTAAATATAAAACTCCCTTTTCACTTTGTTGAAAGCTTTTTTGTTGCCACATAGCGTTCTCCTTTTTGCATATATTCTTCTTTTTGTTTTCTATTTAATTGCTTAAAATAATACTCTGCTTGCATAGCTGTACGTTTATCTTCATGAAATTCTACGTATTTTAAAGCAACAGGAAGTCTAGCACGCGTATACTTAGCCCCTTTTCCGCTATTATGGGTCTCAATCCGCTTCTCTATATGATTTGTATATCCAGCATAGTAACTTCCATCAGAGCACTCCACTACATAAAAACAATGCTTATTCTTCTCCATATAAAATCGAGCGAATCTCCTTTGTATATTCATTATTTTCTTCATATACAAAAAGAGGTGGCAATATTTTCAAATCTGCGTTTCCGTCCTTAATTCCTTCAATTAACAATGTATTCGCTTCTTTCCCTGCCTTAGGATAAACAAATCGTACACGCTTCGGTTCAATTTTGTATTTACGCATTAATGTAACAATATCTAATAAACGACCTGGACGATGTACAAATGCTACTTTCCCGCCTTGCTTTACTAACTGACTACTTGCAGATACAACATCCTCTAGTGTACACATAATTTCATGACGAGCTATCGCTAAATGTTCATTCATATTTTTTTCAGAAGTTGCAGGTGTTTGGAAATAAGGCGGATTACATGTGACAACATCATATTGATGACGCCCAAGTTTCTCCGGCATATCTTTCAAATCCCCGTGTATTAAGTGAATTCTTTCTTCCAACTTATTGTATTGGACACTTCTTATTCCCATATCATATAAGCGTTCTTGAATTTCTACACCAGTAATATTCCCTTTCGTCCTTGTACTTAATAGAAGGGGCACAACTGCATTACCTGTACACAAATCAAGTAAATTACCTTTTTGAATTGGCACCCAAGCAAAGTCTGCAAGTAAAACAGCATCTAACGAGAAATTAAATACTGATGGGCTTTGTATAATCTTCAAATCTTGTGCTAATAAGTAATCTAAACGTTCATCTTCATATAAATTCATATGTTGCTCCTTTTCTTACACTTAACCTACCCTATTTCATCTTCTACTAATAAAAAACATATTCGATTCTACTCTCATGTATAAAAAATTACCTTTCCAATTATTATTGGAAAGGTAATTTCACTTTTTATTTAAAAATGACAGGCAGAATAAACAATCTCCCTCTTTACGTACACTTCCATAATGCAGATTACAAATATGAAAACCTTCTTGATATAGTCTTGCTAAATTATCGTAGCCTTCACCAATATCTGTCTTCGGCTTCACTTCTTTACGTTTTTGAGTTTTTTGTTTTTCTTTAATCTGTACTTCTTCAAAGCGGTGTCGCAAATTTTCATTTTCCATTTTTATATGTTGGTTTTCTTCCAGTAACTCTGCAAGATGTTGTTTTAATTCTCCCAACTGTTTGTATAAATGTCCAATTTGCTCTTCCATACTAGAAACCGATGCAAAAATATCTTTTTTCTCCACAAGCACCCACCTCATTAATCTGTGGTTTGACTCGAAACGACCCCTTTATTCACTAATTCATCTAACGTATATTCTACTATCCGTTCCTTGTCTACTAGTTCCACTTGAATTAATCTTTCTAAAATATTTAATCCGATAACACGGCCAGTACCATGCGGGGTTTGTATACGTTGATCTAAATCAGGAAGTTGTTCCTTTGCTGCCTCATATTCATCATTCTCATATTTTAAGCAACACATTAAGCGACCACATAAACCAGAGATTTTTGCAGGATTTAATGATAAATTTTGATCCTTTGCCATCTTAATGGATACAGGTTCAAAATCCCCTAAAAAAGTAGAACAACAAAGCATACGACCACATGGACCAATACCACCAAGCATTTTCGCTTCATCACGAACACCAATTTGTCTTAGTTCAATTCTTGTCCTAAAAATTGCTGCTAAGTCCTTCACTAGTTCGCGAAAATCAATCCGACCATCCGCAGTAAAGTAGAAAATAATTTTATTGCGATCGAACGTATACTCTACATCTACAAGTTTCATATCAAGATTATGTTCTACTACCTTTTGCTGACAAACTTGATATGCTTCTTTTGCAGCATGTTTGTTCTCTTCAACAATGGTACGATCGTTTTCATTTGCAATGCGAATAACCTTTTTTAGCGGTAATACAACGTCGTTTTCATCAACTTGCTTTTTGGTAATAACTACTTTTCCGTATTCAATACCTCTTACCGTTTCTACAATTACAAACTCATTTTCAGAGATATCGAACTGATTCGGATCAAAGTAATACACCTTTCCGGCCTTCTTAAAGCGAACACCTACTACATCATACAAAACGGTCATCCCTCCTGCAACCGCAACACTAACTGTTCGAACACAAGCTGCGCATTTACATTAGCGTTGATTCTATTTTTTGCCTCTAATATATTAAAGAGAGCTGATACAATGCGCTTCTGAGCGTAGGAGAAAGATTCAAACATCTCTTTCTGCTCATGAAAAACAAGACGATCTTCTTCTCCAAGTTGAACATATAATAAATCCTTATAAATAAGGAGTAACATATCTAAACCTTGCTGTAATTGTTCTTTCTCTCCAAAGTGTTTTCCCCATTTTTCTTGTACAAAAAAAATAGAGGCTTTATCTTTTTCGAGCGCTTCACATAATTTTATCACTAAAGCTCGTGCTTGTGCAAACCATTCATCACTACATAAAGCTAAAGCTTCATCAAAACTATTTGTGAGTTGTGCAGCAAGTGTCGATAAAGATGTCGTAACACCTTCATCCTGTAGTCTCCTAATTAAAGATTCCGTAGGTAACGGTCTAAATGTAACAACTTGACAGCGAGATAAAATCGTATTTAAAATTTGATGACTTTGTTCAGTAAGTAAAA
Organism: Bacillus cereus group sp. BfR-BA-01350; assembly: GCF_022663775.1. Taxonomy (NCBI): domain Bacteria; kingdom Bacillati; phylum Bacillota; class Bacilli; order Caryophanales; family Bacillaceae; genus Bacillus; species Bacillus cereus group sp. BfR-BA-01350. Next base: position 45,422 of record NZ_JAKUGD010000022.1, read on the forward strand.
TAGCTGTTGTATCACTACTTGGTTCTTCTAAAAATTTCAACAGTGTATTCGCCGCATTTGCTGTCATACGGTCTGCGTGCTCAATAACATATACTTTTTTATTTGCTTCTAATCCTGTTTTTGAAAACTCTTCTTGTAAATCATGAATTTGCTGCTTCTTAATAGATAATCCGTCTGGTTTTACAATATGTAAGTTTGGGTGGTTACCTGAATCAATTCGCTTACAATTTGTACATACATGACAAGGCTCTACCCCATTCCGCTGAGAACAGAGGAAACTCTTTGCCATTTGAATTGCTGTCGCAAACTTTCCTGTTCCTTTCCCTCCCTCTAACAAGTAAGCGTGGGATATACGCTCTTTTGCGATGCTATTCATCAACATTTTTACACCGATGGGTTGTATAGCAGAAAGCTGCTCCCACGTCTTCGTCATAATGCATACCTCACTTATTTCATTCTTTCCTTCTATTATAACAATTTATCTTCTATAACTTGAATAACTTCTTCTATAAGTTTTTCCATTGGTTGATCAGCATTTACTAATACAATACGATCCGAGAAACGTTCTACAACTTGTAAATACCCTTCACGCACACGTTTATGGAAAGTGATATCTTCCATATCTAACCGATTCACTTCACGTCCTGCATCTTTTGCAATTCGAGCTAAACCAACCTCGGGTTCAATGTCTAGGTAAATTGTTAAACTAGGCATGCAGTCTTCTGTTGCGAAACGATTGATTTCAAATACTTTATCCATACCTAACCCTCTTGCATAGCCTTGATACGCTAAAGAGCTATCTATAAAACGATCACATAATACAAGGTAATCCTCATCAAGTGCCGGCATAACTTTTTCCACTAAATGTTGTCTACGTGCAGCGGCATATAGAAGTGCCTCTGTACGTGCTTCCATCATCGTATATTCTTGCTTATGTAAAATCGTTCTAATCTCCTCAGAAATTGCAATACCACCTGGTTCTCTCGTCGCCATTACCTTTTGTTCCTTTTGTTTAAAGTATGGCAATAAACCTTGAATTAACGTTGTTTTACCCGAACCTTCTGGCCCCTCAATTGTTACAAATAATCCCTTCATCCTAAAACCTACTTTCTATATCATACACTTTCATATATTTCGTGCTACCTTGAAAACGAGCGCCTGCTCTCTCTAAATGCATAATTTGCTCTTTATGTTCTGAAGTAATTCTTTCTCCATACATAATCAATGGAATACCAGGTGGATATGGAATTACCATTTCCGCCGCTATCATCCCAACTGCTTCTTCTACAGATACTACTTTTGTTTCATATCCTTCCAGTTGTTTATATGTATACGGCAGGGGAGAAATTTCTCCTTTATAAGTATAACGAATAGATTCCGTCTTGTCTTTCACCTCATAAGGTTGCAATGCCGCCCGGATCATCTCTATTGCCTTCATATACTTCTTATTTACTTGCAAAGGCAAAATAAATAAGACATTATATGGATCTGCCATTTCGGTATATATACCAACCTTTTCTAATACAGACTGTAATTCGTATCCTGATAACCGACAACGCGTCTGTATGGTAACTTTTAGCTCGTCTTGTAATGGATATTGTAAAATAGCTAATTGTGGGATAGAAGACAATTCTTCTTTAAATTCCTGTAAAAACTCGACAATTTCATCATGTCCCTTTTCTTTTATACGCGCTATCGTAAAGCGTGCAATATCAAGGGAAGCCATAATTGGATACGATGGACTACTAGATTGTAGCATACTTAAATAAGTAGAAACTTTTTCTTCTTTCACTAAGCGGCTATTTATATGTAAATAGGATCCCATCGTCATCGCAGGTAATGTTTTATGTGCGGAATGAACTACAATATCTGCACCATATGCTAAAGCTGACTTTGGAAATGTCCCACCTAAGCAAAAATGAGCTCCATGCGCTTCATCTACTAACACAGGAATTTTATGTGCATGTGCATAAGCAATGCTTGCCTCTAAATCCATCCCCATACCATAATAATTAGGATGTGTTAAAATAAGTGCTTTCGCATTTGGGTATTTTTCAATTGCTTCCTTAATAATCTCATCATGAATTCCCACGGGTACGTTATAAGCTTCATCAATCCATGGATCTAAAAAAATTGGATTTGCTCCTGCTAATTTTAAACCATTAATAATTGATTTATGACAATTTCTTTGTACAAGAACAATATCATGTTCCCTACAGCAAGACAAAATCATTGCTAAGTTCCCGATTGTTGAACCATTAATTAAAAAATAACTTTTGTTCACTCCATATACATCAGCTAATAATTGTTGTGCCTCATCTATACATTCAAACGGACTATGTAAATCATCTAACCCTGATAACTCAGTTACATCGATAGATAGTATATCTTTAAACTCCTCTACTGCCCCTTGAGGGAAGTTTAAACCATTTTTATGACCTGGAACATGAAAGGATAACGGCCTTCTTTCTTTAAACTCTATTAATGCTTCATATAAAGGTATGCGATTTTGATTCATCTATATCTCTTCCTTATTATTTCATTCTTTCTCTATTATACAGAACAAAAAAAATAATAGGCATATGCCTATTTAAAAATATGATACTTCTAATTTCCGAAGCTGTTTTAAATAATATATATACTTTGGATCATTTGTTTCTGTATTCACCATGTCCTTTTCACATTCATAACATATTAAATTATTATAAACATATATCCCTTCTTTTCTTTCTGTCTCACAAACAATACAAACTTCGTTTTGTGATTTCATACCTTTCCCTCCCTATTTAATTTAAATGGACATATTTTATACTTCTATTCCTTAACAATTTACAGAAAAATATACATCGATTTCTTATATAATATGATTCATCCTTGGGCAACGTGTTTGTATTACCATTACTTCTTTTTGCATACTGTTTGAAAACACAAAAAAACACAAGTCAAAAGACTTGTGTTTTTAGTTGCTTGGCGACGTCCTACTCTCACAGGGACAAGGTCCCAACTACCATCGGCGCTAGAGAGCTTAACTTCCGTGTTCGGTATGGGAACGGGTGTGACCTCTCTGCC
>NZ_JAKUGD010000023.1:0-15716 GCF_022663775.1 Bacillus cereus group sp. BfR-BA-01350
CAGGTTCAAATCCTGTCCCCGCAACCAAATGGTCCCGTGGTGTAGTGGTTAACATGCCTGCCTGTCACGCAGGAGATCGCCGGTTCGACCCCGGTCGGGACCGCCATTTTATATAAAGAAAAGAACGAAACATGTTGTTTCGTATTTTTTTATTTGTTTTAACAAAAAACTAATAAAGACAGTCAAACTATCCTTAGGAAAACTCCTAAGGACTTTTTTATATATTCAAAACCTGTATAATAAATAGCAGAGAACATTGTGAGTAAAGTAGGTGAAGTCTGTGAGTAAATATGAAATAACAACAAAATCATCTGAGGAAACACAAAGGTTATCAGAAAAACTTGGTGAACTTGCTCAGGCACAAGATGTAATTATTTTAGAAGGAGATCTAGGGGCTGGTAAGACGACTTTTACAAAGGGACTAGCAAAAGGTCTTGGAGTGAAAAGAGTTGTAAATAGCCCTACCTTTAATATTATTAAAGAATATAAAGGGAGATTACCGCTATATCATATGGACGTGTATCGCTTAGCTGAAAGTGAAGAAGACTTAGGTTTTGATGAGTATTTCTACGGTGAAGGAATTACGGTAGTAGAATGGGCTCATTTAATAGAAGCATATTTACCAAATGAGAAGCTACAAATTAGTTTATTCCATGCTGGAGATGACAACAAAAGAAACATTGTACTCGAGCCAATTGGAGATCGCTATATTAGATTATGTGAGGAGCTATTACAAGATGAAAGTACTAGCAATTGATACTTCAAATTATATAATGGGTGTATCCCTTATTGAAGAAGGAAACGTAATTGGGGAAATCATTACAAATTTAACAAAAAATCATTCTGTGCGTCTTATGCCAGCTGTAGAACAACTGTTAAAAGAATGCGGTGTAAAACCAAAAGAATTAACTAAAATAGTTGTAGCTGCTGGACCAGGATCATATACAGGTGTTCGTATAGGCGTGACAGCTGCCAAAACATTAGCTTGGTCACTTCAAATACCAATTGTGGGTGTATCAAGTTTAGAAGTAGTGGCTGCAAACGGAGCTAATTTTGATGGATTAATCTGTCCTTTATTCGATGGAAGACGTGGACAAATTTATACTGGCTTATATACATATGAAGGAGAGGATTTAACTTCTATAGAGGAAGACCGAATCATCCTTATTGTAGACTGGTTGCAAATGTTAAAAGATAAAGGAAAGCCTGTTTTATTTATTGGTAACGATGTGAAACTACACAAAGAAACAATTATCGAACATTTAGGCAATCAAGCTGTCTTTGCTCCTTTCACTAAAAATAACCCAAGACCAAGTGAGCTAGCGTTCTTAGGATTACAAAAAGAAGAACAAGATGTACATTCATTTGTTCCTAGTTACCTTCGTTTAGCTGAAGCTGAAACAAAGTGGTTAGAAAGTCAAAACAAGTAGGAGCTTGCAGAGGATGGATATGATATTTAGAAAGATGGAACTCGATGATATTGCTCAAATTGTAGCTATTGAAGAAGCATCTTTTTCAACTCCTTGGACTGCAGATGCCTTTCAACGTGAGTTAACGATGAATGAACATGCACATTATGTTGTGCTAGAAAAAGATGGTCGTGTAATTGGGTATTGTGGATTGTGGATAATTATTGATGAATCGCATATAACAAATATAGCTATTTTACCAGAATACAGAGGTCAAAAGCTAGGAGATGCTTTATTAAAAGAAGTTATTTCCGAAGCGAAAACTCTAGGTGTAAAAACGATGACACTTGAAGTACGTGTATCAAATGAAGTAGCAAAACAGTTATACAGAAAATACGGATTTCAAAATGGTGGAATTCGTAAACGATACTATGCAGACAATCAGGAAGATGGTCTCGTAATGTGGGTGAATATATAATGGAAAAAAATACGATTATACTTGGTATTGAAACAAGTTGTGATGAAACAGCAGTAGCAGTTGTTAAAAATGGAACGGAAATTATTGCAAATGTCGTTGCATCACAAATTGAAAGTCATAAACGTTTTGGCGGAGTTGTACCAGAGATTGCATCCCGTCATCATGTAGAAGAAATTACAGTTGTGTTAGAAGAGGCGTTAAAAGAAGCGAATATCACATTTGATGATATTGATGCAATTGCTGTCACAGAAGGACCTGGTTTAGTAGGAGCGCTTCTAATAGGGGTGAACGCAGCGAAAGCAGTGGCATTTGCACATGATATCCCCCTAGTTGGTGTTCATCATATCGCTGGCCATATTTATGCGAATCGTTTAGTAAAAGAAGTTCAATTCCCATTACTATCACTTGTTGTATCTGGTGGACATACAGAGCTTGTTTATATGAAAGAACATGGTTCCTTTGAAGTAATTGGTGAAACGCGAGATGATGCAGCAGGAGAGGCATATGATAAAGTAGCTCGTACGTTATCTATGCCATATCCAGGTGGTCCTCATATTGATCGCCTTGCACATGAAGGGAAACCAACAATCGATTTACCTCGCGCATGGCTTGAACCGGATTCATATGATTTCAGTTTTAGCGGATTGAAATCAGCAGTTATCAACACTGTGCATAACGCAAAACAACGCGGGATAGAAATTGCACCGGAAGATTTAGCAGCAAGTTTCCAAGAGAGTGTAATTGACGTATTAGTAACGAAAGCATCTCGTGCAGCGGATGCTTATAACGTAAAGCAAGTGCTTCTTGCTGGTGGAGTAGCTGCTAATAAAGGACTGCGTGCACGTTTAGAAGCAGAATTTGCACAAAAAGAAAATGTAGAGCTAATTATTCCTCCCCTATCTTTATGTACAGATAATGCAGCAATGATTGCAGCGGCAGGTACAATTGCATATGAACAAGGAAAACGTGCTACATTAGCTTTAAATGCAAATCCAGGATTAGATATCGAAGCATAGTTATGCACAAAATTAACCACAGCTTGTGGATAAAACCCATATTATCTGTTGATAATGTGGGTTTTGTTGTGTATATAAAATGTTGATAACTTTTTTATTGATTGTGGATCATGTGGAAAAGTTATTTAGATGTTTATTTTATAAAGGTGGATATGTGTATAAACTTGTGGATAAAATAGATGAAGTCTGACCTTTGAATCTATCCTTTTTCGGGAAATAAAAACGAAAAAGGTATCTCTAAAAAACATTTTGAAATATGCCCTTATTATAAGGGAGGCTAATATTGTCAAACCTTGTCGGCAAATCGATACCTCGTGTCGAATCGTTTATGCAATAGAGGTTGACCATGGCTAGAAGATAAGAAGGATGTCTCATCGTCAAAAATCCCGACTGATGAGACATCCTTCTTATTTATACTCTTATAAATGCAATTCTTCCCATTCTGCCATACAAGCATCAAGTTGTTCTTGTAGTGTTTGCTTTTTCGTTGTAATTTCACTAGCCTTTTCATAATCTGCATATATTTCTGGTAAGCAAAGTTGATCTTCTAACGTAGCAATTTCTTCTTCAAATTGTACAATAGTTTGTTCTAGTTCTTCGATTTTTCGAGTACGTTGACGCTCCAACTTTTTGCGCTCTTTTTCTTCGAGATAATTTAATTTTTCTGGAGCTACAGTTTTTTGAACAGGTGCCTGATTTTCTTGCTGTTCTTGTTGTTCAAATTCAGCACGTTCAATCATCTCATTTTTCTTTTCAACGTAGTAATCGTAGTCCCCTAAATATTCCTGTGCACCTTCTGTTGATAACTCAACAACGGTCGTCGTTACACGATTAATAAAGTAGCGGTCATGAGATACAAAGAGAAGGGTACCAGGATAATCAATTAAAGCATTCTCCAAAATCTCTTTACTATTTAAATCAAGATGGTTTGTAGGCTCATCGAGAATTAATAAATTCGATTTTTGCATCATAAGTTTGGCAAGAGCTAAACGAGCTTTTTGTCCACCGCTAAGAGAAGATACTGGCTTTAATACATCATCTCCTGTGAATAAGAAGTTACCTAATATCGTGCGAATTTCTTTTTCAGGTTGCAGTGGATATTCATCCCATAGCTCATTTAAAACTCGCTTAGAAGATGTTAAATTAGCTTGTTCCTGATCATAATAACCAACAGAGACATTAGATCCGAAAGAAACCTCACCATGTAATAGTGGTAACTTATTCACAATGGATTTTAATAATGTGGATTTCCCAATTCCATTTGGACCAACTAAAGCAACACTATCTCCGCGAGTTAAGCGCATTGTTACATGTTCAATAATTGGATCCTTATCATAGCCGATAGTTGCGTCCTTTACTTGTAAAACATCATTTCCACTTTGTTTTTCAATATCGAAGTGGAAGGAAGCTGACTTAGAATCCCCTAATGGTCTTGTTAATAATTCCATACGGTCTAATTGTTTACGGCGGCTTTGCGCACGTTTTGTCGTAGATGCACGAGCTATATTTTTTTGAACGAAGTCCTCTAGCTTAGCAATCTCATCTTGTTGTTTTTCATAACGTTTCATTTCTTGCTCGTATAGTGCTGATTTTAAGTCTAAATATTTACTGTAGTTACCAACAAATCGTCTACTTTCTTTATTCGAAATTTCATATACTTGTGTAACAAGTTTATCTAAGAAATAACGGTCATGGGAAACGATTAGTATTGCCCCAGGATAACCTTGTAAATATTGTTCAAGCCATGTTAATGTTTCTATGTCTAAATGGTTTGTAGGCTCGTCCAAAATAAGTAAGTCTGGTTTCGTTAATAATAATTTACCGAGAGCTAATCGTGTTTTTTGTCCACCGCTTAATGTCGAAATCGTCGTCTGGTGCGTTTCAACTGGGAAGCCAAGACCACTTAAAATCGAACGGATATCTGCTTCGTACTGATAGCCACCTTGATCTTTATAATCTAATTGTAATTGGTCATAATCAGCTAATAATCTTTCATATGTAGCCTCGTTTGAAAAGTTTTCTTCTTTTCCCATCTCTTGCTCTAGCCTTCGAAGTTTTGTCTCCATTTGCTGCAAGTGTGTAAAGACGGTTAACATTTCATCCCAAATTGTTAAAGACGTTTCTAAACCGGTATTTTGAGCTAAATATCCGATTGAGACATCTTTCGGTTTTATAATTTCGCCACCATCATGAGATAGCTCACCCGCTATTATTTTTAATAATGTAGATTTTCCAGCGCCATTTCGTCCGACTAATGCGATACGATCTTTCGTTTGAACTTCTAATTTTATATTTGAAAGAATCGTTTCTGCACCGTATAATTTCGAAAGCGCGTTTACTTGTAATAAAATCAATGTTTTCACCTCAAATAATTTCTTAACTTTGCCATGTTTATATTTCTCAATCATACTAAAAATAGTGTATAGTTTAAAATACAGAGAGAATACTTCTTCTTTCTATTATACAAGGAATTTAATAAGTGCTAAACTTCTGTATTTGATTAAAGCATATGAATAAAGATAGGAAGAGAGGAGAGGTTATATGGAGCAGCAGAAAATTCCACAAGCCACTGCTAAGAGATTGCCTCTATACTATCGATTTATCCAAAACTTATCTCTTTCTGGTAAGCAACGTGTTTCATCAGCCGAATTAAGTGAAGCGGTAAAGGTTGATTCCGCAACGATTCGAAGAGATTTCTCATACTTTGGAGCATTAGGGAAAAAAGGATATGGATATAACGTAAATTATTTATTATCATTTTTCCGTGAAACACTCGACCAAGATGATATAACACGTGTAGCGCTTATTGGAGTAGGTAATTTAGGGACCGCTTTCTTACATTATAATTTCACGAAAAACAATAATACAAAAATTGAAATGGCGTTTGATATTAGTGAAGAGAAAGTTGGAACAGAAATCGGAGGCATTCCTGTATATCACTTAGATGAATTAGAAGAACGTTTATCAACTGATATACAAGTGGCAATATTAACAGTACCCGCTACAGTAGCGCAATCTGTAGCCGATAGATTGGCAGAAACAAACGTGCATGGTATTTTGAATTTTACACCAGCACGCTTAAATGTGTCAGACAATATAAGAATTCATCATATTGATTTAGCAGTAGAGTTACAAACACTAGTTTACTTTTTGAAGAATTATCCACAATAAAACGCAGAGGAAGCGACCTCTGCGTTTTATTATTGTTTTTTCTTTGTGAATTTAACTAAGATAAGGCGAAGTGCCAAATTAAAATCAATCGTTGCCATAACTGCAAATAGTATTGTCCACATATTCCAAATTGTATCTGTTACGTTCGTAATGGCGAAGCGTGTAAAGATACATCCTAGAAGGAAGTACAATGCAGCCATGAACAATGGTGAGTTTCTCATACTAAAAATCCTCCGATAAAGCCTTGCATTTTTTCAGCTTCTTTAATCATTTCTTGAATTTGTTCGTTACTCACTAAAACTTGAGCAATTGCAACTAATGTATTCATTGCAACATGAGCTGCAATTGGAACGATAATACGCTTCGTTTTTACATATAAGAAGGCGAATACGAGCCCCATAGCAGTGTATACCAATAAGTGAGTAAAATCAAAATGAATCGCCGCAAATACAAGGGAACTAATGATAGCGGCAATAAAGAAGTTAAACTTCTTATAAAGTGTACCAAATAAAATTTTTCTAAATACGATTTCTTCCAAAATAGGTCCTATTATAGAGATGACGATAAGGAACCAAGGTGTCGTTCTTGCGATATCCATAAGTCTCGCTGTATTTTCAGATCCAGGTTTAATACCTAATACATACATTTCAATCATACCAGCAATACTTTGCGAGAAAAATGCTAAGAAGAACCCGATAAAAATCCAACCAATCGTAGCTGGAACAGTAGAACGCTTTGTATCTAAATGTCTGTCGCGAATATCTGTTCTAAGTAACCAAAGTACGATACATAATGCAATAAAGAAGCTAATGATCGCCCAGTGACCAGTTATGAGTTGAAATTTCTCTTCCCTAGTGAATCCCCTGTTATCATAAAGCCCAGTTTTCAGGAGAAGTGGTAATCCAGCAATTGATGATAACTGCATTAAAATGTATGTAACGATAACCCACCAATATTGTTTTTTCAAATGGTTTAACCATCCTTTCTAACTCTAGTGTATGAGATAAGGTAGGATAACATGTAAATATGCTACCTACGATATAAACCTTACTTAAATTATGTTTTTTTTGTAAATCCTTATTTGAAATTATAATAGAAGACAGGAGAAAGTTGTGTGTGTAGCGAAAACAACTTAGGGTGTCCTTTCATATTGTAACATACGAGTAGTGGAAACAACGATTCATATAGTAAAGGTAGAAGAAGGGGAACTCTATATAGAAAAATTTATAGCGTAATTTGCGAAAAAATTATGATTTTTTTACTTGCAAAAGAAATTGAGATTATTTATTATTATAAGTGTGTTAGCACTCGGGTGACTTGAGTGCTAATAAATAAAATTTACATAACAAAATGAGGAGGTTATTGTTCATGCTAAAGCCATTAGGTGATCGCGTTGTAATTGAGCTTGTTCAAGCGGAAGAAAAAACAGCAAGTGGTATTGTATTACCAGACACAGCAAAAGAAAAACCACAAGAGGGTAAAGTTATTGCAGTAGGTACTGGTCGAGTGCTTGAAAATGGTGAGCGTGTTGCTTTAGAGGTAGCAGCAGGTGATCTTATCATCTTCTCAAAATATGCAGGTACTGAAGTGAAATATGAAGGTACAGACTACTTGATTTTACGTGAAAGTGACATTTTAGCAGTTATCGGTTAATTATATAAATCTTAAAAAATCCAAGGGGGTCAATTATTATGGCAAAAGATATTAAATTTAGTGAAGAAGCACGTCGTTCGATGCTTCGCGGTGTCGACACTCTTGCAAATGCAGTAAAAGTAACGCTTGGACCAAAAGGTCGTAACGTTGTTCTTGAGAAAAAATTCGGTTCACCACTTATTACAAATGACGGTGTAACAATCGCAAAAGAAATTGAATTAGAAGATGCATTCGAAAACATGGGTGCGAAATTAGTAGCAGAAGTTGCTAGCAAAACAAATGATGTAGCTGGTGACGGAACAACAACTGCAACTGTATTAGCACAAGCTATGATTCGTGAAGGTCTTAAAAACGTAACAGCTGGTGCGAACCCAATGGGTCTTCGTAAAGGTATCGAAAAAGCTGTAGTTGCTGCAGTAGAAGAATTAAAAACGATTTCTAAACCAATCGAAGGTAAATCTTCTATCGCACAAGTAGCTGCTATTTCTGCTGCTGACGAAGAAGTAGGTCAATTGATCGCTGAAGCAATGGAGCGCGTTGGTAACGACGGCGTTATTACTTTAGAAGAATCTAAAGGTTTCACAACAGAATTAGACGTAGTAGAAGGTATGCAATTTGATCGTGGATATGCATCTCCTTACATGATTACTGATTCTGACAAAATGGAAGCAGTTCTTGATAACCCATACATCTTAATCACTGACAAAAAGATTTCTAACATTCAAGAAATCTTACCAGTATTAGAGCAAGTGGTACAACAAGGTAAACCGCTTCTTATCATTGCTGAGGATGTAGAAGGCGAAGCGTTAGCTACATTAGTAGTGAACAAACTTCGTGGTACATTCAATGTAGTAGCTGTTAAAGCTCCTGGATTTGGTGACCGTCGTAAAGCAATGCTAGAAGATATCGCAATCTTAACTGGTGGCGAAGTAATCACTGAAGAATTAGGCCGTGACTTAAAATCTGCTACAGTTGAATCTTTAGGACGCGCTGGTAAAGTTGTTGTAACGAAAGAAAACACAACTGTAGTTGAAGGTGTAGGAAGCACAGAACAAATCGAAGCTCGCATCGGTCAAATCCGTGCGCAATTAGAAGAAACAACTTCTGAATTCGATCGTGAAAAATTACAAGAGCGTCTTGCAAAACTTGCAGGTGGCGTAGCAGTAATTAAAGTAGGTGCAGCAACTGAAACTGAGTTGAAAGAGCGCAAACTTCGCATTGAAGATGCACTTAACTCAACTCGTGCAGCAGTAGAAGAAGGTATCGTTGCAGGTGGTGGTACTTCACTTATGAACGTATACACGAAAGTAGCTTCTATCGTAGCTGAAGGCGACGAAGCAACAGGTATCAACATCGTACTTCGTGCACTAGAAGAGCCAGTTCGTCAAATCGCAATCAACGCTGGTCTAGAAGGATCTGTAGTTGTAGAGCGTCTAAAAGGCGAAAAAGTAGGCGTTGGTTTCAACGCAGCTACTGGCGAGTGGGTTAACATGCTTGAAACTGGTATCGTAGATCCAGCTAAAGTAACTCGTTCTGCACTTCAAAACGCAGCATCTGTTGCAGCTATGTTCTTAACAACTGAAGCTGTAGTAGCTGACAAACCAGAACCAAATGCACCAGCAATGCCTGACATGGGCGGCATGGGCATGGGCGGTATGGGCGGAATGATGTAATTCCGTTTGCCCTAAAAAACATCCATTTCTATATAGAAATGGATGTTTTTTTATGTTTTTTAGAAAAGGAAATGAATTTCTGTAGAATTTTGTCGCTTTCTCTCTTGACCATACCGACACTTCATTGTTAGAATCTAGGAAGATAATATAAAACGATCCTTCATATATCCTCAAAGATATGGTTTGAGAGTCTCTACCGGGTTACCGTAAACAACCTGACTATGAAGGCAGTGTGTCTTATATTTATAAAGAGCGGAGACTATCTTTCTTTATAAAGCCAGACCCCTGCCTTTTCTTTGTTATGAGACTAGAGGCGGAGGACTGGCTTTTTTTATTATATTGGTAATGCTTTTCGCCTAATTGGTGAAAATATTTATATACGAGAACTAACGTTGGGGTGATTATTTTGAAGAAGCAACACGATACAATTATCGTTTTAGATTTTGGAAGTCAATACAATCAGTTAATAGCACGTCGAATTCGTGAGTTCGGTGTATACAGTGAACTTCATCCGCATACAATTACTGCAGAAGAAATTAAAGAAATAAATCCAAAAGGGATTATTTTCTCTGGTGGACCGAATAGTGTATATGGTGAAGGTGCATTACATTGTGATGAAAAAATCTTTGACCTAGGATTACCGATCTTCGGTATTTGTTACGGTATGCAGCTTATGACACAAAAATTCGGTGGTAAAGTAGAACGTGCAAACCACCGTGAGTACGGAAAAGCGGTTCTTAAAGTAGAGAACGAATCAAAATTATATGCGAACCTTCCGGAAGAGCAAGTTGTATGGATGAGTCATGGTGACTTAGTAACTGGTTTACCTGAAGGATTTGTAGTAGATGCAACAAGTGAGTCTTGCCCAATTGCTGGTATGAGCAATGAAGCGAAAAACTTATATGGTGTACAATTCCACCCAGAAGTACGTCACTCTGAGCACGGTAACGATTTAATTAAAAACTTCGTATTCGGCGTATGTGGTTGTTCTGAAGGATGGAACATGGAGAACTTTATCGAAGTAGAATTAGAGAAAATCCGTGAAACTGTTGGAGACAAAAAAGTACTATGCGCACTTAGCGGCGGTGTAGATTCTTCTGTTGTAGCAGTATTAATTCATAAAGCAATCGGCGATCAATTAACTTGTATCTTCGTTGACCACGGCTTACTTCGTAAAGGTGAAGCAGAAGGCGTTATGAAAACATTTAGCGAAGGCTTCCACATGAACGTTATTAAAGTGGATGCAAAAGAACGCTTCATGAACAAGTTAAAAGGTGTAGAAGATCCAGAACAAAAACGTAAAATCATCGGTAACGAATTCATTTACGTTTTTGATGATGAAGCTTCTAAATTACAAGGTATGGACTTCTTAGCGCAAGGTACACTTTACACAGATATCGTTGAAAGTGGTACAGCAACTGCACAAACAATTAAATCTCACCATAACGTTGGTGGTCTTCCAGAAGACATGCAGTTCAAATTAATTGAGCCTTTAAACACTTTATTTAAAGATGAAGTACGTGTATTAGGATCTGAACTAGGAATTCCTGACGAAATCGTATGGCGTCAACCATTCCCGGGTCCTGGTCTTGGTATTCGTGTACTAGGTGAAATCACAGAAGAGAAATTAGAAATCGTTCGTGAATCTGATGCGATTTTACGTGAAGAAATTATTAAAGCTGGCTTAGATCGTGAAATCTGGCAATACTTCACTGCGCTTCCTGGTATGCGTAGCGTAGGTGTTATGGGTGACGAGCGTACGTACGATTACACAGTAGGTATCCGTGCAGTAACATCTATTGACGGTATGACAGCTGACTGGGCACGTATCCCTTGGGACGTATTAGAGAAAATCTCTGTACGTATCGTAAACGAAGTAAAACACGTTAACCGTATCGTGTATGATGTAACGAGTAAGCCACCAGCAACTATTGAGTGGGAATAGTATTTATAAAAAGGTCCATCTATTACTTATGTATAGATGGATCTTTTTGTTTTAGGGTTAATACGAACGAAATTATAAAAGTTTACAAAAACGTTCGTTTTTAAATTGACAAAACTACTTCGTCGAGTTAATATGAGTATGTAATTCAAACGAAAAGTGAATATTATGCCGTCGTATAATATCGGGGATATGGCCCGAAAGTTTCTACCTAGCTACCGTAAATGGCTTGACTACGAGGCGTTTTTATAAAGGTGAGGGGAATCTTGTCTTTATTCATAGAACGCTTCCATGTATATGCAATGGAAGCCTTTTTTATTTTTAATAGATAAAAGAGGGCTAGGGGAATTACGGCGAGTAATCATATAACGGGGGAAACGTAAGATGAAACGCTATTTTCAGTTTGATGAACTCGGCACGAATTATAAAACAGAGTTCATAGCAGGTCTAACGACATTTTTATCTATGGCGTATGTGCTATTTGTCAATCCTGCTACGCTGTCACTTGGGAATGTTAAAGGGTTACCAGCAGGTACAGGAATGGATCCAGGTGCAGTATTCGTTGCTACAGCATTAGCAGCAGCGATCGGTTCGTTAATTATGGGGATTTTCGCGAAGTATCCGATTGCTTTGGCGCCGGGTATGGGAATTAACGCGTTCTTTGCTTATACAGCAGTGTTAACGATGGGTATTCCGTGGCAAACAGCAATTGCTGGAACGTTAATGTCAGGTATTATCTTTATTATTCTTACAGCTTCAGGTATTCGTGAAAAAATCATTAATGCAATTCCATCAGAGTTAAAGTTTGCAGTAGCGGCAGGTATCGGATTATTCATTGCTTTCCTTGGATTCCAAAATGCTGGAATTATCGTGAAAAATGATGCTGTTCTTGTTGGGTTGGGGGACTTAACAAAGGGCACAACGTTACTAGCAATCTTCGGAGTTGTTACGACAATTATCTTCATGATTAAGAAAGTAAATGGTGCAGTATTTTACGGTATGATTCTTACAGCAATCTTAGGAGTAGCAACAGGATTAATTGATACTCCGAAAGCTGTAGTGGGAGCGATACCGAGTCTAGAACCAACGTTCGGTGCGGCGTTAACGCACTTCGGAGATATTTTCACTGTTCAAATGGTGATTGTTATTATAACGTTCTTCTTTATCGATTTCTTTGATACAGCAGGTACACTTGTAGCGGTTGCGAATCAAGCTGGATTAATGAAGAACAATAAATTACCACGTGCAGGAAAAGCATTATTTGCAGATGCGATTGCAACTGTAATTGGTGCGATCTTAGGTACATCAACAACAACGTCTTATATTGAATCTTCTGCAGGGGTAGCAGCGGGTGGACGTTCTGGATTTACAGCAGTTGTAACAGCAGGATTCTTCTTACTGGCATTATTCTTCTCTCCATTATTAAGTGTTGTAACGCCAGCTGTAACGGCGCCAGCTTTAATTATTGTAGGGATCTTGATGGTTTCTTCTTTAGGAGAAATTGATTGGAAGAAATTCGAGATTGCAGTGCCAGCATTCTTTACTATCATTTCAATGCCGCTTACGTATAGTATCGCCACGGGAATTGCGATTGGGTTTATCTTCTATCCAATTACAATGGTAGTAAGTGGTCGTCGTAAAGAGATTCATCCAATTATGTATGTTATGGGAGTTTTATTCGTACTATATTTCATCTACGTTCGTAAATAAAAGGGGTTTTTTGAAAGGTCTAGACTTAAGGGGAGTCTAGACCTTTTTTGCGTCTTCAGAAAAACTTAAGGATTTCCGAGCGTTTTTCTTCAGAAGTTTTCCTATAATAGAAGTTAGGGATTAAAAAAGTAATGGGGGAGATATTGTGGCACACGAAACAATACTTGTCGTAGATGATGAAAAAGAAATCCGAAATTTAATTACAATCTATTTAAAGAATGAAGGATATAAAGTACTGCAAGCAGGAGACGGAGAAGAAGGGTTACGTTTACTAGAAGAAAATGAAGTACATCTAGTCGTATTAGATATTATGATGCCGAAAGTAGACGGCATTCATATGTGTATGAAAGTAAGGGAAGAAAAAGAAATGCCGATTATTATGCTTTCAGCGAAAACGCAAGATATGGATAAGATTTTAGGATTAACAACGGGTGCAGATGATTACGTAACGAAACCGTTTAATCCGTTAGAGTTAATCGCAAGAATTAAATCTCAGTTACGCCGTTATATGAAAATGAATGGTTTCGCTATACAAAATGAGGACGAGCTAGAGATTGGGGAGATGAAAATAAACATCTCAACCCATAAAGTCATTGTAGAGGGAGAAGAAGTGAAACTAACTCCGAGGGAATTTTCAATTTTAGAATTGCTAGCCCGTAATCCGGGGATGGTCTTTAGCGCGGAGCAAATTTATGAAAAGGTGTGGAACGAAAGATCTTTCCAGTCTGATAACACGGTAATGGTGCATATTCGAAAAGTACGTGAAAAGATTGAGGAGAATCCAAGGAAGCCTAGATATATAAAAACGGTATGGGGAGTGGGGTATAAGATTGAAAAAGATATTTAATCCATTCGCTTATATTAGGAAAATAAGACAATTAATTGAGAAATTAGTAAAGAGCGTACGAAAGAGTATAAGAATTCAACTGATTACTACTTTTGCTGCTTGTGCGTTATTAGGAGTTTTTTTTGCAAAGGGAGCTGCACCATTTTTTGAGAATGCGAATCGTAAAGCGACTGTCGATTATCGGTCTGGTATGCAACAAATTAATTATCAAGCTCAAAGAGCAGCAAATAGTTCGGTGCATGAAAATAAATTAGAAGCTATATCCAATATGATCGAAACGGAGAATCAAAATTTAGAGCGAGGAAATAGAGCTTTAAAAATATTGGTTACTGACGAAAGTGGTAAAGTTGTATATAAAACGAAGCAGGCACAAGAAGAGCAAATCGATCTGCATAATACGATTCGTAATGCAGCATCATTTGCGATTAACTATTCAAATGGTCAAGATATATTTGAAAATACGAGAAAAGAATTTATAGCTTTTTCACCTATTACAATAGAAAATAAGAATTTATATATGTTCGTTAGTGGAATTCCGGATGGTGTAGTAATGTATGATACGCAAGAAGGCCCATTCCCATTTTTAATTGGTGTACTCGTATTCATTTTCTCTTTCTTCTATATAACAAAGAGAAAGATGAAGCAAATTGAAGCGATGGCAGAAGGTGTAAAGGAAATAGAAAAAGGCAACTTAGCGTACCGTATTGAGAAGAAAGGTGAAGATGAGATTGCGTCTTTAACTGAGAATATTAATAATATGGCGGAAGAGCTTATGAATAATATAGAAAAGGAACGTAAATTAGAGAAGCAAAAGAACGAGCTTATTACGAATGTATCTCACGATTTACGTACACCACTGACTTCTATTATGGGTTACTTACGATTACTTAGAGATTCTAAATATGAAAATAAAGAACAACATGATGAGTATACGAGAATTGCTTTTGCAAAGTCGGAGCAGTTGAAAAATTTAATAGAAGATTTATTTGAGTATACGAAGTTAACGAATGAACAAGTTGTATTAGAAAAACAAGAAGTATGTGTAAATGAGTTGCTCGAGCAATTAATAGAAGAGTTAGTACCGCAGGCAGAAGAGCATGGACTTACGTTTGTTAAGAAGTTTCCTGAGGAACGTGCCTATGCAGCGATTGATTCGGAAAAGATGGTTCGTGTATTTGATAATTTATTAATGAACGCGATTAAGTATAGTAAAGACGATGGAGAGATCAAAGTTTCCCTTCAAAGGCAGCGCCGGGATATACAAATTGTAATTGCGAATCATAGTGAAGAGTTTACGAGAGAAGAGTTAGCGAGTTTGTTTGAACGTTTTTATAAGAAAGATCAATCTAGAAGTAGAGTAACAGAAGGATCAGGCCTTGGATTGGCGATTGCGAAAAGTATTGTTGAATTACAAGGTGGTAGTATTCGAGCTGAATATGAGGATGGTATTATTCAGTTTATCGTCTCGTTACCAATTATAGAAAAATAATAAACGAATAGAATGGTATATGATAAAAAGGCTTATTTTAAAAGAAATAAGCCTTTTTATACTTTTTTAGAAAAACATGTTGACGATTAGAGATTAGAGGTGTAATATAGAACAAGTCGCCGATGACAACAACGTCGAAAGCGACAAACGAAATAAAAAACTTAGTTGACATTGAAAGATGAAAATGTTAACATAAGGAAGTCGCAAATGAGCGACAGACAAGTTCTTTGAAAACTGAACGAAACAAACAACGTGAAACGTCAATTTTTATTTTATGATGCTAGACAAACTAACTTTATTGGAGAGTTTGATCCTGGCTCAGGATGAA
>NZ_JAKUGD010000024.1:0-14889 GCF_022663775.1 Bacillus cereus group sp. BfR-BA-01350
GAACACGGAAGTTAAGCTCTCTAGCGCCGATGGTAGTTGGGACCTTGTCCCTGTGAGAGTAGGACGTCGCCAAGCAACTAAAAACACAAGTCTTTTGACTTGTGTTTTTTTATTTCCCATGAAATAGGTTCGGTTCTGCTAGTAAAAAATTCGAAATATAGTAAGGGATTTTTTGAGCAGAAATAGTAAGAAATTGATAAATAAATGGGTAATCTTCAGAGCCATAGCTTCCAAGTAAATCATACCACCAATCTGTTTCGTATCTAGAAATCATACTTAAATTGTAGAGCAATAAATAATGAACGAGAAGTTCAGGCAATACAGGTGTAGGATTTCTAGGGTCAGTTGTGAGTGGTAAGTAATAAGTATCAGCGAGATATTCGTAGTATAAAGGCGTACTATATATAGGATTCCACGATTGGATAGGAGCTGTAAAAAGTAAATTGGATGCGCTCGTTTTCCCGGGGACATGTTGCACGGATAAGTGCTTACAAATTGATTCAATATAACGTGAAAATCTTTCTGAAGTCATATGAAGTCGATCTAGTATATTGACTGAAAAGGAAAGTTCATTTGCATTTGTTGAATCAATTTTATATAAAGTGGAACCTCGCTGACTATAGCGAAATAAGTTTTGTAATTCCGGAATATTCCCCATTAAATCCAACATGTTAAACTTCTCTGATTCTAAGTGTTTCATGTGAAACAGCTGTTCTGCAACATGAGTAAATAGTCCGTTTTTTTGTACCTTTACCTCATCTTCTAAAAATTGATACCCCTGTTTTTTCCGTTTACGAGTCGTGACACCATGAGCTAAAACAGTAGTGGATTCAGGATAGTTCGGATCAATAGTTAATAAGCACGCTTTAAAAAGTTGGCTTATTCCATAAAACAATAACATTGGTTGAATCGAAAAGGGAGCTACCTTATATAATTCATAATAATTTTTCCCATGTTCTAAGTAATAAATAAAGGGATAACAATTTTCAAAACTTTTTTTTTCAGCATTTTGTATGGAGGATTTTTCATAACAACGGGCAAGATAACGTTGTACATTTTGAGATGAAAAGAAGAAACTTAATTGCTGCCAAGTACAATGTGTTTGATGCATATATTACGCTCCTTTTATTGTCTAAAAATTCTAACATATATATACGTCCTTGACAGTATTTTAACCAATTGATAAGCTACTAATAATAATTTCTGGTATCATGGGGGGAACAATTATGTGGGAATCTAAATTTGTTAAAGAAGGTTTGACTTTTGATGACGTATTACTTGTACCAGCAAAGTCAGATGTACTACCAAGAGAAGTAAGTGTTAAAACAGTTTTATCTGAAAGCTTACAGTTAAACATCCCGTTAATTAGTGCAGGAATGGATACAGTAACAGAAGCAGATATGGCTATTGCAATGGCTCGTCAAGGCGGTTTAGGAATTATTCATAAAAACATGTCTATTGAACAACAAGCCGAGCAGGTTGATAAAGTAAAACGTTCTGAAAGTGGTGTTATTTCAGATCCGTTCTTTTTAACTCCAGAACATCAAGTGTATGATGCAGAGCACCTTATGGGGAAATATCGTATCTCAGGTGTACCGGTTGTAAATAATTTAGACGAGCGAAAATTAGTTGGTATTATTACAAACCGTGATATGCGTTTTATCCAAGACTACTCAATCAAAATTTCCGACGTAATGACAAAAGAACAGCTAATTACAGCTCCAGTTGGTACAACGCTAGATGAGGCTGAAAAGATCCTACAAAAGTATAAAATTGAAAAACTCCCTCTTGTTGATAACAACGGTGTATTACAAGGGCTTATTACAATAAAAGATATTGAAAAAGTAATTGAATTCCCAAATTCTGCGAAGGATAAGCAAGGGCGCTTATTAGTTGGAGCAGCAGTTGGTGTAACGGCTGATGCTATGACTCGCATTGACGCATTAGTAAAAGCTAGCGTAGATGCAATCGTACTTGATACAGCCCATGGGCATTCTCAAGGCGTTATTGATAAAGTAAAAGAAGTTCGTGCAAAGTATCCATCATTAAATATTATCGCTGGAAATGTTGCTACTGCTGAAGCAACAAGAGCATTAATTGAAGCAGGGGCAAACGTAGTTAAAGTTGGTATTGGACCAGGCTCTATCTGTACAACACGTGTTGTAGCTGGGGTTGGTGTACCACAATTAACAGCGGTTTATGATTGTGCAACAGAAGCTCGTAAACACGGTATCCCAGTTATCGCTGACGGTGGTATTAAGTACTCTGGTGATATGGTTAAAGCTTTAGCAGCAGGAGCACATGTTGTTATGCTAGGTAGTATGTTTGCTGGTGTTGCTGAAAGTCCTGGTGAAACTGAAATTTATCAAGGTCGCCAATTTAAAGTATATCGTGGTATGGGTTCTGTCGGAGCGATGGAAAAAGGAAGTAAAGATCGTTATTTCCAAGAAGGAAATAAAAAACTTGTTCCAGAAGGTATTGAAGGACGAGTACCATATAAAGGACCTTTAGCAGATACGGTTCATCAATTAGTTGGTGGATTACGTGCAGGTATGGGATATTGCGGAGCACAAGATTTAGAATTCTTACGTGAGAATGCACAATTTGTTCGTATGTCAGGTGCTGGTTTACTTGAAAGTCATCCTCATCATGTACAAATTACAAAAGAGGCTCCAAACTACTCATTATAATGTCTTATATATAAATAGACGGAGATTTTATATCTCTGTCTATTTTTTTTTGATTATGTTAGAATAACGGTTATGTGAGTACATAGATATTGGGGGTAGCAAAAGTGAAAGGTATGTTTTGCAAAAGATTCATTGCACTAGTAACAATGCTTACACTAGCTTGTAGTATGTTGTTACCATATAGCAATGCATCAGCTGAAACAGGAGCTGCTTTAAACATTGAAGCAGGTGCGGCAATTTTAGTTGAAGCGAATTCTGGAAAAATTGTATATCAAAAGAATGCTGATGAATTATTATCCATTGCTAGTATGACGAAGATGATGAGTGAGTATTTAGTTCACGAAGCAGTGGATAAAGGAAAGCTTAAGTGGGATCAGAAAATTAAGGTTTCTGAATATGCGTATAAAGTTTCACAGGATGCTTCATTATCAAATGTGGCATTAGAAAATGGTGGCTCTTATACAGTAAAAGAGTTATACGAGGCAATGGCAATCTTCTCTGCAAATGGTGCAACGATTGCATTAGCAGAAGCAATTGCAGGTAAAGAAGTAGATTTCGTAAAAATGATGAATGATAAATCGAAAGAACTAGGGTTGAAAAATTATAAATTTGTCAATTCTACAGGTTTAACGAATAAAGATTTAAAGGGAATGCATCCAGAAGGAACAACAGCGGATGAAGAAAATAAAATGTCTGCAAAGGATGTTGCAACTTTAGCACAACATTTAATTAAAGATTATCCAAAAGTGTTAGATACAGCAAAAATCCCGAAAAAAGAATTCCGTCCAGAAAAAGAGAAGTTTGCAATGTCGAACTGGAACTGGATGTTAAAGGGCTTAGTTAAAGAATATGATGGCGTAGATGGCCTAAAAACAGGCTCAACTCCAGAAGCGGGAGATTGCTTCACTGGTACGGTTGAAAGAAACGGTATGCGTTTTATTTCTGTAGTAATTAAAACAAGTTCTCATACAGCACGTTTTGATGAAACAAAGAAGCTATATGATTATGGATTTGCTAACTTTGAAATGAAACAAATGTATAAAAAAGGTTCTTCAGTAAAAGGACAAGAAACAGTACGAGTAGAAAATGCGAAAGACAAAGATGTAGCAGTTCAAACGAAACAAGCCATTTCACTTCCAGTACCAAAAGGAAGTAAAGATGTTTATAAAACAGAATTAAAAGAATCAAGTAAGGGACAAGAGGCACCTATTAAAAAGGGAGCTGCGCTTGGTCAAATGGTAATTACGCCAAAAGATGCAAACGATCCTGGATTTTTAACTGGTAAGTCGTTGCAAGTGGATCTTGTAACAACAGCTGAAGTAGAAGAAGCAAACTGGTTTACTCGTGCTATGCGCGGAATTGGTTCTTTCTTTAGTGGTATATGGAATAGTGCTGTTGATACAGTAAAAGGTTGGTTTTAAAAGCTCCTCATTGTAGGGGCTTTTTCTTATTCCTATTTTTCATACCGACTTTATGAAAAAGTAGTAGACAAGCATCTGATAGTTAGTGGTAGAATGTAAGAGTATTCTTAATTTTCGCCTTTAACGGGGAAAAGCAATTCACCTAGGGGGGTTTTTGTAACATGACAAATGTAACAGGGACAGAACGTGTAAAACGTGGAATGGCAGAAATGCAAAAAGGCGGCGTTATTATGGACGTAATTAACGCTGAACAAGCAAAAATTGCAGAAGAGGCAGGCGCAGTTGCCGTTATGGCATTAGAGCGTGTACCAGCAGATATTCGTGCAGCAGGTGGCGTTTCTCGTATGGCAGACCCAACAATCGTTGAAGAAGTTATGGGTGCTGTGTCAATTCCGGTTATGGCCAAATGCCGTATCGGTCACCTTGTAGAAGCACGTGTATTAGAATCATTAGGGGTAGACTATATCGATGAGAGTGAAGTATTAACTCCAGCAGATGAAGTATACCATTTAAATAAACGTGATTACACAGTTCCGTTTGTATGTGGTTGCCGTGATATCGGAGAAGCTGCACGTCGTATTGCAGAAGGTGCATCTATGCTTCGTACAAAAGGTGAACCAGGAACAGGAAACATTGTAGAGGCAGTGCGTCATATGCGTCAAGTCAATGCAGAAATCCGTCAAGTTGCAAATCTACGTGAAGATGAGTTAATGACATATGCAAAAAATACTGGTGCTCCTTATGAAGTACTACTTGAAATTAAACGCCTTGGTCGTTTGCCGGTTGTAAACTTTGCAGCAGGTGGTGTAGCAACACCTGCAGATGCAGCGTTAATGATGCAACTTGGTGCGGATGGTGTATTTGTTGGATCTGGTATCTTTAAATCAGAGAATCCAGCGAAATTTGCACGTGCAATCGTTGAAGCGACAACTCATTATGAGGATTACGAATTAATTGCAAGCCTTTCTAAAGGATTAGGTAATGCGATGAAAGGTATCGAAATTTCAACGTTACTACCAGAGCAACGCATGCAAGAGCGTGGATGGTAATTGAAGGAGAACTTTAAAATGGTGAAAATCGGTGTACTAGGTCTTCAAGGTGCAGTTCGTGAACATGTAAAATCAGTTGAAGCAAGTGGTGCAGAAGCTGTTATTGTAAAGCGTATAGAACAACTTGAAGAGATTGATGGTCTTATTTTACCAGGCGGTGAAAGTACAACTATGCGCCGTCTTATTGATAAGTATGCTTTCATGGAACCACTTCGTACATTCGCGAAGTCTGGTAAACCAATGTTTGGTACATGTGCAGGAATGATTCTTCTTGCAAAAACACTTATTGGCTATGACGAAGCACATATTGGTGCTATGGATATTACAGTTGAGCGTAACGCGTTTGGACGTCAAAAAGATAGCTTTGAAGCTGCACTTTCTATTAAAGGTGTGGGAGAAGATTTTGTTGGCGTATTTATCCGTGCTCCGTATGTTGTAAATGTAGCGGATGATGTTGAGGTACTTTCTACACATGGTGATCGAATGGTGGCTGTAAGGCAAGGGCCGTTTTTAGCTGCTTCTTTCCATCCGGAATTAACGGATGATCATCGTGTAACAGCATACTTTGTAGAAATGGTAAAAGAAGCGAAAATGAAAAAAGTTGTATAAGTAACTTGCAACTTGTATAAGATTATAGTAAATTGATGGTAACAATTTTATAAAATAAGCGTGTTGATAGGAAGTAGTAACAAATGTCGTTTCTTATAGAGAGTCGATGGTTGGTGGAAATCGATAGAAACAGTTTGTGAATCCATCCTGGAATGGAATGTGGAATATCTTTATGATTAGTAAACATTCCCGGTGAAGAGCCGTTATTTCTACTTGAGAGGAAGGCGGTAAAGCTTTCAACTAGGGTGGCAACGCGGGTTAACTCCCGTCCCTTTATATAGGGACGGGAGTTTTTTGTGTTTTATAAAATAAAAGGAGGAGTATATAATGCTTGATATTAAATTTTTACGTACAAATTTTGAAGAAGTAAAAGCAAAGTTACAGCATAGAGGCGAAGATTTAACTGATTTTGGTCGCTTTGAAGAATTAGATACGAGAAGAAGAGAACTACTTGTTCAAACAGAGGAACTAAAAAGTAAACGTAACGAAGTATCTCAACAAATCTCTGTATTGAAGCGCGAAAAGAAAGATGCAGAAGCTCTAATTTTAGAAATGCGTGAAGTTGGAGAAAAAGTAAAAGATCTTGATAACGAACTTCGTACAGTTGAAGAAGATCTAGAAAGATTGATGCTATCTATTCCAAATATTCCGCACGAATCTGCTCCAGTTGGTGAAACAGAGGATGATAATGTAGTAGCTCGCACTTGGGGAGAAGTGAAGGAATTTGCTTTTGAACCAAAACCACATTGGGATCTTGCTACAGATTTAGGAATTCTAGATTTTGAACGTGCTGGAAAAGTAACAGGAAGCCGCTTCGTATTCTACAAAGGTGCTGGCGCAAGATTAGAGCGTGCTTTAATTAGCTTTATGCTTGATCTTCATACTGATGAGCATGGATATGAAGAAGTATTACCTCCGTATATGGTAAACCGTGCAAGCATGACAGGGACAGGACAACTTCCGAAGTTTGAAGAAGATGCATTCCGTATTGAAAGTGAAGACTACTTCTTAATTCCAACAGCTGAAGTACCTGTAACAAATATGCACCGTGATGAGATCTTAAATAAAGAACAATTGCCTATAAGATATGCTGCATTTAGCTCTTGTTTCCGTTCTGAAGCAGGTTCAGCTGGCCGTGATACACGTGGTTTAATTCGTCAGCACCAGTTCAATAAAGTAGAGCTTGTGAAGTTCGTAAAACCAGAAGATTCTTATGAAGAGTTAGAAAAACTAACAAATGATGCAGAACGCGTGTTACAATTATTAGAGTTGCCATATCGCGTTATGAGCATGTGCACAGGCGATTTAGGATTTACAGCAGCGAAGAAATACGATATCGAAGTATGGATTCCAAGCTATGGCACATATCGTGAAATCTCTTCTTGTAGTAATTTCGAGGCTTTCCAAGCGAGACGTGCAAATATCCGTTTCCGTCGTGAGCCAAACGGCAAACCAGAACATGTTCATACATTAAATGGATCTGGTCTTGCAATTGGACGTACGGTGGCAGCTATTTTAGAGAACTACCAACAAGAAGATGGTACAATTATAATTCCAGAAGTTCTTCGCCCTTATATGGGAGGAAAAACAGTTATTAAGTAAATTTATAAACATTCATCGGTATGAGTGATTGGTAATTATGAGCGTTGTCAGTACTATGATGTAGGAGAGGAAAAGTAAAATTTTCCTTTCCTCATAATTTATTTTAGTAGGGTTGACTAACTGTTTTTCTTTTGATATTATATTTGATGTCAATATGGAGGTATACCCAAGTCTGGCTGAAGGGATCGGTCTTGAAAACCGACAGGCGGCGAGAGTCGCGCGGGGGTTCGAATCCCTCTACCTCCTCCAGATATAATTGACAACAGCGCATATAAGTGGAGATTGGAGAACTCGTTACCACACGTAACGAGTTTTTATTTTAAAACCAATCATAAAGTATGGTGTAAGGCGATTTTGTCCTTATTACACACTCATATTCCGATGATTATCTTCATAGATATGAAAGGAGTCAACATGGATCTTATTATACAAACGTTTCCTTTAGATGGAAAAACTTTATATTATGTACAATGTCCTGTCTGTAAGAACAATAGAATTTTAAACAGTGGTGCAAATGTATCACGTATTATTAGCGATGATACATTCCGTAAACTTTGTGGTTGCACTTGTAATGTAAAGCAAACTGCAACAAAAGTAGAGGCACCAAAAAAAGTTAAAAAAGAAGCTGTAAAGAAAGAAGCAGCTCCAAAACGTACAGGTAAAGTATTAACAGCAGTAATTAACGGGAAAGAAATGACTGTTAAAGAGATTGCTGAGGCGTACGATATTAGTACAAGTACTGTTCGTCAGCGTATTAACGCTGGAAAACCTGAGAGTGAAATTATTGCTCCAACAAAGAAGAAGTAATTTAATAGAAAAACCCGTGCGTATGCACGGGTTTTTTATTTTACAAGTTTACGTGTTTGTTTTAAAAAATGGCCGATTTTTTTAATGATTGGTTCAATGGAATCGCCATCTTTTAAAATATCGTATTCATTAATGTTTAATCTTAAAACAGGGCATGAATTAAAGTTATTAATCCAGTTTTCATAACGCCCATGCATCTCTTTCCAATACTCAATTGGTGTTTGCTGTTCCATCGGACGTCCACGTTCCTGGATGCGATCAACGATATCATCGAAAGAACCTTCTAAGTAAATGAGTAAATCTGGATGAGGGAAGTAAGGAGTCATGACCATAGCGTCAAATAAACCTTTGTATGTTTCATAATCAGTTTCCGTCATTGTACCTTTTTCGTGATGCATTTTTGCAAAAATGCCAGTGTCTTCATAGATAGAGCGATCTTGAACAAAACCGCCGCCGTATTCAAAAATTCTTTTTTGTTCTTTAAATCGTTCTGCTAAAAAGTATACTTGTAAGTGAAAGCTCCAGCGTGTGAAATCAGCATAGAACTTGTCCAAATACGGGTTAGAATCTACCTTTTCAAATGACGTGCGATACCCTAAAGCGTTAGCTAATGCAGTTGTCATAGTGGATTTACCGACACCTACTGTTCCAGCGATAGTGATTACTGCGTCATTTGGGATATCATATTTTTGCCTTAAATTCATTATTATTTCGACTCCTTTAAGAGAGTATTTTGAAGGGCAGATAGGATGACGTTTAAATCATCAGGATTTTTTACAAAATCCATATCGTCTCCGTTAAATTTCAATACTGGGATATCTGGATGGTCTTTTTTAAAAGCATCCATTGCTGTTTCGTAATCTTTTGTGAGCTGTAGTAAGTAATTTGGATCCATATTTTTTTCGAATTCTCTTCCGCGCATTGCGATTCGCTTTTGTAATGTTTCTAAGCTAGCTGTTAAATAAACGATAACGTTTGGAACAGGCATATCTTGTGTAAGGATACGATAGATTTGCATGTACTTGTCATATTGAGAATCTTTTAATGTACGGGATGCGAAAATTACGTTTTTGAATATATGGTAGTCCGCTACTACTGGCTTCCTTTGATTCAAATACTTTATGTTAATATCTTCTAATTGTTTGTATCTATTACAAAGAAAGAACATCTCTGTTTGAAAACTCCATTCGTCGATGTCTTCATAGAACTTTCCTAAAAAGGGGTTTTCATCAACAATCTCTTTCAGTAAGTGGAGTTGCATGTGAGTTGAAATTTCCTTCGCAAGTGAAGTTTTTCCAACACCAATTGGTCCTTCAACCGTGATAAATGGTACTCCGGTCACGCTGTTTCCTCCTTTCAATCAGTGATTTACCGTGACTACTAAAAACACAAAACAGAATTATTGTAGCACAAGAGGGAAGCGAGCGGGTTAATTTGATATAAAAAGTTGGAAAATAGATATATGTATTAATTAAATTTTATTTGAAACGACGGTACTATATTTGCCTTTAATGTGGCTTCCATTATTTTCAAAGCATGCAGGTTATCCTGATCATCATTAGATGCAATACAGTCCTGTGGTACATACAATGTATAATTCCTCATATGAGCATCGTTAGCTGTAAAGAGGATACATATATTCCCGGCGACACCTGTTAATATTAGATTTTCTATTTTTAAATAGCCTAATAAAGAATTTAAAGGTGTTTCATAAAAAGCAGAGTAATGTGGTTTAATAAAAATGTAATCATCAGCATTTGGAGCGATCTTATGAATGATATTTTTACTATACTCATTTGTACAATGAGTAATCAATTGGTCAATATCAGATCTCCAAAGTTGATAATGGTCATTAATATAAATGATGGGGCAACCGAAGGATTTCATTGTTTTCTTTAATTGTAAAATAGGATTGGTTATAATTTCGCATTTTTTTGCTAGGATAGGCCCGTGTGAAAATTGAAAGTCATTAATCATATCGATAATGAGTAAGGCAGTATTCTTCATATGTAATCCCTCTCTTTTTTTCTTAGGGTGGATTGAATTTATAAAAGTTATCCCATGTGTAGTAAATGGAAATAAGTGTACTTTATTTGTAATGAAAGGACTATGTTATGGAACGT
Organism: Bacillus cereus group sp. BfR-BA-01350; assembly: GCF_022663775.1. NCBI lineage: Bacteria > Bacillati > Bacillota > Bacilli > Caryophanales > Bacillaceae > Bacillus > Bacillus cereus group sp. BfR-BA-01350. The sequence continues at coordinate 10,302 of NZ_JAKUGD010000024.1, forward strand.
GATCAAGATATTTATTTTATGCAGTTAGCAATAGAAGAGGCTAAAAAAGCAGAGGCAATACAAGAAGTACCGATTGGGGCAGTTATAGTGTTGGATGGTGAAGTAATTAGTGTTGCTCATAATTTAAGGGAGACTGAGCAAAGATCGATAGCTCACGCTGAGTTGTTAGCTATTGATGAGGCGTGCAAAAAATTAGGGACATGGCGTTTAGAAGATGCAACGTTATATGTAACATTAGAGCCTTGTCCGATGTGTGCGGGTGGAATTGTTTTATCACGAGTAAAGCGAGTTGTATATGGTGCGAGTGATCCGAAAGGTGGATGTGCAGGGACATTGATGAATCTGTTAACGGATGAACGCTTTAATCATCAATGTGAAGTAGTAGCTGGTGTATTAGAAGAAGAGTGCGGTATGCTGTTAACGAACTTTTTTAGAGCGCTTCGTAAAAAAAGAAAAGCGATTAAGAAATTAGAGAAAAGTAAAGAGAATTAACGTATTTGCATTTTATAAAAAAACAAGTTATACTGATAGTGCCTTTAATGAAGGCAACCGAATATTGGTTTTAACTTTGCCGTGCTAAGCGGGGAGGTAGCGGTGCCCTATACTCGCAATCCGCTCTAGCGAGGCCGAATCCCTTCTCGAGGTTATGTTGCTGTAAGGCCTGCCTTAAGTAAGTGGTGTTGACGTTTGGGTCCTGCGCAACGGGACCCCGTGAACCTTGTCAGGTCCGGAAGGAAGCAGCAATAAGCGGGTCTTCTCGTGTGCCGCAGGAGTGCCTGAACCGAGCTAACTGCTTAAGTAACGCTTATGGTACGTAATCGACAGAAGGTGCACGGCAGTTATATATGTATACAAAACTCACCTTAATACTAAGGTGGGTTTTTTGTATAGAAAATAACTTTTGGAATCTATAAACAGAATGGGTTATAATAAATGAGATAATAACCTTTGAGGGAGGCCGTATTTTCGTGTCATACCAAGCGTTATACCGAACATGGAGACCGCAAAAGTTTGAAGATGTAGTCGGTCAAAAGCACGTAACAAAAACGTTGCAAAATGCCCTTCTTCAAGAGAAAGTTTCACATGCTTATTTATTTTCTGGGCCGAGGGGAACAGGAAAAACGACAATTGCAAAAGTGTTTGCAAAAGCAATTAACTGTGAACATGCTCCGGTAGCTGAACCTTGTAATGAATGTCCTTCTTGTTTGGGGATTACACAAGGATCTATTTCAGATGTATTAGAAATTGATGCGGCTTCAAATAACGGTGTAGATGAAATTCGAGATATTAGAGATAAAGTAAAATATGCTCCAAGTGCTGTAGAATATAAAGTATACATTATTGATGAAGTTCACATGCTTTCCATGGGTGCCTTCAATGCGCTTTTAAAAACGTTAGAAGAACCGCCAGGACATGTTATCTTTATTTTGGCGACAACAGAACCGCATAAGATACCGCCTACAATTATTTCGCGTTGCCAACGTTTCGAATTTCGAAAGATATCAGTAAATGATATTGTTGAGAGATTATCGACAGTTGTGAACAATGAAGGTACGCAAGTAGAAGATGAGGCATTACAAATTGTTGCACGTGCCGCTGAAGGTGGTATGCGTGATGCGCTCAGTCTTATTGATCAGGCAATATCTTATAGTGATGAGACCGTTACGACAGAAGATGTATTAGCTGTAACAGGGTCTGTTTCTCAGCAATACTTAGGTAACTTAGTAGAATGTATACGTGAAAATGATGTATCAAGAGCATTACGTATCATAGACGAGATGATGGGTAAAGGGAAAGATCCAGTTCGCTTTATGGAGGATTTCATTTACTATTATCGTGATATGCTTTTATATCAAACTTCACCACAATTGGAACATATGTTGGAACGAGTAATGGTTGATGAGCAATTCCGGACGTTAAGTGAAGAAATGCAGCCGGAAGTAATCTATGAGATCATTCATACTCTTAGTAAAGCACAACAGGAAATGAAGTGGACAAATCATCCGCGAATTTTCTTAGAAGTTGTTATGGTACAACTGTGTCAACAGTTTATGATGCAAGCAAATGGTGCAGATCGTTTACAAGCAATTATGAACAGGATGCAGCAATTAGAGAAAGAGTTAGAACAAGTCAAAAAGAATGGTGTGCCGGCCGGTGTGCAGCAGGAAGTCAGAGAGACGCGTGCAGCACCAAAGCCAGTACGGACAGGAAGTATGAAGATACCTGTCGGACGCGTAAATGAAGTATTAAAGCAAGCGAAGCGTCAAGATTTAGAACAATTAAAAGCTGTATGGGGAGAGTTGTTAGGAAGACTCAAAGCATACAACAAAGTAGCGTTTGCTGTTTTATTAGAAAATAGCGAACCGGTAGCGGCTTCAGATGATACTTACGTTTTAGCGTTCCAATATGAGATTCACTGTAAAATGGCAAGCGAAAATCGAGAGGCTATGGATACAGTGGAACAAACTTTATTTGAATTGCTAAGTAAAAGATTAAATATGATTGCCATTCCAAAAAGTGAATGGGGTAAAATCCGTGAAGATTTTTTACAGCGTGAAGGTGGAAGTTCTGAAGAAAGCCCAGAGAAAAAAGAAGATCCTCTCATAGAAGAGGCTGTAAAATTAGTAGGGCAAGAACTCATTGAAATAAAAGAGTAATAATAATTAGGAGGAATTAATTATGATGCGTGGCGGAATGGGAAATATGAATAACATGATGAAACAAATGCAAAAGATGCAAAAGGAAATGGCAAAGGCGCAAGAAGAACTTGGCGAAAAAACAGTTGAAGGTACAGCTGGCGGCGGTATGATCACAGTTATTGCAAATGGTCATAAGCAAATTCTTGAAGTAAAAGTGAAAGAAGAAGTTGTAGATCCAGAAGATATCGAAATGTTACAAGACTTAGTGTTAGCTGCAACAAACGATGCACTTAAGAAAGCTGATGAACTTTCAAACTCTACAATGGGTAAATTTACAAAAGGCTTAAACTTACCGGGTGGAATGTTCTAGGAGGATATTGATATATGCATTATCCAGAACCAATATCAAAACTAATTGATAGTTTTATGAAATTGCCAGGAATCGGACCGAAAACAGCGGTTCGATTAGCGTTTTTCGTATTAGATATGAAAGAAGATGATGTGTTAGGTTTTGCAAAAGCACTTGTAAATGCGAAGCGAGACTTAGCATATTGTTCTGTGTGCGGGCATATTACTGACCGTGATCCTTGTTATATTTGTAACGATTCACATCGGGATCAATCAGTTGTTTGTGTCGTGCAAGAACCGAAAGATGTAATCGCGATGGAAAAGATGAAAGAGTATCAAGGTGTATATCATGTGTTACGTGGTGCTATCTCTCCAATGGAGGGAATTGGACCAGAAGACATTAATATCCCGCAACTTCTAAAGCGACTACACGATGAAACAGTACAAGAAGTAATATTAGCAACAAATCCTAATATTGAAGGGGAAGCTACAGCGATGTATATATCCCGCCTCTTAAAGCCGACAGGTATTAAAGTAACTCGTATTGCACACGGTCTGCCAGTTGGTGGAGATTTAGAATATGCAGATGAAGTGACACTGTCGAAAGCGTTAGAAGGTCGTAGAGAAGTATAAGAGGAGAAACAAAAATGTTCTTTCAAAAAAAGGGTAAATTGCGTAAAGAGTATGATGATAAGCTAATTGTACTATTAGAAAAGGTGAAGAATGAATGGTTACGTCAAAAGAGAATGGTTGAACAAAGTGTTGAACCATCTCAAGATGTACTTTGTTCTTTGAAAATAGCAGAGGCGAAATATTTCTTCTTGCTAAAAGAAGCAAAACGTCGTCCTGTAAAGATGGAGCAATGGTAAAAGGTTCTGCTGAAAAGCAGAGCCTTTTTATTTTATTCGTTTGGAAAGATCGATTAATAGTTTTTGTGAAGAACGTGTAGCCGAATCAAGGTGAATAAGATGAAACGACTGGAGTTATATAATAAACGTTCTTTTTTATTGTCTTGTCCCATACAAATAAATGTGTATAGGTCATTCATAAGGAGGAAAAAATGAATTCTACAATTATTATTGTTGGTATTCTTGCGTTAGTTTTTATTTTCCTTGTTTTTGGTGTTTCTTCTAAGCCGTTACGTTTTATAGGAAAAGCGCTCTTTCATGTTACTTTGGGAGTAGCATTACTTTTTATCGTAAATGTTGTAGGAACGTATTTTGATTTTCATATCCCAATTAACTTGGGCACCGCAACAATTACAAGTTTATTAGGCCTACCCGGTGTTGCTGCATTAGTGGTTATTAAACTTTATATAATGCCAAAATAAATTTATTTTGGCATTTTTTTAAAAGTGTTGACTTGTGAATGATTAATATGGTAAATTAATAAGCGTCGTCAGGAACGAAAGAAAAAAGTTGTTGACAGATTTAACGCAAAATGTTAAATTATAAAAGTCGCTGAAACGCGATGTTGAACTTTGAAAACTAAACGAAACAAACAACGTGAAACGTCAATTTTTATTTTATGATGCTAGACAAACTAACTTTATTGGAGAGTTTGATCCTGGCTCAGGATGAACGCTGGCGGCGTGCCTAATA
>NZ_JAKUGD010000025.1:0-12316 GCF_022663775.1 Bacillus cereus group sp. BfR-BA-01350
CCTTGTTCGTTGTAGATTGTAAACTCTGCATTTGGTAGTTTTGTATTCCCATCCGCTATATCTACTTTCGTTATTTCTAATTCACCTTTTACATTTTCATTTTTCAGCTCTAATACAGCTGTTTCACCAGTTTTCACTTCAATTTTTTTAACGCTTCCGTCTAACACATATCCAGCTGGCGCTTGAATTTCTTTGACGCTATATATACCGATTGGAAGATTACCTAACTCCGCAATCCCCTTATCATTAGTCGTAACATTTTGTTTAAAGTTTTCATTAGAAACTTCAAACACCGCTCCTTTTAATAATTCCTTTTTTTCTCCTAATTTCATAATCTTTAAAGAACCTACTGATTCCCAATTTACAACTAAATCTGTACTGATTTTCTCACTATTTCTTTGTAACAATACCGTTGTATTTTGAACTTTTTCCGATCCTTTAAAAGCTATTGCTTGTAAATTTGTTAAAATAGACTTCACTTTCATTTTAAAGTTACCACTACTCGTATTTTTCGGGATTAAGAGTTTGAATTTTTCGTTAATTGATAACGTACTTTTCTCTTCACCATTTTCATTTACAATTCGAAGCCCTTTAGGAGCATTTTCAGGAAGAATTGTATAAGAGCCAGAAACCGCATTTGTTTGCACTGCATAAAATCCTGTTTCTAAATAATCACCTTTTTGTGTAGCAGTTTGTGAATCTACAGGATTAACTTTAAAGAATACATTTTGTGATCCAGTTTCTTTCTTTGAAGCCTCTACTAAACGCTTCATAAGATTATGTACACGTTCATTTTTTTCAACTAAATCTTCTTCCGTTAATTCATTTGCTGCAATCCATACTGCTAATTGTGTAGCATAATGCGCTTCTTCCGTTGTCGCTACACCTAATTCAGATGGGCTTTTTTGAGGATATCCATTTAATAAAATACGATATACAGCATCGGATGTTTTCCCCATCTCAGGCAAATCATCCCCATTGGGCGAACGTAAATCAGGCGTTAAACAATACGCAATACTACCCGAAGCCGTTTTAATGATTTCTGTCTTTATTTCACGCTGTTTCGAATTACTATAGCTCCAATCCATTTTATATGTTTCTCTGTTCATTACTTCTGCCTTTACTTGTGGCATTGCAATTCCTAATAAAATAATAAGAGCACTAAAAAAACTAAACCATTTTCCTACCATCTTTCGTTTCATTCTCTCCACCACCATATATAAATTTCTACATGAAGCAATCTTACTGTTTCATTGTACTTATAGTGAAAAAAAGAGAATAGGTGGTTTTTTTGTAGTATCTTGTCGAATTGTTGAGAAAGTTTCAAAGTAATAAGCAACCTTAAAACTGTTTGTTGTCATGGTGCTATTGACAAATAAATATTACATGTTTTCAATTTTCAAACATAATAAAAAAGGCACTTTATAAGTGCCTTTTTAACTTACGGGAAACAAATTTCAAACGAATACATATTACTTATCTTTTTCCTTTATCTCCATCAACAGCTCAATAATCTTCTCATTTTGCTCCACTTGTTTCTCTGAATTTTTATAGATGAAACGAACCCATCTAAGCGCAAGAATAATAAGAAACAATGGAAGCATTGAAATTAGAAGACCAATAATTGAAAAATTCGTATACATATACATCACCTCGCTACATACAACTTTCTCCCTACACCTACTAAAACCTGCAATTTTTTACAAATAAAAAAGAACCTATCAAACGATAGATTCTTCCTTCGCAAACTGAGTAGAACGTCCTCTCGTGATCGAGAAAATCGCACAAAGCAACGCTAATATAATAAAGCCGCCGCCTACCCAAGCATTATATATAACAGATGATTTCTCAATAACAACTCCGCCTACTGTTGAACCGAGTGCAATCCCTAAGTGAAGGGCAGAGTTATTTAAACTTTGCTGAATACCAGCTGATTCTGGTGCAATTTCAATTAAATAGTTTTGTTGTGCTGGCGAAATAGCCCAGCTCAGCATACTCCAAATTCCCATCATAATAATGAACAGTGGGAATGAGAATGTCATCATCGGCAATAGGAAAATCGCACACGCAAATACGATAATAATTGAAATAATACTTTTCTTCGATCCCCATTTATCAGCAAGCCAGCCTCCGAAGCCGCCCCCAATTACTGCTGCGATTCCGAAGATGAAGTAAAATACACTAATCCAATTCGCTTCCACATGCATAACATCTTTTAAAAATGGTGTTAAATATGCATATAGTGTTAAATGACCCGTTAAAAATAAGAATGATGTTAACTGTGCACTTACGATTTTTTTATCTTTTAACGTAGCAATTTGTTCTCTTATTGATAATACCGATGTCGGTGGTACTTTCGTTAAAAATAGAGAAATACAAGCGATTGCCATAACTGTTAAGATTGAAATGAGTACAAATGGTGCACGCCATCCGTATGCATTTCCGAGTACAAGGCCAAGCGGTACTCCAAGTACAAGTGATCCACTAATCCCCATGAAAATGATCCCAATTGCACGCGCACGAAAATGCGGCTCTACAACGCTAGAAGCAAGTGTTACTGACAGTGCAATAATAAGCGAACCACTCGCCGCACAAATTACCCTTGAAAACATTAACATTCCGTAATTCACACTAAATGCTGAAATAATATTTCCGATTAAGAAAATTGATAATGCCCCAACATACAATGTTTTTCTCTCAAACTTCCCTGTTAAAGCTAATAAAACAGGACCTGATAAAGCAAATACTACTGAAAATATTGTGATAAGCTGACCAGCTGCACTAATAGATACTCCTAAATCATCGGCAACTAAATCGAGCGTTCCTCCTATAATTAGCTCAACCGTTCCGACTACGAAAGCCGCGATAGCTAAAATATACACACGAAAATTCAAGTCTTTTCCCACACTTTCTATTTTGGTTACTACGATTATAGTAACCAAAATAGAAAGCGGAAGCAAGTACAATTTTTTATAATAAAAAACTTCCCTCTTATGATATATCTCCAACATTTAAATAAAGATTCTTATCTGAAAAATTATCACTACTTCTATCCAATTTGTAATCAAACTAAGAAATATTAATAAAAAACAACATTAATTATTAAATTTATATATATAAATTTAATTTATAATAAACTTGATTAAATTTCCTATTATTTACAAACAAATTGTACCAAATAAGATTTTTCTTTACTAGACTTGTATTGAAATTACAGAAAAATTATTATTTTCTTGTAGAGTAAATACTATACTTTACAAACACACAATAGTTTGGAATATCAAAAAACTTAGGGGGAAAAGAAATGAAAAAATTAACTGCACTAACTTTGACAGCAAGTATTTTAGCTTCAGCTGGGCTTGTGCCTACATCATCTTTCGCAGCAAGTAACGAACTTCCGTATTTAAATGAGATTAAGAAATTGCAGCCAGACGTAAGTACAGAAGAGTTAATTTCAGATATTATTGAAGTTGCAAAAAATACGGGCAATACAAAAGAAGCTTTAGCAGAACAAATTTATAAAGAATTAAAAGCAAATCATGAACAAGGAGAACGAGAAGCTACTCAACGAAATAATAAAGATACTACTAATGTTCAATATGGTGCTAGCGGCGGAAATGTAAAAGTAGGAAATTCTAATATGGGCGACTTTTATTATACTGGATCTACAACTGCTTATATGAATCACGGACATGTCGGTATGTACTATAGTAAAGACTTGATTGTTGAATCTGTACCAGACAAAGGTGTGCGCACAATTGCTACTAATAAACGCTTAGTTGATAAAGGTGATGCAGTTGTCAAATCTGTAAATACTTCTTGGCAAAATAAAAATGACGCAGCTTGGTGGGCGAAAGATCGTGTAGGAAAGGATGACTATTCTTATAATTTCGCAAACAATAGAAATACTAGCCATTATGGCGCGAAGAATTGTTCTAAATTGATATGGTCTGCTTATAAATTACATGGTGGTTTAGATTTAGATAAAGATGGTGGAGCAGGTGTATATCCTCGAGACGTTAGAGATGCGCAACAAACATCGTTAATTCGTAATATATAATTTTAAAACTGAAAGTGGAACAATTTATTTGTTTCACTTTTTGGTTATTTGAGGAGCAGAAGTGAAGATGAAAAATCGCCGGAAAATAATTCTATTTTTTACGAGTATTATAACGATTGCAGTATTAGCTTACTATTTATGTATAAAAGATAAGAATGCAAACTTAATATCAGATAAAGAAATACAAAATAAAAATTTTTTAGATGATAAAAAAGCTGTGCTTTACTTCTCATCCACTGCCGATCAAGATTTAGATGGTAAAGGCATTAGTTATGCCATATTTATAAATAAACAAGGCGTTGCTAGCGGATATAAAATGGGTGGTCTAGAGCTCGGCAGTATTGGTGTATCTGACGATAAAAAACAAGTTCTATTAGAGAGTAAAAATACTATAACATTTCTAGGAGAAAATCCTACTACTCATAAAATAAAATACCAACATACCGGTGATTTTAATGGATATTTAGCAAAACAAAAGATATTTGTTACTATTTACAATTCAGGAATGGACAAAGAGAATGGGAACTATAATTCAAATGTTTTATTCGGAAATGAAAAAGTTATTCATAAAAGTAATATCCCTCATTTCATTATTAGCTCTGGATTAGATGGGGAAAATATTTTAGTAGCCACCCAAGAATTAGTTACTAATAAATACGAATTAAAAAAATTAACGTTTAATGATGCAACAATGAATATAGAGAATATTACAGCGCTTAATATAAATGGAAAAGAGGACCATGCTAATCTTTCACCTATTTTAGTAGATTCAGAGAATTACTACATGGTTATGAGTACAATTGATAAGGGTGATCCGCTAAAAGGGGAAACATTCTTGTTACGTACTAATAAAGCCACTTTAGAACAAAATACAATATTTATGTATAAAGAAGAAAACTCAACTGCAACCAGCCCATTTTCATTAGATAATTCCGCATATATATATAACAACGAATTATATTTTTTAAACGGTCTTGGTGATATATATACATATAACCCTAAAAATAATACGATGAGCCATAAATTCACCATAGATTACCATGTTAAAGATGGCGTTAGATATAATGAACAAACTTATTTCGAAAACGACTCATTATATGTTCTACGTTATGATGCAAAGCGCAATAATAAATACTATATAGAAAGATACAACTTAACAAACGGAAGAAAAGTATCCGAACAAGAAATACAAGGTATAGAATCTATACTCGCCACTGTGAAAGGCGGAAAGAAAGTTTATGCTTATGACTTTAAAATGTTACTACCCAAAACAGATAATTAACTATACTTAATTACCTGTTTCTAGGTTATAAAATAGGGTAATGTAGTTCCCATAATTTTAATTTTATACTTTCAAATTTTTTCACATAAAAAACAGGCGTATGATACGCCTGTTTTCTAATTATTAAACAGCAGTTTTATTCTTCTTATTTAAATACCAATATACCGGCAGTCCCGTAAAGACAATTCCAATTGATAAAAAACAACTTAGTGGATCGTTAATAATCGCACTACCGATTACAAAGAGTGAGCCCAAAATCGCAACGATTGGGACGATTGGGAATAACGGTACACTGTATGCACGCTCTTTATTTTTATTACGTTTTCTTAAAATGAAGACACCGATAAACGTCATTACGTAGAAAATATAAATAATGAATACGGAAATCTCAGATAGCTTATTCGGATCGCTAATAATCATTAAAATAATTCCTAAAATAATTTCAACAGTAATCGCATTTGCTGGTGTTTTAAATCTTGGACTTTCCTTCGCAATAAACTTAGCAAATGGAAGTTGTCCACGTTCTGCCATCGACATCGGGATACGCGGGAACGTTAAAATCTTTCCATTTAAACAACCGAAAATAGAAACGATAATACCGATACTAATAATTTTCCCGCCATATTCTCCAAGTAGCATTCCTGCAGCTGTCGCTGTTGCATTTTCTCCAAGTTCTACAATTTGCGTTGCTGGTAATACATTCAATAACGCCAAATTAATTAATACGTAAGCAGCTGTTACAATTAAAATCCCAACTGTCATTGCTTTCGGTAATAGCTTTGTTGGATTCTTCATTTCTCCACCAATTGACGCAAGTAGAATCCAGCCGTCATAAGCAAATAATGTTGCTAAGATTGCCATCCCGATACTTTGATTTTCTGATATCGGCACAACTACGTTAAAGATATCGCTATTCCCTTTCCAAAAACCTAACACAACAATTAATACGATTGGAATCATCTTCCCGATTGTCGTGATCGTTTGGACGATACCTCCGTATTTTGTTCCCATACTATTTACAACGCCAAGGAACACAACTGTTCCAATTGCGATTGGTAAATTCCATACTTTATCTAAATAGAAAAAATTAATCATTAAAGAACTAAAGTATAACCCTAACGTTCCAATAATAGCTGGCCCATACACAATTGTTTGCATCCAGCCTGATAAATACCCCCAAAAACTTCCATAAATCTCCTCTAAATACGTATACAACCCACCATTTTTCGGGATTTGCGCCCCAATTTCAGCTACTGTTAAACCACTTGCTAACGTTAACAGACCACCAATTACCCAAGCAAGAATCGCCATATTAGAACTCCCCGAGTAATCTAATACGCTCCCTGGTTTCATAAACACACCAGACCCAATAATCGTTCCTACTACGATAGAAAGTGCTACCGTTAAACCAATTTTGTTCTTCTCATCATGATGCATGCTTCGTATCCTCCTTCCAATTCTAGTGTGATGCAAAAATGAAATAAAAAAACACTCCTCCCTAAAAAAGGGACGAGTGTTATATTCGTGGTTCCACCCTTGTTTCAATTCGCAAAGTAACACACTTCACCAATTTCTCAAGTCTAAAATAACGGTTTTTGCCGGCTAGCAATTACTAGATGTTCGTTCACTGCTGCAGTTCAGAGGTGGTAATCCATTTTTCCGTATTAGGAAGCTCACAGCCAAAGGCCTCCCTCTCTGAGAATCGTAAAAAATTGATCGTGTCCTCATCATCACTTCTTGATGTCGAATTTTGTAGTTATTGTTCATTATATTGAATTGTTAGAAAAAATCAATATATTTTTTTATATAACATACGAAATATTTCTCTTCTTATATTATAACAGAAGTTACGACACTTCTCTAATTTCCTAGTATCTTTGGAACAGTGTAGCGATAAAAAATTATATCAGCGATTTTTCAGATATATCAATTTACCAACGAAAAACGACAATAAGTAAGGGGAGACTTTCTAAAAGAAAGTCTCCCCACATACATACCTTCCGGTTGCCCACACGAAAGCTACGTAATTCGCTTATTTATCTTCTTTGTTCATAAAAAACTTATGATGCGGAAGATCCACATTTAATGCCTCTAATTGTTTCTTTTCATTGTCTAAAATCGCTTTTGCTTTTGTTTTTGTTGCCTCATCTAATCCCGCAAAGATATCTTCATGCTTCTCTTTCTCTGGGAGTTTCACGCCTAACTTTGTTAATTCTTCTTTTGCTTGCTCATGCGTTAATTTGCCGGACTTAACTTGTTCAAAAATTGACTTCACTTTTTCTTTCGCCTGTTCATCTAAGTTAGCAAGCATATCTTTACGCTTACCCTTCTCCGGCATTTTCACGCCTAATTTCGTTAATTCTTCTTGCGCTTGTTCACGTGTTAATTTTCCGGATTTCTCTTGCTCTAAAATTGATTTCGCTTTTTCTTTCGTTTGATCATCTAATCCCGCAAACATTTCTTTACGTTTTTCTTTCTCTGGAAGCTTTACACCTAACTCCTCCAACTGTTTCTTTGTATCGTCCATAATTGTTTTTACTTTTTGTTTTGTAGCATCATCTAAATCTTTTTTCGCCGTTTTTGCAGACTGATCCACTGCTGGAGTATTCGTTGCCGCGAATGCCGGAATACCGACTCCTCCAATGATTCCGAATGATAAAGCACCTGCAATTGCTAAATACCCAACTGTTTTCTTCTTCATAGGAAATTTCCTCCTTCATATTTCTAATGCATGTACACTCTCGTATACAATGCCTATAGTAATGTTGGTTTCTTAACATTTCCTTAACGACTTAACAAAAAAACACCGCTCATAATGAGCGGCGTTATTCTATGCTTTTTGTAATTGTAATTCTTCACGTTCCATTATTCTTCTTAATACAATTGTTTGTGTCATTGTAAATAAGTTACCTGTTATCCAGTACAACACAAGACCTGATGGTGCCGCAAATCCCATAAATAAAATCATTGCCGGCATCATAATTTGCTGCATCTTTAGCATTTGTACTTGTTCTCCAGGTGTAATATTCGATTGGAAAACCTTCATTTGAATAAATGTCGTTAATGCTGCAATAATCGGTAATATATGATAAGGATCTGCATGTCCTAAGTTCACCCATAAAAACGAAGATGTGCGAATCTCTTCTGTTCGGCTAATCGCATAATACAAAGCAGAGAAAATCGGCATTTGTATAAAGATTGGCCAACAACCAGCAAGTGGATTCCAACCGCCTGATTTCATTAGTTCTGACATTTCTTTTTGATACTGTTTTTGTTTTTCTAGATCTTTGCTTACATCACCGTATTTCTGCTTTAACTTCTGCAATTCAGGTTGCATTTTCTTCATTTTCGCTTGGCTACGATATTGCGAAACAGCTAATGGAATCATTGCTGAACGAATAACGAGCGTCATAATAATGATAGCAATCCCAAAGCTAGCTCCCGGTATATGATGAGCAACAAATTGAATCATAAACGAGATTGGATATACAAAATAATGATCCCAAATTCCCGTACTATGTGCATCAATTGGTGCTGCATTACTGCAACCAGATAAAACAAAAACAAGTAATAATGATAAACTAACGAGCACAGCTCGGTATGATTTTAACATGTTCATTCCTCCAATGTTTCGTAATTATTTAGCGAAACATTGGTGTATACGGACCGATCTCGTCATTCTCTTCACTTGATTCTTGTCTGCGCACAGAACGAATCATTCCATATTTATAAAAAATAGAAAATAGCGGTACATTCCCCGCACTATCTTCACATGTATCAACTAACGCAAATGCTCTTTGTCTACCGCTCGATGCTTGCTGACGCACAAAGCGAGAAACGTTAGCAAGGAAGAAAACTTCTAATAAACAAAGTGCTGTCGTTACAAACGATATATATAGAATTGCATCCTGCAATAAAAATTCCATCGCTTCACATCCTTAATAAGGTCATTTTAGCACATTCGGCAAACATTCTCTATTTCCTTTTATCGTCAAAAAAAGTATTTTGCATATTTTCTCAAGAAAATAATAATTAAGAAACATTGTATTCGCTTTCTTTAGTATATTCACACACATCAATGAATAGGCTTGATTTATTAGAAATTTATAAAATTTTTGCATTATAATAAAACTATTGCCAGTTTTTGAAAAAACCTTTATTCTCTTCTTGTAATCAAAAATGAATATGGAGATGAAACATACTATGGGTCAACTAGGAGACGCCGATTACGTTCCCGACACCGCCTTTTTATCCTTCCCAGCAGCTAAAACATTTCACTTAGAATTTATCATACAGTTGGTTGTTATTTTCGTAGCTTCTATTTTGTATGCAATTTCTATGAATATGTTCTTTATCCCGCATAATATGATTAGCGGTGGATTCGCTGGAGTAGGGATGATTATCGGTTATTTAATGCACTACAATATCGGTGCACTTATCTTTTTACTAAACATTCCTCTTCTTATTTTAAGTCACTTTTACTTAGGCAAGAAGACAACCTTTTTAACAGCGTACTTTGTAGCTGTATCATCGTTAGCGATGAACATTATCCCTGTACACCAAGTTTCAGACGATATTTTACTATCTTCTGTATTCGGCGGTGTAATCTGCGGAGCAGCTTCAGGAATCATATTCCGATTTGCTTCTTCAACAGGTGGATTTGATGTTGTTGGATTGATTGTAGCGAAATATCGCGATGTTTCAATTGGAGCAATCATCTTCGGATTCAACTTAATCTTACTTGTTGTAGCAGGATTTATTTTCGGATGGGATATTACACTTTATACGTTAATTAGTCGATTTGTAGTCAGCAAAGTGATCGATGCTGTGCATACGAAACATATTAAATTAACGATAATGACAATTACAGAAAAAGGCGAGGAAATAAAAAGCGCCCTACTACATCACGGCATACGTGGCGTGACAATGGTAGATGCTGTCGGCGGCTATACAAACCATAAGAAAAAAATGATTTACACTGTCGTGACTCGCTATGAGTTAGGCGAAATGAAACGTATTATCCGTCAAGTGGATAACAAAGCATTTATGAACATTACTGAAACAGTTGAAATTGTCGGCCGTTTCAAACGTATATAAAAAGGTCAATACATGAAAGGGCATAACATATAATATGTTATGCCCTTTGTTATTCAACTCACGTACCCTTTAGCATAATACAATCATTAAGTTTATTACTACAAATCGGAGGATAGCATTCCATATACAATACTATCTGTCCATTCATCTTTATTCCAGAAATCTTGTATGAAATGTGCTTCCTTTCTCATGCCTATTCGTTCACACAATTTTTGTGAAGCTGTATTTCGTGCATCAAGATTAGCTTGTATACGGTGTACATTACATTCATTAAATAATTTAAATACCAAACGACTTACTGCTTCTGTTGCCAAACCTCTTCCAGTTACTTCATTTGAAAAACTATAACCAATCTCGACAGTGTCTTTCATATTTGTGTACCATACGGATAAATCACCAACTACCTTAGTTTTGTATATAACCGCCAAACTTAATATTGAGTCTTTAGTAAGTGCATTGTTTGCTAGCTTCTTATTAAATCTTTCCTGCATGTCTTCATGAGTCCACTTATTATGTAATAGGAACTTACATGTATCATCACTATTATAAATAGCGAATACATCCTGTAAATCAGTACTCTTAAAAGGTCTAATTATTAATCTTTCTGTTGTGAACTCCAAGTTAACTCTCCTCCCTTACATTACATGCATGCCATAAAACACTTTTTATCGTATTTAAGACTTCTTAGATCTCACCTTGATTACATATTTCATCAAAATAAATGAAACTCCTTCTTCTACTAAACCGCACCGTTAATGGTATTTCCTTGCGTTTTTTATTTTTTACACTTATTACAAAATCAGATAATTCTATTATTATGTCTCTAAATGTGTTATAATGAAAACAGACTCACAAAAAAAGAGTATATAGACTTGGAAGTTTCTCATATTTTACAAACAAAAAGAAACGAGCAGTCAGGTATATTTCAGACACCATACACGTAACGGTTTAAATAACCGATCATCTTAGTTACTCTTCAATGATCTTTTATAAAAAGATACGTACAATTAAAACTCACTTCAATATACTATACCTACCTTTTTGACTTCCAAATCATCTTATTACATAAGGAGATGAACATATGAATCAATATATACGATATACAATAGCTGTCCTGTTTGCTATTATCGGCGGAACAATCTGCTTCTGGACAAACACTCAGCTTGGAGAGAATATCATTTTTAATGGAATCGAAACACTTGTAAGCGCTTCAATTTTAGGTGGATACATTTTCTTCCTCTTTAATCCAGAAGAAAATGCGCAAAAAACAATGTTATTAACAATGATCGGAATTGTCGGCGGATGTATTTCCTACTCAATGACTAACTATACATTACCACTTCAATTAAGCTCAGCTTTCTTCCACGGTCTATGGACTTGGTTCATTGCATTCTGTCTAGCAGATGTATTCAACCTATTACAAGACAACGAAGAAGAAAACGGTCGCCAAATTGAAAGTAACTCGTAAGCTGGAAGAGATTCTCCCAGCTTTTTTTATGTTGGTTTGCATACCCTGATTGGTATTTACCGGATTATATCAGCGATTTTTCAAATATATCGACGATTTCTACACTTTTATCGGCGATTTTTTCATTATATCGACGGTTCGACACAGGATATCGACTTACCGACAATTTTCGGCAATCTATTTATGCTCTATACCCCACCACTACAATAAAAAGAAGTTACCCTCACGGCAACTTCTTTTCCATATACCCCACTTCGTATTCACTAAAATATATCAGCGATTTTTCAAATATATCGATGATTTCTACACTTTTATCGGCGATTTTTTCATTATATCGACGGTTCGACACAGGATATCGACTTACCGACAATTTTCGGCAATCTATTTATGCTCTATACCCCACCACTAC
>NZ_JAKUGD010000026.1:0-8447 GCF_022663775.1 Bacillus cereus group sp. BfR-BA-01350
AGCGTTCATCCTGAGCCAGGATCAAACTCTCCAATAAAGTTAGTTTGTCTAGCATCTAAAATAAAAATTGACGTTTCACGTTGTTTGTTTCGTTCAGTTTTCAAAGAACTTGTCTGCCGCTCATTTGCGACTTCCTTATGTTAACATCTTCGTTAGTTAATGTCAACTAAGTTTTTTATTTCGTTTGTCGCTTTCGACGTTATTGTCATCGGCGACTTGTTCTATATTACACTTCTGTACTCTAATCGTCAATACTTTTTATCCTTTTTATTTTATAAATTATAAAGTTTTTTATACTCCTTCCCAAAAGATTAATAAACTAGTGTAGTCATTTTTATAATCGACAGTTTCTACTTTATAAAGAATGAATATCAAGCCACACAAATATATATTAAAAGTAGCTTTTTTATTTCGGTTACATTCACAATTATCTCCTACCACTTCTCTCTAGGAATTATAAATACATCCTACATTTACTAAAATCTAATTACATTAGGAGGCGTTATGAAATGCATGCTAATAAGAAAATCATTTATGTATCCCATGATGCCCATTTCCACGGAGCACAGCTGCTTTCTTTACATACTATTAAAGCCCTTAAAGAAAACTTTCATTACTCCGTCGCAGTTATTTCTATTGGAACCGGTATTTTAATCCACGATTTTCAAAAGTATGGTCCTGTTTATTGCCTAGAGGAAGACTACCCAACGGAAGAAAAAGTCGAATTATTAATAAAGAAGTTATTATTAAAAGACTATACCATCGCCATATGTAGTACCGTCATAAGTGGTGATATAGTTGCATTACTAGCTAAACATAATATTAAAGTTATTTCATTAATACATGAATTGCCGCATTTAATACAACAGTACTCTGCTGAGGGAAAAGCAAGAAACATTGCCCAATCTGCTCACAAAATTGTCTTCCCTTCACAATACGTGTATGAAAAATTCCGTACAATCACCCAATTAGATCATCAAAAATGCCACATTCTCCCTCAGGGCTTGTTCAACCATAATCCTTATAAGAAAAATATTGCACAAGCGAGAAGCGATTTACGAAAAAAGCACAATCTGCCTCTCGATAGCAAAATCATCTTGGGGGTAGGTTTCGCTGATCATCGAAAAGGAATAGATTTATTCTCACTTATTGCTTACTCAGTAAGAAAGATGCATACGAATATTCATTTTATCTGGGTTGGGACAACAGATGTTCATTTTTTTAATACAATCTCCCCAAGATATACAGCGCATTTCACATTAGTGGACCCAACTCCAGATATCGGTTTATATAACGCCGGTGCTGATTTATATTTATTAACTTCAAGAGAAGATCCTTTTCCAAACGTAGTTTTAGAAGCATTAGATACAAAAGTCCCTGTTATAGGGTTCAAAAACGCTGGAGGTTTTGAAGATGTTGTTACGGAACAAACCGGCGCATTAGTAGACTATTTAAACTTACCTATGATGCTGGAAAGAATATATGAACTTATCGGGAATGAAGATTTACGATTACAAAAAGGGACCTTTGGCCAAGAACTTATTGAAAGAGATTTCTACTTTCTTGATTACGTTTATCAATTATTAAACTTGCTTGAGCATAATTATAAAAAAATAAGCGTCATTGTACCGAACTATAATTACGAAAAATACTTACCGGAACGAGTTAAATCAATATTAACTCAAACCTATCCCCTTTACGAACTAATTTTCCTAGACGATGCCTCTACTGACAATAGCGTATCTATATTTGAAAAGCTGCTCTCAAATGAAAATAAACACCACCTGAAAGTTCAGCAGATTATTAATGATAAAAATTCTGGTTCTGTATTTAAACAATGGATAAAAGGTGTCTCTGCAGCAACCGGTGATTATATTTGGATTGCTGAGGCCGATGACTTATGTGATCAGACATTTTTAGAAGAAGTAATACAAGGGTTTCATATAGATAGTGATGTTGCCTTAAGCTACACACAATCAAAACAAATAGATGAACAAGGAAATATCTTGGCCAATCATTATTTGGATTACACAAATGATATTGATAAGGAAAAATGGCAGAGTTCTTATATCCGAAAAGGGATAGATGAAATACAAGATACGTTACTTATCAAAAACACCATACCTAATGTCTCAAGTGTAGTTTTTAAAAACATAGATATAAAAACAATAGCAAAACAATTGCAAAAGTTTAAAATAGCTGGTGATTGGTTTTTCTATGTTTCTCTCCTTAAAGAGGGGAACATTTATTTTAATCCAAAACCTCTAAACTATCATAGACGACATACAAATAGCGTAACAAGAACAGAAGATTCATATTCCCATTACAGTGAAGTTGTACAAATGCAGAATTTCATTAAAGACACCTTTACTATCGACGACATTTCAAAAAAGAAAATGTATGCATATAGAAAGTACCTTGAAACATATTTGAAGGTTTAATTATATATTTTCTTTATCATCAGTATCTCTTTTAAGACATTACTATTATTTAAGGGGTGTTACTCTTTGAAAGAATTTATAGAGGCAAATAAACATTTGATTTCTCAAATTGCACAAAAATACAATGTAAGTGCAAATATCCACCCAGAGGATCATATCTTTCAATTCCTTGTCACAAATCCAGTCTTTCCATCTAAAAAAGAAGCAATAGATTATTATTTTAAAGATGGAAGAAAATCAGCAGAAACACTCTTAGATTTAATTACTTCCTTTTATCCTCCTGTAGACACTCCAATTCAATTATTAGAATTCGCATCCGGATATGGCTGCGTAACACGTCATTTATTAAATCAGCAAACGAACTTAAGTATAACTACTTGCGATATACACGAAGAGGCTATTACTTTTATTGAAAACACATTACATACTTCATCTCTATTATCTCACCCTGAACCAGAACAAGTAAAATTAGCCTCGTCTACGTATGATATCGTTTTTTGTCTATCCTTTTTTTCTCATATGCCTGATACAACTTGGTTTCGTTGGCTTCAGACATTGTATAACGCTGTTTCCCCTGGCGGCTTATTCATTTTCACAACTCATGGATATCAAAGTAAAAAGTACTTCGGCTTTCCCGCTTTAAATGAACGGGGTTATTGGTTTCTTCCCTCTAGCGAACAACTCGATTTAGATGTTCATCAATACGGGCAAACGATCGTTAGCCCCTCTTACGTATGTGACAAAATTAAATTATTACCTTATAATCCTATTATCAAAAAATACACTGAAGGTTTTTGGTGGGAACATCAAGATCTTTGGATAATAAAAAAAGAAATAAAATAATAAACCACGCTCTACTTATACAGAAGTAGGGCATGGCTTATTATTTTTTACTATATAAGAACTCTTCAATCCATAGCTTATTTAATCTAATTCCACTTTTGAAATCCACTTTCGGTTCCCAATTACATTCTCGTCTTACTCTATCTATATTTAAAATGATTTTTTGAACGTTTTCTTGCTTTTGTTTATAGCAGATAAAGTCCACTTTTCTTTCCGTTAATTTCTCCAATTCTACTATAATTCGTTTTAAAGAGAGACCCTTTCCGCTGCCTATATTATACACACAAAATTTCAAGTGATTTAATTGCGATAGTTGTATAGTAACTTCCACTAAATCATCGATATAAATATAATCTCGAATAATTTCTTGTGGATTCCCATATATATTAATCTTTTCATTACTGAGATGCTGATACAAAAAACAATTTATTGCTCCAACTTTCTTTAACGGGTTTTGATATTTTCCATACGGATTAGAATATCTACATACAACATAGTCCATTCCATATTTTTTCTTATAAAAGTACAAATAATTTTCAAGCGACACCTTTGTTATTCCATAAGGAGAAAGTGGTTTTAATGGATGTTCCTCATCAATAGGCAGATATTCCGGTTCACCATAAACTGTGCCTCCAGAAGATGCTAATACGATTTTTTTAATGGGGAAATTTTTAGCACTTTCCATGAAATTAAGAAAAAAAAGGCTACTGTTTATATCTCCGAAAACATCTTCAATTGAAGTTGTTACATTAGACGTTGCAGCTAAATAAATAATAATATCCACATTCACTAAGGCTTTATATATATCTTCAACATTTGCTAAATCACCTTTAATAAATTCAACCTCACTTATAATATTTTGAGGAAAATTATTTATATGTCTGGAAAATACTTTTACATTTTGGCCTTTTTTCAATAAACCTAATGCGAGGTTAATACCAATGAAACTATTTCCACCTACTATTAAATAATTATTCTTCCGCATAATATCCTCTCTAGTAATAAGATTTTTGCTTATCTCACCTAGAAATACAAATAAATAAACTTAGTCAATTCTATTATTGAGTCTCTTATAATTGTATGCCCCTTATAAATTTTCATTATCTTTATTTTATATTTCCCCTTTAGAATCACTACCTTATTTAAGCCGCCCGAAAAAACATTCATAATATTTACTCATTCCTATGAATATATTGGATTAGTAAAAGCTTTCCCCTTCTCCATAAATAAAACTTTCAAAAAGGAGCACTACATGTATGAAGAATGTAAATCAAGAGCTTTTAAATCATGTAATTCTACATAAACATCGAATCCCACATTTCCATAAAGACTTTCCCCTTATACTATTCTGGAGCCATAGAAGCGGATGCACTACTTTAGCTAATTGGTTCTTTTTTCAAATCGGATTGTTTAATGAAGCAAAGAAATACCATGACTTTATTCATTACTATGAATTCTGGGTGTATAAAAACAACACCAACTACATACCAGAGTTACAAAATGGGCTTTTAACAGCAGAAAAAGCTGTTTGTAAACTTGTACGAAATCCCTATACAAGGGCCGTCAGCTCATTTTTATTACTTGCTGACAATCCATATGCAATTCCTCAATGGGAAAGTATCCGCCAGTATTTATATAATGACAAATATAGTAACCGAGGAATATCATTTAAACAATTTTTATATTACGTTCGAGCATTAGGTCCCAATTCCGTAGCAATGGACATACATTTTAGTCAGCAATACGTTCCGGGTGAAGAAAATTTCATCCAACACTATATTCCTTTAGAAGATTTTAATACACAAATCACCAAAATAGAACATACGTACGATTTGGTTAAATCTAATTTAGCGCTACTTACAAATTCAAATCATCATCGCTCTCATAAAATGATGTATACAGGAAACTATGCAGAGCTCAGCATTACAGATGCCGCCTTTCCTCGCTTTCCGACATATAAAAGTTTTTATGATGAAGAAACAATGGCGTTAGTTACAGAAATATATGCACAAGACTTTGAAATGTATCCGTACACGAAAGGGATATTTTAAATTGATACATTCTTCAATGAATAAAAGCGAATGTATCGCATAGCATAAAGTGAAACTTTAATTAGAGTGGGGTTCTCTCCCGCTAATTATTGACGCATATGCCATATGCATTTTTTACACAGGAGTGATGTCATGTGGAAGGTAATTTGAAACATAATAACGGATATTGTGTTATTTGTGAGAAGGAAGCTACATTTATAGAGCATAACGATTGGCTTAGAGATCACTACTTATGTTCTACATGCCACTCTATACCAAGGCAGCGAGCTTTAATTCATGTTTTAAATACATTTTTTCCGAAATGGGGTTCCTATCATATTCACGAATCCTCACCTGGGGGGATTACAACTCAACTACTAATAAAAAACTGCAAAAACTATACATACTCTCAATACTTTAAAAACTATCCTCTTGGCCAATACTTTCAAGGGATTAGATGCGAGAACTTAGAAAACATGACTTTCCAAAATGGATCTTTTGATTTGTTCATTACTCAAGATGTCTTTGAACATGTAATGGAACCAAACAAAGCCTTTAAAGAAATAGAGCGTGTATTAAAGCCTGGCGGTGCTCATGTTTTTACTGTCCCTTGGTACCACACGCTTCCAAAAACTTTGCAAAGGGCAAGAATCAATGAGGATGGAATTGAGTATATTGAAGAGCCAATTTATCACGGAAATCCTATTGATGAGAATGGGTCTTTAGTAACATTTGATTGGGGCCAAGATATGATTGAATATATTTATACACATGCAAATATGTATACCCTAGTTTATTTACAAAAGGATAAATCACTGGGCTTAGATGCTGAATTTTTACATGTTTTTATTAGTAGAAAACACGAATATAATTTGGAGGTTAACAAATGAATAACTTTAAGTTAGGAAGTGATTTTGATAACCTTGTTAGTCCACTTTCTGATGTTGAACTTCTAAATCTATTTATACAAAGTTGTTCACAAACAAAGATAAATGGCATCCCAGTACCTATGTTCCCTCCTGAAGAAATTCAACAACAGTTTGTAGGTGCTTCCTATGAACATGCTCTTTATGAAGCATATTTGTTTTATAGCCATGTAAAAACATATGCCCAAAATTTGGGTGTTCCCTTGAATAAAGAACGTAAAATTTTAGACTTTGGTTGCGGGTGGGGAAGAATTATACGCTTTTTTTTCAAAGATGTTCGCGATGAAAATTTACTTGGGATTGATGTAGATCCAGCAATGATTAATATTTGCAATGAAACGTTAGGAAGAGGAATATATAAAACCGCCAATCCACAACCTCCTGTAGAATTTATTAGTGACGATTCATTGGACATCATATTCGCTTATTCTGTATTCTCACATTTATCCGAAGAAACTGCAGAACATTGGATAAAGGAATTTTCAAGAATTCTTCGTCCAGGTGGAATCTTCATCGCTACAACACAAGCACGCTATTTTCTCGATTACTGTCAACAATTCAAGGAGCACCCTGAATTTATTCAAACGGGTTGGCATAAAACTTTATCTCAAGCTTTTCCAGATATAAATCGGGCCATCTCGGATTATGAAAGCGGCAATTTTGTCCACAGTCCTACAGGAGCCGGAGACGTTAGAAATAGTAGCTTCTACGGAGAAACCGTTATACCTAGAACTTATATTAAAAATCACTATGAGAAGTATTTAAAGCTACGGGACTTTTTTGATGATGCAAACCGATTACCCCAAGCCCTATTTGTTCTCCAAAAAGATTAACTCTTTTCTTACATGGTAATGCACATAATTTTATAATGAAAATCACTTTTCATCTCACCCATATATATTAAATCACCCAAGATTCCTCTATCGAGCAAACTGTAAACTCGATTCAAAAAATCAAAAGTAACTTCCCACCACTTTGAACTACGAAGAACATAAGGGGGATATACCTTGAAAATTATTGCTTTTTACTTACCACAGTTTCATCAAATAAAAGAAAATGACCGATGGTGGGGAAAAGGTTTTACTGAATGGACAAATACTAAAAGTGCACGGCCTTTATTTTCAAAACATTATCAACCTAGAGAACCTTATCAAGACTTTTATTATGACTTAACGGACCCATCCGTAAGAAAGTGGCAAGCAGAAATCGCTAAAGCACACGGCATATATGGTTTTTGTTATTACCATTACTGGTTTAAAGGAAAAAGGCTATTGGAGACACCCTTTAATGAAGTACTTAAGACGGGCGAACCAGATTTTCCATTTTGCCTTTCTTGGGCAAATGAACCGTGGACAAAAACTTGGGATGGTCTTGATAGTCATATATTAATGCCTCAAAATTATGGAGAGTTATCGGATTGGAAAGAACACTTCGACTATTTATTACAAGCTTTCCAAGATGAAAGGTATATTCGTATAGATGATAAACCACTATTCATTATTTACCGTCCTGGGCATATCCCTGACTGTGAGCAAATGCTTAATTACTGGAATACACTCGCACAAGAAAATGGTTTGAAAGGTATATACTTTGTAGAAACATTAAACAGCTTCCCACTTCCTAATATAAATGGGTTCGATGCTAGCATTCAATTCGAGCCTTTTTATACAATTGCTCATGATAGCTCTTCAGACATAAATAAAACAATATATGAGTCTGGTAAACAAATAAACGCTTGGGATTATGATAAAGTTTGGATGTATATACTAAAGCGATCTCCTCCAGAGAAAAAAACATTTCCCGGTGCCTTTGTTGACTGGGACAACACAGCACGCCGCAAAGACTTAAATAGTAGCATCTTCCTAGGCTCTACTCCTGAGAAGTTTACGATATATTTAAGTAAGCAAATCTATCGTACCTATTCTCTTTACAACAGCGAGTTTTTATTTATGAATGCTTGGAATGAATGGGCAGAAGGTACTTACTTAGAACCAGATAAAAAGCATGGATTCGCCTATTTAGAAGGAGTTAAGCAAGCAATTAGTAGAGGTATGAAAGCATACAAAAAAGACGAGTCATTCTGACTCGTCTTAAGCTTGCTTGGCGACGTCCTACTCTCACAGGGACAAGGTCCCAACTACCATCGGCGCTAGAGAGCTTAACTTCCGTGTTCGGTATGGGAACGGGTGTGACCTCTCTGCCATCAT
>NZ_JAKUGD010000027.1:0-7510 GCF_022663775.1 Bacillus cereus group sp. BfR-BA-01350
GCACCCTCTACATATTAAAGAGCCAATTTACTCTTAACGGGGTAAATTTCGGCTCTTTTTTAGATAAATTCTCTTAGCGTGGTTTTTTTCCGAAATGCTGGCGGTACCCCTAATAGTAGGTTCTTAAACTACCTATCCATTACAGGTAACTAAATTACTTCTTTAAATTCAGCAACCATTAACTCAATTGTTTCCTTATATTCTTCATTAGTAAAAATTTGTTCCGTAGTCATTCCATGCGTTTTTGCGTGTCTTAGGAAGTTCCCAGCTGTCTTCCATTCACCGCAAATTGGACAAGGAAGCTTGTCATTAACTACCCATTGTTTCACTGTGAATCGTTTTGTATTTGAATTGTTTTTATTTGTATTCTTTCTAACTACACTTGTAGTTGGTTTTGTATTCGTTTTAACTTCATCTTCACTACTATAAGTATTATTTATGTATTCTTTTGTAGTCGCTACTTCATCAAAAGCGTTGTCTGACCCAGCCATTTCACGTTCTACAAGTAGACAAACCGCCTCACTAATAGATAGCCCTAAATCATCACAGTATGTCTTGAAACCCTCGTATAAGCTGTGAGGAAGTCTTGCTGTAAGTACTTCTGACTTTTCCTTACGTCTTTTATTTCTAGCGTATTTCTCTAAATAGCCCACGTTATCACCTCATATAGATTCATAACGAATACATTCTGTATTCGTTAACTAAGTTCCTGCAATACAAAATGTATACAAAGCGACTACGTTATGACTACATAGTGAACACGAAAAAATGTGAGAGTGTATTCACCCTCACATTTATTTAAACTATTACTCAGGATATTCAGTTTGTTGTTCCATATGTTTTGCAACATCAATTAAAGGTTGCATCTCCTTCAGAAAAGCATTTACATCTCTAAATGAATCCATGAAATAATACTCACTAAAACTGCCATAACAACCAGTTAATTCAATTATAATTTTAGGTGCATTCTTATACTCAGGTTCAAGATAAAGCGTATTACATCGGCAAAGAATCGTAAATAACTCATTGTATTTGCCACCTAGAATAAAAGTAGCTTCATAGTTATCATCAAAGGATACTTTATGACTAGCTTCATATTGAAACCGCCCATTTTTAAATATAGTTCCTGTAATTTCTTGATATCTTATTGCTGTTTCCACCGTCATAACCATCACCTCAAAGAAGTGATTCTATACATGGCTGCTAATCACCTTTTACAAGATTTAATACCTGATCTTTTTGTAAATGAGTTACTTTGCCTCAGTCTATCATTCTCTTACCGTATAAGGTAACAAGAATAATAATATCGAAGAATGCTTGATTTTGTAGGGTAGATAGAGGTAAAATGAGAACAACCTAATACGAACGGAAGCACAAAAAAACCATTTCCTCCATACTAAGGGTTCCGACACCTCTAGTACTTCAATGGAAATGGCTTCTTGTAACCTAGTGTCCGACCACTAAGTTAAATTTATTAGCCCTGACGCAACAGGACTAATTGATGAATCCATTGTAACCCGTACTCTACTCTTTTTCAACTAGTAAAAATTAGTTTGCAAAAGTCTTAGATAAATGACAGGGTTCTACAAAAGGGCGTTTATCTCTTTAACTTGTGAAGGTGACAGGTTATTGAGGTAAACGTCCTTTTTGTTTTGCGTTCGTATTAAGTGAAGCGTGGAAGCCAAACCACGAGAAGAACGTTGTGATAACGTGCTGAAAAAATCGACAGGGTGTCCGACCATCGCAAAAGTAGGACTAGGATACAATAAGCGTTTCCCTATTTACGCTTGTATCTGAATGGTGAAAGCTACCAGTGAATCAAAGTGCTGTCGTTAGGAAGGATAGACGCTTACGGGCGTGTAGGACAAGTCATAAGTACCGAAAGGGAAACTACCAGGGCTATTTGAAGTAGTAGACTTGTTTAGGTGAAAACCTAGTGTTAAATAGGGGTGATACAAAATACTCGGGGACATGCCTGACGGTAAGTATCAGAACAACTACTACTTATACGCTTGAAGTCTGCTTTCTTTTTGCGTATAGGTAGGAATTTCTGTGTCCAAAAGCCTGAAAAACACAGCCATCAAGTAAGCAAAAACCTAAAACCTAAAGTCAAGTGATTTTAAAAGAGTTTAAAGAAATTCCTACCACTAACGATGGGTAGTGGAATATATAAGTAACTACCACTAACAATGATAGAGGAAAATAGGGCTTAAACGATGCATAGAGTAAGAACTATATAGGGGAAAAAGAGAAAAGGCGTCTAGCCAATAGGACTAAACGCAATAGGTAGTAAAGAGAAGGGGAGTTTTCCCCATAACTTTACAAACATTATATCAGGAAATTACGGTATAAGAAATAAAAAAGGACGCTTAGTTATTGGACTAAACGTCAAAGTGAATAGATAATCAAAAAAAATGAGTACGATGGTTCTAGAGAGGAGAATGATTCTCCAATTTATTATGAGTATATCATAGAATAAGACTATAAAGAAAAACAAATGATTATTAAGTTGGCTAATTGTTATGAGGAAATAAGTGAATTATGTAAGGTATGTAGAGAAAAAGGCATAAAGAAAAGTCCCACCAATCAACAGTAAGATCGGTGGGTGATTATATGGAGGTATATATATTTTTATTATTATGATGCGGATAAGATTTGTATGTATGGTATACATTATACCTAAAAGGAGATTCTATGAACTTCTTTATGACAGCTTTAAAGTATACAGCAATTACAATTGGATGGATTTGTTTATTATCAATTTGGTATGTTACTTTCTTTGCATAGGTTATTATTGCTTACGCCATGTCATTCACTACGTTCATTCCATGCAATCTTTAAAAGTAATACTATAATATCTGTTAATAGGATTATTTATAGTTTAGTTTTTAATTATTTTGCGAAGCACCGAACGAAGTGAGGTAATGTTTTATCTTTATTACTGTTAATAGAGTTAATTATAGTTATTTAAGTTCCTGTACTCTATAGCTTATCAAACCACCTAATTTTACAGTGCCTCAATTGTAAAGTTTTTGAAAGGATTCATGAAAGCAATCGTACCAAGGGTTCAAGACGTTCACAATTTAGACACATTTATAAATGACGGTCTCCGTGAACCTGAGGGAATTACATGATCTTTGTTAATCAGTGGGTTAATCCTTGAAAAAGGGATTATTAAACTTATAAATCCGCACCTTATGTGATTAAGGATTAACCATGTGATAAGAATGGGCTTTGTTGAGGTTTATAATCACACCGTCTTGTGATTTACTCTTTCCTCACTAAAATATGATTTCAAAACAACACTAGACCTCTCAGAATTAAATCTGTGGGGTTTTATTTATTTTCGGATACAAAAACAAATAAACGGATTTAAGACGCTGTACGAGGCAATATGAGGCGTTAAAATGGACGTGTAGTGGATAGGCGGTGCACAATGTTGTTTTTCTGTAAAACATAGGCGTAGCAAGGGTTTTCGCTATATTAGGATTAGTCGATTTAGTGCAATTCTTCACTTTTTACCGCTTCCTTGCCTTCTATACACAACAGTCTCAGAACTTTTTAATTAGCACAATAAAAGACCACACTATTAAAGTGTAGCCTCGTATTCTTTCACTTTCTTATAGAAGGTCGCTTTCTTCATGCCGATAGTGTCCATAAATGCCACCGCTGTTATTTTTCCAGCTTTCCATTCTTTGTACAGCTTGTTCCATTCCTTAGGAAGTGCCATAACTGGACGTCCTAGATGTTTGTTGGGGTCTTTCTTAGCAATAGCGATACCTTCAGCTTGACGTTGTTTAATATTTTGACGTTCCTGTTCAGCCATAGAAGTATAAACCTCGATAATGATGTTGTTAATCATATCAATAACCCACTCTTGTCCCTCAGGTACGTCTTGCATTGTAGTAGGAAGGTCTATAATCTTTACCCTAATCCCTTTTTCCTTAAATTGATTAAGGTAGTCCTTAATTAGTTCCTTATTACGTCCTAGACGGTCAATAGATTTAATATAAAGCGTGTCGCCTTTCCTCATTGCTTTAAGCATGTCTTGAAATCCTTTACGTTCCATATCCTTACCACTGGCTTTATCACTGTATATGTAATCCTTGTCTGTTACATAGTTTTTCAAAGCTTCATATTGTCTATCCAAATTCTGTTCTTTAGTTGATACACGCATATAGCCAAAATTGATTCCAGTCATTATTAAAACCACCGTTTCTATTAGTTGATAAATTTAATATACATCAACCGTCTATAAAGGTCAATTACTTTATGTACGTTTATAAAGGTTTATTTTCTTTATTTTATAGACACTATAAGGACAGTTTTTTTACCGTCTATTAAGGTGTACCTTTATAGACTCTAAAATCTCATGAGTTATAAGTACAAATAAAAGCACCCTTTAGTGGATGCTTTTACCTTGTTTTTTCTTTTAGGTGAAGAACGACTGTTTCCGCAATCTCCTTCAATAGACCAAGACTCTATAAAATTTGTGGAAGTAAAGTACTCCCGATATGTATATATAATGAACCCTTATGTTTAGGGGTTCCAAATAAATATAGTCTTAGGTAGGGATACCATTCACCACTACACCACCACGCCACTACACATACAGCATAGGTAGTAATAGTAGTAGTAAGGTGCGGTGCTGGGTGCGAGGACAGGCAAGGCGATAGTACCAGCACTGACAGTAGCAAGGGCAACAGCGAGGCACGAGGGAAGGACAGGACGTGGCACAGCAAGGCACACGACACGAGGTGAGGAACAAACGAATGAAACAACAATGAAAGAACAAAGAAAGAAGAATGAAAGAAGAACAACAAAGACGAATGATAACAGTAAGATCAGTGAGGTGAATGGTAGTAACGAACCATGTAGAGGATTGGCGACACCTGATATATTTATATAAATGGATACCCCCACCATAGGGGGGCAGGGGTCTATATATGGGCTGTCTAGTACTTGAACAAAATACGCTACAATTTTGAAACCTTTTCGGGCTGGTCTATCAGATAAAATGATTCACTAAAATTGACGAGGCTTGCTGTTCTTTGCTGATTCCTTAAAGAAATTCACCAATAGCAACTATATTCAATAAATGCGATACCGAGATTAACGATTGTGACCCGATAAGTCCACCTTTCATGTACTAACACTGGTTACTGCTGTTGTACAGCCCTTATAAAATACCCCTGCTTAGGCTTTTAAGGTAAACTAGATAGACCGTTTCAAAAAATATAATTTTGCGGAATTTTTCAGGACATTTTAAGGGGGCTTGCTGCATGGCAACAGAAAAGGAAAAGGAACTTGCAAAACAGATACTAGCAAAGCTAACAGAAATGGATACTAAGTTAGCTAGGATAGAGGATAGTATAGGAGAGTTGAATTGTAGGGAAGCCCAAAACTCAGTAGAAAGTAATTTAGACGATTTGAAGAACGTACAAAAGGAGTTACAAGCCACCTTTACAAAAGGATTCGCCGATGTACACAAGGGATTGGCTGAAATAAAAGAAAAAAATAAGAATCGCAAGACAGCAAAGGAAATCATTGAGGGCATGGCTGGAAATGGGCAAAAGAAAAGCGGAAAGCAAGTTCATTAAATTCGAACTCGGCTTTCCTCAGCTTTCTTTAAAATATTAGATACTGTTTGTCGTGTAATTCCTAATGCGGTTGCGATTTTTGATTGACTGATACCTTTGTCAGCCATGTTATATATTTTAAGTTTGTCCATTTCCGTTAAGGTTCTGTTTTTCTTTTTTGTAGCTTCACTCATTTTAACTGGGTCTAATCCGCATACGTGCTTCTGATTTTCCTTAGTTAGTAGCAACATAGGACGTGCGTGCCATTCTTTATGACAGTTAGTACAATGATGTATTAGCACCGCACGAGGGTTAATGTATTGTTCCTTTGCGGTTACAGAACCACCGTACTTCATATTTAACGCCTCCTGATATAAGGCCTGTTTAACTGGGTCTTTAATTTCTCTTTGCATAGTAAAATTCCTCCTTAAATAAAATAAGATCACCAGCGTTAACTAGTGACCTCTTGTGTAATTTGTTTTGCTATTGCTACTCTTTCAGCATGTGCCTTCTCTTCTGCTTCAATTTCTTTGATTAGGCGTTCTTTAACACCGCTGTCCTGTAAACGATTAAGTACCGCCTCATTTAGTTCTTTATCTTTGATTTGTGATTCCTCAATATAGCCACCAGCCTCATTTTGCAACGCCAGTCCATATTGCATAGCTAAAACTGGTGGTAAGCCTTTTAGAACCTCGGTATTTCCTTTTCGCAATTCGTCCATTACATCTTGTTTTACGATACTAGTTAAGTTCATTTATTTGGCTTCCTTTCCATTACAATCTAATCTCTTTTTCATACAGTAAGTTGTTTCTATCGAAATCAAAGGTACGCTTAAATGCTAGTGCCTTCATACGTCTATCAGGATTGTCCCAGCTTTCATTCATTAGTTCTGAGTCGTCCAGAAAGTCATCATAGATAACAGACATTACCTGCTGGTCTTGTTCGCTAATCGCTTTTTCATAGTCTGAAATAACTAGCTTTAATTCGTCCCTGACGTGAGATACTGCTTCACTAACATTGAAATGCTTATTTCTAGCTGACGAATCCTTACTGTAAGTTTCTCGAATGATTGGCATATACTTCTGTTTTAACAGCGTGTATTCTTCCTCTAATGCTTCTTTGAGTGGTAGTAGTACTTTCATATCAGATTCAATCTTACTAAGCTGAGAACTTAAATAAATGTAGTCAGATGGATTGTCACTTACTACTTCTCTGTCAATTAAAGTTTGAGTATGTTGTTCCTGTAATTGTGCCAGGCGTTCTGTGATTGTTTCCCCACGTTTCACTAATGATTCTTTCTCTGCTTCATATTGTTTTAGTACTTCTTTTGTAGCTGTAAATAGTTCCATGTCCTCAATTGCTTTATCTACTGATGTACGGTCAATTTTTAACATTTCATTTCCTCCTTAGTTGATTCCTCTTTGTTGTTTTAATTCAATGATTCTCTTCACTGAATTTAGTTCTAAATTTGATACTGAAAGTTCTTTTAATGCTTCATGGAATTTTGATTGATAATGAACGCTGAATGGTAGTAAACCGTTTTCCAATCGGCTAAGATCAGCGACATCTGTTTTCATATATGAACTAAATTCACTCAAAGTAAAGTTACGTAATCGCCTCACTTCTCGAATGTAGCGATAGTCATAATCATGAAAGAATGGAATACCTTCTTTGCTGTATAGTGACATATGTTTCACCTCCAATAATTTTGGGATTTAAAGTGCAAAATAAAGAGGCGTAGCTATTTAAAGCCACACCTCAAACGGAAAACACGTATAGGAGAACCATTTACCGCAGGAAGCCCACAAGACTTCCCTAATAGGGGTACAGCCAGCATTTCGGAAAAAAACCACGCTAAGCAAATTTATATGAAAAAAGAGCCGTATTTTACTCCGTTAAGAGTAAATCGGCTCTTTTATATTCAAAGGGCG
>NZ_JAKUGD010000028.1:0-5421 GCF_022663775.1 Bacillus cereus group sp. BfR-BA-01350
CGAACACGGAAGTTAAGCTCTCTAGCGCCGATGGTAGTTGGGACCTTGTCCCTGTGAGAGTAGGACGTCGCCAAGCAACTAAAAACACAAGTCTTTTGACTTGTGTTTTTTCGTGTTTAGTAAACAATATTATACTGTTTCAATTATAGACGAACGTTGTATTCTGATGTCTTAATGATGGGTATAGGTTCATCATACGCATTGAATATAAAACTATAATCGTTATTTGGCGATATTGGTTTAGTTTCTAATTCATAATAAATGTGACTGGGGCATATTGCGTTTTTTAACTCATCAATTACTAACCGTGCAAGATAATTAGGAGAATCACTAAATTGCCAAGCTGTAACAAATCCTAGTTTTTTACGGTTCCCCAATAAGTATCCCAGTTATCTCATTTTAATAAATATTTAGTCCCTTTATAATCCTTGGGGAATTTCCTTATATGCTATGTCTTTGTGCGCATTTAAAAATTGTATCTGTGTTTTGTGAATTAAGAAAGATAATATGTTTAGAATGAATATGGTTTATAAAAACGTTCGGTCCCTATATAGCATTGTCCAGTAGACATCTAGATTAATGGAGGGATGTTTAATTTTTAAATTGTGCCGTACGGTAAAGGCTAAAAGTGCTTGAAGGATATTCAGAGGGATTGCCACTATGCTATATTCAAGTAAGACAGAGGTGAAATGGATAAAAAACCGATATTTCAACTTGAATATCGGTTTAATAATATGTGACTTATATAAATCTATAGCAATACGAAAAGTGTAAATAAGACAGCTAACAAAATGCGATAGTATGCAAAAGGTTTTAAACCTATCTTCTCTAAAAGCTTCAGAAAAGTTACTACTGCTAGCATTGCTACTATAAAAGAGGTAATGAACCCTACTGCAAACATAGGGATGTCATCGACACTTAAATACTTCCAGCTTTTTAGTAAGTCTAAGCCTGTAGCCCCAACCATTACAGGAAGAGCTATTAGAAAAGAGAACTCTGATGCAGTCTTATAATTTACTTTTGCTAATAGACCTCCAGAGATAGTAGATCCTGCTCTAGAAAAACCAGGGTATACTGCTAAACATTGAAATAATCCAATTGTTAATGCTTGATGGTATGTTAAATCGTCCAGTGAGCAGGCGGTTGCCTCTTGCTTTTTTACTTCTGCAAAGATCATAAGAATTGCCCCTGCTACAAGTCCAATCACAACAGTATATGGCTGAAATAAGTAAGTTTTAATAACATCATGTAGTAGTAAACCAGCAACTACTGCCGGAAATACGCCAAGAAATACATGGAACGCGTTGAATTTTTTCTCCTTCCGTAGAAGAGGCTTAATATTACATAAAGATACGAGACGTTTATGATATAAAATTGCAATAGCTAAAATTGCGCCTAGCTGAATAACAATTTCAAACGTTTTTGCTCTTTCTCCTTCAAAGCCTAATAAATGCCCGACTAATATAAGGTGGCCGGTAGAAGAGATAGGTAAAAATTCAGCTAACCCCTCTACGATACCGAGTATGAAGGCAGTGATGATATCGCTCATAGTTTCACTCCTATAAATTAATGAATGTCTACTCTCTTAAAATAAAATAGTGTTGTAATAAATCCGACAATTGCTGTTGCTGCAATGATGATATAAGAATACTCTGGTGGATATGTGGGTTGTAATTCATTATTTGCGATATCTAAAGTGGCAGTCCAGGGAAATAAATCTTTATGTTTGGAATTTACGAGCATAAGATTAGTCATTGTAATAATGACTGTTAATATAATAGGCGGTACATAGCTCTTCATTACAAGAGTTAATAGAACAATAGGTGAAGACAATAGAAAAAGAAGTCCACCACAGGTTAAAAATTTTAGGGAAGAACCTAAAAGTAAAGCAGTGTTAAAACCAGGGAAGTTCCCCAATAGCCCTAATATTAAAGTAAGCGACCAAGCAACTAAAGTTAGCATCATGATCCAAAGGAAAAGAATGATAAACTTACTTATAATAAAACTAATGCGTGACACGGGGATAGTTAGTAAATTTTTTAATGTGTCTTCTGCATATTCACGGGTAAACAGATAAGCAACTACTACTCCATATAAGGGGAACCCTATAACTAAAGTAGTGTATAAGTTAACTTCAGTGAATAATTGATGGAACCAAATAGTCGGAGTTGGCTGTTTTGTTTTTATATGTATATAAGAAGCTACTACGACTAAGAAAGGCGCGACACCAGCCCCAATAATACTAATTAAAAACATATTAGAGCGTTTTAGTTTTAATAGTTCTGTATAGAGTAGGTTAACCAATTGTTCCACCTCCAACTAGCTTGGTGAAATAATCTTCTAATCTGTCTTCGCTCATCATCATTTTTAATACATCAACATCATTTAGAACAAATGTTCTGTTGATGTATCCTTGTTGCCCGAAATGAGAGTAAATGCGAATATTCCCTTCATCATGTACCTCATAATCGAAAATTTGAAATTGATTTTCTAATAGCATCGTAGCCTTACTGTCATTATTCACCTGAAATTCTATGTATTTACGGTTTGCTTTGCGTAGCGTATCAAGAGAAACTTCTTCTAGTAACTTTCCTTCGTGAATAATTCCGATACGATCAACTAACTGTTCTACCTCGGCTAATATGTGACTAGAAATGAGTATCGTTATATTCCTTTCTTGAGCTAAAGAATGAATAAGTTTTCGCATTTCTTTAATCCCGATGGGGTCTAGTCCGTTAGTTGGTTCATCTAATATGAGTAGTTCGGGATAATGGAGAAGGGCGCGTGCAATTCCTAAACGCTGTTTCATGCCTAAAGAATACTTTCCCACTAACTTTTTTGTTTCATGTTGCAAGCCTACTATTTCTAAAGCTTCTTCAATAGCATTCTTTTTGTGAACCCCAATTATCTTTGCGTTAATTAATAAGTTTTCTTTTGCAGTTAAGTTTTCATAAAACCCTGGAACTTCAACGATAGAACCAATTCTACTTAAAATATCTTTTTGATTTTGAAATAAGTCCTCTCCGAATATTTCGATAGTTCCACTTGTAGGCTTTATAAGACCGAGTAGCATACGAATGGTTGTTGTTTTACCAGCACCGTTACGACCTATGAATCCATAAATCTCTCCCTGTTGAACGTTAATATTTAGATTATCTACGGATTTTTGATTGCCATATACTTTAGTAAGATTAGTTGTTTTTATAATTGTATTTATAGGAGACACCCACTTTCTATAAGTTCTTACTTACATGATAAGAAGGAAGGTTTAACTGCATATTAATCATTTCTTAACTATTTCTTAAAAGTATTGTGTTTTGGAATGGAAAATCCAAAAGTGGTTCTTTCCCATGGATTACTTTCAACCCATATATGCCCGCCATTCTTTTCAACGAGCGCTTTAGAAATAGAAAGTCCGAGACCGCTACCACCAAAAGAGGAGTTTCTTGATTGTTCGCTTCGGTACATTCGCTCAAATATGTTTTGCAAATCATGTTTTGGAATACCAGGGCCTTTGTCCCAAATAAGAAGTTCATATTCTGTAT
The DNA here is from genome assembly GCF_022663775.1 of Bacillus cereus group sp. BfR-BA-01350. Lineage (NCBI taxonomy): Bacteria > Bacillati > Bacillota > Bacilli > Caryophanales > Bacillaceae > Bacillus > Bacillus cereus group sp. BfR-BA-01350. Next base: position 3,546 of record NZ_JAKUGD010000028.1, read on the forward strand.
CGGTTTCTAATAGTTCGACTCCTACTGTTTTCCCGTCCTTTCCGTAGTAAATAGCATTTTTCATTAAATTACCTATAATTCGTATAAGGCTAAGTTGATCTGCCATGATAGGAAAAGTAGATTCTGGTATGAGAATTTGTAGTTCAATATTATGTTTTGAGAGCTCAGGTAAAAATTCAATCAAAACTTCTCTAGTAACTTCAGAAAAGTCGAGTTCTTCTTCTTTTAGTGGAAATTCGTTAGCATCTAGCTTCGCCATATTGAATATCTCATCAACTAGGTGCTTCAAGTTATTTGATTTCATATACAGTATTTTAAGATATTCTTGCTTTTCTATTTCAGAAGCAGCAACCCCATCTTTTAAGGCATCAATATAGCCGATAATGGAGGTAAGTGGTGTTCGTATATCGTGCGAGATACTAGACAGAAGTTTTTTTCTAGATTCCTCAGACTTCTTTGCTTCAATCCGAACCTTTTCTAATTCAGCTATTAGTTCGTTTATTGAAAAAACGATATTATGTAATGAACGATCATTGCTTGTAAATAATCTTGCTTGTAAATTACCTTTTAGTACACGACTTAATTTAGTATCTATTGATTTGCGGTGCTGAATGAATTGTATTCTTGAAAAGAAGAGATACATTGTAATTAAGATAAGGGTAATAAATAAAGATATTTTTACCCTTGGGTCCATTTGTATATTTAAAAGCCCGCAAATGATAAGTTGTAATGAAATAAGGAAAAGGGTTTTATCAGTCTTCAAGCTGTTCACCTACAAACTTATAACCAATTCCCCATACAGTTTGAATGAATTTTGGGTTGGAAGGATCGACTTCTATTTTCTTTCTGAGTTTTCGAATATGTACCATAACGGTATTGTCATCTTCTATATAATTATCGTCCCACACATTTCGGAAGAGCTGTGTTTTTGTAAATACTTGTCCTGGATTTGAAGTGAAGAATTTTAATAGTTCCAGTTCTTTTCCGGTTAAGTTAATTTCTTCTTTGTTTGTATGAACTGTATATGTATTTAAATCAATCAATAGGCCTTTAAAAGTTAGAGTTGTTTTCTCTTGTATATTAGCGTCACTTCCAAGAACTAAAAAACGCCGCATAAGAGCTTTTACTCGTGCAATGACTTCATGAATACTGAAAGGCTTTGTAATGTAATCATCAGCACCAATGCTTAAACCTAAAATTTTATCAATTTCGTGATCTTTAGCGGTTAGCATTAATATCGGTACGTTCGTTTTATCTCTAAGCTTTCTACATACTTCAATACCATCTACTTTCGGCATCATAAGGTCTAGTATAACGAGGTTATAGTTGTTTTGATTAAATAATTGTAAGGCTTCATCGCCATTAATCGCAGTATCTACCATATATAATTCTCGTTCCAAATATATTTTTAATAAATTTCGGATTTCTTTATCATCGTCTGCTATAAGGATACGTATATCTTTCATATCTTCACCTGCTTCTAATAGAGTTCATTGATAGTACAACAACCCCCTAATTATATAATATTATTTGTTAAAATAAGGTTAATAGTTTTGTTGGAGAGAAATGTCCACGTAAATTAAATTGAATATGTGTTGCAAGAATAAACTAATGAGAAGCAGAAGGTAGTTTCCGATAATGAATTTTTGTGGGGATGTATCTAGCTAAAAGAGCATAAAAGCATGTAATTAAATATTTTTATAAAAAGGTATTGACGATTGCTACTTAGAGGTGTAATATAGAACAAGTCGCCGATGACAACAAAGTCGAAAGCGACAAACGAAATAAAAAACTTAGTTGACATTGAAAGATGAAAATGTTAACATAAGGAAGTCGCAAATGAGCGACAGACAAGTTCTTTGAAAACTGAACGAAA
>NZ_JAKUGD010000029.1:0-2974 GCF_022663775.1 Bacillus cereus group sp. BfR-BA-01350
AGGACGTCGCCAAGCAAAAACCTAAGTCGTTTCGACTTAGGTTTTTTTGTGTTTATTTTTATATATCAAATGTCATAATCCGTAAATTTAGTAATCTTAATGAGAGAAAAGGATGAAATAGAGACGTTTTAAAGTCAACTACCCCCAGTGAGACGAAGCCTTACAGTGGGGGCTTGAGCTCGAGCGCTAGGTCTTTTCGTCTATCGCTAGACAGTTTGACGCTCTAGCATTCATGCTACCCTACGATTTGTCACGCAACTTACTAATCTATCTACACCTAAATCGCAATTCAAAGCGTTACTCGTAGTCGTGGATGGTTTCTTCATTTGAGAAACATGCATTTCATATGTATCATGCACCTCAAGAACCGACTTTTTTGCTTCGGTACAATCTCAATGTAGAAGGTTTTTTTATGTCTTAAATTTTTCGGCATACGTATTTTAATGGAACCCAATTTTTTCTGAATGCCACATTCATCGGAACCATCCAATACCCGTTATTATCCACTTTAGGGACTTGATAGATTTCAATGATTCGTTTGTCAGTGGAATGAGAATAATTTGGAAACTTCGGACGCCCTGTGAACTTCTCAGGATTTTTCTTCCATTGTTCCAACGCTTTAAAAAAGCTCTTCACTTCTGCATATAAGGCTCTGCGAATCGCTTGAACAAAATTTGATTGAACGCCCCAATCATTCGTATTGGCTTGCATGGCAGTATCTACTTCTTTTACAGTAGCCATCCTGTTATTGTTTAAGTAACTTTGTTTCATCGTGTACAAGCCAACATTTCGCAACGCTTTTGAGCTATGTGACATGCGCTGAAGTAAACCCCCACTGATTAAAGTTTCAATTTATACAATGTCTTTTCACTTTTAAAGGATTTTATTCATCAAAAAATCTATAATTAAGGTAATTAATATATATTATTGATGGGTGTGGGGGATTATGAAAGAAATATGCATGTTATTAGTGGCTGTTATATTATGGGGGACAGCCATTGCGCCAACAAAGTGGGCGTTAGAATCTATTCAGCCATTTACTTTGTTATTTATTCGCCTTTTCTTCGCTGGTGGAATTTGTTTGCTATTTTCATTTAAACAATTAAAAAAATCGGTTGTACATAAACAAGTGCCGTGGAAAAGAATGAGTTTACTATCTTTTACTGGTGTAGCTGGTTACTTTATGTTCACATCCTACGGTATTTCTTTAACAAGTGGATTACATGTTAGTATTATTGATGCTGCTTTACCGTTAGTTACAATTCTTTTTTCAGCGATCTTTTTGAAAGAAAAAATTCAGCTTAATTATTGGATCGGTATTGTATTGGGAGCTGCTGGAGTACTTCTTATTACCATCCCATCTAGTAACGGTAATCAAGAAGTATCTTTAATAGGAGATACCCTTATTTTATTAAGCACTTTCTTATTTGCTTTCTATACAGTATTGCTGAAAAGACCAAAACAAGAACAGTATTTATTAAACAAGGTTTTTACAACATTAACTTTAATTATTGGAGCTGTTATTTTATTACCATTTGCAATGGTAGAAACTTTTTACTATGGTTTCCCAGAAATCGAAACATGGAAGACTGGATTTAGTGTAATGTATCTTGTTATAGGCGCAACAATTTTAGCGTATTGGTTTTGGAATAAAGCATTAGAGACAGTCTCGGCATCAGTAAGTGGATTATATTTAAATGCCTTACCGTTAATAAGTATTGTTGCTTCAATTGCTTTATTAGATGAGTCTTTAACTTGGAAGATAGTAATAGGAGGAAGTTTAGTCTTAATAGGAGTAGGATGGGCAGATAGACAAAAGATAAGTAAGTTATTAAAGAAGAATAACTTGAATAGTAAGGAATGCTAAGTAACATATTGTATATAGTTTAAATATAAAAAACACCTTATATATATATTAGGTGTTTTTTTATTTGGCAAAGATAATAGATTGAAATCAGTATAGGTATTCTCTACTATATTTATACGTATTGAAATCATTTTGAAATATTGTTTGAACGAGTTGTATACATTCGGTATCATAAAAACTTTCGAAAGTGGGGTAGCGAGGAAATAAAGGGTCAGTAATATCGGCTTCGCTAAAATTCCCTTTATAAATCATGGCGGGAGTTTGATGATGCCATGATATTGAGAACTCATTTATTGGTGCAGTTTTTAATTCGAAACGCTTTTCTAATGCTTTCATATCCTGATCGAAGTTTTCTAAGTATATATAATTGGTCACATATTCTTCTTCACCAGCTATATATTGTTGTGTGAAATGCGGGTTAATATCATTTCCTTGAGCATCATTAATGAATAGATAGTATAGAAATTGTTTAAATGAGAGGCCTTTGGAGGAGTTTTCATCTTGATATAAAAACTTTCGGATGGGTTTCCATTCGGGATTTTCTATATAGGGAGGTGCGATTAAGGATACGAAAGAGCTCACTGCTCGTCTATAAGGGTTACGAACAAGCTTAAAAGTTTCTTTTTGTTTTTCGCGTAATGCTATACCTAGTCGAACACTATAGGCAGGTGTACTTTTGTATATGTCATATTCATAATTATGAATGAAAGGACTATAATTTAGAGCTGTCTGTAATAAGTCAATCTGATAAAAAAACCACTTAGCAAGAGAAGTACAACCACTTTTTTGGCTCCAAAATAGAATGATAGGAAAATTCTTATGATAATGTGGGTTTCTTGAATGGGCGTTGATGATATGTAATAAGGGAGGATCGAACAATTTCTACACCCCTTTCAGGTATTTTAATTATATGTATGAAAAATAAAGAGGAATATGAGTAGCTGTTTCATCTTTTCTAAAAAAGTGAAAGATTAATATTGACTATTATTGAATAGGGGTGTAATATAGAACAAGTCGCCGATGACAACAACGTCGAAAGCGACAAACGAAATAAAAAACTTAGTTGACATTGAAAGATGAAAATGTTAACATAAGGAAGTCGCAAAT
>NZ_JAKUGD010000030.1:0-2544 GCF_022663775.1 Bacillus cereus group sp. BfR-BA-01350
CATCCTGAGCCAGGATCAAACTCTCCAATAAAGTTAGTTTGTCTAGCATCATAAAATAAAAATTGACGTTTCACGTTGTTTGTTTCGTTCAGTTTTCAAAGAACTTGTCTGCCGCTCATTTGCGACTTCCTTATGTTAACATTTTCATCTTTCAATGTCAACTAAGTTTTTCATTTCGTTTGTCGCTTTTGACGTTATTGTCATCGGCGACTTGTTCTATATTACACCTCTAAGTATTAATCGTCAATACGTTTTTAAAAAAAACTTCATTTTTTTAAAACCCTATTTACATACCTCTTCTATCAGAATATATAAGCAACCCATATAATACTCTATGGGTTGCTTTCCATCATAAAAACTATTGTTCTTTTGAAGGTACCGAACAGCTTTCATCTGTACAAGACATATCGCTTCCACCTTCTGAAGAAAGCTCTTGTAACTTAGGTACAGGATTCTCTTCTTCCCACACTTGCTGAAGTGCACCAACAAAAGTTTCAAGTGGTTGTGCACCTGAAATAGCATACTTTTGATTAATAATAAAATAAGGTACTCCTGAAATTTGATATTGCTGAGCAATCGCTTCATCAACTCTAACATCATTTGCATATGCGCTTTTATCATTAATAACCTGTAAAGCTTCTTGTTTGTCTAGACCTGAAGCTTCAGCTATAGTAGCGAGCGTATCCACATCACTTAAATTTCTTGATTCAGTGAAATATGCAAAAAGTAGATTTTCCGTAATCTCTTTTTCTTTCCCTTGATCCTTTGCAAATTTCGCAAGACGATGCGCATCAAAAGTGTTCGTCGGCTTCATCTCATCAAAATTAAAACTTAAACCCATACTAGCTGCATGATTACCTAGCTGCACGTTATTACGTTTCGCTTCTTCAATACTAATCCCATACTTTGATGCAAGTACTTCATTAATACTTGTTCCAGAATAGATTGGAGCATTTTGGTCTAATTCAAAACTTTTAAACTCAACTTCAACATCCTTCTTATGAGGAAATTGCTCTAAAGCTACTTCTAATCTACGTTTCCCAATGTAGCAAAACGGGCATACAAAATCTGACCATACTTCAATTTTCATAGAAACACCTCATTAACATGTAGTTTTCAATCATTGTAGCACTGGCACTAAGGAATTCAAAAATTTATGCTTCAAGCCTTATATACTACAACCTAAAATAAATCTATAAATAGAAAAACGATAATCAAAAGTATTACCTTCTGATTATCGCATATATAAATCTAATTATGCTTGAATATATCTTCCCACGAACTTCCATACGGTATTCCAATACGTATTTGAATCTATCTTCTCAGCTTCTCCATGTCCAGCACCTGGAACAATTAATTTCTCTTTTTCTACTTTTGCAGCATTATATACTTCATCTAACATTTCAAAAGGAACGAATGTATCCGCATCCCCATGAATGAATAGCATCGGTGTTTTACTTTTTGCAACTTGTTTAATAGCTGAAGCTTCTTCTAAATCATATCCAGCTCTTAATTTTGTAACTGTATTTGCCGCATTCATAACAGGAAACTTCGGCAAGTGGAATAGATCTTTTAATTGATACGTAAATTCATCAACAACAGTTGAGTACCCACAATCTTCAATAATAACTTTAACGTTAGAAGGTAAATCCTCACCTGAAGTCATCATTACAGTTGCCGCGCCCATCGAAACACCAAATAGTGCTATTTCAGCATTAGGATCTTTCTTTACAATTTGTTGAATCCAAATCAAAATGTCTTTACGATCATGCCAGCCCATACCAACATAATCCCCTTCACTATTCCCGTGCCCACGAAGATCTGGTGCTATGACATTATAGCCTTGTTCATAAAAGTTACGAATATATTTCGTCATTTCTGATGCCCTACCATTGTATCCATGAACTACAATCGCCCATTTATGACTAGATTGTTCATTCATATATTCATAACCTGTTAAATTCAGTTTATCGAAAGAACGTATAGTTAATGTGTTAGGCTTATACTTTGATACGAGGTTCGCATTCTTCTCTTCATTTGTAGCCAATGCATCTCCCGATGCATTTACCGTTTCTACTAAATGAGGATTATCTTCCAAAAATTCTTTTTCTTGTTTCGCATTCAACGCATAGTTATAAAAATAATTTCCAACTAACATATACACAATCGCTAGAAGGATTAAAACTACTATAGTAATTATACCTATCTTTTTCATATTATCTCCTTTTTAAAAATTAAATATCCCTATATTAAAGCACTCAAAAAATAACGGTACTATTTTAACACACCAATAGATTGCTTCCACAAAAAATAAAATAGAAAATCTGAAACTACACATCGAAAATGATGAAAGAAATTGAATACAAAAGGATAACTCGAGGCTAATAAGAAGTTAGAAACACAAAAAAGACGAGTCATTTTGACTCGTCTTACAGTTGCTTGGCGACGTCCTACTCTCACAGGGACAAGGTCCCAACTACCATCGGCGCTAGAGAGCTTAACTTCCGTGTTCGGTATGGGAACGGGTGTGACCTCTCTGCCATC
>NZ_JAKUGD010000031.1:0-1718 GCF_022663775.1 Bacillus cereus group sp. BfR-BA-01350
TTGCTACATATTATATGGTTAAGTCCTCGATCTATTAGTATTCGTCAGCTCCACATGTCACCATGCTTCCACCTCGAACCTATCAACCTGATCATCTTTCAGGGATCTTACTAGCTTACGCTATGGGAAATCTCATCTTGAGGGGGGCTTCATGCTTAGATGCTTTCAGCACTTATCCCTTCCGCACATAGCTACCCAGCTATGCCCTTGGCAGAACAACTGGTACACCAGCGGTGCGTCCATCCCGGTCCTCTCGTACTAAGGACAGCTCCTCTCAAATTTCCTACGCCCACGACGGATAGGGACCGAACTGTCTCACGACGTTCTGAACCCAGCTCGCGTACCGCTTTAATGGGCGAACAGCCCAACCCTTGGGACCGACTACAGCCCCAGGATGCGATGAGCCGACATCGAGGTGCCAAACCTCCCCGTCGATGTGGACTCTTGGGGGAGATAAGCCTGTTATCCCCGGGGTAGCTTTTATCCGTTGAGCGATGGCCCTTCCATGCGGAACCACCGGATCACTAAGCCCGACTTTCGTCCCTGCTCGACTTGTAGGTCTCGCAGTCAAGCTCCCTTATGCCTTTGCACTCTACGAATGATTTCCAACCATTCTGAGGGAACCTTTGGGCGCCTCCGTTACACTTTAGGAGGCGACCGCCCCAGTCAAACTGCCCACCTGACACTGTCTCCCGGGTCGATAAGACCCGTAGGTTAGAATTTCAATACAGTCAGGGCGGTATCCCACCAGCGCCTCCACCGAAGCTAGCGCTCCGGTTTCAAAGGCTCCCGCCTATCCTGTACAAACTGTACCAAAATTCAATATCAGGCTACAGTAAAGCTCCACGGGGTCTTTCCGTCCTGTCGCGGGTAACCTGCATCTTCACAGGTACTATAATTTCACCGAGTCTCTGGTTGAGACAGTGCCCAAATCGTTACACCTTTCGTGCGGGTCGGAACTTACCCGACAAGGAATTTCGCTACCTTAGGACCGTTATAGTTACGGCCGCCGTTTACTGGGGCTTCAGTTCAGAGCTTCGCTTACGCTAACCCCTCTCCTTAACCTTCCAGCACCGGGCAGGTGTCACCCCCTATACTTCGCCTTACGGCTTCGCAGAGAGCTGTGTTTTTGCTAAACAGTCGCTTGGGCCTATTCACTGCGGCTTTCCGTTAAGAAAGCACCCCTTCTCCCGAAGTTACGGGGTCATTTTGCCGAGTTCCTTAACCAGAGTTCTCTCGCACACCTTAGGATTCTCTCCTCGCCTACCTGTGTCGGTTTGCGGTACAGGCACCTTTTATCTCGCTAGAAGCTTTTCTTGGCAGCGGGGAATCAAAGACTTCGCTCCATAAGGAGCTTCCCCATCACAGCTCAGCCTTTACGATAAGCGGATTTGCCTACTTATCAGCCTAACTGCTTGGACGTGCACAACCAATCGCACGCTTCTTCTATCCTTCTGCGTCCCTCCATTGCTCAAACGATAAAGAGGTGGTACAGGAATATCAACCTGTTGTCCATCGCCTACGCCTGTCGGCCTCGGCTTAGGTCCTGACTAACCCTGAGCGGACGAGCCTTCCTCAGGAAACCTTAGGCATTCGGTGGACGGGATTCTCACCCGTCTTTCGCTACTCATACCGGCATTCTCACTTCTAAGCACTCCACCAGTCCTTCCGGTCTGACTTCACTGTCCTTAGAACGCTCCCCTACCACTGATACCATT
>NZ_JAKUGD010000032.1:0-1274 GCF_022663775.1 Bacillus cereus group sp. BfR-BA-01350
GGTATCAATCCGCAGCTTCGGTGGTGTATTTAGCCCCGGTACATTTTCGGCGCAGAGTCACTCGACTAGTGAGCTATTACGCACTCTTTAAATGGTGGCTGCTTCTAAGCCAACATCCTAGTTGTCTAAGCAACTCCACATCCTTTTCCACTTAATACACACTTTGGGACCTTAGCTGGCGGTCTGGGCTGTTTCCCTTTTGACTACGGATCTTATCACTCGCAGTCTGACTCCTAAGGATAAGTCATTGGCATTCGGAGTTTGACTGAATTCGGTAATCCGATGAGGACCCCTAGTCCAATCAGTGCTCTACCTCCAAGACTCTTACACTTAAGGCTAGCCCTAAAGCTATTTCGGGGAGAACCAGCTATCTCCAGGTTCGATTGGAATTTCTCCGCTACCCACACCTCATCCCCGCACTTTTCAACGTGCGTGGGTTCGGGCCTCCATTCAGTGTTACCTGAACTTCACCCTGGACATGGGTAGATCACCTGGTTTCGGGTCTACGACCACGTACTAAACGCCCTATTCAGACTCGCTTTCGCTGCGGCTCCGCCTCTTCAGCTTAACCTCGCACGGGATCGTAACTCGCCGGTTCATTCTACAAAAGGCACGCCATCACCCGTTAACGGGCTCTGACTATTTGTAGGCACACGGTTTCAGGATCTCTTTCACTCCCCTTCCGGGGTGCTTTTCACCTTTCCCTCACGGTACTGGTTCACTATCGATCACTAGGGAGTATTTAGCCTTGGGAGATGGTCCTCCCAGATTCCGACGGAATTTCACGTGTTCCGCCGTACTCAGGATACATTCAAGAGAGAACGAAGTTTCGACTACGGGGTTGTTACCCTCTACGACGGACCTTTCCAGGTCGCTTCGTCTACCTCGTTCCTTTGTAACTCCGTATAGAATGTCCTACAACCCCAAGAGGCAAGCCTCTTGGTTTGGGCTATGTTCCGTTTCGCTCGCCGCTACTCAGGAAATCGCATTTGCTTTCTCTTCCTCCAGGTACTTAGATGTTTCAGTTCCCTGGGTCTGTCTTCCTTACCCTATGTATTCAGATAAGGATACCATACCATTACGTATGGTGGGTTTCCCCATTCGGAAATCTTCGGATCAAAGCTTACTTACAGCTCCCCGAAGCATATCGGCGTTAGTCCCGTCCTTCATCGACTCCTAGTGTCAAGGCATCCACCGTGCGCCCTTTCTAACTTAACCAAACTAAAAATTAAAAAATATGAGCTACACTGTTATCTAGTTTTCAAAGAACATAC
>NZ_JAKUGD010000033.1:0-852 GCF_022663775.1 Bacillus cereus group sp. BfR-BA-01350
TGATCAGGTTGATAGGTTCGAGGTGGAAGCATGGTGACATGTGGAGCTGACGAATACTAATAGATCGAGGACTTAACCATATAATATGTAGCAATGTTATCTAGTTTTGAAAGAATATAAAAAAACTTGTTGACTTTCAAAGTTAAATGAGTTACAATAATTCTTGTCTTAAATGAATACAGTCTGGTAATGATGGCAGAGAGGTCACACCCGTTCCCATACCGAACACGGAAGTTAAGCTCTCTAGCGCCGATGGTAGTTGGGACCTTGTCCCTGTGAGAGTAGGACTTTGCCAGGCAAAATGGAGGATTAGCTCAGCTGGGAGAGCACCTGCCTTACAAGCAGGGGGTCGGCGGTTCGATCCCGTCATCCTCCACCATATATGTCGGAGGGGTAGCGAAGTGGCTAAACGCGGCGGACTGTAAATCCGCTCCTTCGGGTTCGGCAGTTCGAATCTGCCCCCCTCCACCATTCTTAATTAATGGGCTATAGCCAAGCGGTAAGGCAACGGACTTTGACTCCGTCATGCGCTGGTTCGAATCCAGCTAGCCCAGCCATTAAGAGCCATTAGCTCAGTTGGTAGAGCATCTGACTTTTAATCAGAGGGTCGAAGGTTCGAGTCCTTCATGGCTCACCATTTTAACAAAATATGCGGGTGTGGCGGAATTGGCAGACGCACTAGACTTAGGATCTAGCGCCTTTGGCGTGGGGGTTCGACTCCCTTCACCCGCACTTTTAATAAAATAACTCATACATGTCTTGCGGAAGTAGTTCAGTGGTAGAATACAACCTTGCCAAGGTTGGGGTCGCGGGTTCGAATCCCGTCTTCCGCTCCAATTTTCAATATGACAT
>NZ_JAKUGD010000034.1:0-740 GCF_022663775.1 Bacillus cereus group sp. BfR-BA-01350
TGATGGCAGAGAGGTCACACCCGTTCCCATACCGAACACGGAAGTTAAGCTCTCTAGCGCCGATGGTAGTTGGGACCTTGTCCCTGTGAGAGTAGGACGTTGCCAGGCAATCCGGAGGATTAGCTCAGCTGGGAGAGCACCTGCCTTACAAGCAGGGGGTCGGCGGTTCGATCCCGTCATCCTCCACCATTTAGCCGACTTAGCTCAATTGGTAGAGCAACTGACTTGTAATCAGTAGGTTGGGGGTTCAAGTCCTCTAGTCGGCACCAGTTTTTATTGTAAGAGCCATTAGCTCAGTTGGTAGAGCATCTGACTTTTAATCAGAGGGTCGAAGGTTCGAGTCCTTCATGGCTCACCATTTTTAATGAAATATGCGGGTGTGGCGGAATTGGCAGACGCACTAGACTTAGGATCTAGCGCCTTTGGCGTGGGGGTTCGACTCCCTTCACCCGCACTTTTAATGAAATAACTCAAACATGTCTTGCGGAAGTAGTTCAGTGGTAGAATACAACCTTGCCAAGGTTGGGGTCGCGGGTTCGAATCCCGTCTTCCGCTCCAATTTTCAATATGACATGCCGGGGTGGCGGAACAGGCAGACGCACAGGACTTAAAATCCTGCGGTGGGTGACCACCGTGCGGGTTCGACCCCCGCCCTCGGCACCATATGCGCCCGTAGCTCAATTGGATAGAGCGTTTGACTACGGATCAAGAGGTTAGGGGTTCGACTCCTCTCGGGCGCG
>NZ_JAKUGD010000035.1:0-606 GCF_022663775.1 Bacillus cereus group sp. BfR-BA-01350
AGTTGGGCACTCTAAGGTGACTGCCGGTGACAAACCGGAGGAAGGTGGGGATGACGTCAAATCATCATGCCCCTTATGACCTGGGCTACACACGTGCTACAATGGACGGTACAAAGAGCTGCAAGACCGCGAGGTGGAGCTAATCTCATAAAACCGTTCTCAGTTCGGATTGTAGGCTGCAACTCGCCTACATGAAGCTGGAATCGCTAGTAATCGCGGATCAGCATGCCGCGGTGAATACGTTCCCGGGCCTTGTACACACCGCCCGTCACACCACGAGAGTTTGTAACACCCGAAGTCGGTGGGGTAACCTTTTGGAGCCAGCCGCCTAAGGTGGGACAGATGATTGGGGTGAAGTCGTAACAAGGTAGCCGTATCGGAAGGTGCGGCTGGATCACCTCCTTTCTATGGAGAATTGATGAACGATGTTCATCAATATAAGTTTCCGTGTTTCGTTTTGTTCAGTTTTGAGAGAACTATCTCTCATATATAAATGTATGTTCTTTGAAAACTAGATAACAGTGTAGCTCATATTTTTTAATTTTTAGTTTGGTTAAGTTAGAAAGGGCGCACGGTGGATGCCTTGACACTAGGAGTCGATGAAGG
>NZ_JAKUGD010000036.1:0-524 GCF_022663775.1 Bacillus cereus group sp. BfR-BA-01350
ACCTTTTGGAGCCAGCCGCCTAAGGTGGGACAGATGATTGGGGTGAAGTCGTAACAAGGTAGCCGTATCGGAAGGTGCGGCTGGATCACCTCCTTTCTATGGAGAATTGATAAGCGCTGTTTATCAATATAAGTTTCCGTGTTTCGTTTTCGTTTAGTTTTGAGAGTTCAATAAAAAGTATTGACTCTTAAATGAGGATATGATATAAATAAATCCTGCAATTTGTATGGGCCTATAGCTCAGCTGGTTAGAGCGCACGCCTGATAAGCGTGAGGTCGATGGTTCGAGTCCATTTAGGCCCACCATACAACTTGGGGCCTTAGCTCAGCTGGGAGAGCGCCTGCCTTGCACGCAGGAGGTCAGCGGTTCGATCCCGCTAGGCTCCACCAAAAAGCTATTTTAAATAGCAAATGGTATGTTCTTTGAAAACTAGATAACAGTGTAGCTCATATTTTTTAATTTTTAGTTTGGTTAAGTTAGAAAGGGCGCACGGTGGATGCCTTGACACTAGGAGTCGATGAAGG
>NZ_JAKUGD010000037.1:0-507 GCF_022663775.1 Bacillus cereus group sp. BfR-BA-01350
TACAGATATTACGGAGTTTAAGTTATTTGGGGAGAAGTTATACCTATCACCAATGTTGGATTTATTTAATGGTGAAATTATCACGTATACAATTGGTTCCAGACCGACCTATTCCCTTGTTTCAACGATGTTGGACCAAGCCCTTTATTGTGTAACCGATCCAGATAAACTCCTCATTCACTCTGATCAAGGTTGGCACTATCAAATGAAACAATACCGTCATTCTCTTAAGAATCGTGGCATAACTCAAAGTATGTCTCGCAAAGGAAACTGTTATGACAATGCCGTTATTGAAAATTTCTTCGGTATCATGAAATCGGAATTTCTGTATCGAAAAGAATTTGAAAGTATAACACATTTCAAACAAGAATTAGCAAAGTATATAGAATACTATAATCATAAAAGAATTAAGGCAAAATTAAAGGGTATGAGCCCAGTACAATACCGGGCTCATACCCTAGAGGCTGCCTAATGAAACGACCTGTCTAACTTTCGGGGGTCACTTCA
>NZ_JAKUGD010000038.1:0-488 GCF_022663775.1 Bacillus cereus group sp. BfR-BA-01350
GATCAATCGAAGCTTTACAAGCGGAAAATGAGCGTTTACGTATGGAAAATGCATATTTAAAAAAGTTGAATGCCTTAGTTCAAAACAAAGAAAAATCACCAAACAAGACAAAGCGCAAGTAATCTACGAGTTAAGGCATGAATTTCCTATCAAGGAGTTACTTCAACTCGCAAACATTCCACGTAGTACGTACTATTACTGGATGAAACGTTTTAATCGTCCTGATCCAAATGAGGAGGTAAAAGAACTGATTCAAGCTATTTATAATGAACACGATGGGTGTTATGGTTATCGTCGTATTCGTGATGAACTTATGAATCGTGGACACAAAGTAAATCATAAAAAAGTATATCGCCTTATGAAAGAATTAGGGTTAAAATGTCTGGTTCGTATGAAAAAATATCGCTCTTACAAAGGGACAGTTGGGAAAATTGCGCCAAATATTTTAAATCGCAACTTCCAAGCTGAAAAACCAAATGAAAAGTGGG
>NZ_JAKUGD010000039.1:0-418 GCF_022663775.1 Bacillus cereus group sp. BfR-BA-01350
TCGGCGGTTCGATCCCGTCATCCTCCACCATTTAGCCGACTTAGCTCAATTGGTAGAGCAACTGACTTGTAATCAGTAGGTTGGGGGTTCAAGTCCTCTAGTCGGCACCAGAAATTATGGCGGTTGTGGCGAAGTGGTTAACGCACCGGATTGTGGCTCCGGCATTCGTGGGTTCGATTCCCATCAGTCGCCCCATTTTTCTTAAATAAATTAATATGCGGGTGTGGCGGAATTGGCAGACGCACCAGACTTAGGATCTGGCGCCTTTGGCGTGGGGGTTCGACTCCCTTCACCCGCACTTTTAATTAAATAACTCATACATGTCTTGCGGAAGTAGTTCAGTGGTAGAATACAACCTTGCCAAGGTTGGGGTCGCGGGTTCGAATCCCGTCTTCCGCTCCAATTTTCAATATGACAT
>NZ_JAKUGD010000040.1:0-410 GCF_022663775.1 Bacillus cereus group sp. BfR-BA-01350
TGATGGCAGAGAGGTCACACCCGTTCCCATACCGAACACGGAAGTTAAGCTCTCTAGCGCCGATGGTAGTTGGGACCTTGTCCCTGTGAGAGTAGGACGTTGCCAGGCAATATTATTCCGCAGTAGCTCAGCGGTAGAGCTATCGGCTGTTAACCGATCGGTCGTAGGTTCGATTCCTACCTGCGGAGCCATTGGAGAGCTGTCCGAGTTGGCCGAAGGAGCACGATTGGAAATCGTGTATACGTCACAAGCGTATCAAGGGTTCGAATCCCTTGCTCTCCGCCATAGGATTTATAATATTTGGCCCGTTGGTCAAGTGGTTAAGACACCGCCCTTTCACGGCGGTAACACGGGTTCGAATCCCGTACGGGTCACCACTTTTGGAGGATTAGCTCAGCTGGGAGAGCACC
>NZ_JAKUGD010000041.1:0-399 GCF_022663775.1 Bacillus cereus group sp. BfR-BA-01350
CTACCGGAGCTACTGGTCCTACGGGAGCCACCGGTTCTACGGGAGTTACAGGTCCTACCGGAGCCACTGGTCCTACGGGAACCACTGGTTCTACGGGAGTTACAGGTCCTACGGGAGCCACTGGTTCTACGGGAGTTACAGGTCCTACCGGAGCTACTGGTCCTACGGGAACCACCGGTTCTACGGGAGTTACAGGTCCTACCGGAGCCACTGGTCCTACGGGAACCACTGGTTCTACGGGAGTTACAGGTCCTACCGGAGCCACTGGTTCTACGGGAGTTACAGGTCCTACCGGAGCTACTGGTCCTACGGGAGCCACCGGTTCTACGGGAGTTACAGGTCCTACCGGAGCCACTGGTCCTACGGGAACCACTGGTTCTACGGGAGTTACAGGTCCTA
>NZ_JAKUGD010000042.1:0-391 GCF_022663775.1 Bacillus cereus group sp. BfR-BA-01350
CACCGTGCGGGTTCGACCCCCGCCCTCGGCACCATATGCGCCCGTAGCTCAATTGGATAGAGCGTTTGACTACGGATCAAGAGGTTAGGGGTTCGACTCCTCTCGGGCGCGTTTTCTTTCGGGAAGTGGCTCAGCTTGGTAGAGCACCTGGTTTGGGACCAGGGGGTCGCAGGTTCAAATCCTGTCTTCCCGATACTTGTTTGGGGCCTTAGCTCAGCTGGGAGAGCGCCTGCCTTGCACGCAGGAGGTCAGCGGTTCGATCCCGCTAGGCTCCACCAAAAAGTTCTTTGAAAACTGAACGAAACAAACAACGTGAAACGTCAATTTTTATTTTAGATGCTAGACAAACTAACTTTATTGGAGAGTTTGATCCTGGCTCAGGATGAACGCT
>NZ_JAKUGD010000043.1:0-346 GCF_022663775.1 Bacillus cereus group sp. BfR-BA-01350
AGAGCTGAAAAATGAAAATGTAAAAGGTGAATTAGAAATAACGAAAGTAGATATAGCGGATGGGAATACAAAACTACCAAATGCAGAGTTTACAATCTACAACGAACAAGGAAAAGAAGTAGTAAAAGGAAAAACAAATGAGCAAGGTATAGCGAAATTCAAATTACCATACGGAAAGTACACGTATAAAGAAACGATAGCGCCAAATGGATATGTAGTAAATGAAGAGACGTTCGCATTTGAGATAAAAGAGGATGGGCAAATTATTAAACATATCGTTCAAGATAAGAAAGTAGAAGGTGAGTTAGAAATAACGAAAGTAGATATAGCGGATGGGAATACAAAA
>NZ_JAKUGD010000044.1:0-313 GCF_022663775.1 Bacillus cereus group sp. BfR-BA-01350
TTTTTTATTTTATTTACAAATCTTAATTGACGTTGTTAACCCGATAATGACTCCCACACAAAGTGGTGTTGTTTCTGGTTGTACATCTGATGCCCCTTGGATTTCCGCTAATTCTTCTTCGCTTAATTCATTTAACGCTTTTCCCGATGGATGGTTTGGTAAATCTTTTAACTTCTCTCTTACTTGTGGATCTTTCCACGCTTCTACTAACTCTTCTTTTGTGAACTTGTATCCTTTTGACATTTCATTCATCCTCTCGTTTTTATTTTTTATTTTATTTACAAATCTTAATTGACGTTGTTAACCCGATAAT
>NZ_JAKUGD010000045.1:0-313 GCF_022663775.1 Bacillus cereus group sp. BfR-BA-01350
CACGCAGGAGGTCAGCGGTTCGATCCCGCTAGGCTCCACTTTATTTATTATATGTCTCGGAGGTATACCCAAGTTCGGCTGAAGGGATCGGTCTTGAAAACCGACAGGCGGTGAGAATCGCGCGGGGGTTCGAATCCCTCTACCTCCTCCATTTTCTTTTAAAATGGTTTAGACATAAATAATAAAATATTTTTTCCTTCATGGAGGTATACCCAAGTTCGGCTGAAGGGATCGGTCTTGAAAACCGACAGGCGGCGAGAGTCGCGCGGGGGTTCGAATCCCTCTACCTCCTCCATTTTTTATAAAGTAAATA
>NZ_JAKUGD010000046.1:0-312 GCF_022663775.1 Bacillus cereus group sp. BfR-BA-01350
AGTATATGTATCGAAGTTGTTCCTCCCTAATTTATAAGACATTCCCCAGTGTCTTGAACAACTTCCATCCCTAATTAAATTGACATAAATTGTCCCCTTCCTTTGGCCATCCTGCGTGATGGTCTTATTTTTTGTCTTTCTATCTTCTATTTAAAACTCCCTCTCTCTTTCACTCTATGTTCACACCCCGGTCACATCTATCTTTTATAGTATATGTATCGAAGTTGTTCCTCCCTAATTTATAAGACATTCCCCAGTGTCTTGAACAACTTCCATCCCTAATTAAATTGACATAAATTGTCCCCTTCCCTA
>NZ_JAKUGD010000047.1:0-304 GCF_022663775.1 Bacillus cereus group sp. BfR-BA-01350
CGTTAATTCTTCTTGCGCTTGTTCACGTGTTAATTTTCCGGATTTCTCTTGCTCTAAAATTGATTTCGCTTTTTCTTTCGTTTGATCATCTAATCCCGCAAACATTTCTTTGTGTTTACCCTTTTCCGGCAACTTCACTCCTAGTTTTGTCAATTCTTCTTTTGCTTGTTCTCTTGTTAATTTTCCAGACTTTTCTTGCTCTAAAATTGATTTCGCTTTTTCTTTCGTTTGATCATCTAATCCCGCAAACATTTCTTTACGTTTTTCTTTCTCTGGAAGCTTTACACCTAACTCCTCCAACTGT
>NZ_JAKUGD010000048.1:0-286 GCF_022663775.1 Bacillus cereus group sp. BfR-BA-01350
CACCGTGCGGGTTCGACCCCCGCCCTCGGCACCATATGCGCCCGTAGCTCAATTGGATAGAGCGTTTGACTACGGATCAAGAGGTTAGGGGTTCGACTCCTCTCGGGCGCGCTTTTATTAACGGGAAGTGGCTCAGCTTGGTAGAGCACCTGGTTTGGGACCAGGGGGTCGCAGGTTCAAATCCTGTCTTCCCGATATTCCCAAAAACATGGGGCCTTAGCTCAGCTGGGAGAGCGCCTGCCTTGCACGCAGGAGGTCAGCGGTTCGATCCCGCTAGGCTCCACTT
>NZ_JAKUGD010000049.1:0-267 GCF_022663775.1 Bacillus cereus group sp. BfR-BA-01350
GTTTCGGTAAGTCTTTTAACTTCTCTCTTACTTGTGGATCTTTCCACGCTTCTACTAACTCTTCTTTTGTGAACTTGTATCCTTTTGACATTTCATTCATCCTCTCGTTTTCGTTTTTTATTTTATTTACAAATCTTAATTGACGTTGTTAACCCGATAATGACTCCCACACAAAGCGGTGTTGTTTCTGGTTGTACATCTGATGCCCCTTGAATTTCCGCTAACTCTTCCTCACTTAATTCATTTAACGCTTTTCCCGATGGGTGT
>NZ_JAKUGD010000050.1:0-260 GCF_022663775.1 Bacillus cereus group sp. BfR-BA-01350
CTATGCGCTGAAATCCCGCATTAGTACCACCAAAAAGGATAGCCTTTGTAGAAGTTGTTGCTGTAGCGCCTGTAGCTCCAGTAGCTCCGGTAGGACCTGTAACTCCCGTAGAACCAGTAACTCCCGTAGGACCGGTGGCTCCCGTAGGACCAGTAGCTCCGGTAGGACCTGTAACTCCCGTAGGGCCTGTAATTCCCGTAGGACCTGTATCTCCGGTAGGGCCTGTAGTTCCCGTAGAACCAGTGGCTCCGCTAGGACCG
>NZ_JAKUGD010000051.1:0-258 GCF_022663775.1 Bacillus cereus group sp. BfR-BA-01350
ATTTTATTTACAAATCTTAATTGACGTTGTTAACCCGATAATGACTCCCACACAAAGTGGTGTTGTTTCTGGTTGTACATCTGATGCCCCTTGGATTTCCGCTAACTCTTCTTCGCTTAATTCATTTAATGCTTTTCCTGATGGGTGTTTCGGTAAGTCTTTTAACTTCTCTCTTACTTGTGGATCTTTCCACGCCTCTACTAACTCTTCTTTTGTGAACTTGTATCCTTTTGACATTTCATTCATCCTCTCGTTTTT
>NZ_JAKUGD010000052.1:0-250 GCF_022663775.1 Bacillus cereus group sp. BfR-BA-01350
CCAGTAGCTCCGGTAGGACCTGTAACTCCCGTAGGGCCTGTAATTCCCGTAGGACCTGTATCTCCGGTAGGGCCTGTAGTTCCCGTAGAACCAGTGGCTCCGCTAGGACCGGTGGCTCCCGTAGAACCAGTGGCTCCGCTAGGACCTGTAACTCCCGTAGAACCAGTGGTTCCCGTAGGACCAGTGGCTCCGGTAGGACCTGTAACTCCCGTAGAACCGGTGGCTCCCGTAGGACCAGTAGCTCCGGTAG
>NZ_JAKUGD010000053.1:0-241 GCF_022663775.1 Bacillus cereus group sp. BfR-BA-01350
TGAAATGTCAAAAGGATACAAGTTCACAAAAGAAGAGTTAGTAGAAGCGTGGAAAGATCCACAAGTAAGAGAGAAGTTAAAAGACTTACCGAAACACCCATCGGGAAAAGCGTTAAATGAATTAAGTGAGGAAGAGTTAGCGGAAATCCAAGGGGCATCAGATGTACAACCAGAAACAACACCACTTTGTGTGGGAGTCATTATCGGGTTAACAACGTCAATTAAGATTTGTAAATAAAAT
>NZ_JAKUGD010000054.1:0-236 GCF_022663775.1 Bacillus cereus group sp. BfR-BA-01350
TCCCGTAGGACCAGTGGCTCCGGTAGGACCTGTAACTCCCGTAGAACCGGTGGCTCCCGTAGGACCAGTAGCTCCGGTAGGACCTGTAACTCCCGTAGAACCAGTGGCTCCCGTAGAACCAGTGGCTCCCGTAGAACCAGTGGTTCCCGTAGGACCAGTGGCTCCGGTAGGACCTGTAACTCCCGTAGAACCGGTGGCTCCCGTAGGACCAGTAGCTCCGGTAGGACCTGTAACTC
>NZ_JAKUGD010000055.1:0-228 GCF_022663775.1 Bacillus cereus group sp. BfR-BA-01350
ATGTTAACCACTACACCACGGGACCATTTGGTTGCGGGGACAGGATTTGAACCTGCGACCTTCGGGTTATGAGCCCGACGAGCTACCGTGCTGCTCCACCCCGCGATGATATAAATAGCTTGGCGACGTCCTACTCTCACAGGGACAAGGTCCCAACTACCATCGGCGCTAGAGAGCTTAACTTCCGTGTTCGGTATGGGAACGGGTGTGACCTCTCTGCCATCATCA
>NZ_JAKUGD010000056.1:0-225 GCF_022663775.1 Bacillus cereus group sp. BfR-BA-01350
GGAGGTATACCCAAGTTCGGCTGAAGGGATCGGTCTTGAAAACCGACAGGCGGCGAGAGTCGCGCGGGGGTTCGAATCCCTCTACCTCCTCCATTTTTTATAAAGTAAATATTTTATCATCGCGGGGTGGAGCAGCACGGTAGCTCGTCGGGCTCATAACCCGAAGGTCGCAGGTTCAAATCCTGTCCCCGCAACCAAATGGTCCCGTGGTGTAGTGGTTAACAT
>NZ_JAKUGD010000057.1:0-224 GCF_022663775.1 Bacillus cereus group sp. BfR-BA-01350
TCAGTTGCTCTACCAATTGAGCTAAGTCGGCTAAATGGTGGAGGATGACGGGATCGAACCGCCGACCCCCTGCTTGTAAGGCAGGTGCTCTCCCAGCTGAGCTAATCCTCCATTTGCCTGGCAACGTCCTACTCTCACAGGGACAAGGTCCCAACTACCATCGGCGCTAGAGAGCTTAACTTCCGTGTTCGGTATGGGAACGGGTGTGACCTCTCTGCCATCAT
>NZ_JAKUGD010000058.1:0-223 GCF_022663775.1 Bacillus cereus group sp. BfR-BA-01350
AATGTCTGGTTCGTATGAAAAAATATCGCTCTTACAAAGGGACAGTTGGGAAAATTGCGCCAAATATTTTAAATCGCAACTTCCAAGCTGAAAAACCAAATGAAAAGTGGGCTACAGATATTACGGAGTTTAAGTTATTTGGGGAGAAGTTATACCTATCACCAATGTTGGATTTATTTAATGGTGAAATTATCACGTATACAATTGGTTCCAGACCGACCTA
>NZ_JAKUGD010000059.1:0-223 GCF_022663775.1 Bacillus cereus group sp. BfR-BA-01350
TCTCACCCGTCTTTCGCTACTCATACCGGCATTCTCACTTCTAAGCACTCCACCAGTCCTTCCGGTCTGACTTCACTGTCCTTAGAACGCTCCCCTACCACTGATACCATTCGGTATCAATCCGCAGCTTCGGTGGTGTATTTAGCCCCGGTACATTTTCGGCGCAGAGTCACTCGACTAGTGAGCTATTACGCACTCTTTAAATGGTGGCTGCTTCTAAGCC
>NZ_JAKUGD010000060.1:0-223 GCF_022663775.1 Bacillus cereus group sp. BfR-BA-01350
TAGGTCGGTCTGGAACCAATTGTATACGTGATAATTTCACCATTAAATAAATCCAACATTGGTGATAGGTATAACTTCTCCCCAAATAACTTAAACTCCGTAATATCTGTAACCCACTTTTCATTTGGTTTTTCAGCTTGGAAGTTGCGATTTAAAATATTTGGCGCAATTTTCCCAACTGTCCCTTTGTAAGAGCGATATTTTTTCATACGAACCAGACATT
>NZ_JAKUGD010000061.1:0-223 GCF_022663775.1 Bacillus cereus group sp. BfR-BA-01350
TTGTCTTGTTTGGTGATTTTTCTTTGTTTTGAACTAAGGCATTCAACTTTTTTAAATATGCATTTTCCATACGTAAACGCTCATTTTCCGCTTGTAAAGCTTCGATTGATCGTTCATCTACTGGTTTTATTTTTTTATCTTTCATGGTTGGACGCCCCTTTTTCTTTGATTGTAGGGCATCCAATCCTCCTGTTTCATAAGCTATTTTCCATTTCCGAAGTGT
>NZ_JAKUGD010000062.1:0-223 GCF_022663775.1 Bacillus cereus group sp. BfR-BA-01350
TACCGTCCATTGTAGCACGTGTGTAGCCCAGGTCATAAGGGGCATGATGATTTGACGTCATCCCCACCTTCCTCCGGTTTGTCACCGGCAGTCACCTTAGAGTGCCCAACTTAATGATGGCAACTAAGATCAAGGGTTGCGCTCGTTGCGGGACTTAACCCAACATCTCACGACACGAGCTGACGACAACCATGCACCACCTGTCACTCTGCTCCCGAAGGAG
>NZ_JAKUGD010000063.1:0-223 GCF_022663775.1 Bacillus cereus group sp. BfR-BA-01350
GTTTCGGTAAGTCTTTTAACTTCTCTCTTACTTGTGGATCTTTCCACGCTTCTACTAACTCTTCTTTTGTGAACTTGTATCCTTTTGACATTTCATTCATCCTCTCGTTTTGGTTTTTTATTTTATTTACAAATCTTAATTGACGTTGTTAACCCGATAATGACTCCCACACAAAGTGGTGTTGTTTCTGGTTGTACATCTGATGCCCCTTGAATTTCCGCTA
>NZ_JAKUGD010000064.1:0-223 GCF_022663775.1 Bacillus cereus group sp. BfR-BA-01350
TGGGGGATAGGGTATGTTGTGCGCTTTGATTGTCGAAGAATGTCGGTAAGTCGATATCCTGTGTCGAACCGTCGATATAATGAAAAAATCGCCGATAAAAGTGTAGAAATCGTCGATATATTTGAAAAATCGCTGATATATTTTAGTGAATACGAAGTGGGGTATATGGAAAAGAAGTTGCCGTGAGGGTAACTTCTTTTTATTGTAGTGGTGGGGTATAGAG
>NZ_JAKUGD010000065.1:0-223 GCF_022663775.1 Bacillus cereus group sp. BfR-BA-01350
TGAAATGTCAAAAGGATACAAGTTCACAAAAGAAGAGTTAGTAGAAGCGTGGAAAGATCCACAAGTAAGAGAGAAGTTAAAAGACTTACCGAAACACCCATCGGGAAAAGCATTAAATGAATTAAGTGAGGAAGAGTTAGCGGAAATTCAAGGGGCATCAGATGTACAACCAGAAACAACACCACTTTGTGTGGGAGTCATTATCGGGTTAACAACGTCAATT
>NZ_JAKUGD010000066.1:0-223 GCF_022663775.1 Bacillus cereus group sp. BfR-BA-01350
TACCGTCCATTGTAGCACGTGTGTAGCCCAGGTCATAAGGGGCATGATGATTTGACGTCATCCCCACCTTCCTCCGGTTTGTCACCGGCAGTCACCTTAGAGTGCCCAACTAAATGATGGCAACTAAGATCAAGGGTTGCGCTCGTTGCGGGACTTAACCCAACATCTCACGACACGAGCTGACGACAACCATGCACCACCTGTCACTCTGCTCCCGAAGGAG
>NZ_JAKUGD010000067.1:0-223 GCF_022663775.1 Bacillus cereus group sp. BfR-BA-01350
CCGTGTTCATTCATATAATAAAGTACATCTAGTTTATACTCGGCTGGGTAGAATGTATAGCACTTTTCAAAGGCCTTTTCACCTGAAGATTCATATCGTCTAATCCACTCACGAAGTACGCTAGGAGTAACTCCTATAGATTTAGCAATTGTTTTTCCACTTTCTGTACCATCTAAATATCGTTTCACTGCTTGAATTTTTTCTGTTGAAGAAAATTTAGCCA
>NZ_JAKUGD010000068.1:0-222 GCF_022663775.1 Bacillus cereus group sp. BfR-BA-01350
TCTCACCCGTCTTTCGCTACTCATACCGGCATTCTCACTTCTAAGCACTCCACCAGTCCTTCCGGTCTGACTTCACTGTCCTTAGAACGCTCCCCTACCACTGATACCATTGGTATCAATCCGCAGCTTCGGTGGTGTATTTAGCCCCGGTACATTTTCGGCGCAGAGTCACTCGACTAGTGAGCTATTACGCACTCTTTAAATGGTGGCTGCTTCTAAGCC
>NZ_JAKUGD010000069.1:0-222 GCF_022663775.1 Bacillus cereus group sp. BfR-BA-01350
CGTCCTACTCTCACAGGGACAAGGTCCCAACTACCATCGGCGCTAGAGAGCTTAACTTCCGTGTTCGGTATGGGAACGGGTGTGACCTCTCTGCCATCATCACCAAACTATTGAAGGCATATTCCTTCAAAACTAGATAACATTTGCTACATATTATATGGTTAAGTCCTCGATCTATTAGTATTCGTCAGCTCCACATGTCACCATGCTTCCACCTCGAAC
>NZ_JAKUGD010000070.1:0-219 GCF_022663775.1 Bacillus cereus group sp. BfR-BA-01350
TTCATCAATTCTCCATAGAAAGGAGGTGATCCAGCCGCACCTTCCGATACGGCTACCTTGTTACGACTTCACCCCAATCATCTGTCCCACCTTAGGCGGCTGGCTCCAAAAAGGTTACCCCACCGACTTCGGGTGTTACAAACTCTCGTGGTGTGACGGGCGGTGTGTACAAGGCCCGGGAACGTATTCACCGCGGCATGCTGATCCGCGATTACTAGC
>NZ_JAKUGD010000071.1:0-201 GCF_022663775.1 Bacillus cereus group sp. BfR-BA-01350
ATATATTACATGAAAAGTTGTTGAGCGATTTTAGTAATAGCCGCAACACCAGATAGTAAAATAAAACCGCCTAAGCAAGAAACAGTAACAATTTGGTTGAATAATAAGTCTCGGTTTTCTTTCATGAGAATTCGCTCCTTTAAAAGTGTTTTTATTGTTGATTGATTATCTACTTTTAGTTTATATAAAATGTAAGATTGA
>NZ_JAKUGD010000072.1:0-200 GCF_022663775.1 Bacillus cereus group sp. BfR-BA-01350
GAAAGGAGGCTATTTAGGACAGCCTCCTTTGTCAACTTTTGTCGGTAAGTCGATATATTTTAAAAATCGCCGATATATTTTGAGTTACGGTCGATATATTCCAATAATCGCTGATATATTTTCACTTACACTACACAAAAAAGCTACCGCGCACGGTAGCTTTTACTTTTTCTTCATATCCGACGCTTTTTTTACAATAA